>NZ_BAAJNO010000001.1:0-667994 GCF_054558415.1 Pseudomonas sp. No.21
AAGGCTGCCGGTGAGGAGGGTGCCGATGCGCTGGGTGTTCATGGTGGTTCTCCGCTGGATTCGTTTGGCTTCGTAAAATATTGCGCGCTAACTAAGTGCGTGATGTGGAAATTAGCGATCATTTAGTTTGCGCGCAAGATGTTTATTCAGAAGAAAACCGAATAACAACCCAGCGAAACAGGAATAAGGCCGTCAGACGGCCTTTTGCAGGCTCCTGCGCAGGTTCACCAGTTCGTCCTTCAACTGGCCGAGGCTGGCGATGTCCATCTCGCTGGCCGCGAGGATGCAGGCGGGCACGCGCTGGGCCTGCTTGTGCATGGCACGGCCCTTGTCGGTCAGGTGCAGTTCGACCACGCGCTCGTCGGCGCTGCTGCGGGTGCGGGTGATCAGGCCTTCGGCTTCCAGGCGCTTGAGCAGGGGGGTGAGGGAGCCCGGGTCGGTGAGCAGGCGCGCGCTGATATCGCCCACGGTGATGCCGTCGCCTTCCCAGAGCACCATCATCGCCAGGTACTGCGGGTAGGTGAGGCCAAGCTCCTGCAGCAATGGCTTGTAGACCTTGGTCATCAGCAGGGAGGTGGAATACAGGGCAAAGCACAGCTGGTTGTCGAGCAGCAGGTCGTCGCAACGTTCGAGCGGGGTGTTCATGGCGGCCTCCTTGGGGGCTGGAATGGTCGTAATTTAGCGCACAAGCCTTTCGTGAGCAAAATTTGACCGGTTCTCATTTCGGCGCACGGGGGCTTGCGCCGCCGTGCGCAGCAGCCAGAATTGCCGGCTAGACCCCTGCAAGGAGAGCTGCAAATGACCGATGCCCAGAACCCCTACCAATCGCCCCAGGCGGAGCTGACCCACGAAGCCACCGGCCTGCCGCTGGCCGCCCGCGGCTCGCGCTTCGGCGCCGCGCTGATCGATGGGCTGATCCTGTTGTGCGTCACCATCCCCATCAGCTACCTGCTGGGTGTCTACGATGGGCTCATGGAGGGCGTGCAGCCCGGCTTCGGCCAGCAGGCGCTGGGTTCGCTGGTGGGTATCGTGGTGTTCCTGGCGATCAACGGGCACTTCCTGAAGAACTACGGGCAGACCGTCGGCAAGCGAGTGCTCAAGCTTGCCATCGTCGACCTGCAGGGCAACAAGCCCGAGTGGATCACCATGTACCTCAAGCGCTACCTGCTCTGGGGCCTGGTCGCCTACATCCCGATCATCGGCGGCCTGATATTGCTGGCGAACTACCTGTTCATCTTCCGCGCGGATCGCCGTTGCCTGCATGACCTGACCGCCAGCACCCGCGTGGTGCAACTGCCCAATTGACCCATCGGCCTCGGTAGCCCGGGCTTCAGCCCGGGACTGAGGGGCTGCACTGATGGGTTTCGCTGCGCTCTACGCCATCCTACGGGTAGGGCGGGTGAGCCCCTCAGGCCTGCCCCAGCCCGCTCAGGGCCAGGTCCCAGGGTGGCACGGGGCCGAAGCGGTTCTTGAGAAATTCCAGCAACAGCCGGCTCCGCGAGCTGGCTTCGCCTTCCAGGCGCAGGGCATAGATGCCGCTGGGCTCCGGGGCGGGCAAGCCGTTTTCGCAGAGCAGCGGTACCAGTTCGCCACGCAGCAGGTAGTCGCTGATCAGCCAGGTCGGCAGGTGGGCGACGCCCAGCCCGGCGACGGCGCTGAACAACAGGGTCTCGGCGTTATTGGCCGTCATGCGCATGCGCCGGGGGCGGATCACCTGGCTGCGGCCCTCCACCTCGAAACGCCAGGCGTAGGGTGGGGCGAGGGCGTCCCAGTCGAGGCCGTCGTGGTCGGTCAGCTCGCGCGGGTCCTGGGGCACGCCGCGCCGGCGCAGGTAGTCGGGGCTGGCACAGAGCACGCGGACCAGCGGCGACAGCGGTGTCGCCACCAGGCGGGTGTCCGCCAGCGGGCCGATGCGCAGCACCAGGTCCACCTCGCCCAGGTGGGTGCCGTGCATGTCGATGAAGCTGTCGATCAGCCGCAACTGCACGTCCAGCCCCGGGTAGGTGACGAGGAATTCGGCGATGGCCGGCGCCAGGTGGCGACGGCCGAAGGGGGCGGGCGCATCGATGCGGATCAGCCCCTCCGGCGCGCTGCTCAGGGACACGGCCTCGGCCCGTGCCAGGCGCAGCTCGGCGAGTATCCGCCTGGCCCGTTCGGCGAAGGCCAGCCCCGCCGGCGTCGCGCGCACCGCATGGGTGCTGCGGGTGAAGAGGGTGCTGCCGAGGCTGCGTTCCAGGGTATCGATGCGCCGGGCCACGGCCGAGGGCGTCAGCGGATGGCGCCGGGCGGCGGCGGAGAAGCTGCCGGCCTCGAGCACGTCGAGGAAGAGGGCCAGCTGTTCGGTCAGAGCATCGGGATTCATGGTGGTGCCTATGCCAATTACGCAAAGCCATTGTGCGTTGCTGTGCGTTTCCGTGCTAGCCAAGGCTGCGTAGCATGCGCGGCATCTGATCGGAGGCCTTATGGATCTGTTTGCTATCGCGTTGAATGTGCTGCTCGGTGCGGCCCTTGGCACCCTGGGTGGGTTGTTCGGTATCGGCGGAGGGCTGATTGCCATCCCCGCCCTGGGGGTGCTGTTCGGCCTCGACCAGCAACTGGCCCAGGGCACCGCCCTGGTGATGGTGGTGCCCAACGTCTTGCTCGCACTCTGGCGCTACCACCAGCGCAACCGCATCGACCCGCGTTACGCGCTGCTGCTGGCGGTGACCAGCTTCGGCTTCGCCTGGCTGGCTTCGCTGTTCGCGGTGCGCCTGGAGGCGGAAAGCATGCGCCTGGCCTTCGTCGGCTTCCTGCTGGCCCTGGCGGCCTACAACTTCGCCCGCATGTTCATGGCCAAGGCCAGGGTCAGCGCGGAACTGCGCCATCCCTGGCCCTGGCTGGGCGTGCTCGGCGGGTTCGCCGGTGCCATGGGTGGGCTGTTCGGGGTTGGGGGAGCGGTGGTCGCCACGCCGGTGCTGACCAGCGTCTTCGGCACCACCCAGGTGGTTGCCCAGGGGCTGTCGCTGTCCCTTGCCGCGCCCAGCACCGCGGTGACCCTGGCCACCTACGGCCTCAACCATCACGTCAACTGGGCGATGGGCGTTCCCCTGGCTGTCGGCGGGTTGCTCAGCATCAGCTGGGGTGTCCGCCTGGCCCATGCGCTGCCGGAGCGCGTGCTGCGCACGGCGTTCTGCGTCTTCCTGCTGGTCTGTGCGGTGATGCTGGCGTTCGAGTGATCGAGCCTGCGCGGGGGCGAGCCGCCTGCATCCTGCGGGAACGCTGCTGGGCTTCGCCAGAGCGAAGCCCAGCACCACTCACAAGCGGAAGCCTTCGACGATGTGCTCGGCCAGGGTCTCGGTCACCGGTGAGCTGCTGCGCGGATTGCGTACCAGCACGATGCTGCAGGCGGGCAGGGTGGGCAGGCCCTCGGCTTCGCCCAGGATGCGCATGTCGGGCGTGATCAGGCTCTGCAACTGGGCGGTCACCGCGAGGCCGGCGCTGACCACCGCCATGATCGCCGACAGGCTGGGGCTGGTGTAGGCGACGCGGTAGGGGCGCTCGATGGCGTCCAGTGCGTTGCAGGCCCAGGCGCGGCAGAAGCAGTCGGTGTTGAACATCGCCAGCGGCAGCTGGGATTGCTCATGAGGGCTGAAGCCGATGGCCTCGGCCCAGACAAAGCGCTCCTGGCGCAGCAACTGGCCGATCTCGGTGCCCGGCTCGCGGGTGATGATCGACAGGTCCAGGTCCTGGCGTTGCAGCAGCTGCGAGGACGACTCGCAATGCACTTCGACCTGCACCAGCGGGTAGGACTGGGCGAAGCGCGAGAGGATGCCCGGCAGGAAGCGCATCACATAGTCATCCGGCGTGCCGATGCGCACCGAGCCGACCATGTGCGGCTCGCGCAGGGTGGTCATCACCTCGCCGTGCAGCTTGAGGATGCGTCGCGCGTAGCTCAGCAGGATCTGCCCCTCGGCGGTCAGCCGCACCTGCCGGCCGTCGCGCTCGAACACCGTGCGTTCCAGCACATCCTCCTCCAACCGCTTCATCTGCATGCTCACTGCCGACTGGGTGCGGTTGACCACTTCGGCCGCGCGGGTGAAGCCGCCGTTGTCGGCGATGGCGACGAAGGTGCGCAGCAGTTCCGTGTCGATGGCGGGGTAGCTCATTCATCAATTCCCGAGATGCAGTGCATAAGAAACATTCGTTGGATTGATCATATGCGTCGCAGGAAACTGGCGCCAACCCCACAAGGAGGGCGATGCGATGAAAGGTCAATTCGGTTTCGTAGGCACGCTGCACCCCACCCACCGGCCCGCCGTTCGTGGCCCTCATCTTTCCATCGGCGCGCGCCTGCTGCGCTGGTACCGGCTGTACAGCCAGCGCCGGGAGCTCGCCGGCCTGAGTGATGCCATGCTCAAGGACCTGGGCCTGTCCCGAGGCGACGTGATGCAGGAAAGCGAACGGCCGTTCTGGGACGACCCGCTGGCCAAGTGACCCCACATGCAGTGAACCCACACAACAAGGAAACGCGATGCAAGTCGAAGTCAGGATCGTGAATGCGTTCGTCGATGGCGGACAAGGTGGCAACCCGGCTGGCGTGGTGCTCGATGCCGATGCGCTCACTGCCGTGCAGAAGCAGGCGATCGCCGCACGGCTCGGGTTGTCGGAGACGGCCTTCGTCTCCGCCTCCGCCCAGGCCGCCTTCAAGCTGGAGTTCTTCACCCCCAACCGGCAGATCCCCCACTGCGGCCACGCCACCGTGGCCACCTTCTCGCTGCTGCGCCAGCTGGGCAAGGTCGGCGAGGGCTGGAGCGACAAGGAAACCATCGACGGCAATCGCGACATCTACATCGAAGGTGACCGCGTGTTCATGGAGCAACGCGCACCGCAGTACCAGGACGTCGAGCCCGGCTCGCGCCTGCTGGCGGAAAGCCTCGCGGCCCTGGGCCTTGAGCCCGGGCAACTGGCCGAGGGGCTGCTGAGCTCGCGGGTCAGCACCGGTGTCGCCTTCGTCGTCGTGCCGCTGCGCAGCGAAGCCGATGTCGCCGCCATACACACCGACCTGGCGGCCCTCGAACGCATCAGCGAGGAGCTGGACGTCATCGGCTTCTACGCCTTCTCCCGTGACAGCCGCCAGCCTGGCCGCGTAGCCGGTGCACGGATGTTCGCGCCGCGCTTCGGCATCCCCGAGGAGCCCGCCACCGGCATGGCCGCCGGCCCGCTGGCGTGCTACCTGCACGACCGCGTGGGTGTGCCCGGCGCACACTTGCTGATCGAGCAGGGCTACCTGATGCGGCCGGCCTCGCCCAGCCTGATCACCGTCGACCTGGACCTGGACGGCGAAGGGCGCATCCAGCGCCTGATGGCCGGCGGCAACGCCCAGGTGGTGCGCACGCTGAGCCTCGCCATCTGACCCGAGGAAGGAGTTCCCGATGGCCCCTGCCTTCGAACTGGCGCAACTGAACATCGCGCGGATGCTCGCCCCCCTGGAGTCGCCCGGCATGGCCGATTTCGTGGCCAACCTGGCGCGCATCAACGGCCTGGCGGAAGCCTCGCCGGGGTACCTCTGGCGGCTGGAGGACGACGGCGGCGACGCCACGGCGATCCGCCCCTTCGGCGACGACGTGCTGGTCAACCTCTCGGTCTGGCGCGACATGGAGTCCCTGCGCGACTTCACCTACCGCGGCGCCCATACCGAGATGCTCAAGCGTCGCAACGAGTGGTTCTCGCGCATCGGCGACGCGCACCTGGTGTGCTGGTGGGTGCCCGCCGGGCATCGGCCCGACGCGCAGGAAGCCGCCGAGCGCCTGGCCCTCCTGCGCGAGCGGGGCCCGGGGCCCGGAGCCTTCACCTTCCGCCATCCCTTCCCGCCGCCGGCCCCGCTCGCGGGCGATGGGAAAGCCGCTGTCGCGGGTGCTAATGTCCTCGGCTGATTCCCGCGCAAGGACCGCTCCGATGCCCCTCGAACTCAGCGCGGCCGAAGCCCGCCGCCTGGCCCTGGCCGCCCAGGGCTTCCTGCGGCCGCCCCGTGGCGCCGTCCGTGCCAGCCACATCCGGACGCTGGCCGGGCGTCTCGGCGTCGTGCAGATCGACTCGGTCAACGCACTGGTGCGCTCGCACTACCTGCCGTTCTTCTCGCGCCTCGGCGCCTACCCGCGCGAGCTGCTGGACGAGCTGGCCTGGGGCAAGCCGCGCCGCCGCGAATTCTTCGAGTACTGGGGCCACGAGGCTTCGCTGCTGCCCCTGGCGCTCTACCCGGCGATGCGCTGGCGCATGCAGCGGGCTGCCCAGGGGCGGGGCATCTACCAGCAGCTGGCGCGCTTCGGCCGCGAGCAGCAGGGGGTGATCCAGCGCGTGCTCGCCGCCGTGCACGAGCAGGGCGCCCTGGGTGCCGGGACCCTGAGCACCCGCCAGGAACGCGCCGGCCCCTGGTGGGACTGGAGCGCCGAGAAGCACGCGCTGGAGTGGCTGTTCGCCGCCGGCGAGGTGACGGTCGCGGGGCGGCGCGGCTTCGAGCGGCTCTACGACCTGCCCGAGCGGGTGATCCCGGCGGACCTGCGCAATGGCGCGGAGCTGGCCGAGGCCGATGCCATCCGCCAGTTGTTGCTGCACTCGGCCCGGGCCCTGGGCGTCGGCACCGAGAAGGACCTGCGCGACTACTTCCGCCTCGACGTCGCCGATGCCCGCCAGGGCCTGGCCGACCTGGTGGAGAACGGCGACCTGCAGAGGGTCGCGGTACGCGGCTGGAAGCAGGTGGGCTACTGCCTCGGCGAGCCGGCGGTGCCGCGCAAGGTCAGGGCCAGCGCGCTGCTGTCGCCCTTCGATTCGCTGATCTGGGAGCGCGCCCGCACCGAGCGCCTGTTCGACTTCCACTACCGCCTGGAGATCTACACCCCGGCGGACAAGCGCCGGTACGGCTACTACGTGCTGCCGTTCCTCCACGACGAGCGCATCCCCGCCCGCGTCGACCTGCGCGCCGAGCGTGCCCACAGCCGCCTGGCCGTGCACGCCCTGCACGAGGAAACACCCGGGCTCGGCGAGGCGGGCCTGCACGCCCTGGCCGAGAACCTGCGCCGCCTCGCTGCCTGGTTGGGGCTGGAGGAGGTCGCCATCACCTGCCAGCGCACCGGAACCCTGCGCCTGCGCGCGGCACTGGCGGGGTCGGCTGGCTAGAGGCGCCCGTCGAGTGGGCCTCGTGTTCACGCCGGGGGCAGGGGGGCAGGGGGCTTCGATCCACCCTCATCCCCGTGAACGCGGGGGGCCATTGAACGGCCAGCACTGCCGTTGCTCGGCGGCACCGGCAGCCACGTCCATGCACCGTCCGGCCGGCCGCCGGCTTTCGGCGAACGCTGCCGTATAACTGTCGTCACAGCTATGCGACAATCCGCGCGCTTTTTCACATGAACCCCGCTTTCATCGCCAGGCAGCACGGGCCCCAGGCCCGGGCGCTGCTCCTGCGCTGTGCCCAACGGGTCGGCCATGACGCCGGCCGGCGGGCCTTGCGAACGCTCCAGACGGGTATCCGACCGGTACCCGGCGACATTCGAAAGCTGCACACATCTGACAGGTAGCCCCCTTGATCTCCACCGCCAACATCACCATGCAGTTCGGCCCCAAGCCGCTGTTCGAGAACGTTTCCGTCAAGTTCGGCAACGGCAACCGCTACGGCCTGATCGGCGCCAACGGCTGCGGCAAGTCGACCTTCATGAAGATCCTCGGCGGTGATCTGGAGCCTTCCGGCGGCCAGGTGATGCTGGAGCCGAACGTACGCCTGGGCAAACTGCGCCAGGACCAGTTCGCCTATGAGAACTTCAGCGTCATCGACACCGTGATCATGGGCCACGAGGAACTGTGGCGGGTAAAGGCCGAGCGTGACCGCATCTACTCCCTGCCGGAGATGAGCGAGGAAGACGGCATGGCCGTGGCTGAGCTTGAGACCGAGTTCGCCGAGATGGACGGCTACACCGCCGAATCCCGTGCCGGCGAACTGCTGCTCGGCCTGGGCATCCCGCTGGCCCAGCACTTCGGCCCGATGAGCGAAGTGGCGCCCGGCTGGAAACTGCGCGTGCTGCTGGCCCAGGCGCTGTTCTCGGACCCGGAAGTGCTGCTGCTGGACGAGCCGACCAACCACCTGGACATCAACACCATCCGCTGGCTGGAAAACGTCCTCACGGCGCGTAACAGCACCATGATCATCATTTCCCACGACCGTCACTTCCTCAACAGCGTGTGCACCCACATGGCTGACCTGGATTACGGCGAGCTGCGCCTGTTCCCGGGCAACTACGACGAGTACATGACCGCGGCGACCCAGTCGCGCGAGCAGCTCCTGGCCGACAACGCCAAGAAGAAGGCGCAGATCGCCGAGCTGCAGACCTTCGTCAGCCGCTTCTCCGCCAACGCCTCGAAAGCCAAGCAGGCCACCTCCCGCGCCAAGCAGATCGACAAGATCCAGCTGGCCGAGGTCAAACCGTCCAGCCGCGTCAGCCCCTTCATCCGCTTCGAGCAGCACAAGAAGCTGCACCGCCAGGCGGTCACCGTGGAGAAGCTGGCCAAGGGCTTCGAAGGCAAGCAGCTGTTCAAGGGCCTGGACCTGCAGATCGAGGCGGGCGAACGCGTCGCCATCATCGGCCCCAACGGCATCGGCAAGACCACCCTGCTGCGCACCCTGGTGGGCGAGATGACCCCGGACGCCGGCAGCGTGAAATGGACCGAGAGCGCCGAACTCGGCTACTACGCCCAGGACCACGCCCATGACTTCGAAGACGACGTCACCCTGTTCGACTGGATGGGCCAGTGGACCCAGGGCGGCGAGCAGCTGGTGCGCGGCACCCTCGGCCGCATGCTGTTCTCCAACGACGAGATCCTCAAGTCGGTGAAGGTGATCTCCGGTGGCGAGCAGGGCCGCATGCTGTTCGGCAAGCTGATCCTGAAGAAGCCCAACGTGCTGGTCATGGACGAACCCACCAACCACCTGGACATGGAGTCCATCGAGGCGCTCAACCTGGCGCTGGAGAACTACCCGGGCACGCTGATCTTCGTCAGCCACGACCGCGAGTTCGTCGGCTCCCTGGCCACCCGCATCATCGAGCTCTCGGAGAACGGCGTGACCGACTTCAGCGGCACCTACGACGACTACCTGCGCAGCCAGGGCGTGATCGTCTGACGCGCCCACCGGTGCCCCGAGAAAGCCCCGCCGATGCGGGGCTTTTTTCTGCCTGCGGGCCGCCCGGCCGGGGCCGCCGAACTTGATCGGGCGGACGGGATGCCGGAAAGTACGACCCCCGGCCGACCCTGCCCCGCGACGGGTCGGCACCCTCGAACCGACCGGCGCACGCCGCAAACCCCGTGAGGAAAGCATGCACAAAGCGCTCGCGATACTTCTCCTGGCTTCCCCCCTGGCCTTCGCCGATTCCGCCCAGCCCCGCCACGACTGCAACAAGCCCGAGGTGCCCAAGCAGTTCCGCGACGAAGCGCACCGCGACCAGTTCAGCCGCGACGTGGACAGCTACAGCAAGTGCATCAGCGCCTTCGTCACCGAGCAGAACGAAGCCGTGCGCAAGCACCGCGAGGCCGCGCTGAAGGCCACCGAGGAATGGAACGCCTTCGCCAACTCGATGAAGTGAGGCGGTGGATGCGAAAAGCCCGGCCAGGTGCCGGGCTTTTTCGTTTCGGGCGGGGCGGGCAGGGGCTCAGTCCCGGAAGAACACCTGCACCAGGTGGTAGCCGAACTGGCTCTTCACCGGGCCGTGGATGGTGCGCACCGGCTTCTTGAAGATCACCTGGTCGATCACCCGCACCATCTGCCCGGGGCGCACCTCGCCCAGGTCGCCGCCGCGCTTGCCGGAAGGGCAGATGGAATGCTTCTTCGCCAGCACGGCGAAGTCCTCGCCCTTGGCCAGGCGCTGCTTGATCTGTTCGGCTTCCGCCTCGGTCTTGACCAGGATGTGGCGGGCAAGGGCCTTGGCCATGGGATTTCCTCGTGGTTTGTGGAGCCGTTCATTGTGCCAGCGCGCGGTGCGCCCATACAGTTCATCGGTTGCGCGCTCGCGCGCAGGAAGCCGGGCGAAATTCGCCTACCGTTATTCGAAATGCCCTTTGGACGTTCGCCCCATGGATCTCCCCTCGATGCTCAAGGTCCTGGCCTCCCAGGATGGCTCGGACCTTTATCTCTCCACCGGTGCGCCGCCCTGTGCCAAGTTCAACGGCGTACTCAAGCCGCTGGGCACCGACCCGCTCAAGCCGGGCGACGTGGCGCGCATCGCCGAATCGATCATGGACCCGGAGCAGCGCGGCGAATTCGACCGCGAGCTGGAGATGAACCTGGCCATCTCCCTGCCCAACATCGGCCGCTTCCGCATCAACATCTTCAAGCAGCGCAACGAGGTCTCCATCGTCGCGCGCAACATCAAGCTGGATATCCCCAAGTTCGAGGACCTCAAGCTCCCCGAGGTGCTGCTCAAGGTGGTGATGGAAAAACGCGGCCTGGTGCTCTTCGTCGGTGGCACCGGCTCCGGCAAGTCCACCTCCCTGGCCGCGCTGATCGACTACCGCAACCGCAACAGCGGCGGGCACATCATCACCATCGAGGACCCGGTGGAGTACGTGCACCGGCACAAGAAATCCATCATCAACCAGCGTGAGGTGGGGGTGGACACCCGCAGCTTCCACGCCGCCCTGAAGAACACCCTGCGCCAGGCGCCGGACGTGATCCTGATCGGCGAGATCCGCGACCGCGAGACCATGGAACACGCCCTGGCCTTCGCCGACACCGGTCACCTGGCCATCTCCACCCTGCATGCCAACAACGCCAACCAGGCGCTGGACCGCATCATCAACTTCTTCCCCGAGGAGCGCCGGCCGCAGCTGCTCAACGACCTGGGCAACAACCTCAAGGCCTTCGTTTCCCAGCGCCTGGTGCGCACCTCCGACGGCAAGCGCCGCGCGGCGGTGGAAGTGCTGCTGGGCACCGCCACCATCAGCGACCTGATCAAGCGCGGCGACTTCAGCTCGATCAAGGAAATCATGGAGAAATCCAAGGCCCTGGGCATGCAGACCTTCGACCAGGCGCTGTTCGACCTGGTGATCGAGGGCTCGATCCAGGAAGAGGAAGCGATCAAGAACGCCGACTCGGCCAACAACCTGCGCTTGAAGCTCAAGCTGCACCGCGACGGCCCCGGCACCCGGCCCGCCGCCGCTGCACCCACCCCGCCGCCCGCACCGACGCCCCAGGCCACGCCGACCCAGGATGCCGCTAGCTGGGGCCTGGAGCTCAAGCTCGAAGACCTGCCCGAGGACGAGCCGCCACCGGAAGACCCGGGCAAGCACTACTGAACCTGCCGCCAGCGCGTAGGGCGGGTGAAACCCGCGCTGCACCTCAACAATCGTGTCGGGTTGCACCCGACCTACGGAGCCTGTCGTTCCAGCAGCGGCTGGGCATCCTTCAGATACCGCGCCTGGATGCGCTTCAGGCTGCCGTCCGCACGCAGGGCGTCGATGGCCTTGCGCAGGTCGTCCACCAGCTGCGGGTCGCAGGCCAGGGAGCAGGCGAGGTAGAGGTCGGTGGCCGCCAGGGGCGGGCTCATGCGCAGGCGCTGGTGCGAGACCTTGGGCCAGATGTAGAGCGCCTCGGGGACGCCGGTGAACCAGGCGTCGATGCGCCCCATCTCCAGCAGCTGCGCAGGCTTGTCGCCCAGCACCAGGGAGCGTATCTGCCCGCTGTCGAAGCCTTCGCGGCGGAGGATCTCGTTCTGCGCGGTGCCCAGGCCGACGCCGATCTGGCGGTAGCGGGCGCGGGCTTCGGCGAAATCCTTGACCGGCTCGTCGAGGCTGAAGAAGGCCCGTTGCAACTCCATGATCGGTGCGATCCAGGTGTAGGAGGCCTCGCGATCCGGCGTGCGCGACAGCGGGATGACGAGGATGTCGCGGCCTTCCATGGTGCGCTTCTGCGCCCGTGCCCAGGGCGCGACGAGGATGCGTACCTGGTAGCCGGCGCGCTTGAGCGCCAGCAGGGTGGCGTCGCCGACGATGCCGTGGCTGTTGCCGGCCTCCAGCATCGTCAATGGGGGCGCATCGGGCAGGTACAGGTCGACCTTCAGCGGCCGGGCGGAAGCCTGGAGGGCACAGCAGAGCAGGGCGGCGAGGCACAGGGTTCTGGCGAGCACGGCAGGGTCCGTTTCAGGGCGACGCCTGGAGTATAGGAGAGGCCGTCGCCGGCTCGGGGCGGCCTGCCGGAGGGGTCACTCCACCTTCTCGTAGCCGGCCAGGGCCTGGGTCACGCTGGCGTCGTCCTTGTAGCGCTGGCGCAGGGCGTCGAGCTGGGCGTCGATGCCGGTGCACAGCTCCTCCACCGCCTGGGCGAGCTCCTTGGCCCGCTCTGCGTCGTAGGGTTCCTCGCCGAGGAAGTGTTCGCAGTTGGCGTAGCGGTCGGCGAATGCGGTCACGTCCTCGGGCTGGCCGCTGGCGGCCGGTTCGGGCTGGTCGTCGCCTTCACTGCGCGAGGGGGCGGCGTCCAGGCGGTTTTCATCCACCCAGCCGCTGAAGTCCTCGCCCTTGGCGTTGATGTACATCACCTGCATCCAGCCGTTCTCGGCGGCGTAGATGGTCACCCCGTCGCCGGGGATGATGAACAGCCCGGGGATGGCGCAGGCCTTGTCCGGCGCGCTGTGAAAGTGCAGCCGGCCTTCGCCCTTCACCGTGCCCCACCAGGGCGGATGAAAGCCCACGGCCTCGTTGGCCTTGGCGGCCAGGGCTTCGCAGTCGGCGCTGGCGGTCGGCTGGTCCTCCAGCCATTGCACGTCCTGCATCAGCAGCGGGGCGTAGTGGAAGGCGGTCTCGGCGGAGAACAGGTGGCCGGCGAGGGTCACCTGCTGCCCCAGGTGCGGTTCGAGCTTCTTGTAGCCGGCCTCGTCCAGCACCAGTTGCACCAGGCGCACGTCCTGCTCGGCGCCCATGTCCGTCTCGTAGTCGTTGCCCTTCACGCAGGCGGGCTCGGCCAGCACCAGGTAGAAGCCGGTGCGCGCCTCGTCGCCGTTCTCGATGCTTTCGAAGTTGGGCGGGCCGGGGTGGGTCTGGCGTTCCAGCTTGCCTTCGAGGCGTGCGAGGGCGGGTTCGAACTCCTGGCAGGGCGTGGCCAGGGCGATGGAGGGCAGGGCGAGGCCCAGGCAGAGCAGGGCGCGGGGGATGAGATCCATCTCGGGTTCCAGGTACGAGTGAGGCCGCCATGTTAGCGCCGGCACCACGGGCATTCCCTTGGCCGTTGATGCAAGCGTGATGGGGTTCGCAGGGCGGGTGACGCGCGCGAGTGCCAGGCAGCCGTCGGGTTGCCCCCGACCTACGGCCGCGTCGCCTTCACTCCGCCAGTTCCGGCAGGTTCCTGAACAGCTCCAGCGCCTGGGGGTTGGCCAGGGCGTCGGTGTTCTTCACCGGGCGGCCGTGGACGACATTGCGCACCGCCAGCTCGACGATCTTGCCGCTGAGGGTGCGCGGGATATCGGCGACGGCGATGATCTTCGCCGGCACGTGGCGCGGCGTGGTGTTGTCGCGGATCACCTGGCGGATGCGCGCCTGCAAGGTGTCGTCCAGCGCCACGCCCTCGCGCAGGCGTACGAACAGCACCACGCGCACGTCGCCCTGCCAATCCTGGCCGATGGCGAGGGATTCCAGCACCTGTTCCACCTTCTCCACCTGGCGGTAGATCTCGGCGGTGCCGATGCGTACGCCGCCGGGGTTGAGCACGGCATCCGAGCGACCGTGGATCACCAGGCCCCCGTGGGCGGTCTCCTCGGCGTAGTCGCCGTGGGCCCAGACGCCGGAGAAGGTCTCGAAGTAGGCCGCGCGGAATTTTTCGCCGTCCGGGTCGTTCCAGAAGCCCACCGGCATCGAGGGGAAGTGCCGGGCGCAGACCAGCTCGCCCTTGCCGGAGGCGAGCCGCCTGCCGTCCTCGTCCCACACCTGCACGTCCATGCCCAGGCCCTTGCACTGCAGCTCGCCGCGCCACACCGGCAGCACTGGGTTGCCCAGGGCGAAGCAGGAGACGATGTCGGTACCGCCGGAAATGGACGACAGGCACAGCTCGGCCTTGATCTCGCGGTAGACGTAGTCGAAGCCCTCGTGGGCCAGGGGCGAGCCGGTGGAGAGCAGCGCCTTGAGGCGTTCCAGCCGATGGCTCTGGCGGGGCTTGGCGCCGGCCTTCTCCAGGGCGGCCAGGTACTTGGCGCTGGTGCCGAAGATGCTGATGCCCTCGGCGTCGATCAGGTCCATCAGCCGCTCGGGGCCGGGGTGGAACGGCGAGCCGTCGTAGAGCACCAGGGTGGCGCCCAGGGCCAGGCCGGAGGCCAGCCAGTTCCACATCATCCAGCCGCAGGTGGTGAAGTAGAACAGCGTGTCGTCGGCCTTCAGGTCGCCATGCAGGGCGTGTTCCTTGAGGTGCTGCAGCAGGGTGCCGCCGACGCCGTGGACGATGCACTTGGGCACCCCGGTGGTGCCGCTGGAGTAGAGGATGTACAGCGGCTGCTCGAAGGGCACGGGAACGAACGCGGGTTCGCCGCCGGGGCGGTAGAAGTCGTCCCACAGGCTGACGCCGGCGGCGGTGGCGAAGTCTTCCGCGCGGGCCTCCTGGCGGGCATAGGGCACCACCACCAACTGGGCGAGGGTGGGCAGGCGCTGGAGGATTTCATTGAGCTTGGCGGTCAGGTCCAGGGTCTTGCCGGCGTAGTGGTAGCCGGCGGCGGCGATCAGCACCTTGGGTTCGATCTGGCCGAAGCGGTCGATTACCCCCTGGGTGCCGAAGTCCGGCGAGCAGGATGACCAGGTGGCGCCGAGGCTGGCGGTGGCGAGCATGCCCACCACCGTCTGCCAGGTGTTGGGCATGAAGGCCGCCACGCGGTCGCCGACGCCCACCCCGGCGGCGGCCAGGCGCTGCTGCAGGCCGGCGACATGGGCGGCCAGATCGGCATGGCTGAGCTGCTCGCGGCGGCCATCCTCGGCCACGGCCACCAGCGCCGGGTGGTCGTCACGGCGGCGCAGCAGGTGCTCGGCGAAGTTCAGGGTGGCGCCGGGGAACCAATGGGCGCTGGGCATGGCCGGGCCTTCCTCCAGCACCGCGCGGGGCGGTGTGTGGAAGTGCACATCGAACAGCTCCACCAGCGCCTGCCAGAAGGCTTCCCGCTGCCCGACGCTCCAGGCGTGCAGGGCGGCGTAGTCGGGCAGGTCGAGGCCGTGGCGGCGGGCGATCTCGCGGCGGAAGGCGTCCATCCGCGTGGCGGCGATGCGTTCCGGGCTGGGGGTCCACAGGGGCTGGCTCATCGGGCGACTCCTCTTCTTCTACGACTGGGCCCACTGCGCTGGCGGGCGATGTCCATAGCATGGCACGGGCGTTGGCGGCCGCGCTGGTACTAGGTTAGGGGTGGCCTCACTCGCCGGGTTCCGCAGGCCCCCTGGCGGTTCCAGTCGCGCAGGTGCAGCAGCACGTCGGCCAGGGCCTGGGCAGCGGTGGAGAGGCTGTGCCCGGCGAGCCACAGCAGGCCCACGCGACGCTCGATCTGCGGGTCGCGCAGGGCGATGCAGCGGGCGCCCAGTTCCTCCATCTGCTGGATGCACAGGCTGGGCACCGCGCTCACGCCCAGGCCCTGGGCGACCATGCGGCCGACCGTCACCAACTGATGGCTCTCCAGGGCCACCGGCAGCCGGCCGTGCCGCGCCGCCACCCGCTCCTCCAGCAGCAGGCGCACGGCGGAGGGGCGTTGCAGGGTGATGAAGGGCTCGCCCAGCAGCTCTGCCCAGCTCACTTCGCTCTGCTGCGCCAATGCGCAATCGCCGGGCACCACGGCGACGAAACGGTCGCTGTAGAAGGGCGTGAACGCCAGGCCGTCGAGGGACTCCGGCTCGAAGGCGATGCCCAGCTCGACGCGATGGTTGCGCACCATCTCCAGCACCTGCTCGTTGATCACGTCGTGCACCGCCACGTTGACCTTCGGGTGGCGGTCGCGGAAGGCCTTGAGGCCCACCGGCAGCAGGTTGCCGGCGAAGGAGGGCATGGCGGCGATGGCCACCTTGCCCAGTTGCAGGGTGAAGTGCTGGCGCAGCAGTTCCTCGGCGTTGTCCCAGTCCGCCAGCAGGCGCCGGGCGATGGGCAGCAGGGTCTCGCCCTCCGGCGTCAGCGCCACGCTGCGGGTGGTGCGCACCAGCAGCTGGCCGCCGAGGGATTCCTCCAGGTTCTTGATCGCCAGGGACAGCGCCGGCTGGGACAGGTGCAGGCGCTCGCAGGCCTGGGCGAAGCTCAGGCTCTGGGCGACGGCGAGGAAGGCACGCAGTTGCTTGACGGTCATTGATTTGTTTTGCCGATCAATAGCGAGGAAAAACAAAATTAACAAATGAGTCGAACGAGGAGAAGCTTGGGCTCACTCACCGGCCCCATGCCGGGCCAACGACAATCACAAGAGGCAGCACCATGAGTGGACTCGACAAGCGCGTAGGCAGCTACGAGGAAGCCCTCGAAGGGCTCACCGACGGCATGACCGTCCTCGCCGGGGGCTTCGGCCTGTGCGGCATCCCCGAGAACCTGATCGCCGAGATCCGCCGCCGTGGCGTGCGCGACCTCACCGTGGTCTCCAACAACTGCGGCGTCGACGGCTTCGGCCTCGGCGTGCTGCTGGAAGACCGGCAGATCCGCAAGATGATCGCCTCCTACGTGGGCGAGAACGCCCTGTTCGAGCAGCAGCTGCTCAGCGGCGAACTGGAAGTCGAACTCACGCCCCAGGGCTCCCTGGCCGAGAAGCTGCGCGCCGGTGGCGCCGGCATCCCCGCCTTCTACACCGCCACCGGCTACGGCACCCCGGTCGCCGAAGGCAAGGAGGCCCGCGAATTCAACGGCCGCCCCTACATCCTCGAGCCGGCCATCACCGGTGACTTCGCCATCGTCAAGGGCTGGAAGGCCGACCGCTACGGCAACGTGATCTACCGCCACACCGCGCAGAACTTCAACCCGGTGGTGGCCACAGCCGGCCGCATCACCGTGGTCGAGGTGGAGGAGATCGTCGAACCCGGCGAGCTGGACCCGAGCCAGATTCACACCCCGGGCATCTACGTCGATCGCCTGATATGCGGGACCTTCGAGAAGCGCATCGAAAAGCGCACCACTCGCTCCTGAGGATCGGCTGCGCGTCGGCCCGGCGGTGTTGGAAGCGTGCTCGGACTGCTCATTCAGGCGACTGAACTCCGCGTCCTCGCACACTTCCGCCTAGCCGGTCTCTAGCTCGCTCGATCCTCTTCGACAATAGAACAAGATGAGGCGTTTGAAATGGCACTGACCCGCGAACAGATGGCCCAGCGCGTGGCCCGCGAACTGAAGGACGGCTACTACGTGAACCTGGGGATCGGCATCCCCACGCTGGTGGCCAACTACGTGCCCGAGGGCATGGAAGTGATGCTGCAATCGGAGAACGGCCTGCTGGGCATGGGCGCCTTCCCCACCGAGGATGAAGTCGACGCCGACATGATCAACGCCGGCAAGCAGACGGTCACCGCCAGCAAGGGCGCGGCGATCTTCGACTCCGCCGAATCCTTCGCCATGATCCGTGGCGGCCACGTCGACCTCACGGTGCTGGGCGCCTTCGAGGTGGACGTGCAGGGCAACATCGCCTCCTGGATGATCCCCGGCAAGTTGGTCAAGGGCATGGGCGGCGCGATGGACCTGGTGGCCGGTGCCGACAACATCATCGTCACCATGACCCACGCCTCCAAGGACGGCGAGTCCAAGCTGCTCAAGCACTGCAGCCTGCCGCTCACCGGCTGCCGCTGCATCCGCAAGGTGCTCACCGACCTGGCTTACCTGGAGATCGAGGACGGCGCCTTCATCCTCCGCGAGCGCGCCCCCGGCGTCAGCATCGAGGAGATCGTCGCCAAGACCGCCGGCGAGCTGATCGTCCCGGACGACGTGATCGAAATGAGCTTCTGATTGCTCTGCCGCCCCGCGGACGAAACGCCACGCACGCTTCGTCCGCGGGGCGGTCCTTTGTTCATCGGCCAGGCCCGTGCGGCGTGGCCCCGCAGGAGATCCGCACATGCAAGACGTCGTCATAGTCGCCGCCACCCGCACCGCCGTCGGCAGCTTCCAGGGCTCGCTGGCCAACATCCCCGCCCCCGAGCTGGGCGCTGCGGTGATCCGCCAGCTGCTGGCCCAGACCGGCCTCGATGGCGCCCAGGTGGACGAGGTCATCCTCGGCCAGGTGCTCACTGCCGGTTCCGGCCAGAATCCTGCGCGCCAGGCCGCCATCCTCGCCGGCCTGCCCCATGCCGTGCCGGCCATGACCCTGAACAAGGTCTGCGGCTCCGGCCTCAAGGCCCTGCACCTGGCGGCCCAGGCCATCCGCTGCGGCGACGCCGAGGTGATCATCGCCGGCGGCCAGGAAAACATGAGCCTCGCCCCCTACGTCATGCCCGGTGCCCGCACCGGCCTGCGCATGGGCCACGCCAAGCTCATCGACACCATGATCCAGGACGGCCTGTGGGACGCCTTCAACGACTACCACATGGGCATCACCGCCGAGAACCTGGTGGAGAAGTACGGCATCAGCCGTGAAGCCCAGGACGCCTTCGCCGCTGCGTCCCAGCAAAAGGCCTCCGCCGCCATCGAAGCCGGCCGCTTCGTGGATGAGATCACCCCGATCCTGATCCCGCAGAAGAAGGGCGACCCCGTCGCCTTCGCCACCGACGAGCAGCCCCGCGCCGGCACCACCGCCGAATCCCTGGCCAAGCTCAAGCCGGCGTTCAAGAAGGACGGCAGCGTCACCGCCGGCAACGCTTCCAGCCTCAACGACGGCGCCGCCGCCGTGCTGCTGATGAGTGCCGAGAAGGCCAAGGCCCTGGGCCTGCCGGTGCTGGCGCGCATCGCCGCCTACGCCAACGCGGGCGTCGACCCGGCGATCATGGGCATCGGTCCGGTCTCGGCCACCCGCCGCTGCCTGGAGAAGGCCCGCTGGAACCTCGACGAGCTGGACCTGATCGAAGCCAACGAAGCCTTCGCCGCCCAGGCCCTGTCCGTGGGCAAGGAGCTGGGTTGGGACGCCGAGAAGGTCAACGTCAACGGCGGCGCCATCGCCATCGGCCATCCCATCGGCGCCTCCGGCTGCCGCGTGCTGGTGACCCTGCTACACGAGATGATCAAGCGCGATGCGAAGAAGGGCCTGGCGACCCTGTGCATCGGCGGCGGGCAGGGCGTGGCCCTGGCGATCGAGCGCTTTTAGTGGGTTACCGCGCTTTTAGTGGGTTCCCGCGTGCGCGGGAATGACGGTGCGTGAGGGAAGCCCCGCGCACCTCGTCACCCTCGCGAACGCGGGGGGCCACTGAAACAGAACGAGGGCTATTTAGTGGGTTCCCGCGCTTTTAGTGGGTTCCCGCGTGCGCGGGAATGACGGTGCGTGAGGGAAGCCCCGCGCACCTCGTCACCCTCGCGAACGCGGGGGCCACTGAAACAGAACGAGGGCTATTTAGTGGGTTCCCGCGCTTTTAGTGGGTTCCCGCATGCGCGGGAATGACGGTGAGTGAGGGAAGCCCCGCGCACCTCGTCACCCTCGCGAACGCGGGGGCCTACTGAAACGGAACGAAGGCGCTTTTAGTGGGTTCCCGCATGCGCGGGAATGACGGTGAGTGAGGGACGTCCCGCGCACCTCGTCACCCTCGCGAACGCGGGGGCCCACTGAACAAGTTGCATCACGCACCGCGCCGCTCACCGAGCGGGGCAAGACGCATTCCACGCCCTGGGGCGTGGCGTCGTCGTTTCAGGCAAACAGGGGGCAAAGACCCTCGTGCTGGTTCCAACCCTTATCCGGTGCCCGGCCCCGGCCGTGCCATGCCGACAAGAATAAAAGTGAGGTAGACCGATGGTCACGCAACTCGAAGAAAGCCGTTCCGCCCGTTTCGCCATGCGCTGCTCAGCCTGGGCCGAGCGCTGGTTCCCCGACTCCTGGGTATTCGCCGCGCTGGCGGTTCTGATCGTCACCGTCGCCGTGCTGGCCATGGGCGCACCCGCCAGCGCCACGGCCAAGGCCTTCGGCGATGGGTTCTGGAGCCTGATCCCCTTCACCATGCAGATGGCCTTCGTGGTCATCGGCGGCTATGTGGTCGCCAGCTCCGGCCCGGCATCGCGGCTCATCGACCTGCTGGCGCGGGTGCCGAAGAACGGCCGCACCGCGGTGGCCTGGGTGGCGCTGATCTCCATGGTCGCCTCGCTGCTCAACTGGGGCCTGTCCCTGGTGTTCGGCGGCCTGCTGGTGCGCGCCCTGGCCCGCCGTGAAGACATCAGGATGGACTACCGCGCCGCCGGTGCCGCCGCCTACCTGGGCCTGGGCGCCGTCTGGGCACTGGGGCTGTCGTCCTCCGCCGCGCAGTTGCAGGCCAACCCGGCCAGCCTGCCGCCGTCCATCCTCGCCATCACCGGCGTGATCCCCTTCACCGAGACCATCTTCCTCTGGCAGTCGGGCGTGATGCTGCTGGCGCTGATCCTGGTGTCCCTGGCCATCGCCTACATGACCGCGCCCAGCGCGGCCAGCGCCCGTGACGCCAAGGCCTGCGGCGTGGACCCGAGCTTCACCGCGCCGCCGCAACCCAAGCCGACCCGCCCGGGCGAGTGGCTGGAGCACAGCCCGCTGCTGATCATCCTGCTGGTGGTGCTGGCCGGTGGCTGGCTGGCCCAGGAGTTCGCCAGCAAGCCGGCGATCACCGCCATCTCCGGTCTCAATACCTACAACCTGCTGTTCATCATGGCCGGCGCGCTGCTGCACTGGCGCCCGCGCAGCTTCCTCGACGCCGTGGCCCGCGCCGTGCCGACCACCACCGGGGTGCTGATCCAGTTCCCGCTGTACGGCTCCATCGCCGCGCTGATGACCACCGTCAACGGCAGCGATGGCCAGACCCTGGCGCACCACATCTCCACCTTCTTCGTGCAGATCGCCTCCCACGACACCTACGCGCTGCTGATGGGCGTGTACTCCGCCGTGCTGGGCTTCTTCATCCCCTCCGGTGGCGGCAAGTGGATCATCGAGGCGCCCTACGTGATGCAGGTGGCCAACGAGCTGCGCTACCACCTGGGCTGGTCGGTGCAGATCTACAACGCCGCCGAGGCGCTGCCGAACCTGATCAACCCCTTCTACATGCTGCCCCTGCTGGGCGTGCTGGGCCTGAAGGCGCGCGACCTGATCGGCTTCTCCTTCGTCCAGCTGCTGGTGCACACCCCACTGGTGCTGGTGCTGCTGTGGGCCCTGGGCACCACCCTGGAATACGTGCCGCCGGTGATGCCGTGATGGGGAAAGGCGAGGTTAGGTAAACAGCGATGGATGTTGGGCGCAGTCAACGCTGCGCCCAATCCGATTCTGCTTCATTGAAGCTCTCGGCGTGTGTCATAAGTTCTATACGCACTATCTCATCCGCCATTTCTATGATGGAGCCTTGATGGCTGGCAAAGATCAAAGTACCACCCTGTGACCTAAGGAAACGAAGCGCTTTTTTTGCAGTGTTTTCATCTAGAGCGGAAGTTGGTTCATCGAGAATAATTATACGTTTCTGACGTAATACTGCTCTGGCAATGCCAATTCGCTGTTGCTCCCCCCCTGAAAGTGAACGGTTTTCTCCACCGACAGCTATGTCTAGGCTATTTGTGCTGACATCGTCGCTCAGGTGAAGGTCTAGTGCGTCAATTACTTCAATCAGCTCGCTGTCATCCACCACCCTGTCCGTGCCGTAAAGCAGGTTTTCACGAACCGTTCCCGAAAAGATGAATGGGGTTTGTTGGACAACGCTTATTTGGTCAATTACCGCATCGGACGAAAGGGTCTTCAGGTCCGCCCCGAAGAGGGCTATGGAACCTGTATAGGTGCGATTTAACCCGATCATACTATTGATTAATGTTGTCTTTCCGCTGCCGGAAGGGCCGCAGATTGCGTAGGTCTTTCCGAGCTGGATGTTGGTGGACAGTGGTTTGATATGCTCGGTTTGATATTTGTCTATCTTGAACAATATAGAGGATTTTTTGCACTGAGTTGTACCGCTTGGAGAGGGGGCGGTGAGCTTGAAATATTTGAGGCCGGCCTCCAGTGCAAGATGATCTCTCTTCAGGCCGACTAAGGAGCTGGCGATTACTGCGAATGGGGCTGTTAGCTGGACGACATAGGAGACCACCATCACAAAGTCGCCGACCGAGAATTGGTTATTAAGTGTAAGGTTGGCCGATGTAAGGGTGAATGCGAGGAGGGTCATACCGATCGCAATGACTTGCAAGCTTAGTAGGAGAGCCATTCGTGAGTTTGCTTTGAAGATAGCCTTTGTATAATTATGAATGACGCTTTTGATTTTTCTTGATTCTCTAGGTTGCGAGGCGTTTATAAGTATTTCGTTGGTTGCATCAATTTTTTCAGACAGGAACTCAGTAAGTTCATTTACTGCATTGAAACAGTCCAGGTGCACGTCTTCTGTTCTTTGTGATACCCATATTGCGATAAGAAATAGCAGGGTGATGGAAACTAAAAATGCGAAGGAGAAAGCTAGGCTCGTTGATTTCCACAAGATGATGAATACAAGAATTAATTCGAAGGCTAATGGTGCTAGAGTCCAGAATAGTGTTTGATTGATTTGTCCAAAACTTGTCATTGATCTGTCAAAATCTGAAAGAATCTCTCCCTTTGTTAGGATTTTATGATTTTCTGGGGTGAGCTTTAAGAAGCATTCGAATAGTGATCTATAAAAAGACGCATCGCAGCGTACCATGACATAAGAGGTTGCTATGCTTTTGAGCCATTCCATTGCATTGCTGACTGTCCAGGCTAGTGCATAGGCAGAGACAACTATATATAAAAGGCTTCTCTCGGCAGAAGAGTTGCTCAGTAAATTTGCTGACTCCCTCAAAAGTAGCGGTACGATAGAGCTGAACGCGGAAATGAATAAAATAATAGCAAGTACTAATGAGAAGTCTCTGAAGAATGCCGGGTATTTTTGTTTGGTTATGTCGAGCGCGTTACGGTAGGAATGAGATAGTTTGGTGCTCATGGTCGGAATAATGATCTCTTGCTAGATAGAGAGGATTTCATGAAGTGATTCAGGGATTTCTTGTTTGTCGCCTATAACCAAACCGCTATCACTTTCCGTCCAGGCATGGGCAAAAAAATCATAAGTTTTTACTCCGATTTTGAGTGTGACAACCTCTCCCTTAATTGCGCAGAGAAGGAAGGTGCATATTGAATGCTGCAAGCATGATGTACTGAAAGGCAAGATTTTAGATGCCTGTTTTATGCTGGAAGATATTTGCTGAAGCTCTTTTAATTCAAGCTTGCATGTGCTGAGGCGATTTCTTTTTATCTTCCTTATAAGGTTCAGGGTTTTGTGTAGGCCAAATGTCTTTGTTGTGATGAAGGAGAGGGTTAGTGCGAGGGAGGCTTTTATGATTGAGAAAGCTGAAACTTTGGTTAAATTTGCTTTGAAGGATTGAGACCACTCGTGATTATTTAATCCAAGCTTTCTAGGAGAGCCTATATTAATGTGGGTAGTTCCTCTCTCAAGGGTTAGTATTTTACATTGTACGAGCTCTTGAAGTTCGGGTGGGTATGTGTCAAGCCTCGATTGCACAGCATGGATAACTGCTTGGGTGTCCGAGTGGCTAAGCAGCCAGTACTTGTCTCCTGGTTCGTCGAGAATTACCATTTCGTCGTTGATTACGACATGGTGCACATATTTAGAAAATTGCATTGCTTGTTAGTCGCTTTAATTTATTAAAGGAATACGATATTAATAGCTCAAGGTTTAGTATTTTCATCATCTCATAGTTGAGCCCTTCCGCTCCTTGCGCAGAAATGTTATAGGCGCTCTTGAATTTAGATAAATCAATTAATTTCTCTTTCGTGCAATAGCCATTTTCTATAATGGCTAAGAGCCTTTCTCGCTGAAGGCTAAGGGCTTTTTGAAAGGAACCGGTTACAGAGCCCTTGTTATCTCTAGTGAAAAGGCCATTCCCAAACGCTTTTGCTGCGGACTTTCTGAAGGCAATCCTGCTAAGACTTGAATTGAATGCTTCAGATATCTCAAATGCTAAGGCGCATTCAATCATTGGCGAGTGGAGAAATGGGTAGAGTATTTTTTCTTCTGGCCTAGATGGTGTTATGCAGATTTCCTCGAGCGCTTCTTGGATTATCTCCGCTCTTAGACGGTTTGTGGTTTTCGTTAAATCAGGGAACTGGCGTTGCTTGCGATATTTCTTGATAAGAATGTTATTTTTGTGCGGCTCAGGACCTAAAAGAATTCGTTTTATTACTCTTGAGTAGCTGGTTGCGTTAAGGTCGCAGTATTCATTAAGTTTTTTGAAGAAATTATTGCCAATACAGTTACGCAATAACCTGGGGTCTGGATGCTCCAGGAAAGCATGATCGCCTCCATGCCCATCTAGAACTATAGGCGCACGACCTCCGAAGTGCTCAGTGGCGTGCCTATCTAAGATTTCTAGAATGCCGGAAAAAGCTAGAGCCGGAGACGGATAAGCTGGCAGGTTCATCGTTGAGGGGATTGTAAATAATCTGCTCTCATCAATTGGAACCAGAAGGTGCTCAATTTGTAGAATTCTCGCAATCCTACTCGACTCTGAAACGTCGGAGTTATAGCCTTCAGCTTCAGAGTACCACGTCGTTGCTACTATATTTCTGGGGTCGGCTATAGCTTTGCAGGCCGCTAAAATCGCCGTTGATTCTATACCCCCAGAAAATCTAACCGAAATATTTTGACCGCGAGTTTGCTTGCTTATTACTTCGGTAAGGGTTTCGGCTGGATCGCATCGAACTGCCTTTGGGATGTCTATAGATATTCTTATTGAAAGGTCGGCTCTGATTTTTCCAGACGTACCCGGTGTAATGGTATAAATATTTTCCCAGATTGAATCTCCAAGCTGTTTGGTATTGTTTAAGTATCGGAGGATGGCTGGTCTGGAAAGCCTTGATTTTTCAGTGAGTATGTTAATTATTTGATTTGAAATTACTATGCGGTTTTTGGTGATTTCTATGTGAAGTATGATGTGATTATCGATAGGGTTGGTTATCGTTATATGTTCATTGCAAATGGCGATTTTTACGGTTTTTGCTAACTTGTTTTTAGTTATCTTCCAGCTTTTGAAAGAGTTTTCGCTTTCTCTTGTTATTAGTTTGATCGCCTCAAATATCATTGATCGGTATCCATTCCGTTTTTTAAAGGAAGACCCTCATGAAGAGGGTCTTCTTGGCTGCGTTAGTTCCATTTTCCTCGATAGATCCAGAATTTCCCCTCCATAATTGCACCGCCTCCGCGCCCCTTGGTAGAGGTGCTTGCTTTGATTGTTACGAAGGAATTGGTTTTCAAAGGCCTGATTTTTTTGAACATTAGAATTCACTCCTTTAACTGCATCAATGTGATGCCACTTGATGCTCTTTTAAAAGGATATGAATTTCAACGGGTGGCGGCTTATGAAGACTGGCGAAAGGTAGTGGTGTTGCTTGCGAATTTTCTTAGGATTGTGATTGGAGATGGAAAAATACTTGGCGTGTAGACTTTTTATAACAGTAGTTTTTTGAATGGTCTTACGGGTGGGGTCCTGAATTCGTACGCAGCGGTCTGATCGTTATATTGGGAGTTTTCAGGAGGGAAGCGATAGGCGTTAAAAGGACCGCTGTTTTCGATCACGTCAGGCCCGGTTTCTTATTGCCAAAAAGCGGCGAATAAAATTTCGCGAAGGAGCGGGGATAACAGATGGATTTATTTGGCCTTGGTTAGCCGATAGGGAGCGGAATCTATGCGAACGCTTGAACTGCAAATTCAGGAGCGGGTAGGTGGCGGACTGGCTCCGCCTTCCTGGTTGCAGAGATCGTTGCCTGTGGGGTGGATGAGACCCCAGCGTTAATTTTTGAAAATGGCAAGTAGACCGGAACTATCTGCTCCGCTTGGCCAGCAGCGCGCGGGCGACGCGGGAGCCGTTTTCCTTGCCGAGCACGGCGCAGATGTGTTGGCCCGCGTCCACCAGGCGGTCCATGTCGATGCCGGTTTCGATGCCCATGCCGTTCATGAGGTAGAGCAGGTCTTCCGTGGCGACGTTGCCGGTGGCGCCCTTGGCGTAGGGGCAGCCGCCGAGGCCGGCGACGGAGCTGTCGAACACGGCGATGCCTTCCAGAAGGCCGGCGTGGACGTTGGCCACGGCCTGGCCGTAGGTGTCGTGGAAGTGCCCGGCAAGGCGCTCGCGCGGCACCCTGGCGCCCACCACCTCGAACAGGTGGCGGGTGGCGCCGGCGGTGCCGGTGCCGATGGTGTCGCCGAGGGAGACTTCATAGCAGCCCATGGCGTCCAGCTGGGCGGCGATGGCGGCCACCTGTTCGGCGGGCACCTCGCCCTCGTAGGGGCAGCCCAGCACGCAGGAGATGTAGCCGCGCACGCGGATGCCGTTGGCCCGCGCCGCGTCCATCAGCGGTACGAAGCGCTCCAGGCTCTCGGCGATGGAGCAGTTGATGTTCTTCTGCGAGAAGGCCTCCGAGGCGGCGGCGAACACCGCCACTTCCTTCACCCCGGCCTCCAGGGCGGCCTCGAAGCCCTTTATGTTCGGTGCCAGGGCGGCGTAGGTGACGCCCGGGCGGTAGGTGATGCCGGCGAACACCTCGGCACTGCCGGCCATCTGCGGCACCCACTTGGGCGAGACGAAGCTGCCCACCTCGATGTAGTCGAGGCCGGCGGCGGAGAGGTTGTCCACCAGGCGCACCTTGTCGGCCACGCTGATGGGTTGCTTCTCGTTTTGCAGGCCATCGCGGGGGCCGACTTCGACCAGGCGGACCTTCTTGGGAATCGTCATCGCGTCTTCTCTCTCATTCATCGGCGTTCGTGGCCTGATGGGGTTCGAGTGCCGGGCTCATGGAATGCTATGAGCGTAGGATGGGTAGAGTGGACATCGCTTTTCATGTCCACCAGCGGTGCCCTGTCAGGCTTCTTCCAGTTCCACCAGCGCGGTGCCTTCGGCGACCAGTTCGCCTTCGCTGCAGTACAGCGCCTTGACGGTGCCGGCGTGGGGCGCGCGGATGCTGTGCTCCATCTTCATCGCCTCCAGCACCACCAGGGCGGTGCCGGCTTCCACGGCTTGGCCGGCTTCCACCAGGACGCGCACGATACTGCCGTTCATGGGCGCCGTCAGCCCTCCGTGGTGGGCGTGGGCGGCCTGGGCCTCGGCCACCGGGTCGACCTGCTCGACGCGTTGCAGCTCGCCGTCCCATTCCAGGTAGAGGGCGTTGCCACGGCGGATCGCCAGGCGCTGGCGGGTGATGCCGTCCTGTTCCTGCCACAGGCGTTCGCCGTCCAGGCGCAGGGTGCTCGGCGCGGTGCCGCGCAGGCGCACCAGATGGCGTTCGTCGCCGCAGGCCAGATGCAGGTCGGTTTCGCTGGGCAGGCCGGGGCGCCAGCCGTCGTTGCGGCTCCAGGGCGAATGCGGGTCGTCCTCGCGCAGGCGTGCGACGCTGCCCTGGCGGAAGGCTTCGGCGGCGGCCTGCCAGAACAGCTCCGGGCGCGCGGCGGGGGCGGGCAGCAACTGCTCCTGGTGGCGGGCGATGAAGCCGGTGTCCAGCTCGGCAGCGGCGAAGGCGGGGTGGGCCAGCACGCGGCGGAGGAAGGCCAGGTTGGTGGCGAAGCCGCCCACGGCGGTTTCGTCGAGCATGGCCAGCAAGCGCTGGCGGGCTTCCTCGCGGGTTTCACCCCAGGCGATCAGCTTGGCCAGCATCGGGTCGTAGAAGGGCGAGACCTCGTCGCCCTCGGCGACGCCGCTGTCCACCCGGCGGCCGGGGCCGGCGGCGGGTTCGCGGTACAGGGCCAGGCGGCCGCTGGCGGGGAGGAAGTCCTGCTGCGGGTCTTCGGCGTAGAGGCGCACTTCGATGGCGTGGCCGTTCAGGGGCACCTGCTCCTGGGTGATGGGCAGCGCCTCGCCACGGGCGACGCGGATCTGCCAGGCCACCAGGTCCAGGCCGGTGATGGCCTCGGTGACCGGGTGCTCCACCTGCAGGCGGGTGTTCATCTCCATGAAGAAGAAGTCGCCACGCTCGTCGAGGAGGAATTCCACGGTGCCGGCACCGACGTAGCCGATGGCCTGGGCAGCGCGCACGGCAGCTTCGCCCATGGCGCGGCGCAGCTCCGGCGACAGGCCGGGAGCGGGGGCTTCCTCGACCACCTTCTGGTGGCGGCGCTGGATCGAGCAGTCGCGCTCGTTGAGGTACAGGCAATTGCCGTGGCGGTCGGCGAAGACCTGGATTTCCACGTGGCGTGGCTTGAGCACGTACTTCTCCACCAGCATGCGCGCGTCGCCGAAGGCCGACTGGGCTTCACGCTGGGCGGAGGCCAGGGCTTCGCCCAGTTCGGCTTCGCGCTCCACCACCTTCATGCCCTTGCCGCCACCACCGGCGGCGGCCTTGAGCAGCACCGGGTAGCCGATGCGCTCGGCGGCGGTACGGAAGGTCTCCAGGTCCTGGGCCTCGCCGTGGTAGCCGGGCACCAGGGGCACGCCGGCGTCTTCCATCAGCGCCTTGGCGGCGGACTTGCTGCCCATGGCGTCGATGGCGCTGGCCGGCGGGCCGAGGAACACCAGGCCGGCGGCCTCGATGGCGCGGGCGAAGGCGGCGTTCTCGGAGAGGAAGCCGTAGCCGGGGTGGATGGCCTGGGCACCGCTGGCCTGGGCGGCGGCGATGATGCGCTCGGCCTGCAGGTAGCTTTCCGAGGGCTTGGCGCCCCCCAGGTTCACCGCCATGTCGGCCTCGCGCACGTGGCGGGCGTGGCGATCGATTTCACTGTGCACGGCCACGGTGGTCAGGCCCAGGGCCTTGGCGGTGCGCATCACCCGGCAGGCGATTTCGCCACGGTTGGCGATCAGCAAGGTTGTAATCATTGTTCTGCTCCTTTGGCGAGCTGGGGGCTAATGCTGGCTGCGATTGCTTCCGGCTTCGGGCTTCCAGCTTCTAGCTGTTCGTTTGCCACCCCGGCTTGCGTTTTTCCAGGAAGGCATTGAGCCCTTCCTGCCCTTCGGGGCTGACGCGGATGCGGGCGATGGCGTTCTCGGTGTAGCGGCGCAGGTTGGGGCTGAGGGCACCGCTGCCGACTTCGCGCATCAGCTCCTTGCTCACGCGCATGGCCTGGGGGCTGTTGAGCAGCAGGTTGGCGGTCCAGTCCTGCACCGCCTGTTCCAGTTCCTCCGCCGGGTAGCACTCGGCGAGCAGGCCCAGTTCGCGGGCGCGCTCACCGTTGAAGCGTTCGGCGGTGAGGGCGTAGCGGCGTGCGGCGCGCTCGCCGATGGCCTGGACCACGAAGGGGCTGATCACCGCCGGGGCCAGGCCGATGCGTACTTCGGACAGGGAGAACTGCGCGTCGCTGGCGCCGATGGCCATGTCGCAGCAGCTGATCAGGCCCAGGGCGCCGCCGAAGGCCGCGCCCTGCACCACGGCGAGTGTGGGCACCTTGAGCTGGTAGAGGCTGTACATCAGCTCGGCCAGCTCGCGGGAGTCGTCCAGGTTGGCGTTGTAGTCGAGGCGCGCGGACTCCTGCATCCAGGCCAGGTCCGCGCCGGCGGAGAAGTGCCGGCCCCGGCCGCGCAGCATCAGGAAGCGCACGTTGGCGGCGCTCTTGACGGCTTCGAGGGCGAGGATCAGCTCACGGATCATGCCGGCGTTGAAGGCGTTGTTCTTCTCCGGGCGGTTGAGCCAGAGGGTGGCGACGCCGTTGTCGGCGAACTCCAGTTGCAGGGTGTCGAAGTCGGTCATGGGATTCCCCAGCTGCACGTTTCAAGCGGCAAGCTGCAAGTGCGAGCCGCGTCTCTTGAAGCGTGCGGCTGGCAGCTTGCGGCTGGTTTTTTCACATCCGGAACACACCGAAGGTGGTCGGCTCGATCGGCGCGTTGAGAGCGCTGGAGATCGCCATGGCGAGCACCTCGCGGGTCTGTGCCGGGTCGATCACGCCGTCGTCCCAGAGCCGCGCGCTGGAGTAGTAGGGGTGCCCCTGGCGCTCGTACTGGTCGAGGATCGGCTGCTTGAGGCGCGCCTCGTCCTCGGCGCTGAACACCTGCCCGGCGCGTTCGCTCTGCTCGCGCTTGACCTGGGCCAGCACGCCGGCGGCCTGCTCGGCGCCCATCACGCCGATGCGTGCGTTGGGCCACATCCACAGGAAGCGCGGGTCGTAGGCGCGGCCGCACATGCCGTAGTTACCGGCGCCGAAGCTGCCGCCGATGATCACGGTGAACTTGGGCACCTTGGCGCAGGCCACGGCCGTGACCAGCTTGGCGCCGTGCTTGGCGATGCCGCCGGCCTCGTATTTCTGGCCGACCATGAAGCCGGTGATGTTCTGCAAAAACAGCAGCGGGATGCCGCGCTGGCAGGCCAGTTCGATGAAGTGCGCGCCTTTTTGCGCGGCCTCGGCGAAGAGGATGCCGTTGTTGGCGAGGATGGCGATCGGGTAGCCGTTGAGGTGGGCGAAGCCGCACACCAGGGTGGTGCCGAACAGGGCCTTGAATTCATCGAACTCGGAGCCGTCCACCAGGCGCGCGATCACCTCGCGCACGTCGAAGGGCTGCTTGGCGTCCGCCGGGATCACCCCGTACAGCTCCTGCGCCGCGTAGCGCGGTGGCAGCGGCTGGCGGTGGTTGAGCTGGCCGAGCTTGCGCCAGTTGAGGTTGGCGATGCTGCGCCGGGCCAGGGCCAGGGCGTGGGCGTCGTCCTCGGCGTAGTGGTCGGCCACGCCCGAGGTCTTGCAGTGCACGTCGGCGCCGCCCAGGTCCTCGGCGCTCACCACCTCGCCGGTGGCGGCCTTCACCAGCGGCGGGCCGGCGAGGAAGATGGTGGCCTGGTTGCGCACCATGATGGTTTCGTCGCTCATCGCCGGCACGTAGGCGCCGCCGGCGGTGCAGGAGCCCATGACGACGGCTATCTGCGGGATGCCCAGGGCGCTCATGTTGGCCTGGTTGAAGAAGATGCGGCCGAAGTGCTCGCGGTCGGGGAAGACCTCGTCCTGGCGCGGCAGGTTGGCGCCGCCGGAGTCCACCAGGTAGATGCAGGGCAGGCGGTTCTCGCGGGCGATGGCCTGGGCGCGCAGGTGCTTCTTCACCGTCAGCGGGTAGTAGGAGCCGCCTTTCACCGTGGCGTCGTTGGCCACGATCATGCATTCGACGCCTTCCACGCGGCCGATGCCGGCCACCACGCCGGCGGCGGGCACGTCCTCGCCATACACCTCGTGGGCGGCCAGCTGGCCGATCTCGAGGAAGGGCGAGCCGGGGTCGAGCAGGCGGTTGATGCGCTCGCGGGGCAACAGCTTGCCGCGCGAGGTGTGGCGTTCCTGGGCCTTGGCGCCGCCGCCTTCATGGACGCGCGCCAGCAGCTCGCGCAGCGCGTCGACCTGCTCGCCCATGGCCGCGGCGTTGGCGGCGAAGTCGGGAGAACGCGGATTCAGCTGTGTAGTGAGAATGGTCATTCGGGGCTCCGCGGGCTTGACGCCGGAAGCGGGAGGCTGGAAGAGGGCAGTGCATGCGTCCGGCTTCCAGCTTCTGGCTTCCAGCTAGTTCGTTTACTTGGTTTCGTTGAACAGCTCGCGCCCGATCAGCATGCGGCGGATCTCGCTGGTGCCGGCGCCGATCTCGTAGAGCTTGGCGTCGCGCAGCAGGCGGCCGGCGGGGAATTCGTTGATGTAGCCGTTGCCGCCGAGGATCTGGATCGCGTCCAGGGCCATCTGGGTGGCGCGCTCGGCGGTGTAGAGGATCACCCCGGCGGCGTCCTTGCGGGTGGTCTCGCCACGGTCGCAGGCCTGGGCCACGGCGTAGAGGTAGGCGCGGCTGGCGTTGAGCTGGGTGTACATGTCGGCGACCTTGCCCTGGATCAGCTGGAACTCGCCGATGCTCTGGCCGAACTGCTTGCGGTCGTGGATGTAGGGCACCACCACGTCCATGCACGCTTGCATGATCCCGGTGGGGCCGCCGGAGAGCACCACGCGCTCGTAGTCGAGCCCGCTCATCAGCACCCGGACGCCGCCATTGAGTACGCCGAGGATATTTTCCTCCGGCACTTCCACGTCATCGAAGAACAGCTCGCAGGTGTTGGAGCCGCGCATGCCGAGCTTGTCGAACTTGTTGCTGCGGGAGAACCCCTTCCAGTCGCGCTCGACGATGAAGGCGGTGATGCCGTGTGGGCCCTTCTCCAGGTCGGTCTTGGCGTAGATCACGTAGGTGTTGGCGTCGGGGCCGTTGGTGATCCAGGTCTTGCTGCCGTTGAGCACGAAGCGGTCGCCCTTGCGGTCGGCGCGCAGCTTCATGGAGACCACGTCGGAGCCGGCGTTGGGCTCGCTCATGGCCAGGGCGCCGACGTGCTCGCCGCTGATCAGCTTGGGCAGGTACTTGTGCTTCTGCTCGGCGGTGCCGTTGCGGTTGATCTGGTTGACGCACAGGTTGGAGTGGGCGCCGTAGGAGAGGGCGACCGAGGCGGAACCGCGGCTGATCTCCTCCATGGCCACCACGTGGGCCAGGTAGCCCAGGCCCGCGCCGCCGAACTCCTCGGGCACGGTGATGCCGAGCAGGCCCATCTCGCCGAACTTCTTCCACATGTCCATGGGGAAGGCGTTGTCGCTGTCCACCTGGGCCGCGCGGGGCGCCAGTTCGGCGGCGACGAAGGCTTGCACCTGCTCGCGCAGCATGTCGATGGTGTCGCCGAGGGCGAAGTTCAGGCTCGGGTAAGTCATGGTTCCACCTGTGCTTGTGATTGTCGGGAAACGGGTTGTCGGGTCAGGCGCTGGCGCCCTGTTTCTTGGTTTCGGCGAGGGCGGCCAGGCAGCGTTCCTCGGCGGTGTCCAGCTCCAGCTGCATTTGCTGGATGTCGAGCAGTTGCTGTTCCAGCTGCGCGCGGCGGGCGGCGATCTTCTCCATGAAGGTCTCCAGCTGCTTGCGGTTGCCGCTGCTCGGGTCGTAGAGGTCGATCAGCTCCTTGCACTCGGCCAGGGAGAAGCCGATGCGCTTGCCGCGCAGGATCAGCTTCAGCGCCACCAGGTCCTTGGGGCTGTAGATGCGTTCCTGGCCCCGGCGTTCGGGGAAGAGCATCTCCTGCTCCTCGTAGAAGCGGATGGCGCGGGTGGTCACATCCAGTTCGCGGGCGAGGTCGGAAATGCTGTAGGTCTTGGACATGGAAAAGGGCTCGGCTGTGTTTACCTTTACGTTAACGTAAACCTGTGCGAACCTGCCTGTCAACGCTCGTCACGGTCGTTCCGCTGGCCTCTTCTGGCGCGAAGATTGCTCGCCATGCCAACGGACGACACGACTCTTTACGGCGCCGGAAGGCGGGTGTAGACATTCTGGGCGACCCTGCCGCCGGCTTCCCCACGAGAGGGCAGGCGAGGAGGGCGCTGGAGTACGAATGACATGCGAATAACAAGAAATGACGATGTCCTGCGGCAATCCCGCCTCGCCCGCCTGCGTTTGCAGAACGAAGGCGACCTCCCTGATGGCGTGCTGCGCGAGGAGATCGACGCCTCCTGGCGGCGCAGCCTCGGCCACGGGCTCGACTGCCTGGAAGGCGACGGCGCGGGCATCGAGCAGCTGCGCGACCTCGACCTGCTGCTGGCGGGCAACCGCCTGCTGATCGGCGCCGCCACCCCCGAACTCGAATACCTGGTGCGCCAGCAGGGGCAGGGCGGCCTGGTGATACTCGGCGACGCCCAGGCCAACGTGCTGGCCATCGAGGGGCAGACCGACGCCCTGCAGCTCGCCGGCCTGCGCGACCTGCGCCCGGGCAGTTGCTGGAGCGAGTCCCTGCGCGGTACCAACGCCCTGGGCACCGCCGTGATCGAGGGCCGACCGACCCTGATCAACAGCGGCGAGCATTACCTCGACCGCCTCAGCCGCTTCGCCTGCACCTCGGTGCCCCTCAAGGACCCCCACGGCCGGGTGGTCGGCGTCATCGACCTGACCCGCGAAGGGCACCTGGCCGAGCCCCGCGACAGCTTCGCCACGCTGTTGCTGGCGGCCGGCAATATCGAGAGCCGCCTGTTCGGCCTCAGCTACCCGCAGCAACTGGTGCTGGCCTTCCATTCACGCCCGCAGTACCTCGGCTCCGCCTGGCACGGCCTGCTGGCCCTGAGCCTGGATGGCGAACTGCTGGCCGCCAACGACCAGGCCTGCCACCTGCTGCGGGTGGAGCGCCAGGCGCTGGTGGGCCACAGCTGTGAGGAGTTGCTCGGCGCCCGCGCCTCGGGCTTCCTCGCGCGCCTGCTGCAAGGCGGCGTGAGCAGCGTGCAGACCCCGCGCGGCGAGTTCTTCTTCCGTGCCCTGCAGCTGCCCCGGCATATCGGTGTCGCCCCGGTGGCACCGGCCAGGCCGAGCGCCACGCCCGCGCCGGAGCTGGACGCCCTGGCCGGCGGCAACGCACGCCTGGCCCGTGCCCTGCGCATGGCCCGCCAGGGGCTGGCCGGCGAGTTGCCGGTGCTGCTGCTGGGCGAAACCGGCACCGGCAAGGAAGTGGTCGCCCGTGCGCTGCACCAGGCCAGTGCGCGGGCGGGCAAGCCCTTCGTCGCGGTGAACTGCGCGGCGATCCCCGAAGGGCTGATCGAATCCGAACTCTTCGGCTACCGCGAGGGCGCCTTCACCGGCTCGCGCAAGGGCGGCATGGTCGGCCGGGTGATGCAGGCCCAGGGCGGCACGCTGTTCCTCGACGAGATCGGCGACATGCCCCTGGCCCTTCAGGCGCGCCTGCTGCGCGTGCTGCAGGAACGCCGCGTCGCGCCCCTGGGCGCCGGCGAGGAGCAGGAGCTGGACATCGCCGTAATCTGCGCCACCCACCGCGACCTGCAGCGCCTGGTGCAGGGCGGGCAGTTCCGCGAAGACCTCTACTACCGGGTCAATGGCGTCAGCCTGCGCCTGCCGTCCCTGCGTGAGCGCGATGACCTGGCGGCGCTGATCGCCGAGGTGCTGGCGCGCCTCGGCGAGCCCGGCATGAGCCTGGACAAGGACCTTGCCGAGCTGCTCACCGGCTACGACTGGCCGGGCAACATCCGCCAGCTGGAAATGGTGCTGCGCTCGGCCCTGGCCATGCGCGAGCCCGGCGAACGGACGCTGGGCCTGGACCACCTCACCGACAGCCTGCTGGACGAGCTGACCAGCAGCCGCCGCCAGCCCGGCAGCATCCGCGAGAACGAGCTGGAGCTGATCCGTAGCGCCCTGGAACGCCACCAGGGCAATGTCTCCGCCGCGGCCGACGCCCTGGGCATCAGCCGCGCGACGCTGTATCGCAAGCTGAAGCCGCTGAGGGGATGAGTCTGTTCCATGCAGGAGCACATTGTTCTTGTACGGGCCTGCGGGTGATCACATGACCCGCCTCCTGCTCAAGCTCGTCGACGCCAACGACCCCGACCTGCTGCGCCGCGCCCTGGCCTGGCTCTACGGCTTCGTCCGCCCCCACGGCCGGGCCATCGCCGTGCTGCTGGGGCTGTCCCTCTGTGCCAGCCTGCTGGTGCTGGCGCAGCCCTGGCTGACCAAGACGCTGATCGACGACGGCCTGCTGGCCCGGGATTTCGGCACCCTGGTGCAGGTGGCCCTGGCGATGATCCTGGTCGGCCTGCTCGGCACGGCGCTGTCGGGTATCAACCGCTACCTGCACACGCGGCTCTCGGGGCGCGTCCTCTTCGCCCTGCGTGATGACCTCTATCGCCACCTGCAGCGCCTGTCGCCGGCCTTCTTCGGGCGCAAGCGCCTGGGCGACATCCTGTCCCGGCTCGATGGCGACGTGGCGGAGATCCAGCGCTTCGCCGTTGACTCGCTGTTCTCCGCCGTCTCCAGCGTCATCGGCCTGGTCGGCGCGGTGGCGCTGATGCTGATGCTGTCCTGGCAGCTGTCGCTGCTGCTGGCGCTGCTGATCCCCATCGAGGTGCTCTGGCTGCGCTGGATGCGGCGCAAGGTGGAGCGCGAGGTGCGCAGCCTGCGCGAGCGCTCGGCGGACGTGTCGTCCTTCCTGGTGGAAACCCTGCCGGCGATGAAATTCATCCAGGCCGCCGGTGCCCAGCAGCGCGAGGCGCGGCGCCTGGAAGGGCTCGGGCAGGGCTACATGCGCCAGCTGCTGCGGGTGCAGGTCACCGAGTTCTTCACCCACGCGGTGCCCGGCACGCTCACCTCGCTGTCCCGCGCCTGCGCCTTTCTCATCGGTGGCTACTGGGTGATCCAGGGCACCTGGCAACTGGGCGCGCTGATCGCCTTTTCCACCTACCTGGGCATGGCCGTGGGGCCGGTGCAGAGCCTGCTCGGGCTCTACGTCGCGCTGCAGCGCATGACGGTGAGCCTCGGCCGGGTGATGGAGCTGCAGCAGGAGCCGGTGACGGTGCGCCAGAGCGACGCGCCGCAGCCGATGCCGGAGGGCCGCGGCGCGTTGCGCCTGGAGGGCGTGCATTTTGCCCACGAGCAGCGTGCCGGCCTGTTGCTCGATGGCGTGGAGGCGGATATCCCCGCCGGCCTCAAGGTGGCCATCAGCGGGGCGTCGGGCGTCGGCAAGTCCACCCTGATCGACCTGCTGCAACGCTTCTACGACCCGGACCGGGGCCGCATCCTGCTGGATGGCGCCGACCTGCGCGAACTGGACCTGCTGGCCCTGCGCCGGCGCATCGCCGTGGTCAGCCAGGACATCGTGCTGTTCCGCGGCACCCTGGCGGAGAACCTCGCCTACGCCGCCCCCGATGCCAGCCGCGAAGCCGTCGAGCAGGTGGCGCGGCTGGCCCGTCTCGACGGCTTGATCGCGTCCCTGCCCCTGGGGCTGGACAACCCGCTGGGCGAGCGCGGCCAGCAGCTCTCCGGTGGGCAGAAGCAGCGCATCGCCATCGCCCGCGCGTTGCTGCAGGACCCGCTGATCCTGGTGCTGGACGAGGCCACCTCGGCGGTGGACGAAGCCACCGAGCGCGACGTGATCGCCGCCATCGACCAGCTCTTCGCCGGGCGTACGCGCATCCTCATCAGCCATCGCCCCTCCACCCTGGCCGAAGCCGATCTCGCCTTCCGCCTGGAGCAGGGCCGCCTGCAGCGCCTGGAGCCGGTGAGCCATGGGCACTGAGCGGGCCATCGGCATCATCGACAGCGGCTTCGCCCCCGAGCAGGCCGCGCGGGTGACGCTGGCCCGACGCTTCTGGCTGGAGGGCGGCGAGCTGCAGGAAGGCGAGGCGCAGCCCGATTCCCTCGGCCACGGCCCCTTGGTGCTGGATGCCATCTGCCCACCCAGCGCGCCGGCGCGCATCTGCATGGCGCAGGTCTTCGGCGAGCGTTGGCAGACCAGCCCGTTGCAGGTCGCCGCCGCCCTGTACTGGCTGGCGGAGCAGGGCGTGGCGTTGATCAACATGAGCCTTGGCCTGCGCAATGACCGCCCCGTGCTGCGCGAAGCCTGCGCGCTGGTGCAGAGCGCCGGTGTGCTGCTCTGCGCTTCCAGCCCCGCCCAGGGCGCTCCGGTTTACCCGGCCGGCTACCCGGGGGTGATCCGCATCACCGGTGATGCCCGCTGCGCGCCCGGGCAGTGGTCCTGGCTGAGCAGCCCCCAGGCCGATTTCGGTGCCCATGTCCGCGCCGCCAATGGCGCGGCCGGCGCCAGCATGGCCTGCGCTGCGCTGAGCGGAACCATTGCGGCCTACCTGCGCGAGCACCCTGGCGCCGGCCGCGAGGCGGTGTTGCGCTGGCTGCACGACGGTGCCGCCTTCACCGGGCCGGAGCGTCGCCATGGCTGAGGTCGTCGTGCTCGGCGCCGGCCCGGCGGGGGCGGCGGTCGCCCTGGGGCTGAAGCGGCTGGGCTACCCGGTGCGGGTGGTCACCGAGTGGCGGCGTTTCGCGGCGCTGGAGGGCGTGTCGCAACGGGTGCTCGAAGGCCTGCGTCATGCTGGCCTCACCCATGCGCTGGCCTGTGCCGATGCGCCGTCGCCACGGCGGGTTGCCTGGGGCGCTGGCAGCCAGTCGATCAACCAGGAATGCCTGCTGGATCGCCCGCGCTTCGATGCGGCGCTGCGCGAGGACCTGGCCGCTGCCGGTATCGCGGTGCAGGAAGCGCGGGTGCTGCGGGTCGAGCCGCTGGAGCGTGGGCACCTCGTGCATCTCGACGGCGGCGCGCCGTTGCGTGCGGACTTCCTGGTAGAGGCCCGGGGTCGCCAGGCACCGCTGGCGGGGGGGCGCCTGCGTGGCCCGGAAACCCTCAGCCTGCTCAATACCTGGCGCGATGCGCCGGGCCGCCCCGGCTCGGCGCTGGAAAGCCTGGCCGACGGCTGGGCCTGGATGGCACGGCGGGAAGACGGGCGCTGCTACTGGCAGATCACCCGCGACGCCCAAGGCCTGCCACCCAAGGAGCACCTGCCGGCCTGGTGCGCGGTGCGGCGCGGCGAATCCACCCTGGTGCGCGAACTGTTCGGCGAGGCCGCGTTGCAGCCGGCCGACCTGCATGCCCGCAGCAGCACCGCCATCCTCTTCAACGAGGCCGTCGGCGTGGATTGGCTGCGGGTGGGCGATGCCGCCATGGCGGTGGACCCGCTCTCGGGCAACGGCATCTTCCAGTCCCTGTCTTCGGCGTTGCAGGCGCCGGCGGTGATCAACACCCTGCTGCAGCGGCCGGAACGCATCGCACTGGCCCGGCGCTTCCACCAGCAGCGGGTGGAGCAGCTGTTCCTGCGCTTCGCCCGCACCGGCCGCGACTTCTACGCCCTGGAACGGCGCTGGGCCGAGCAGCCGTTCTGGCGGGAGCGCAGCACCTGGCCGGATGCCGAGCCACTGCACGCACCGGCCGATATCAACCAGCTGCGTGTTGCGCGCGCGCCCGTGATCCAGGGCGACCTGATCGAGGAACGGGAGGTGGTGGTCACCGCCGATCAGCCCCTGGGCATCTGGCACCTGGACGGCATTGCACTCGCGCCCATCATCCAGGCGTTGCACGCCGGGCAACTGGCCGAGGCGCTGGCGGGCCTGGCGCCCGAGGCGCGGCGCAAGGTGCAGGGCTGGCTGCTGGGGCAGGGCTATCGGCCCTGATTCGTGTGTTTCCTGTCCTGTTCGGAATGGGCGAAGGCTAGAATGCGACGCTGATTCAGCCTGGCCATTGAAGGGACCCCCATGCATTTCGACCTGATCCAGACCCTCAGCCTCGCGGGCAAGAACTCGGTTCCGAACGACGACCGCATCGGCAGCGCCGAGCAGCATGCCTGGGTCATCGACGGCGCTACCGACCTCGGCGAGCCGGGGCTGATGGGTGAGCGCGGCGGCGCGGCCTGGCTGGCCGGCGCGGCCCATCGCGCGTTCGCCAGCGCCTCGGGCCCGCTGGCGGAACTGTGCAACGGGGTGTTCGACCGCGTCGCCACGGACTATGCGCGTGACCGCCAGCGCGAGCCGGTCGCCCACTGGGAGTTGCCCCGCGCCTCGCTCGCCGCCGTGGCCATCGAGGGCGAAAGCCTCGCCTGCGGCCATCTCGGCGACTGCGTCGTCATCCACCGCAGCGCCAGCGGCGTCGCCTTCCTCACCCCCGAGCCGAACCGCGACACCGAACAGGCCGAAGCCGCGGCCCTGGGCCCGGGCACCGGTGCCGACAACGTGCGCAGCGCCCACGTGCTGGCCGACCGCCGCGCCGCCCGCGAACGCCCCAAGGCGGTACTGAGCGTCGACGCCGAGCAGGCGAAGGCCGGCATGCACTACGCCCGCGCGCCGCTGGCCAGGGGCGACGACCTGTTGCTGATGACCGATGGCTTCGCCGCGCTGTTCGACACCTACCGCCACTACGACGCCGCCACCCTGGTGGCCCGCGTGCTGGAAAGCGGCCTGCTGCCCCTGGCCGCCGAACTGCGCCGCATCGAACTCGAAGACGCCGCCTGCCTGCGCTACCCGCGCTTCAAGGCCAGCGACGATGCCTCGGTGATCTGGTTGCGGGTGGGGTAGGGCGCTACCCGCGCCGCACCACCGGCACCCATACCTCCACGAACCCCGTCCCCTCCATCGGATCGAAATCGGCGCTGTACTGCTCGAATTCCGGGGCGTCGGCGAAGACGTACTCGGACTCGGGCAGCCACTTGTTGAAGATGGTGAGGAAGGTCTGGTGGATGGTCGAGATGTGGCCCAGGTGGCGGAACACGGCGTAGTCCTGCCGGGGCACCTTGAAATGGCGCAGGGCGGGCGGTAGGCCCTCGGTACGGGGCACCTCGACGCCGGCGATGTATTCGAAGCTGCCGTCCTCGCCCGGGTTGCAGCACAGCCCGTAGGTGACGTAGCTGGTTTGCCCGGGGATGTTGCCCAGATAAGGCACGAAGGCCTGCCACAGGCCGACGATGCCTTCGTTGCGGTCGAAGGTGAAGCGTTCGCCCAGGCCGGCGATGATGAATTCGGCACGGGTTTCATAACGGGGTTCGGACAGTTCCACGAAGCTCATTTCTTTCATGCGCAAAGGCTCCACCAGTGACAGGTTCCCGTGCCCCTGTTCGCGAACCTGCCGGGGCGTTACGCCGAACAGGTCGCTGAAGGCACGTGTGAAGGCTTCATGGGAGCCGTAGCCGGCATCCAGCGCGATATCGAGGATGTCGCGCTTTCTCTCGCCCAATGCCAGCGCCGCCTGGCTCAACCGGCGCGCGCGGATGTAGCGCATCACCGACCAGCCCGTCGCCATCGAGAAGAACCGCGACAGGGCGAAAGGCGACAGGCCGAACTGGCGCGCGACATGCCCGAGATCCAGCTCGGAGCCCAGCTCCGTTTCGATGAACCACAGGACTTTCTCGATGCTTGGCATAGGGGCTCCTTGAAGACGGGGCGACGTTAGCAGGGGAGCAAAGGGGGGATTTGATCGTTCTTGCGGCCTGGCTATCGACGGAAGTGCCGGGCGCCGAATTGTAGGGGCGAGTTCAGTCGCCCGCTCTAGACATCACTCCTGGTGTCGCCCCTCGACGCCCCAGCCGCTCGCCTTGCACAGCACGTCGAAGTCGCGTGCCAGCTCCGCCAGGGTGATGGCGCCGAGGCGGTCGATGAGCAGCGCTTCGGCCTGGTTCAGGGCGTCTTCCAGGGCGGCGTTGACCACGCGCTCGACGGCGCATTCCGGGGTTTCGTTCTCGATGCCGATGGCGAAGATCCTGGGGCCGCCGACCGCGTTGTGGATGTCCAGCAGGGTGATGGTTTCCAGGTCGCCGGCCAGGCTCCAGCCGCCGCCGTGGCCTTTTTCGGAGCTTACGTAGCCCGCCTGGCGCAGGCCGGCCATGGTGCGGCGGACGACCACTGGGTTGGTGTCCAGCATCCGGGCGATCTGCTCCGAGGTGAAGGGCTGGTCGTGGCGGGCCATGTGCAGCAGCACGTGGAGCATGCGGGAGAGCCTGCTGTCCTTTCTCATCGAGTTGCCTCTGTTGCGCCTTGCGTCAGGTGGAATGAATGACGCCACTTTATAAGTTGCGTGATAAAAAATCCTCGCTCTATCATGTAGCTCTAAAAGTTTCATGACTATCAGCCGGCCATTCCGAGGCCCGGATGCCGGCGAGCAACGGAGGAGAGCAGCGATGCAGTACGACGTGATCATCATCGGCGGTAGCTATGCGGGCCTGTCGGCGGCCATGCCCCTGGCGCGGGCGCGCCGGCGCATCCTGGTGGTGGACGAGGGGCTGCGGCGTAACCGCTTCGCCGCCCACTCACATGGCTTCCTGACCCAGGATGGCAACGCGCCCGGTGCCATCGCCAGCCAGGCGCGCGAGCAGGTAATGGCCTACGAGACGGTCGAGTGGCTCACCGGCAAGGCCGTCGCCGTTGCGCTGACGGCGCGGGGTTTCCGTGTCGAGATCGAGGGCGAGGAACCGCGCGAGGCGCGCCGGCTGATCTTCGCGGGCGGTGTCGTCGACCAGCTCCCCGAGATTCCCGGCCTGGCCGAGCGTTGGGGCAGCCGGGTGTTCCATTGCCCCTACTGCCACGGCTACGAGCTGCAGCAAGGGCGGATCGGCGTCATCGCCACCTCGGCCATGTCCATGCACCTGGCCTTGCTGCTGCCGGATTGGGGCAGCACGACGCTGTTCCTCAATGAGGCGTTCGAGCCCGACGCGGAACAACTGGCCAAGCTCGCCGCGCGCGGCGTGACGCTGGAGCACGAGCCCGTACGCAGTATCGACGGCGAGCTGGATGTGGTGCTGCACGACGGGCGGGTGATCAGCCTGGACGGGCTGTTCGTGCCCACCCGCATCGATGTCGCCAGCTCGCTGCCGCAGATGCTGGGCTGCGAGTTCGACGAGGGCTTCTACGGCCGGATCATCCGCACCGACGCGATGAAGGCGACCAGCGTCAGGGGCGTCTACGCCTGCGGTGATGCGGCGCGGATGGGCGGCTCGGTGCCCTTGGCAGTGGGCGATGGGACCCTGGCCGGTGCCGCCGCGCACCAGTCACTGATCTTCGACAGCCACTGATGGTGGAGGCGCCCATGCAAGCGTTTTCCGACCCGCAGGCCGTCGCCCGCTACGCGGAGGGGCCTGTCCGCCAGGTGCCCGGGTTCCATGCCTTGCAGCGGATGGCGAGCATTCTGCTGGCCGAGCGGGTGCCTGCGCAGGGCCGGGTGCTGGTGCTCGGCGCTGGTGGTGGCCTGGAGCTGAAGGTGTTCGCCGAGGCGCAGCTCGGCTGGCGCTTCGTCGGGGTGGACCCGTCGGCGGACATGCTCGCCCTGGCCCGCCAGACCCTGGGCGAGCTCGAGGCGCGCGTGGACCTGCACGAGGGGTATATCGAATCGACTTCCCTTGAGCCCTTCGACGGCGCCACCTGCCTGCTCACGCTGCATTTCCTGCCGGAGGAAGAGCGCCTGCGCACGCTCCGGGAGCTGCTGCTGCGCCTGAAGCCCGGCGCGCCGCTGGTGGTCGCCCACCACAGCGTTGCGCAACCGCTTGGGGAACGTACGCGCTGGCTGAGGCGCTACGCAGCCTTCGCCACGGCATCCGGGGTTCCCGCCGCCCAGGCCGGGAGTGCGATTGTGGCCATCAGCGAACGTTTGCCGCTGCTCTCGCCCGAGCAGGATGAGGCGCTGCTACGCCAGGCCGGTTTCGAGGGCGTCGAGCTGTTCTACGCCGGCTTCACCTTCAGGGGCTGGGTGGGGTATCGGCCGGGTTGGTAGGCCGATCCGGCGAGCACCGGAGTGGAGTCGCTGGCAGCCGAAAAAAAGCCCGCTCCACGGAGCGGGCTCGTTGCATGGCCGAAGGCGCCGACTCAGCCGATCAGGGTATAGCCGAAGGGGTTGTGGCGCAGGTCGCCGAGCTTGTAGCCGAAGTCGGGGCGCTTCTTGTAGGGAGTGAGCGGCTCGCTGGCTTCCTCCAGGCCGAAGGTCGCCAGGAAGGCCTTCTCGAAGCGCGCGACCGAGTCGATCTGCTCCTGCTCCGACGGCTCCGCATCCTCGCCGAAGGCGATCACGAAGTCCGGCAGCCCCAGGTTCTGCATGCCGCAGGTGTAGAGCTTGTCGTCGTCGCTGATGGGCTTGCGCACGAACATCTTGTACAGGGCCAGCAGCATGGCCTTCTGGTCGCGCTGCTCCACCGCGTCGGTCATCTGGGTGATCAGCTCGCGCCAGCGCACGAGGCCATGGGCGAGGCCGGCGGTCTCGATCTTGGCGGCGGTGATCATGCCCTTGTCGATCAGGTTGCCCAGGCAGCGCGCGGTCACCATCGCCACGGAGATGCGCGTCCGCTCGGAGAAGATGTTGCGCACGATGAAGTAGGCGGAGGCGGTGTGGTTCTCGATGTTCTCCCAGTCCTGGTCGGTCATCGAGGGCTCGGTGCGGTCCATGCAGGCCGAGTAGGAGCGGGGCATGCGGTCGTCGTTCACCAGTTCGCTGAACTCCGGGTCCAGGCGATAGGTGTCGACGAAGGCTGCGGCGGCCATTTCCTCGAACTCCGACTTCAGCGCATCGAAGGAATCCATGTTGCCCAGCACGTTGAGGATCATCGCCGGCGGCAGGTTGGCCTTGATGTTGGTCAGCTGCTCGTCCTTGGCGGCGATGTAGGCCTCCAGCGCCTCGAAGTGCTTCACGGCGCTTTCCTGGATCGCCGCGCTCTGCTCGGCGATGGGGAAGGTATCGAGCGTGTCCTCGCCCTCTGCATCCACCTCGACGGGCTGGTAGCGCACCTCGTATTCGCGGGTCTCGTGGTCCACCAGCTTGAAGATGTAGTGGCGGTGGTCGCTGTGCCCGTTCCTGGCGGCCGGGCTGTCGAAATTCTCCACCGCGACGCGGATGCGGTGCTGGTCGAACACGACGAACGCCTCCGTCTCCTCGCCATCGTCCAGTTCGAGGGTCACCCACTCGTCGTTGTCATTGCCTTCGATGTACGCGTGGAAGTGCTCTTCCACGTACTCCGAGTTCAGCAGGGCCTGGATGCGGTCGTAATCGATTGCGGCGAGAGCGGGGCTCGGGGCGTTGGCCATGGTGCGTCCTGTCGGGCTCATTCCATCGGCTGCCGGCGGCAGCGGATGGGTGGGGGATCGGGTTGTACTTGAGGCCGCGATTATCGGGGGAGCTGGGGAGGGAATTCTGTGAGAGAGGCCTGAATCCGTGGAGGAGGGGTGGCCGGTGGTCGGCGCGTCGGCAAAGTGACCCAGCCACTCAATATGCATCGCCGGACCATTTCTCCAGTACGGCCTGCACCTCCTCATCGCTGGCGAAGTCGCCGGCATCAGCCTCCTTCAAGGCGCGCTCTGTTTCCGCCAGTTGCCAGACTTCACGGTGCAGGTATTGCCACAGCGCTTCCTCCGCCAGGGAGTCTTCACTGCGGCCAGTGGCCTTGGCCAGGCTGGCCAGGTACTGGGCGACCTTCTCGGAAATAGTGAGCGAAACGAGTGACATGGCGACCTCCATGTACGGTCGGGCTGTATCGCCTGGAGCAACACGGTTGCTCCAGGCGAATCCTCAGGTAGATGGGACGGGGTCCCGGCTATTTACCCGGCAACTGCGCCAACTCCGCCAGTTTGCAGAAGTCCTCATAGTTGTTGCGCGACAGGTGAACCATCGCGTCCATCAAGGCCCCTTCCCGGTATCGGCTGAGGTAGGGGTAGTCAGCGCCGTCGCGCAAGGCTGCGAAATCCAGGAGCAACTCCGCCATCACCTGGGTGGTGTGCAGTCGCGTGTCGAGGTGGTCGACCAACTGCTGGATGCGTTGCTCCTTGTAATCGATTAGAGGGGCGCTGTTCATGCCGAGGCCTCCTTTGTGGATACGTGGAGGGGGTGAGCAAGAGGGACATAAGCTTCGTGCATGGTGGTTCTCCGTTATGGGGTCAGGAGCTGGCACCAATTCGCTGTCAATCGAAGGGTGGCAGACCGCGCGGGGTTGACAGACCGGCTAACGGGAACCGGCAGACCGCGAAGGTCTCCCCGCGCGATCTGCCATAGAGCAGAGCAGCTATGAAAGCTGCATGCGTACCGATGCCTGCAAAAAACATTCGCTGTTTCTCGCATGCACGTCGTGGCGCATTCGCGCCCGTTAGTTTCGGGCTGTCAAACCCGGCCACGGGATTGACCGTGGCCGGGGCAGGATAGGGAGGAGGGGGCGGGAGGGCAAGGGGATATAGTCAGTATCTATTCGCCGGGCTACGCGTGGCCATCCCTTCTCATGAAGCCCTTCAATGCATCTTGCCTTTAAACTGCACTGATCAAAGTTTATTGATTACCTCCTGATCCGAATCACGCATGATATGGCGAAAATAAATAGCACCCCAAAAAGCATCAGAGCTGTTTTGAGTGATTCGTTGCTTGCGGTGTATGCAAGTGCCCCAGAGAAACCTATTGCAGTTATCCAGTCATAGGATTTTATTCTGGTTAAACCCAAGGCTAAATTTCGATTTGGGGAGAAAAATTTTGCCGCTAAAATCGAAAAAAATACCACTAATGCAATGAATTCTGGATTTTTCTCATCTGTAAATTTCCACAACAAAAAACACAGGGCGGAGATGCCTGCTGTTATGCATGTGTATAGTGATTTATTAATTTTGAGAACTCTATTTTTAGTCTTCTGAGGCATCGATTGTCGAGGAGGTGCTACTGCGTAAATAGGTGCCCATGCCAGTGGTTGGCAGTGTGAAATCGCATTAGTACAGGCTAGGTTGTAGGCGCTGCACCAACTTGAACGCCGTGCTGGTACAACCTGAAACCGTGGTCAGAGCGGCCTGCTGGGGGGCTGGTGACAGTAATATGCGATCAATGGCTGAGCATTGCCTCATTCGACGCAAACACAACTCAAATCCCGACAGCAACTGAGGCGGGTTAGTCGAAGAGGTAACTCGTTGAGTAATGTTGTGGTCGCAACCCAAGCCATGCTGTTGTCGTCTCAACCGGCGGCAGGAAATTGAGGTGAGCTTCGATTCGCACGCTTGATAATTGTTTGCCCTAAAGTCAAGGCTTATATTCATATGCTGTATACCTGTCAGCATAAAATGTGGCTAGATCTTTCTCTGATTCATAAAGTTCAGACCAGACCTCATAGCCATCTATCAAAGACTCTCCATCTTGTAAAAAGCAAGCTTGCTCAGGGTGAGATTCAAATCCGCAGCATTCTGCATATTCAACTGCTTCCTGTTCACCTTTTAGGTAGGCTGTTTCAAGGTCCGGCGCTTCAAAACAGACTGTGCGCTCTTCAAAAATATTTTTTCCATCCTCTTTCTTCCCAAAGAGATATACATTTCTTATAGCGTACCAAGGCATGTGGCCTCCTAATGTTTCTTTTTCATATATTTGAACTATCACATAACTCGTATTTTGTTATTGACTTCGCATGCTAGCTCCGAGATGGAGTAAGTGCTGTTGTCAGGCTAGGGATATGAGTCTTATCCTTACAAAGGGGGCATTCGACCGCGCCGATTGCGACTCATATTCACTCCACAATCCTCGCGCTACCCGCACTACGATATCGCTTCGTCGACTTAGCACGTTGCCTTCGCCGGCTAACCTATCTACAAAACTAGTCATTGTTGGCCTAGGTCAATGATGTCTGGGCGCGTAGGTGAGCTCCAGCCCGGAAATGAAGGGGAGGCTTGAGCATGTGACGCTGGAGTGTTGTGTTCTTCTTCACACCGTAGATCTACAGGGCAGTTGGGATTAGGGAAGTTAAGCTCTTCGCACAGTGCACAAGGAGCTGCGCCAGCGATGCATGCAAGTTCGATGTGAATAAGTGGGCCGCGAATAGATCTGATCTTTCCCCCCTTGGATTTTCGACTACCTCTCTCCCCCATAGCTTTTTCATGAGTTTTTAGCTTTTTCTGCAGTGCGTTTCTAGTTTTTTTGTCGAGGTTTGGGTCTTTTAATTGCTCTTTGATTCGGTCTACTTGTGCTTGATCAAGTTTATGGTTTCCTTCAGCTGTTAAACCATACGCATCGAAGTAGCCCAGGGGATTACCTTCTACATATCCATAGGTATTTAATCCCCCATCCAACCCAATCGGATCACTCTCCACATACCGCCCGGTCTCCGGATCGTAGTCCCTGAAGTAGTTGTAGTAGAGCGCACTGTGCGCATCGGCGACTTGGCCCGGGAAGCGCAGGATCACATCGATGTTGCTGCCATAGGTGTTGGGTTGCCCCACACCGAATGCATCGCTCTGCCAGCTCCACACCAGGTTGCCGCCCTGGTTGGTGGCCAGGCGCGGGGTGTTGAGGTGGTCGCTGTGCAGGTAGGTGAGGGTGGTGCTGGCAATGGTGGTGCCGGCAGCGTCGTAGCCGAGGTCGATCTGGGCGATGGGCAGGCTGTCGAGCCAGACGTAGTAGCTGGCTTTGCTCTTCTTGCCGCTGCTGGTGTAGCGCACCTGGCCGAGCACCTGGCCGTCGGGGCCGTAGAGGTAGGTGTAGGGCGTGTGGGCGGTGCCTTGCTGCACATCTTTGAGCACGCGCTGGCCGAGGGCGTTGTAGGCGTAGGTGGCGATGGGCGTGCCGGCCTCGTCGGTGACGGCGTTGAGGCGGCCCTGGTCGTCGTAGGTGTAGCGGCGGCTCTGGCTGTAGCGGGTGTAGTTGCCGGCGGCATCGGCTTCGACGGCGTAGCTGGTGCTGCGCTGGGCGAGGCGGTTGCTGTCGGGGGCGTAGTGCAGGGTCTGCTTGGCGGTCTGCGCTTCGCTGCCGTTGCTGGTGGCGTAGGTGGTGCGCGAGCTGCGGTTGCCGGTGGCGTCGTAGGCATAGGCCTTGCGGCTGGCGGCGGCCTTTTCCTCGGTCAGGCGATCAAGGGCGTCGTACTGGTAGTCGAGGCTGCCGAACAGGCTGTGGGCGTGGGCGGTGATGTTGCCGTTGGCGTCGTGGCTGTAGCTGCTCTGCCAGTTGCCGACCTGCTGGGCGGTGAGCTGGTAGTCCTGGTCGTAGGTGCGGGTGAGGACGATGCCGTTGTTCCAGGTGAGGCTCTTGAGCGGCCCGAAGGGGGCGTAGCCGATGTTGCTGGCGAGGCTGGTGGGCGTAGCGTTGCCCACGGCGAAACCAACCTGGCTGACCTGGCCGGCGGCGTTGCGGCTGTAGTGGATGCTGAAGCCGGCCGGGTAGTCGATGCGGATGAGGTTGTTGGCGGCGTCGTAGGCGTAGCCGAGGGTGTCGTACTGATCGCTCCCCAATACCGCCACGGAGCGCAGTTGCTCGATGAGGTTGCCGCGCTCGTCGTACTTGTAGCCGAGCACGCCGCTGGCGTCCTGCACGGCGGTGAGGCGGCCCACCCCTTTGTTGCCGTTGGCGGTCATGTCGTAGTGGTACTGGACGTTGAGCGCGGGGGTGGCGGGGTACTGGCGGCCGGTGAGGCGGTCGAGGGCGTCGTAGCTGTAGGTGGTGACGATGCCGCGGGCATCGGTCTTGCGGATGACGTTGCCGGCGGCGTCGTGTGCGTAGGTGGTGGTGCCGTTGTCGGGGCTGATGAGTTGGGTGAGGTTGCCGAGGCCATCGTATTCGTAGCGGGTGGTGACACCGCGCGGGTCGACGACCTGGGTGAGGTTGTCCTGGGCGTCGTAGCCGAGGCTGGTGACCTTGTTCAGCGGGTCGGTGCTGGAGACCAGGCGGTCGAGGGCGTCATAGGCCTGGGTGTGGCTGAACTGGCGCGGGTTGGTGTCGGTGGTGGGGTTGTCGTTGAGGTCGTACTGCTTGCTGTGGGTCTGGCCACCAGCCCCGACCGAGCGCAGCAGGCGGCCGAGCTCGTCGTACACCCACTGTTGCTGCTGGGTGAGGTTGTTGGAGGCGTCCTTGATGCGCTGGGCCGTGCGGTTGCCCATGGCGTCGAGGTCGAACTCGACCTGCTCGCCGAGGTTGTTGGTGATCTTGGTCAGGCGCCGGGCATCGTCCCAGGTGTAGGCGAGCCAGCTGCCATCGCCGCGGGTGACCTTGGTGATCTGGCCGATGGCATCGTGCTCGAAGGCGGTGCTGCCGCCGCCGACGCTGACCGAGGCAAGCCAGCCCTGCGGGGTGTAGGTGAGGGCGGTGGTGACGCCGTTGGGGTCGATGACGGTCTGCGGGTTGCCGTAGCTGTCGAAGCTGGACAGCTGGGTGATGTGGCCGAGGGCGTTGGTGACGCTGGTGAGGTGACCCTGGGCGTCGTAGGCGTAGCGGGTGATGTCCTGGACATCGGTGCGCGGGCCATCGGCGGTTTCGATCTGGCCGCTGGCGGTGTAGGTGTAGCTCCAGTTGCGCGGGGCGGCCTGGAGGCCGGTGGCGGCGAGGGTGCCGACCAGGGCGAGCGTGAGGACGCTCAAGTGGTGGTGCAGGGGTTTCATGGGCAAGTCCTTGTGCAGATCAGCGCGGGCTTACGCTCTGGCTGAGTGGGCGTCCTTGGTCGTCGTAGCTGTAGGTGGTGATGCGGTCGGGCTCGGTCACGCTGGCCGGCAGGAACAGGGTCGGGTGCCAGGTGGTGGTGACGGTGCGGGCCTGGGGCGTGCCGTAGGCTTCGGTGCGGGAGACTTCGAGGCCACGGTCGTTGTAGTCGAAGGTGGTGACGTTGCCCTTGTTGTCGGTACGGGTCTTCACCAGGCCCCGGTCGTCGTAGGTGAAGGTGGAGTTGCTGTTGGGGCAGTTGGCTGAGGGCTCGCCTTCGATGGCGGTGATGCGTCGTATGCCTTGGATGGTCTGGAAGCGGTAGGTGGTGCGCTTGCCAAGGGCGTTGGTGACGGTGGAGGAACCGTCGGCGTTGTAGCTCACCAGGGTGCGCTCGGCGCCGCCGGCGTGCTCGCTGGAGATGGCGCGGCCCTGGTCGTCATAGGCCCAGATGGCGTAGCGGATGCCGCGTTCGTCGGTGATGCCGGTGAGGAGGTTGGGGTTGCGAGGATCATCATAGAAATAGTTTCTGGTCTCTCCGTTAGAGTAATTTAATCGCGAAAGCTTTCCATGGGCATTGTAAGTAAGGTCGATTTTTATATCCCCTAACTTGGCGGAGAGCAGCGCTGTGTTTCGTGTTTTTAGCTCTATTTCTTTGGTGGGTAGCTTTATAATGGTCGTGTCTGCTGACTGATTTATATATGTGGTTTCATCGTTACTGATGACTCTTGAAAGCCTGCCGCTGCTATCGAAGTTCAGGATTTTATTTTCTTGAGTGATATAAGTGAACAGCCCGTTTTCTATTATTAGTGAGCCGGTTCTTGGCAGGTTTGGTGTAAGCAAAGGATTGCCAGCGTTTGTGAAGTGTACAGCTTTACCGTCGTTTTTTGTGATGGTTATGTGATTGTCTTGGGTAGTTATTTGGTCTGAGTAGTTGTGGCGCCACACTCCATCGCTGGAGTTATAGAAGAGATTTAAGTTCGGTAGCAGGTCTTCGGTCTGAATTTTATTTCCCGTGGAAAAAACGATTGTATTGCCTGCTAAGGGGCAGGTGGCTTCGTCGGGCATGCCTTTTGGAGACGCTGCAAGATCGGGGTCGGGGGCTTCGCACTCGCCGGTCAAGGGGTTATAGCTTGAATTGGTCTGGCAGGAGTCACCAATTCTATAAATTATCTCGGTTCTCCACGAGCCGGATTGATCTTTAAATGTACACTTTCCGTCAAAAGTATAGAGTTCAATGCCGTAATAGGGCCAGTTTCGGGTGGACGCATAAGAAGAGCACGCGGCAACAGGGCTCTTGTTAGCATGGACACCGAATTCTAGTGTGGCGACTCGCCAATAATAAGTCGTAGCGCTGGCATTCTGGGAAGAAGTTAAAAGAATCGCCAAATACAGTAAGGGGTTCCAGTTTTTTTGAATGTCTTTATGGTTCATTGAGGCACTAGCTTTATTTGAGACGTAAGCCGAAGCAGATAAATGTCGCCGGGAAGTGCAGAGCTGCCAAAGCCTAGTTTTAAAGCTCCCCGAAGGCGGTAGTGCAAGCATTAGTCACAATCCTTTTTGATTCAGTGCGGCGTGACAACTTGGCTGAGTGGTCGTCCTTGGTTGTCGTAGCTGTAGGTGGTGATGCGATCAGGCTCGGTCACGGTGGCCGGTAGGAACAGGGTCGGGTGCCAGGTGGTGGTGACGATGCGGGCCTGGGGCGTGCCGAAGGCTTCGGTGCGGGATACTTCGAGACCACGTTCGTTGTAATCGAAGGTGGTGACGTTGCCCTTGTTGTCGGTGCGGGTCTTCACCAGGCCACGGTCATCGTAGGTGAAGGTGGAATTGCTGTTGGGGCAATTGGCCGAGGGTTCGCCTTCGATGGCGGTGATGCGCCGTATGCCTTGGATTGTCTGGAAGCGGTAGGTGGTGCGCTTGCCGAGGGCATTGGTGACGGTGGAGGAGCCGTCGGCGTTGTAGGCCACGGTGACCTTTTCCGCACCGCCGGCGTGCTCGCTGGAGATGGCCCGGCCCTGGTCGTCGTAGGTCCAGGTGGCGTAGCGGATGCCGCGCTCGTCGGTGATGCCGGTGAGGAGGTTGGGGTTGGCGTCTTCGTATTGATAGGTCTGGCTGGAAACAGCTGCGCCTCGGGTGGTGGTAACAGCAGTCAACCTTCTGATGGAGTTGTACGTGTAGCTGATGGACATTTCTCCCATTGCAAATAGCTTGGGCTGATATTCAGCATCCTGTCGGAGAGTGGCCGTGTTGCCGAAAGAGTCGGTAATGGTTATGAGGGCGTCGAAGTAAGTCAGCGCTTGCCATTGACCATTTTTTTCAGTGATTTTTGAAAGCCGAAGTGCCGAATTGAAGGCGAGTTTGGTGCCGTTAGGCTCTTCAAATAACCATTCCTCCCCTTGGCGGGTGAGGATGCCGCTAGCCGCTATGCCATAGCTATTCACGCCTTCTTGCAACTGGAATCTTGTCTCGCGGCCATCCGCGCGAACAAGAATCAACGAGCTTCCATATTTCTCTAGATGGGTCGAGTAGCTGTGTCGCCATACACCATCAGCGCTGTTGTAGGTTCTCGTAAGGCTGATGAGTGAGTTGCTTGCAGCTGGGGCGTCTACGATAGTCTGGACCTTGTTGCCAATAGATATATTTATTGGGTTTCCCTGACGGTCATTCGGGACTGCACAGGTCAAGTCAGTAGGTGGTAGGCCTTTATTAGCATCCAGTAGCGGGCTGCTGCATTTATACGAAATAGTGTCATAGGACGCACCAGGTGGGCAGCTATCGCCACCAAGATAAACAAGGTTGTTGGCGCGCGATGGTGTTGTCCCGACGAAGTAGCCAAGCATCTCTACTATGTAAGTTCCTTCTCGTACATAATCAATGCTTGTTATGGAATAGTTGCTGTAATAGTCTCTGTCATTTTCTGTATAGATAGAAAGTACCGCTTGGGCTGCCGCATCGCGTGAGGGGAATTTGTCGAATCCGTAGATGGGGGCCCACCAATAAAAATATTCCGCCTTGGCGGTAGAGGCTATAAGAAGCAAAGCAAGCAGGGTGCCGAGCTTTGCTAAGAAACGAGTTTGCAATTTGGACCATCCTTAGTTTGCAAAATTACTGGGTATTGATGTGACAGCGCTTATCGCGGCGCAGTGGTTTGCCCAATCGGTCTTCCCTGTACGTCAGAACTGTAACGGGTCGTTCGGTCAGGGTCTGTGACAGTCGTCAGCGGAAGCAGGGTTGGGTGCTAACGGTGCGTGCCTGGAGGTTTGTACATTGAGCAGTCCTTTGCCGAGAGGGGACCGCCTCCGGCGATCAGCGCGCTAGTCAATCAGTTTGAAGGCGAAAAATCCATGCTGGCGAGATGCTTGGATTGCCCATGGTAGGGCCTGTACAGGCAGTTCGGGTGTGGGCGATGGGGGAGCAATTGTGGTCTCGAGGCGGAAGTTGCTCCGTAGACAGGCACGCCCTCGCACTACCGCAAAGGCAAAGGCCCGCCCCTAAGGCGGACCTTTCTTCCTCCCTCACACCCTGATCAACACCGATTTCACCTCCGTGTAGTGCTCGATCGCAGCCGCGCCCATCTCGCGGCCGACCCCCGACATCTTGTAGCCCCCGAACGGCAGCGCCGGGTCGAGGGCGCTGTGGCAGTTGACCCAGACGGAGCCGGATTTGATGCGCGGGATCATGCGGTGCACGGCGGAAAGGTCGTTGGACCAGATGCTCGCGCCCAGGCCGTAGGGGTTGTCGTTGGCCAGGCGCACGGCTTGGTCGAGGTCGTCGAAGGGCATGGCGACGAGCACGGGGCCGAAGATTTCTTCCTGCACCAGGCGGTGCTTCTGGTCCACGCCGACGATGACGGTGGGTTTGACGAAGTAGCCCGGGCCGAAGCCTTCGCCGCCGCAGGCGACGGTGGCGCCGAGTTCGCGGCCGAGGTCGATGTAGCCGGTGACGCGGTCCTGTTGCTTGGCGGAGATCAGCGGGCCCATCTGCACGCTGGGGTCGAGGCCGTTGCCGAGCTTCATGGCGTTGGCGATGCCGGCGATGTCGGCGACCACGTTGTCGAAGTGCTTGCGGTGCACGTACAGGCGCGAGCCGGCGCAGCACACCTGGCCCTGGTTGAAGAAGATGGCCGTGGCGGCGCCGGCGGCGGCCTCCTGCAGGTTGGCGTCGGGCATGACGATAGTGGGGGATTTGCCGCCCAGCTCCAGGGTCACGCGGGTCATGTTGTCCATGGCCGCCTTGCCGATCTGCTTGCCCACCTCGGTGGAGCCGGTGAAGGTCAGCTTGTCCACGCCCGGGTGGCGGGTGAGGGCGACGCCGGCGTTGAGGCCGGTGCCCGTCACCACGTTGAACACCCCCGCCGGGTAGCCCGCCTCCAGCACCAGCTCGGCCAGCTTGAGGGCGGTGAGCGGGGTTTCGTCGGCGGGCTTGAGCACCAGGGTGCAGCCGGTGGCCAGCGCCGGGCCGAGTTTCCAGCAGGCCAGCAGCAGGGGGAAGTTCCAGGCGACGATGGCGCCCACCACGCCCACCGCCTCGCGGCGGATGAAGCCGTGGAAGCGGTCGTCGGGCATCAGCGGCAGGGAGGGCTCCACCGTGGTGCCTTCGATCTTGGTGGCCCAGCCGGCCATGTAGCGCAGGAAGTCGATGCCCAGTTGCACGTCCATCACCTGGGCGACGGCAGCGCTCTTGCCGTTGTTCAGGCATTCCAGCTCGGCCAGTTGCCGGGCGTCGCGTTCCATCAGGTCGGCCAGGCGCCACAGCAGGTTCTGCCGTTCGCGCGGGCGCATGCGGCTCCAGGGCGAGTCGTCGAAGGCCTGGCGCGCGGCACGTACGGCGCGGTCGACATCCTCGGCGGCGGCGGAGGGTACGCTCCCCAGCACATCGCCCGTGGCGGGGTTGCGGAAGTCCAGGGTGGCGCCGCTGGCGGCGTCCTGCCAGCCATCGCCGATCAGCATCTTCAGCGGGCGGTCGAGGAAGTCTCGGGTCTGGGGCAATACGGGCAGTTCGGAATGCATGGGTAGGGCCTCTGTTGATGGGCAGTGCAGCGGCTCGCGCAACGCCCGTGCCAGGGCCCCTGTATGCAGGCAAGTGATTGAATGGGAACGGTTTTCTCGAACATGGCACGCACCGCCGCCGTTCCCCACTGTTGCAGTTTGAGACGGGGTGAGACAGGCGCTGGACAGTGCCGCCGCCCGGTCCCCTCGGCCCGGTGGGTGCCGCTGTCTCAGCCTGTGACGAGCTGTCGCGAAATTAGACGCCCGGCTCCGTTACCGAAGGCCCCGGCACACCCCCGGAAATGGCTTAAGTCGTTGTTCTGCAAGGCCCTGCCAGGCGATGGCACACATTGTGTATTTGCCGTTGCAGACGCACCGCTGGCGAGACGGGTGCGAACCATAAGAACAAAACCGTGGAGGTCCGACCTTGAAGACGATTCGACTCCGGTGGCGTGCGGGCAGCCTGTTGCTGGCTGCGGCAGCCTTGCTGTGCACCCAGGCCCAGGCAGCGGAGGAGGGCCCGGCCCTGCTCAAGAGCAAGTGCATGGGCTGCCACATTGCCGAGGGCGGCGACCGCTACAGCCGCATCAGCCATCAGCGCAAGACGCCCGAAGGCTGGCTGATGAGCATTGCGCGCATGCAGGTGATGCATGGCCTCTCCATCAGCGACGACGACCGCCGCACCCTGGTCAAGTACCTGGCCGACCAGCAGGGCCTGGCCCCCAGCGAGACCGAGGGCGTGCGCTACGCCATGGAGCGACGCCTCAACACGGTGGAGCAGTTCGACGAGCAGCTGACCCAGATGTGCGGCCGCTGCCACTCCGGCGCACGGGTGGCCCTGCAGCGCCGCCCGGCCAGGGAGTGGGAGCACCTGGTCAACTTCCACCTCGGCCAGTGGCCGTCGCTGGAGTACCAGGCCCAGTCCCGCGACCGCGACTGGCTGGATATCGCCCTCAAGCAGATGGTGCCCGAGCTCGCCAAGCGCTTCCCGCTGGAGGACCAGGCCTGGGCCGACTGGCAGAAGGCGCGACCCGGGGCGGATGCGCTGCCGGGGCAATGGAGCTTCAGCGGCCACATGCTCGCCAAGGGCGATGTGCGCGGCGTGATGACGGTGACGGCCGATGCCGGCGACAGCTTCACCCTGCAGGTGAAGGGCGCCTACGCCGATGGCACGCCCTTTACGGGCAGCGGCTCGGCCATCCTCTACAACGGCTATGAATGGCGCGGCAATGTGAAGGTCGGCGACACCGCCATGCGCCAGGTCTTCGCCGCCCTGGACGGCGAGATGAAGGGCCGCATGTTCGAGGCCGAGCACGATGAGCGCGGCCTCGACTTCAGCGCCGCCAAGGTAGGCAGCGCCAAGCTGCTGGCCGTGCAGCCGGCCTCTATCAAGGCCGGTAGCGAAGCGGAGCTGACCCTGGTGGGCAGCGGCCTGAAAGGCACCCCGCAGCTGGGCGCCGGCCTGCAAGTGGTCAAGGTGCTGGAGGCGACGCCGGAGCAGGTGCGCGTGCGGGTCAAGGCTGCCGCCGATGCTGCGCCGGGTGTGCGTGATGTGGCGCTGGGCGAGCTCAAGGGCGTGTCCCTGGCGGTCTACAGCCAGGTCACCGAGGTGAAGGTGGTGCCCGCCTTCTCCATCGCCCGGGTGGGTGAGAACGGCGGCTCCACGCCCAAGGTGCAGGGCCGTTTCGAGGCCGAGGCCTGGGGCCGGGATGCAGCCGGCCAGCCGTACCGCATTGGCTACCTGCCGGCCAGCTGGTCGGTCGCGCCCTTCGACGCACGCGCCGAGGAGGACCAGGACGTCAAGTTCGCCGGGCAGATGCAGAAGGACGGCGTGTTCATCCCCGGTGCCGCCGGCCCCAACCCCGAGCGGCGGATGATGACCAACAACGCCGGCAACCTGAAGGTGATCGCCGAGCTGGAGGAGGGCGGCCAGAAGGGCGAAGGCCACCTGATCGTCACCGTGCAGCGCTGGAACAACCCGCCGCTGCCATGAACCGGCCGCGAACCGCATCGACGATTGGGCAAATTCCCCGGAGGTCGCCATGGGCGCAATCTTGAATCTGGTCGAGCGCAACCTGCATGAAGTGCAGGTGGACGCGGACCGCATGCTGTTCCACATCCCCAGCAGTTCGTTGTTCGCCACGGACGCCGTCACCGGCGGCATCATCGACACGCTGCGTCAGCAGGGCTGCTCGCCCGAAGACCTGGTGCAGCGCCTGGCCGGGCGCTTCCCCGGCCAGGAGGTGAGCGAGACCCTGCGCGAGCTGATCGCGCTGGAACTGGTGAGCGACGGCTCGCCGCTGACGCCGGAAATCGGCATCAAGCGGGTCGAGCGCACCGCGCTGAACACCGTGGTGCTGAACGTCAACACCGGCTGCAACCTCAGCTGCACATACTGCTATAAGGAAGACCTCGACAAGCCCTCGGCCGGCCGCAAGATGGCCGTCGAGACCGCCGAAGCCTCGGTGGAGATGCTGCTGCGCGAGTCCCCCGACGAGCCCCGCTACAGCGTGGTGTTCTTCGGCGGCGAACCGCTCTCCAACCGCGCGCTGATCGAGCACATGGTGGGCTACTGCGAGCGGCGTTTCGCACAGGCCGGCAAGCCGGTGGAATTCATCATGACCACCAACGCCACGCTGCTCACCGAGGAGATCGTCGACTGGCTCGACGCCCATCGCTTCGGCCTCTCCATCAGCATCGACGGGCCGAAGACGGTGCACGACCGCAACCGCATCACCGTGGGCGGGCAGGGTACCTACGACGTGGTCCGGCGCAAGGCCGACATGCTGCTGTCGCGCTACCGCAGCCGCCCGGTGGGCGCGCGGGTGACCCTGACCCGGGGCATCACCGATGTCGAAACCATCTGGAACCACCTGTTCAACGAGATGGGCTTCGCCGAGGTCGGTTTCGCCCCGGTCACCTCGGGCGATCTCAGCGACTACAACCTCACGGCCGAGGAACTGGTGCAGGTCTTCGCCAACATGAAGGCCCTCGGCCGGCGCTACCTGGCGGCGGCGTTGGAGCACCGCAACATCGGCTTCTCCAACCTGCACCAGCTGATCACCGATATCCACGAGGGGCAGAAGAAGGCGCTGCCCTGCGGCGCCGGCCTGAAGATGCTGGCCGTGGATCACGCCGGCGGGCTCAACCTCTGCCACCGCTTTACCGGCTCCAGCCTGCCCACCTTCGGCGACGTGCACAGCGGGGTGAAGCAGGCCGAGCTCAACGACTTCCTCTCCCAGCGCCTGGACCGCCAGGGCACCGGCTGCGACACCTGCCGCATCCGCAACCTCTGCTCCGGCGGCTGCTACCACGAGAGCTACGCCCGTTACGGCGACCCCACCCACCCGACCTACCACTACTGCGACCTGATGCGCGACTGGGTGGACTTCGGCATCGAGGTCTACAGCCGGATCATGGCCGCCAACCCGGCCTTCATCAGCCGCTACATCACCCCGCGGAAGGCGCACTGACATGAAGCATCTCAAGCCGCTGAACAACAAAGCCCAGTTGCTGGACCAGGCCGTGGCCGAAGACCGCGTCGAAGACGTCGTGGCCATGAGCGCCGTGGCCGGCTGCACCTCCACCACCGACCCGGGCTGGGAAGTGGACGCCTTCGTGGGCGTCTCCTCGCTCTGCCAGCCCATGGAGGCGGACCTCTACGGTTGCTCCGACCCCTGCTGGTGGCCGGCCCAGGTGCCGGACATGATGAGCACCTACCAGGACTGGAACGCCAACGCCGCGGATTCCTCGCAGGACTGGCGCAACCTCGGCACCGTCTTCCCGAAAGACAAGTGACGACAAGAAGAACAACAGGGGAATCCGCATGAAACTCACCGTCATCGCCCGCCTGGCCACCGCCGTCGCCGGGCTCGCCCTGGGCTCCGGTGCCTGGGCCGCCGACAACGCCGGCCCGGCCCTCAAGCCCGGCAGCGAATACCTGATCGCCACCAACTACCCGAACAACCTCCACGTGGTCGACCTGGCCAGCGACAGCCTCTACAAGACCTGCCGCCTGCCCGACGCCTTCGGCCCCGGCACCGCGATGATGGCGCCGGACAACAAGACCGCCTACCTGCTCAACAACCACTTCGGCGACCTCTATGGCGTCGACCTGGATGACTGCAAGACCGTGTTCCACGCCCGGCTCTCGCGCAACCCGGGGGAGAAGGTGCGCTCGATGTTCTCCTTCGCCTTGAGCACGGACGGCAAGGAGCTCTACACCACCGTCAACCCGACCCAGATGATGAGCGACCACTACGTGGTCAAGCCGCCGCGCCTGGAGGTGTTCCGCACCGCCGACGGCCTCGACGCCAAGCCCGTGCGCAGCTTCCCCATGCCGCGCCAGGTGTACCTGATGCGTGCCGCCGACGACGGCAGCCTGTTCGTGGCGGGGCCGGACATCTACAAGATGGACGTGCACACCGGCCGGTACGAGGTAGCAGTACCCGGGCGCAACTGGCAACGCCCCAACTACAGCGCCCCGGACGTGCTGTATTTCTGGCCGCACCAGAGCGCGCTGCACGACTTCTCCATGCTCTACACCACGGCCAGGTTCAAGGACGACAAGCAGGACCTGGCCACCGCCGATTTCATCTACGGCTTCGTCAGCATCGACCTGAAGACCGGCAAGAGCACGGTGCAGGACTTCGCCCCGCTCACCGAGCTGTACTTCACCGGCATGCGCTCGCCCAAGGACCCGAACCTGATGTTCGGCGTGCTCAACCGCCTGGCCAAGTACGACATCAGGCAGCAGAAGCTGATCAAGGCCGCCAACCTCGAACACACCTACTACTGCGTGGCGTTCAACAAGGCCGGCAGCAAGCTCTACCTCGCCGGCACCTTCAACGACATCGCCGTGTTCGACCCGGACAGCCTGGAGAAGGTGAAGAACATCAAGCTGCCCGGTGGCGACATGGCGATCACCACGACGCAGGTGTTCGTGCGCTGAGGCGTTGTCCAGCGGTTCCCCAGGTTCGCGGGGATGACGGGGACCGCCACCTCGTCACCCTCGCGAACGCGGCGGCCCGCTAGCAAGCCAGGCCCATGGCACAGCGCCTCTACGACCAACGGAGACCCCTCCAGGCCTGGCTTAACGTTTACGTAAAGGTTAAATATGACCGGCACCCCGCGTTGCCTGCCTGGCAGCGGCAGTCGGTTCTGCGTCGATCCCAACAAGCACAAGAAGGGAAAGCCATGAATCACCCCAGCTACACCCGTGGGCGCCAGGACAAGCCATTGCTGGCCATGACCCTGGGCGCCGCCTTCGACGCCACCGTGGCGCGCTTCCCCGAGCGCGAAGCGCTGGTGGTGCGCCACCAGGGCCTGCGCCTGAGCTGGGCGCAACTGGCGGCGGAAGTGGAACGCCATGCCCGCGCGCTCATGGCCATCGGCCTGGAGGCGGGCGATCGCCTCGGCATCTGGGCGCCCAACTGCGCCGAATGGACCATCACCCAGTTCGCCAGCGCCAAGGTCGGTGCCATCCTGGTCAACATCAACCCGGCCTACCGCAGCAGCGAACTGGAATACGCCCTCAAGCAATCCGGTTGCCGCTGGGTGATCTGCGCCGACGCCTTCAAGACCTCCGACTACCACGCCATGCTGCTGGAGCTGGCCCCGGCCCTGGCCGACGGCGAGCCGGGCACCCTCGCCAGCGAGAAACTGCCGGAGCTGCGCGGCGTGGTCAGCCTGGCCGCCGAGCCACCGGCCGGCTTCCTCCCCTGGGCCGCCCTGCAGGTGCGGGCCGGGGAGGTGAACGCCGCCGCGCTGGCCGAGCGCGAGGGCCAGTTGCAGTTCGACGACCCGATCAACATCCAGTACACCTCCGGCACCACCGGCTTCCCCAAGGGCGCCACCCTCAGCCACTACAACATCCTCAACAACGGCTACATGGTCGGCGAGAGCCTGGGCCTCACCGAACACGACCGCCTGGTGATCCCGGTGCCGCTCTACCACTGTTTCGGCATGGTCATGGGCAACCTCGGTTGCCTGACCCACGGCAGCACCATGATCTACCCGGGCGACGCCTTCGACCCGCTGGCCACCCTGGCCGCCGTGGCCGAGGAGAAGGCCACCGCGCTCTACGGCGTGCCCACCATGTTCATCGCCGAGCTGGACCACCCCCGGCGCCACGAATTCGACCTCTCCAGCCTGCGCACCGGGATCATGGCCGGCGCCACCTGCCCGATCGAAGTGATGCGCCGGGTGATCGACGAGATGCACATGGCCGAGGTGCAGATCGCCTACGGCATGACCGAGACCAGCCCGGTGTCCCTGCAGACCGGCCCGGATGACGGCCTCGAACTGCGCGTCACCACCGTCGGCCGTACCCAGCCGCAGCTGGAAAGCAAGATCGTCGACGCCGACGGCCGCATCGTCCCGCGCGGGCAGATCGGCGAGCTGTGCACCCGGGGCTACAGCGTCATGCTCGGCTACTGGAACAACCCGCAGGCGACGACGGACGCCATCGACCCCGGCCGCTGGATGCACACCGGCGACCTGGCGGCCATGGACGAGGAGGGCTACGTGCGCATCGTCGGGCGCAGCAAGGACATGATCATTCGCGGTGGCGAGAACATCTATCCGCGCGAGCTGGAGGAGTTCTTCTTCACCCACCCGGCGGTGGCCGACGTGCAGGTGATCGGCATCCCCTGCAGTCGCTACGGCGAGGAGCTGGTGGCCTGGGTCCAGCTGCACCCCGGCCATGCGGCCACGGCGGAAGAGCTGCGCGACTGGGCCCGCTCACGCATCGCCCACTTCAAGGTCCCGCGCCACTTCCGCTTCGTCAGCGAATTCCCCATGACCGTGACCGGCAAGATCCAGAAATTCCGCATGCGCGAAATCAGCATCGAGGAGATCGGGAGCCTGTAGGGGCGAATTCATTGGCTCTGTCTGTGTTAGCTGTTGTGGTTTTAATGCAAGGCCTCAAGCACGGCCATTTCCGGGCGCCCAAGGGTTCGTGCCACCGCCACCGCATGGGTTTCGCTTCGCTCGCGGAACGCCGCCCGACCCATCCTACGAAAGCCCGTGCGCACCACATGGCGATGCGCTGGACGAAGAAGTTGGAGCAGCCGCCAACGCCCCTCCAGGAGGCCGAACGCAGTCGTTGCGCCGGGGGACGAGCGGCATGGATGCCGCGAGAGGCGCGCCAGGCCATGGATGGCCCATCGCGCCGGCCCCCAGACGACGCTTGCGGCGAACGCACTTCAGTGCGGCCCGAAGGGCGAGCGTAGCGAGTAACGGCGATGGAGTGAGGGAACCCCGGCGAAGCCGGGGCCGGATGATGGGGCAAGCCTCTTTGGTTTCTTTCTTGTGGTTCGGCATCCCGACGACTGAAGAAAGAGACTCGCCCGGGGGGCGAAACCAGAAACATCATCAGAGCTCGGCAATCAGCTGGACTCAAATCCTCTAGCAACACTTAACGCAGACAGAGCCAATTCATTCGCGCGAGGATTCGACAGGATGAACACGTGCCGTAGGGTGTGCCGCGCACCGCCGCACGGTGCTTCCGGCGAGCCCCAGGTGCGCGCAGCACACCCTACGTGCGGAGTGAGCGGCGGCTGCATGCTCCGAGGCCCTTCCAGGGGCAAAAAGCACAGCCACGTCCTAAGGGCGTGGCTGTTTACGCGCGCGATGCTTGTGGGAGCGAATTCATTCGCGAAAAGGGCCGCGCAGCGGCCCTATCAACCATCCCGACCTCAATGCAAGGTCGTCGGCTCGTCCGTCACCAGCACCGTCTCCCAGCCGTCGTAGTCGCCGTCGAAGGACAGCGCCAGGGCCAGCATCGCCAGGGTCAGCTCGTCGATGGAGCCCGGCTGGGGGATGTCCTCGCGCCACAGCTGCACCCGATAGGCGTCCTCATCCTCGGTCCAGCCACAGTTGCGCACGGCGAATTGGAGGGTGGCGGCCTCGGCGATCAGCGCCTGGCCACGGGCCGCGTCGGGCAGGTAGAACCAGTGGTCGATCTCGCGCGGGGTTTCCAGCGTGTCGCCATTGCTTTCCAGCACCGCGCACAGGCGGCGGTTGCTGATGCGCTGCTGGTCTTCGGCGGGCGGGAAGAGGAAGTCGAAGTAGGTGCTCCAGTCCGGGTCCTCCTGGGTGCCGGCTTCGTACTCGTACTCGGGGAAGCCCTCCATCACGGCGGCCACGCGGTTCTCCCAGAGCGACGGGTCGCCCACGTAGAAGAAGAAATCGCGCAGGCCACTGCCGGTGTAGCGACCGAGGTAGGCGCAGCCTTCGTTGATCAGGCGTGCCGTCAACAGGTCCTCGATCTCGATCAGCCGGTCGAATTCATCCTGGCTGGAGAGACCGTCCTCACGCGGCGTGCGCATGTGCAGGCGCACGTAGGCCATGAACGGCAGGTGCTCCAGGGGCGCCTCACCCGCCGCGCCGAGGTCGACGTAGAGGGAAGCGGGGCGGTCGTCGACCTGTGCGAAATAGAAATCCCAATCGTCAGTCATGCAGCAACTCCTTGCGTGGATGGAGCGACTCTACAGAGACGCACGCGTTCGCGCACGGATTGCCGGCATGTCGGTTGAACAGCTGCACGGCACGCCTGTCGAAGCTGGGCCATGCCGTTTCGTTTGCCGCCGTCGGAGCCACCATGAATCTCGCCCCCGCCAGTCTCGTCCTCGTCGCCGCCGCGCTGCTGGCCGGCTGCGGCAGCCAGCGCAGCCAGGAGGGCCCGCAGCTCAGCCCGGCCGAGGTGCGCGCGCAGGTGGCGCGGCTGATTCCCAGCAGCGTGGTGGACCGCCAGGGCTGGGCCACCGACATCCAGGTCGCCTTCACCGCCCAGGAGCTGGCCACGGTGAAGAGCAACTTCTGCGCGGTGCTGGCGGTGACCGAGCAGGAATCCACCTACCAGGCCGACCCGCCGGTGCCGGGGTTGTCGAAGATCGCCCGGCAGGAGATCGACCGTCGCGCCGCGCGCCTGCACCTGCCGGGCTTCCTGGTGGATTCGGCGCTGGACATCCGCTCGCCCACCGGCAAGACCTACGCCCAGCGCCTCGCAGCCGTGCGCACCGAGCGCCAGTTGAGCGTGATCTTCGATGACTTCATCGGCATGGTGCCCCTCGGCCGCCAGTTGTTCGGCACCTTCAACCCGGTGCACACCGGCGGCCCCATGCAGGTCAGCATCGCCTTCGCCCAGCAGCACGCCGAGCACTACCCGTACCCGACCACCGGCAGCGTGCGCGACGAGGTGTTCACCCGCCGTGGCGGCCTGTATTTCGGCATTGCCCACCTGCTCGGCTACGAGGCGGACTACCCCGAGCCGCTGTACCGCTTCGCCGACTTCAATGCCGGCTGGTACGCCAGCCGCAACGCCGCCTTCCAGCAGGCCGTGAGCCTGGCCAGCGGCATGCCCCTGGCGCTGGATGGCGACCTGATCATCCACGGCAGCCGCGATGCCGGCTCCACCGAGAAGGCGGTGCGCACCCTGGGGCGGCGCCTGGACATGGGCGAGGGCGCTATCCGCCGGGCCCTGGAGCAGGGCGAGGGGCCGGATTTCGCCGAGACGGAGCTGTACGAGAAGGTCTTCGCCCTGGCCGAGAAGGGCGCCGGGCGCAGGCTGCCCCGCGCGGTACTGCCGGGCATCACCCTGCAGAGCCCGAAGATCACCCGCAAGTTGACCACGGCCTGGTTCGCCAAGCGTGTCGACGAGCGCTACCAGCGCTGCATGGCGCGTTGAACCGCCATGCCGGCCCGTCGTCAGCTCGGCTGAAAACTTCTTGAACCTCCCACCGGACGGATTTTCCCATGACCAAGGCGGGTGCTCAGGCACGCACCCGCCGGGTCACGAGAGGAGAATAACAATGCCCAGTGTCACCTCAGCACGCCCCGAGCGCAGCGAGCTCGCCAATGTCGGCGTCATCGGCCAGGCCCCGTCCACGGCCGATGAGCCCGGTGACGGCTGGCGCAGCCGTGGCGAGCACGCCTTCGCCGCCATGGCGCGCAGCGATTCGAGCCTGTTCATCGCCAAGCTGGAAGAGGCCGTGCTTGCGGAGAGCATCTGCGTGCAGCTCTACGATTCGCTGCTGGACCGCGCCATGCACCACCACGGCAACCGCGCCGAACTGGTGGCGACCTTCCGGCAGATCCGCGACGAAGAGCTGGCCCACGTCTGGACCCTGATCGAGGCCCTGGAAACCGTTGGCGTGCGGGCCCGCACCGCGCTGGCCGAGCACCCTCGCACCTGGGGCATCGCCGCCCAGCGCGTGGCCCAGGTGCTGGCGCAACCGGACAGCACCGTGCCGCAATGCCTGCACGCCATGCTCATCTACGAGCTGGGCGAGCAGGCCGCCTGGGAAACCCTGGTGACCCTGGTCGGTGCCATGGGCGACGACTCTTGGCTGCGCCGTTTCCAGGCCGTATTGCGGGACGAACAGCGCCACGCCAACACCATCAAGGCGCTGCTTTCCCGCGAACTGCCCGAGGCGTAGCAGCCCCTGCAGGGCCCGGCGCCGACCGCAGCGGGGCCAGGTCACCCCGTCATCCCCGCGAACGCGGGGGGCCACTGAACAGAAGCCCGGTGCTTCGCATCACTTGGCGAACAACTGCCCCATGTCCTTGAACGCCTTGAACTCCAGCGCGTTGCCGCACGGGTCGAAGAGGAACAGGGTCGCCTGCTCGCCCACCTGGCCCTTGAAGCGCACGTAGGGCTCGATCACGAACTGCGTGCCCAGCCCGCGCAGGCGCTCGGCGAGGGCCTCCCATTGCGCCCAGGGCAACACCACGCCGAAATGCGGCACCGGCACGTCGTGGCCGTCCACCGCGTTGGTGTGCGCGGCCTCCTGGCTGGAGGTCTTCGGGTGCTCGTGGATCACCAGTTGATGGCCGAAGAAATCGAAATCCACCCAGTGTTCGCTGGAGCGACCCTCGGCGAGGCCGAACACCTGGCCGTAGAAGTGCCGGGCGGCGGCGAGGTCATGGACGGGAATGGCCAAGTGGAAGGGGGAAAGACTCATGGGGCGCTGCCTCGTGGTGGTTTGCGCTCCATTCTAGAGATGGGATTGTCGATGGAAAGTCGGGATAATTTGTGCCGAGCACGAATAATTTCGATCAGAGGCCGACCATGCTGCGCGAACTCCGTACCTTCATCGCCGTCGCCCGCCACGGCACCTTCGCCGCCGCCGGGATGCACATCGGCCTGACCCAGTCGGCGGTCAGCGCGCAGATCCGCAACCTGGAGCAAGCCCTCGGCGTGCGCCTGTTCGATCGCACCGGGCGCCAGGCCATCCTCAATGCCGCCGGACACCGCGCCCTGCCCATGGCGCGGGAGATGCTGGAGATCTTCGCGCGCATGGCCACCCCGGAGGCGGCCGAGCAGTTCAGCGGCGAGCTGCGCATCGGCGCCATCGCCACGGTGCAGACCGGCCTGCTGGCCGCCGCACTGCTGCGCCTGCGCGAGGCCGCGCCCAAGGTCGAGCCCAAGCTGATTCCCGGTGTCTCGTTGAACCTGCTGAGCCAGGTGGACGCGGGTGAACTGGACCTGGCGATCCTCATCGAGCCGCCGTTCGACCTGCCCAAGGAGCTGCACGCCGAGGTCCTGCGCGAGGAGGATTTCGTGCTCATCGTGCCCCGCGGGCTGGAGGGCGATGACCCGCTGCACATCCTCGCCAGCCAGCCGCTGGTGCGCTACGACCGCACCTCCTTCGGCGGGCGCCAGGTCACCCGCTTCCTCCGTCGGCAACGGCTAGAGGTCCAGGTGGCGCTGGAGCTCGACGAGCTCGACGCCATCGTGCGCATGGTCGAAGCGGGGCTCGGGGTCTCGCTGATCCCCGAGGCGGGCCTGTGGCTGGAGCGCGAGGCCGCCATCCGTGTCATCCGCCTGGGCGAGCTGACCTTCCAGCGGCGCATCATCCTGCTGACCCGACAGGGCCAGCGCAGCCAGCCCATCCTGCAACTCTTCGCCCGCTGCCTGCGCGGTGCCTGAGCCCTTGCAGAATACGGCCTCAACAATTGGCCCGCCTTGCATCCTGCAAATGACAGCTTGATATCAGCTTTGTGCAACTGATTGATTAATAAGGATTTAAAGGCTGGCCAAAGGCTGGCACGGCGGATGCACTTCCTGTTACGGCAATGAACCGGACAGGAGTGTTTTCAATGCAGATCGCCATCAAAGAATTCTTCGACGCCTTCCCTGGCTACACCGTCTCCATCACGCCCCGCCCCGACGGCAAGCTGCTGCTGACCCTCGACAAGGACGACCACCCGACCCTGCGCAAGGCCATCGACAGCGATGCGGTGTTCTGCCAGAAGCGGGTGCGCGGCCTGATCCGCGAGCTGATCCGCGACATCAAGCTCGCCGCAGGCGAGGTGAGCTGGAAGGGCGAAGGCAACCAGTGGGTGCGCGGCGAGCTGCCGACCTTCACCGGCGGCCCGATCCAGGTCACCGCCGCCAAGACCCTGTTCGCCCGACGCGCCCTGCGCCATGGCTCGGTCGGTCGCCAGGCCGTGGCGGGTTGAGCCGACTCGCTGCATGCATCGCCCCGGGCTGATGGGCTCATCGAGCCCCCCGCGCCGTGCCCTGGGTGCGTTTCAGCGGGTGGCGACGAAGAACAGGCGGGGGAAGGGCAGCAGCACGCAGTCGTCGGCATAGCTGGGATAGGCCTCTGCCAGTGCGGCCTCGTAACGCGCGAGGTACTGGTCCTGTTCGCTGGCCGAAAGCGGCGCGAGGAAGGGGCGAAGGCCGCTGCCCTTGAACCACTCGACGATGGCCTTCGGGCCGCCCGCCAGCGCATGGTGGTAGACGGTCCGCCAGACGTTGACCCGTGCACCGGCTTCGCGCAGGACGCCGAAGTACCACGACGCCGGATGGCGGCTTTCCCGGGCGCGGTGGGCATCGGCCAGGCGCTCGGCCCAGGGGCCTTGCGCTGCGATCTCGCGCATCAGCCGGTGGGCCGGTTCGTCCAGGTTGTCGGGCATCTGCACCGCCAGGCTGCCGCCGGGGGCGAGCCGGGCCAGCAGCGCCGGCAGCAGGCTGGCGTGGTCCGGCACCCATTGCAGGGAGGCGTTGGCGAGGATCAGGTCGACCGGCTCGACGCTGCTCCAGCCGGTGATGTCGCCCACCTGGAAGTCGACCGCCGGCAGGCGCTGGCGGGCGGCCGCGATCATGTCCTCCGAGCTGTCCAGGCCGGTGACCCGGGCAGCGGGAAAGCGCTCGAGGAGCAACTGGGTGGAGTTGCCCGGGCCACAGCCCAGGTCGATCGCCCGCGTCACCGGGTGCTCGGGCACCTGCGCCAGCAGGTCATGGATGGGGCGATTGCGCTCGTCTTCGAACTTCCGGTATTGCGCGGCGGACCAGCTCATCGAAAGGCTCCGGGCTGCGTGGGGAGGGGCTCGATCATCCTCCAGGTCGGCCGATCCTTCCAGCCTGGATGGCGGCCAACGAGCCCCAGGCGAGCCGTCGACAGGGCGTGCTCGATGCAGGGCAGGTGAGGGGCAGCGGGCGGATGCAAGGCCTGCAGAACGCAGAAAAGTAAAAAGCCCGCCGAAGCGGGCTTTTTCCAGACCGTCCGACATCCTGTCGGCTGCCATCCTGGCGTTGGTCGATCTTCCCTGACCGGGCGCGTCCTGCGCTTCAGTCGTGTGTGTAGGATAGGTCTGTCAGATAAAGTCGGGCAGAGGAGATTTCACCCGCCTCTTGTAAGCCTTTTGCTATAGCGAAACGGCAAAGATCTGACAGACCACCAAAAGCCAGAGGCCAGTCCCCTGCTTCAGCGCACCTTGCTGCCTAAAACCAGCCCCACGCCTCCCAGCACCGCGATGGACGAGACCGCCAGGGTGAGGGTCAGGGCTTCCCCGAGCAGGAGGATGCCCGCCGTCGCCGCGATGATCGGCACACTGAGCTGGACCGTGGCGGCCTGGATCGCAGCCAGCCGGGCCACCGCCGCGTACCAGATGGCGTAGCCCAGGCCGGAGGCGACGGCGCCGGAGAGCAGGGCGAAGCCCGCACCGGCGGGGTCGTAGCGCAGGTCGTGGAGAAAGGGCAGGGCGCAGGCCAGGGCGATCGGGATGCCGCGCACGAAGTTGCCGGTGGTGGCAGCCAGCGGATCGCCGGAGCCCTTGCCCAGCAGCGAATAGACCGCCCAGGCGAGCCCTGCCACCAGCATCAGCAACGCACTGCCCAGGGGCGGCGCACTGGCACCCGGCAACAGCAGCACCAGCAAGCCGGCCATGGCCAGCAACAGGCCGGCCGCGCCCTGCAGCCCGAGCCGCTCGCCGCGCAGGAAGCCGTAGGAGAGCATGCTCAGCTGCACCGCGCCGAACAGCAGCAGGGCGCCGGTGCCGGTCTCCAGGTGGACATAGGCCATGGAAAAGCCCGCCGCGTACACCACCAGCGCCAGCGCACCCGGCCAACTGCCGGCCATGGGCTTGCCGGCGCTGCGCCACCTGAGCAGGAACCACAGCATCAGCGCGCCGCTGGCGATGCGCAGCACGGTGAAGCTGGCGGCATCGATGTCCGTGTGCTTCAGGGCCAGGCGGCAAAGCACCGAGTTGCCGGCGAAGGCGAGCATCGCCAGGCCGGTGAGCAGCAAGGTGGAGCCTCGGGTGGTGGTCGGGTGGGCGGCAGGCACGGTCATGGCGGGTCCCGTTAGCGTCGGGTGGTCGTTGTCGTGGCGCCATACAAGCGCGGCCGCGCGACGGCGGTCAATGCGACCAAGGTGCCGATTGTTCGCAAATGGCTGCCCCACGAGCTGCAGGTCGGGGCGGCGTTGCACCGTTGGGCCTTGCTGCGCTCGGCGCCAACCCACATTCGAAATCTGCTTCATCCTGTCGCGCTCGTCAGGATAAAGTCACAAAACCGCTCTAATCTGCACCTTTTGCTGCTTCGCCAGCCTGTCGAAACTGCCGCCAACCCGATGTGATCGGAGGATCGCATGCTCCTGAACAATGAAGTTCGTCTTGCCGTAATGGGGTTTCTGCTCGCTTCAGGCCTCCAGGCCGTCGCTGCGGAGAAACAATGGGTCGAGGTATCGCCAGGCCTTTTTGCCGGCACGGCCGACGAGGCGCTGCGCAAGCAGGAACCGAGCGGCTACACCCGCGCCGTGGGGGATTTCGATGGCGATGGCCAGGAGGATTCCGCGCGTCTGCTGGTCAGCGCTGCGGGTGATGGCGAGTTCGCCGTGGCCCTGGCACTGTCGAGCGAACGGCAGGTGCCACATATCGTCAGCACCGGTACCGACATCGCCCGGGTCGGCCTTGCCACCCAGGCGCCGGGGCGCTACCCGACCGCCTGTGGCAAAGGGGCGGGCCAGTTGGATGCGGCGTGCACCGAAGCGGTGACCTTGAGCCATCCAGCGTTGGCGTTGTTCACCTTCGAGTCCGCAACCCGCGTGCTCTATTTCGAAGGCGGACAGCTGCGCGAGGCGTGGTTGACCGACTGACGGATCGCGGAGGTGCGAGGCCCAGCGATGACCGGGCCTGCCGGTTCTTCGCGAATGAATTCGCTCCCACGCCCCGTCATGCGCCTATTCGTAGGATGGGCAGAGCGAAGCGAAACCCATGCTGGGCCGGCAAGCGCCGTTGATGGGGTTCGCATCGGTGCAACCCGCGAGCATGGGCTGGGCGAATGAGTCGGTTGTGTCTGCGTTAGCTGTTGTGAACTTGATGGGAGGCCTCAAGCCCGGTGCTTTCTGGGGCATTTATGGCTCCCCGTCACGCCCACCACGTGGGTTTCGCTTCGCTCTACGCCCCCCTACGCAAGCCGTTGCGCCCTGAGCGTGATGCGCACACCGATGAAGCTGCTGGCGAAGAGGTTGGAGCAGCGGCCAGACGCCCTGTTCATGAGGCCGAGCGCTTTGGGTTCCTATTATGTGGTTCGGCATTCCGGCGATTGTCAGAAGGGACTCGCCCGGCAAGGCGAAACAGAAACCATCAGCAAAGCTCGGCGATCGGCTTGGCCAAAGCCTTCTGGCGACACTTAGCGCAGACAGAGCCAATGAACCCGCCCCAACACGGTGTCACGGCACCTGCCGCAGGTGCTCCGGCGGGATGGAGTAGGTGCCGACCACATGGGCGACGGGGTCGTCCAGGCCTTCGGAATAGAGGGAGACCTCGCCCATGGCCAGGGTCTTGCCCAGCTTCATCAGGCGGCACTCGCCGATCACCCGGCGGGCGGCTTCCGGCCGGCGCAGGAAGTTGAAGGTCAGGCTGGTGGTGACCGCCAGCGGCACGATGCCGATCTGCCCCAGCACGGCGACGTAGAGGGCCACGTCGGCCACGGCCATGAGCGTGGGGCCGGATACGGTGCCGCCGGGTCGCAGGTCGCTGTCGTCCACCTGCAGCGACACCGTGGCGCTCATCGGCCCGACGGCGTCGATCACCACGCGGGTCTGCGGGAAGGCGTCCCTGATGAAACTCGCGATCGCGTCTTTGCTGACCATGTCCGGGCCCCCTCGTCGTTGGATGTCAGCGCTTGTTCGCCTGCTCGGCGAGCATCTTGTCGAGATTCGCCTCGGCCTTGTCCGCGTAGGCCTTGCAGCTGACCGGCTGCGGATGCGGCCTGGCGGCGTTGGCGTAGTCCCAGCCGCTGCCTTCGGCGTGGGGCGTGAGCAGCAGGTCGCAGGGCAGGGCGCGGACGGCGGCGAAGCTTTCGCGGAAGGCGTCCACAAGGTGCGGGTAGCGGGCGTTGTGGCGCAGCTGGTAGCCCGGCGCGCTGAGGCTGTCGCTGTAGGCGATGCGCAGGGGCTTGCCGTCCTGGGTGTCGGTCCAGGTCCAGCTCATGCTGCCGGGCGTGTGCCCCGGGGTGAAGTGCACGGTGAAGGTGGTGTCGCCCAGGGTCACGGCCTCGCCGTCCTGCACCAGGCGGTCGGTCTGGATCGGTTCGAAGAGCATGCCGCTGCCGAAGTGGATGTCGTCGGCGCCGCCGCGTTGCAGCAGCACGGCGGATTCGGCGTTGCTCACCAGCGCGGCGCCGGTGGCGCGCTTGATCGCCGCCAGCGGGCCGACATGGTCGATGTGCGCGTGGCTGTGGAGGATCAGGCGCACATCCTGCGGGGCCACGCCGAGCTTCTTCATGTTGGCCAGCAGGTGGTCGGCCACCTGGGGCATGCCCCCATCGATGAGCACCGCGCCGGCGTCGGTCTTCACCAGCAGGGCGCTGATGCTGGCGGTGCCGATCTGCCAGACGTGGTCGCTGATGCGCAGGGGCTCCACCGGCACCAGCCAGGCGTCGAGGCCCTTGTAGGCCTCCAGCTGGGGCAGCTGGGCGGGGGCGGCGACCGCCAGGTTGGCGGCGAACAGGGGCAGCGCGAGGCTGGCGAGCAAACGCATCGGAACACTCCATCGATCACGGGGGCGGCATTCTGCCCGGCCGGTACGCCGGGCGCCATGGAGCCGCTCTGACCCATTTCCGCGCCCAGGGTTCAGCGCGCTCATGCCGCGCCGTCCAGGGCCCGCCACATCAGGGTGTGCTCGGCGCCCCAGGCCTGGAAACGTTCCAGCGGCGCCCAGCCACGGCGGGCGTAGTAGTCGGCGCGATCCTGGGTGTGCAGGTAGAGCCGCGTGTGGCCCAGGTGGCGGGCCTGTTCGCAGATGCCCTCGATCAGGCGCTCGGCGATGCCCTGGCCGCGCGCTTCGGGCGTGGTGAACACGCAGGCGAGCCAGGGGCCCAGGTCATCGCGGCCGGGCAGGTCGTCCCCGGCCAGGGCCGCGCCGCCGAGCAGGCGTTCGCCATCCAGCGCCACCAGGCACTGCCACTCGCCGCTGCGCTGGCCGTCGGCGAACTCGCGCTGCCAGTCCTCCAGGGGCTGGTCGGCGAACTCGTAGGCGAACTGCCGGTGGAGCCAGAGGGCGTAGGTGTCGCTGTGCTGCGGGTGGTTGCGCAGCCAGTCCAGGCGGTACATGGGATCGTCCTTGCAGGGTGGGGAGCGCACATGGAACAGCAGCGGCGCGCCCCGCACAAGCGCCGCTTCAGCGCTGCCCCTCTGTCGCGCGGCTGCGGCGCACGTCGTCGATCCCCGACCAGAGCTCGTCGAGGTTCTTGAACGGCCAGTCGGCGGAGGATTCCCGCGCGACGATCTTGTCGCGCCCGGCGAGCTTCGCCAGGTCGATCACCTCCACCGGGATGGCCGCTTTCAGGCGCACGGAATAGAACACCTTGACCCGCGGCATGGTCAGCGACTTCGGGTGCTGCTCCAGCACCACGCCGAGGCGCCCGCTGTCCAGGCGCACCAGGGAGCCGGTGGGGTAGATGCCGATGGATTTGACGAAGGCCTGGAACACCGCCTCGTCGAAGTGCGACTGGCTCCACTCGGCCATGCGGCGGATGGACTCGGCGGGGTCCCAGCCGCGCTTGTAGGGGCGGTCGGAGGTGATGGCGTCGTACACGTCGCAGACGGCGCCCATCTTCGCCAGCAGGCTGATCTGGTCGCTCTGCAGGCGATGGGGGTAGCCGGTGCCGTCGATCTTCTCGTGGTGGTGCAGGCAGACGTCCAGCACCAGGGCGCTGACCTGGCCGCTGTGCAGGAGTATCTGCGCACCCGCCTCGGGGTGGCTGCGCACCTGCTCGAACTCGCTGTCGGTGAGCTTGCCCGGCTTGTTCAGCACCTCCATGGGCACGGCCATCTTGCCGATGTCGTGCAGCAGCCCGGCCATGCCCGCCTCGCGCACCTGGGCCTCGGCCAGGCCGAGCTGGCGGGCGAGGGCGATCATCAGGGCACAGACCGCCACCGAATGCATGTAGGTGTATTCGTCGGCCGACTTCAGGCGGGCCAGGCTGATCAGCGCGTTGGGGCAGCGCAGCACCGAATCGGATATTTCCTCCACCAGCCCCTGGGCGTTCTCGACATCGATGGCCTTGCCCATGCGCGCATCGCCGAACATCGACACCACCGCCTCCTTGGAGCGCGCGCAAAGCTCGGCGGCACGCGCCACCTCGTCCTCCAGGCTGGCGGGGCGCAGGGGCGGCTTGTGCTCGGCGGCGGCCAGGCGCTCGTCGATCTCGGCCTCCACCTCCTCGACGGTGCGGCTGGGCAGGTGCTCGGCCACGTCCGCGCCCTTGCTGGTGTCGATCCACACCTCGGCGATCTCGCTGTTGCGGATGCGCTGCAGGTCCTTTTCGGTCTTGACCACGAACTTGGCGCGGAAGAAGGGGTGGTCCATCCATGAACCGCAGAATTCCTGGACATACATGCCGAGCTGCAGGTCGGCGGTCGCAATTCGCTTCAGCACAATCGACATCCTATGGAGTGGCTGGGGCCCGGCAACCCCCCGGCGCGGGCGGTCACGCACTCACTATAGGCAAGGCTGGACGGGCCGGGGGCCGATCGCACGGATGGCGCCGCAGAGCGTCCCGGGCGATGGCGGCGGGGCTGTTCTATTCTTTGCCGGGGCCGGGAACCGCGCCCTGGAAACGTCCCGGCAGGCGAATACGAGGGGAGCCGATGCGGATTCAGATAGTCGACGACGATCCTTGGATCGCCAACCTGCTCCAGCAACTGGTGCTGAGCATCCGCCCGGGGGCGACGGTCGACAGTTTCGCGGCGGTACAGGCGGCCGTCGATGCCTGGCGGTCGAACCGCTACCAACTGGTGATCGTCGATTGGAACCTGCCGGATGGCACCGGGCTGGACGTGATGCACAAGATCCGCCGCATCGACAAGGCCGTGCCGCTGCTGGTGGTCACCGGCCGCGCCGACCGGGAGAGTGTGATGGCCGCCCGCCCCATGGGCATCAGCGCCTATATCACCAAGCCCTTCGATGTGCCCAAGGTCATCGCCTGCCTGGAGGACCTGCTGCCCGGCGACGACCCGGCGGTGGAGCCCGAAGCACGCCAGGGCAGCTTCGAGGAGCACCTGCGCGGCCTGACCGCCGAGCAGCTGGATGTGCCGCTGCTGGCCGACGTGAAGGACAAGCTGCAGCAGGCCAGCCGGGGCGTGCCGATGGATTTCAAGGCGCTGGCCGCTGACTGGAACCACGACCCGGCGCTGTGCGCCTACCTGATCGCCGCCGCCAACAGCGCCACCTACGGCAGTAGCCAGGCGCCGTGCATCAGCCTGCCCGACGCGCTCAAGCGCATGGGCGCGCGCACGTGCATGAACCACGCCATCGCCCTGGCCCTGCGCCAGGCCGGCAGCTCCACCGATCCGTTGCTGAAGATATTCCTGCAGAACTACCTGGAAGAGATCGAACAGCTCGCCGAAACCGTGGTGCGCACCGCCCGCCAATGCGGCCTCGACCATGCTCCACTGCAGGCAGCGGCACTGCTCTACCGGCTGGGCGAGATGTGCGTGATCTTCCAGGCCCAGCAGTGGATGCGACAGAGCCGCCAGAGCCTCGACGACAACTCCCTGATGAGGGCCATCGCCGACTTCGCCGAACCGCTCGCCATCCGCCTCAAGGCGCACTGGGGCCTGCCCATGGCCCTGCGCGACCTGATCGGTGCCTGCTATGCGTTGCCGCAGTTCCAGGTGCGTCAGGAGCAGGTGGTCATGCGCCTGGCCGCCGCCCTGTGCAGCGGGGAGCCCGAGGAAGAGATCGAGCGCCTCAAGCGCCTGGCCGGCGTGGGCTAGGGCGGACGGGGCTGGCACAGCGCTCATCCGCCACGCGCCATCCCCGCGAACGCGGGCAGCCACTCAAAGAGCAGTCCGAATCCGCCGGCCCCGGGCTGAACGGAAACCGGTGCATTCGCGAAGGATTCGTTTTCGTGCCTTTCGTTGCGTCCCCTTCACCGGGCCCCCGCGTTCGCGAGGGGACGGGGTTTGCACCGCGCTCATCCGCCACCCGTCATCCCCGCGGACACGGGGAGCCACTAAAGAACGGCCGCAGCGACTCCAGTCGCCAGGCGGCATGGGCCGCCCGTCACACCGCCCAACCTGCTGGAGTCTTTCTCTCATACGGCCGGGTGGAACCCGAGCGTCGGATAACTTCGTCTAGGCTGTCAGTTAGTCCGCACCAGAGTGTCAATCGGGGTAGCCAGGGAATGCACGACCTCTACAGCCACGATCCAGTGATTCTCATCGTCGATGACCAGGTCAGCCACATCCGGGTGCTGAGCGAAGCGGTGCGCGACCTGGCGGCCGTGCACATCGCCAATGGCGGCCCGGGAACCCTGGAGATCGCCCGCTCCTGCCGGCCCGACGTGGTGCTCCTGGACATCGAGATGCCGCAGACGAACGGGTTCGACATCTGCCGGCAGATCAAGGCCGACCCCAAGCTGTGCGACGCCTCGATCATCTTCGTCACCTCCCACAACGGGCCGGAGAACGAGCTGCAGGCCCTGGAATCCGGTGCGCTGGGCTTCATCCAGAAGCCGCTCAACCTGCCCGTGGTGCGGGCCTACGTGAAAGCCCACCTGAGCCTGCGCGAGCAGGCCAAGCGCGTGGCCTATGTCGATGCGCTGACCGGCCTGCCCAATCGCGCGCTGTTGCAGGACCGCGCCGTCCAGGCGCTGCAGAAGGCCCGCCGGGGCCAGGGCCGGGTGGCGATGCTGATGCTCGACCTGGACAATTTCAAACTGATCAACGACTCCATCGGCCACACCACCGGGGACCAGGTACTGCGGGAGGTGGCGCTGCGGCTCTCGGCCTCGGTGCGTACCGTCGACACCGTCAGCCGCCAGGGTGGCGACGAATTCGTGGTGCTGCTGCCGGATGTGCAGGGCTTCGACGCGGTGGGGGACTTCGCCGAGCGCCTGCTGTCGATCATCGCCCTGCCGCTGACCATCAACGGCGCCCGCTACGACCTCTCGGCCAGCATCGGCATCAGCGTCTACCCGGATGACTGCGACAACCTGGAGTCCCTCTACCGCTACGCCGACTCGGCCATGTACCAGGCCAAGGTGGAGGGGCGGAACCGCTTCCGCTTCTTCTCCGAGAAGATCGAGGCCAGCACCCGCGCCCGCCACATGCTCGAGCGCCACATGCGCCGGGCCCTGGAACAGCGGGTGTTCGAGGTGTTCTACCAGGCCAAGATCGATGCCGCCGATGGCCGCCCGACGGGCATCGAGGCGTTGATCCGCTGGCGCACCTCCGACGGCTCGCTGGTGTCGCCAGCAGACTTCATCCCCCTGGCCGAGGAGACCGGGTTGATCATCCCCATCGGCAAGTACGTGATGCTGCAGGCCTGCAACGACGCCAGGCGCCTGCTCGAGATGGGCTACCCGCTGTGCCTGAGCGTGAACATCTCCGCCGTGCAGTTTCGCGAGGAAAGCTTCCTCGGCATGGTCAAGGACATCATCCAGGAGTCCGGCCTGCCGCCCGACCACCTGGAGCTGGAGATCACCGAAGGCGTGCTGGCCCACGACATCGACCAGGCACGCAAGACCCTGCTGGCGCTGAAGGAAGTGGGCGTGCGCATCGCCATCGACGACTTCGGCACCGGCTACTCGAGCCTCGCCTACCTCAAGCGCCTGCCCATCGATGTGCTGAAGATCGACCAGAGCTTCGTCCGCGAAATGCTCACCGACCGCAGTGACGCGGCGATCATCGAAGCGGTCATCCGCCTCGCCCAGGCCCTGGAGCTGGACCTGGTGGCCGAAGGCGTCGAGCACCGCGAACAGGCGCGGCTGCTGCTCGGGCTGGGCTGCCGGATCATGCAGGGTTACCTGTTCTGCCGGCCGGTGCCCTTTCCCGAGGCCAGCCGCTTCCTCGCCGAGAACACCACCCACCCGCAACGCTGGCTCGACGCCGACGACGGAGCCGGCCAATGAGCCGGCGCCTGTCCGCACCGGTCTACAGCATGCTGGCCGTGGTCCTGGCCGGCGTGCTGGCCACCGCGCTGGTGGCCAGCCAGCTGCAGCAGCACAACCAGCAGCGCATCCACGAGGCACTGGAGCGGGCCACCGACACCATGGCCGATGCCGTGGTGCGTCGCCTGGGCCTCTACCAATACGGCCTGCGCGGCGCCCGTGGCGCCCTGGTGACCGTGGGCGAGGCAGGCATCAGTCGCGAGCTGTTCAATCGCTACGCACGCTCGCGCGACATCGCCGTCGAATTTCCCGGGGCGCGGGGGTTCGGGCTGATCCGCAAGGTCGCCCAGGCCGATGAAGCCGACTTCCTCCGCCGCGCCCGCGCCGATGGCAAGCCGGATTTCACCCTTCGCCAGATCAGCCAGCACGAGGGTGATCGCTTCGTCATCCAGTACCTGGAGCCGGTGACCAACAACGCGGCGGCCATCGGCCTTGACATCGCTTCGGAAAGCAACCGGCGCGAGGCCGCGCTGGCCGCCATGCGCAGCGGCGAGGTGCGTCTCACCGCGCCCATCACCCTGGTGCAGGCGATCGGCAAGCCGCTGCAGTCCTTCCTCATGCTGATGCCCATCTACCAGGGCGTGACCGTCCCCGGGACCGTCGAGGAGCGCGAACGGCAGCTCGTCGGCTGGAGCTACGCGCCGCTGCTCACCGAGGAGGTGCTCGACGGCCTGCAGGTGGATGCCCACTCCCTGCAACTGCGCCTGCGCGACATCACCACGCCGGGTTCTTCAGATGTGTTCTACGAAAGTGCCGCCTCCCCCGACGGCAGCACCGAGGTGATGAGCCTGCGTGTCGAACGCAGCCTCTACGGGCGGCACTGGGAGGTGGAGTTGGCCGCTTACCCGGCCTTCACCGCCCAGCTCAACCTGCTCTCGCCCCGCCTGGCCTGGGGCGGCGGCCTGGCACTGACCTGCCTGCTGGCCGCGCTGGTGGGGGCCAACGGCGTCAGCGGCTGGCGCAAGCAGCAGGTGTTCGAGCAGCGCTCGCGCCTGGCGGCCATCGTCGAAAGCTCGCCCGACGGCATCATCGGCCAGACCCTGGATGGCGTGGTGACCAGCTGGAACGCCGGCGCCGAGGCGATCTTCGGCTACGACGCGGAGGAGGCCATCGGCCACACGCTCAAGGAACTGATCGTCCCCGTGGCGCGCGCCGATGAGGAGACCGACATCCTGCGGCGGGTCGGCCGGGGCGAGCGCCTCGCCCTGTTCGATGCCCAGCGCCATCGCAAGGACGGCAGCCTGGTCGACGTCTCGTTGTCCATCGCCCCCATCCTCGATCACCAGCAGCACGTGGTGGGCATCTCCAAGACGGTACGCGACATCACCGCGCAGAAGCGCGCCGAAGCCCGCATCCTCGAACTCAACGCCGGGCTGGAGGAGCAGGTGGCGGCGCGCACCCAGGAACTGACCGCGACCAACGTCCTGCTCGACAGCGTGCTCAGCTCCGCCTCGGAGGTGTCCATCATCGCCACCGATGCCGACGGCCTGATCCGCGTCTTCAACCGGGGGGCCGAGCGCCTGCTGGGCTACACGGCGAAGGAGCTGGTGGGTCGGCAGACCCCAGCGCTGCTGCACGTCACCGAAGAGGTGGTCGAGCGCGGCCACGAACTCAGCGAGCGCTTCCGGCAACCGATCCAGGGCTTCCGTGTCTTCGTCCACGTGCCCGAGTACGAGGGTGCCGAGGCCCGCGAGTGGACCTACGTGCGCAAGAACGGCACGCGCTTCCCGGTGACCCTGGTGGTCACCGCCATCCGCGACGCCAGCGGCAAGCCCACCGGCTACCTCGGCATCGCCCTGGACATCACCGAGCGCAAGGCCGCCGAGCATCGGCTGCAGGAAAGCCTGGCCACCACCCGCGCGGTGCTGGACACGGCAGTCAACCCGGTCATCACCTTCGGCCCCGACGGGCGCATCCAGTCATTCAACCCCGCCGGTGGCGTGGTCTTCGGCTGCGACCCGCAGACCATGCCCGGACGCCACCTGGAAGAGCTGGTGGACCCGGCCTCGCGCGAGGCCTTCGCCGCGCTCATCGCCAGCTATACCGGCCCGGCCGGCGGCGCGGGCACCAGCGGGCTGGAACTCTGGGGGTTGCGCGGCGATGGCAGCAGCTTCCCCATGCAGCTCACCCTGGCGGCCATGGGGACCAACGGCGAGCAGCGCCTGGTCTGCGTGATCACCGACCTGACCGAACAACACCTGCAGCGCAAGAGCCTGCTGGCCGCCCGTGACCAGTTGCTGCTGGCCGCCGAGGTGGCCGAGCTGGGCATCTGGTCCTGGACCCTGGCGGACGACACCCTGCAATGGAACGCCCGCATGTTCGAAATCTACGGCCAGCCGCCCGAGCAGAGCGAGCGGGGCCTGCTGCTGGAGCACTGGCAGGCGCGCGTGCACCCGGAGGATATCGACCGGGTGGCCAAGCAACTGCGCGCCGCCATCGACGGCAGCGCGCGCTACGAGCCGATCTTCCGCATCGTCCGCCCCGACGGCCAGGTGCGCTTCATCCAGGCTGCGGCGCAGATCGAGCGCGACGCCCAGGGCCAGCCGACCAAGGTCACCGGCATCAACCGCGACATCACCGCCCAGCGCGAACTGGAGTCGCGGCTGCTCGAGGCCCGCGACCGGGCCGATGCCGCCAGCGCTGCGAAGAGCTTCTTCCTGGCCAACATGAGCCACGAGATCCGCACGCCGATGAACGCCGTGCTGGGCATGCTGCAACTGGTCCAGGGCACCGCGCTCAACGAGCGACAGCTGGACTACGTACTCAAGGCGCAGACCGCCGCCCGTTCGTTGCTGGGGCTGCTCAACGACATCCTCGACTATTCCAAGATCGAAGCCGGCAAGCTGCAGCTCGACCCCCACGACTTCGAGCTGGAGGCGTTGATGCGCGACCTCGCCGTGGTGCTCGCCGGCAACCAGGGCGACAAGGACGTGGAGGTGATGTTCGACCTCGATGCGCGGGTGCCGCAGCGGCTGATCGGCGACAGCTTCCGGCTGCAGCAGGTGCTGATCAACCTGGCCGGCAATGCCCTCAAGTTCACCAGCGTCGGCCAGGTGGTGGTGGGTTTCCACCTGCTCGACCTGTCCGAGCATTCGGCGTTGCTGCGGGTCTCGGTCAGCGACACCGGCATCGGCATCAGCCCGGAGCAGATGGAACGCATCTTCGACGGCTTCACCCAGGCCGAGGCCTCCACCTCGCGGCGCTTCGGCGGCACCGGGCTGGGGCTGGTGATCTGCAAGCGCCTGGTCGAGCTGATGGGGGCCAGGCTCCAGGTCGAGAGCCAGCCGGGCCAGGGCAGCCGCTTCTGGTTCGACGTCACCCTGGACCTGGCCGAGCCCGGTGCCCTGCGCGCGGCCTGCCCGGGCGTCGATGCACCGCTGCGCCTGCTGGTGGTGGATGACAACCCGGTGGCGGGTGAAGTGCTGTTGCGCACCCTGCTGTCCCTGGGCTGGCAGGCCGAATACGCCGCCACCGGCGAGGCGGCCGTGAACCAGGTGCGGGAGGCGGCGCAGCGCCAGGAGCCCTTCGACCTGGTGCTGATGGACTGGCGCATGCCCGGCCTCGACGGCCTGGCCGCCAGCGAGGCGATCCAGGCCATGGCGGGCGAGCTGCAGGTGCCGCGCATCCTGATGATCACCGCGCACGGCAGCGAGGTGCTGGCCGACCGCAGCCAGCAGGGCGGGGCGCCGTTCGCCGGCTTCCTCACCAAGCCGGTCACTCCCATGCAGCTGGCCAGTGCCGTGCAGCGCGCCCTGGGGCAGGTGGAGGCCCCGGTCGCCGCGGCCCTCGACGGGGCGCGGCGACGTCTTGCCGGGCTGCGCCTGCTGGTGGTGGAGGACAACGCGCTCAACCGCCAGGTGGCCTCCGAGCTGCTGGCGGGCGAGGGGGCCGAGGTGCGCTTGGCCGAGGGTGGCCTGGAGGGCGTGCAAGCGGTGCTTGGCAGCCTGAAAACGTTCGATGCGGTGCTGATGGACGTCCAGATGCCCGACATCGATGGCCTGGAAGCCACCCGGCGCATCCGCGCCGACGGCCGCTACCCGACGCTGCCGATCATCGCCATGACCGCCAATGCCGCCGCCCAGGACAGGCAGAGCTGCCTGGACGCCGGCATGGACGACCATGTCGGCAAGCCCATCGACATCCACCAACTGGTGGCCACGCTGCTGCGCTGGACCCAGCCCGGCGCCGTCATCCGCGAGGCACCGCCGCAGGCAGAGCCGGAACAGGCATCCGTGGTGGAACCCCGTGCGGCCATCCTGGCGCGCTTCGGTGGCAACCAGAACCTGCTGATGACGGTGCTCGCCAGCTTCGCTACCGAGATGCAGAAACAGATGCAGCACCTGCGCGAGTCCGTCGCCAGCGGCGACCTGCGCGCGGTGGTCGGCGTGCTCCATGGCCTCAAGGGCAGCTCCGGGACCATGGGGGCCAGCGCCCTGTGCCTGCGTTCCGGCGAACTGGAGCAGCAGGGCCTGCACCTGGCACCCGAGGAGGCCGCCGCCTTCCTCCACGAGCCGCCCTGGGTCGACGAGCTGCAAGCGTTGCTGCAGCGCAGCAGCGCGGAGCTGGACCAGCTCTTCCCCGGTGCGGCGGCTCCCCAGGCCGCGCCGCCGGTGCCCGTGCGCGACCCGCATTCCGAGCAGGTCGGGGCGCAGGCCATGGCGGATTGGCAGGCGGCGCTGGGCAAGGTGATGGAGCTGCTGGAGACCGGCAGCCTGGCCGCCCTGGACCACACGGAACCGCTGTTGCACAAGGCACCGCCGCCCCTGCGCGAGGCCTGCCTGGTCTTCGTCCGCCTGGTGGACGAGCTGGACTTCGAGGCCGCCCGCGAGTGCGGCCTGCGCCTGCACCGGGGCGAGGGCCACGGATAGGCGGGCGGCCCTGTGCGGCGTCCGTGCCAACAGGTATCGTGCGCACTTTCCAGTTGTTCCCCAGGGTTTCGCCGCATGACCTGCACCTTCCTCCGCGCCGCCATCCTCTGCCTCGGCGCCCTCTGCTCGGCCACCGCCTTCGCGCGGGTCGAGGTGGAGGCCGTCCAGCACACCTCCGGCCCGATGCTGGTGGCCAAGGTGTCCGAAGACATCGCCCCCGGTGACTACGACACGCTGATGAAGGGCGTGCTCGGCAATCCCGGCACGTTCGTGCGCAAGATCGTCCTGCTGGACAGCATCGGCGGCAGCGTGCCGGAGGCCATCCGCATGGGCCGCCTGCTGCGCGAGACCGGCTTCGACGCGCTGGTGCCGTCCACCGGCCTGTGCCAGGGCACCTGCGTCTACCTGCTGGCCGCCGGGCGCGGCAAGATCGTCAGCGGCTCGGTGGGCCTGCACCGCCCCTACTACGCCCATGGCGATTCCTCCCGCGACGAGGCGCTGTACAAGGGCGTGCGCTACAACGCTGCCGCCTACTTCAAGGAAATGAACATCCCGCCCAGCCTGCTGGAGGACATGCAGCGCACCGACCCCCGGCAGATGCGCGTGCTCTCGGCGGCGGAGCTGGCGCGCTACCGCCTCTCCGGGAAATAGCACTGCGCCCGCCGACCAGACGCCCTGTCGGCGGGGGTTCCAGAGCGTCGGGCTTGCTGTATAAAAGCCATGGGCCATCACGCAGTCGCCGGAACACGCCGCCATGAAAGACGAAGTCGAAACCACCAACGCGGTCTACAAGACGCTGCTGGAATCCACCAGGGCGATCCCCTGGAAGATCGACTGGAAGACCATGAACTTCGCCTACATCGGCCCGCAGATCGAAGCGCTGCTGGGCTGGAGCCCGTCCAGCTGGATCAGCGTCAATGACTGGGCCGAACGCATGCACCCCGAGGACCGCGACGCCGTGGTCGCCTTCTGCGTCTCCCAGTCCCAGGCCGGCACCGATCACGAGGCCGACTACCGCGCCCTTACCGCCGCCGGCGACTACGTGTGGATCCGCGATGTGGTGCATGTGATGCGCGACGAGGCCGGCGAGGTGCAAGCGCTGATCGGCTTCATGTTCGACATCAGCGAGCGCAAGCACGCCGAGCAGAAGCTGGTGGAGCTGCAGAAGCAGCTGGAAGAGTTCTCCTACAAGGATGGCCTGACCGGCGTGGCCAACCGGCGCATGGTCGACTCGACCCTGGACGTGGAGTGGGCCAACGCCCAGCGCACCCAGCAGCCGCTGTCGCTGATCCTCCTCGATATCGACTACTTCAAGCAGTACAACGACCACTACGGCCACATCCAGGGCGACGATTGCCTGAAGAGCGTCGGCCAGGCGCTGAGCGAGGCCGCCAACCGCCCGCGTGACCTCGTCGGGCGCTTCGGAGGCGAGGAATTCGTCCTGATCCTCCCGGAAACCGATGCCGACGCCGCCCGCCAGGTGGCCGAGCGCTGCCGCCGCCTGCTTCGCGAGCGCTGCATCCCCCACGAGAAATCCGGGGTCGCCTCGCTGCTCACCGTCAGCCTCGGCGTCGGCACCATCATCCCCACCCAGCACGACCAGGCGCTTGCCTTCGTCGAATCCGTCGATCGCCTGCTGTACCGGGCCAAGCAGGGTGGCCGCAACCGCTTCGAAGCCGGCCAGTGGACTGACACCGAGGCCCGGCAGGAGCAGGGCGGAACAGCCTGAACGGCTGCGCTGCCTGCCATTCCCGGGCTACCTCAAGCACGGCCTTGACCGCTGCGTAGGGTGGAGGTCGCTCTTTACCTCCACCAGCGGTGTCCCTCCGACGCAGCGGCGCTCGCCTATTTCGCGAATGAATTCCCACGACGATAGGTCGAGGCAAGGAGTGGCCCCGTAGGGCGGGTGCAACCCGCGTGTGGCGCGGTGCCTGGATCACCGGGTTTCACCCGACCTACGCCCTGGGCGAATGAATTCGCCCCTACAACCTTGGCGGGGCCTTTATGCGTCCACCGCCACTTCCACCGCCTCGCCGTTGAGCCGTGCCGGCCACACCCGCAGGCGCTGTTCGGGGTATTCCACGCAGCTGCCGTCCTCCAGGCGGAAGTGCTGCTTGTACAGCGGCGAGGCGATCACCAGTTCGCCCTTGATGTGGCCGAGCAGGCCGCGGCCGATGACGTTGGCGCCGGATTTCGGGTCGCGGTTCTCGATGGCGTAGAGGCGCTCGCCGTCCTCCGCCCCGGGCAGCAGGAAGAGGGCGACCTGGGCGCCGTCGAGCCAGGCGACGACGCCGGAGTTGGCGACCAGGTCGCGGGCCGCGCAGAGCGTGCGCCAGGTGGGCTGGGGAGTGGTTCGCAGGGCGCGGGTCTGGCTCATTGGTGCACCTCCTCGGTGACGGGGATCAGGTGGAGTTCGCTGGCGGTCGCCGGCCGGCGCTGGCCGCGTTCGCGGACGAAGTGGATGTCGGGGTCGCTGCGCCGGTCGTTGACGAAGGTGCGGAAGCGCTTGAGCTTCTCCGGGTCCTTCAGGGCATTGGCCCATTCGCATTCGTAGCGGTCGACCACCTGCTGCATCTGCGCCTCCAGCTCGGCGCCCAGGCCCAGGCTGTCGTCGAGGATCACCGCCTTGAGGTAGTCCAGCCCGCCCTCCAGGCTCTCGCGCCACACCGAGGTGCGCTGCAGCTTGTCGGCGGTGCGCACGTAGAACATCAGGAAGCGGTCGATGGCGCGCACCAGGGCCTCGTCGTCGAGGTCGGTGGCCAGCAGCTCGGCATGGCGCGGGCGCATGCCGCCGTTGCCGCAGACGTAAAGGTTCCAGCCCTTGTCGGTGGCGATCACGCCGACGTCCTTGCTCTGCGCCTCGGCGCATTCGCGGGTGCAGCCGGAGACGGCGAACTTGATCTTGTGCGGCGAGCGCAGGCCCTTGTAGCGGTTCTCCAGGTGCAGGGCCATGGCCACGCTGTCCTGCACGCCGTAGCGGCACCAGGTGCTGCCGACGCAGGATTTGACCGTGCGCAGGGACTTGCCGTAGGCATGCCCGGTCTCGAAGCCGGCCTCGATCAGCTCGCCCCAGATAGCCGGCAGCTCGTGCAGCTGGGCGCCGAACAGGTCGATGCGCTGGCCGCCGGTGATCTTGGTGTAGAGGTCGTACTTCTTCGCCACCTGGCCGAGGACGATGAGCTTGTCCGGGGTGATCTCGCCGCCGGCGATGCGCGGCACGATGGAGTAGGTGCCGTTCTTCTGCATGTTGGCCATGAAGGTGTCGTTGGTGTCCTGCAGCGGCACCAGCAGCGGGTCGGTGATCGACTGGTTCCAGCAGGACGCCAGGATCGAGGCCACCGCCGGCTTGCAGGTGTCGCAGCCGGTGTGGCCACGGCCGTGGCGGGCCAGCAGTTCCTCGAAGCTCTGGATGCCCTCCACCCGCACCAGTGCGTAGAGCTCCTGGCGGGTGTGGGCGAAGTGTTCGCACAGGCTCTTGTCCACGGCCACGCCCCGGGCGCTCAGCTCGTGCTCGAACACCTGCTTGAGCAGGGCGCTGCAACCGCCGCAGCCGGTGGCCGCCTTGGTCTGCGCCTTGAGTTCGCCGAGGTCGGTGCAGCCTTCGTCCACCGCGCAGCACACCGCGCCCTTGCTGACGTTGTGGCACGAGCAGATGGTCGCGCTGGCGGGCAGGGCGTCGGCCCCCAGGGCCGGCGCGCCGTCGGAGAGAGACAGGATCAGGCCGGACGGGTCCCGGGGCGGCTCGATGCCGTTCTGCACGTACTGCAGCAGGGTGTCGTAGTAGCTGTTGTCACCCACCAGCACCGCCCCCAGCACCCGCTTGCCGTCGGCGGACACCACCAGGCGCCGGTAGCTGGCGCTGGCTTCGTCGATGAAGCGGTAGCTGCGCACACCGGGCGTGGCGGCGTGGGCATCGCCGATGGAGCCGACGTCCACGCCCAGCAGCTTGAGCTTGGTGGACATGTCGGCGCCGCTGAAGGGCTCGTGGGGCTGGCCGGCCAGCAGCGCGGCGAGGTTGCGCGCCATGGCGTAGCCGGGGGCGACCAGGCCGAAGACGCTGCCGTTCCAGGAGGCGCACTCGCCGATGGCGAAGATCGCCGGGTCGCTGGTGCGGCAGTCGTCGTCGATCGCCACGCCGCCGCGCGGGGCGATCTCCAGGCCGGCAGCGCGACCGAGGGCGTCCTGCGGGCGGATGCCGGCGGAGAAGACGATCAGGTCGGTCTCGAGGAATTCGCCGTCGTTGAACCGCATGCGGTAGGCGTATTCCTCGCCGGGGACGATCTCCTGAGTGGCGCGGGCCAGGTGCACGCCCACGCCCAGGGCCTCGATGCGGGCACGCAGGGCGGCGCCGCCGTCGGCATCCAGTTGCACCGGCATCAGCCGTGGGGCGAATTCCACCACCTGGGCTTCCAGGCCCAGTGACTTCAGCGCGTTGGCCGCCTCCAGGCCGAGCAGGCCGCCGCCTACCACCACGCCACGGCGGGCGCTGGCGGCGGCCTCGCGGATGCCGTCGAGATCGTCGAGGGTGCGGTAGACCAGGCGCGAGCGGCCCTCGGCCCCGGGGATCGGCGGCACGAAGGGGTAGGAGCCGGTGGCCAGCACCAGGCGATCGTAGGGCTGGCGGCCTTCGGCGGTGATCACTTCGCGGCGTTGGCGGTCGATCTCCAGCACCTGCACGCCCAGGTGCAGGTGCACGCCGTGGCGGGCGTACAGGCCGGGTTCGCCGAGGCCCAGGGCCTCGGCGTCCTTGCCGGTGAAGTATTCGGAAAGGTGCACGCGGTCGTAGGCGCGCTGGCGCTCCTCGCCGTAGACATGCACCTGGTAGCGCCCCAGGGCGCCACGTTCGATCAACTGCTCCACGCAGTGGTGACCGACCATGCCGTTGCCGATGACGACCAGGATCTCGCTTTTGATCGGGGTGACGATGGCGTTCATGAGCCTTCCTCTGTCGAAGCCGCTGCCAGGGCCTGCGGAAAAAAATGCAAAAAAAAACGCCTGGAACCGTCGAGCGGCTCCAGGCGCCTTTGCCTGGTATTGGTGGGTGTCGGGGAGGGCCGTACGGGCTCCGTTGCCCTGGCCATCCGTCCCGCTGTGCTGGGTCATCGGCGACCGTGCGGGAGGCCCCGGTGGAGAAATCCAACGGAGCCGATCAGGGAAAAGCAGGTTGCATGCCAGGTGCGTGAAGGGGCGGTGGCGGGGCGGGCGCGGCCCTTGCGGGGCAAGGCATGCGGCGCGGATGTGGCGCTTGCCCGCGCGGTGGAATCAGGCGGCGGCCGTGGCGGTCGGCTGAACCATGATGGGGCGCTGGGGCGCGCCGTTCCCTGTTTTGGAGCGGCGCACCGGGGCGGTCAGTTGAGCAGGTCGGGGTCGAGCATGTCGCACTCGAAGCTCAGCCAGCCGCCTTCGACGCCGGCGTCGCCGCCGGTGATCGGGCCGTAGTAGGTGAGGCCGATGTCCAGGGTGATGCAGACGTGGGTCGGCTCGTCCGGGGCTGCCAGCTGGCCCTTGAAGTGCACCTTCATCACGCCCGGGGAGACGGTCTCCAGGCCGATGTCCACGCGGGCGTTGTCCACCGCCTCGGCTTCGCGGCCGAAGTGTTCGGCGCTGACGGTCAGGGTGGCGGTGTCTTGGTACATGCAAGGTCTCCAGTGATAGGCGCGCGCCCGGGGGCGAAAGGCCGCCAGGGTAATCCAGCGTCGGGGGCGCGACCATCGTCGGATGAAAAAAAGCGATCCGCGCGTCAGATGGGCCGAACCCCCGCCGCCGTCGCCTCTCGAACCCTGTACAGCCACAGAGGAGACGCGTCATGACCCAACAGGACGAAACCGACCCCACGAACCGGCTCCGGCGTGACTCGCCCGGCGACGCGCGCGGCCTGCCGGGCTACCCGAAAGAGCGCGACGGCGAACGCCCGCGGCGCCAGATGGGCGACGAGCCGGGCTTCGACCCCGACTCCCCCGACCTCGCCGACCCGCAGATCGACCCGCCCGGGCCGCCGCAGGCCCCTACCGACGGTGCCCACCCGGCCAGGCCACGCGCCCCCGGCAAGCAGTACCCGCCCTACGATTGACGCTCCGGGCCGGTGAGCGTGGTCGACGACCCTTTCGCTCGCGGCCCGCCCCACTGCGCCTGCGCACCGCCCTTGCGCTGTTCCGATGGGCTTCTAGTCTGTTGCTTTCCGGAGTTTCACCAGCACAAGGAGCGATATGTCATGCCGGATTACTACGATGAAGATGGAAACAAACACACCCTGTCGGACTGGCCCGGTACCTCGTACAAGGCCCAGGTGATCAATAACGCCTACAGAACGGGCAATTTCTTCGTGGAGTCGGTGCGGGGCCAGCAGCTCGTGTTCTTTCGCTGCGCCTGGTGCGGCTACCCCGTCTCGTCCTCGGGGGTCGAGGGCGATCACGTGGTCAATCAGCAAATGGGGCGGGCGCCGAAACGCAAGAGCCAGGGCAAGCACGACATCGACTACAAGGAAATCCGGGGCTTGTTCGAGGATGCCGAGGGCTGGGAAAACGATGACGGCAGCGCCTGGAACCTGGTGTTGTCCTGCTCCGAGTGCAATGGCGGCTCCCGCAACCGCAAGCGCAGGGCGACCCGCAGCACCTATCGCGGCGATCGTGATAACCAGGGGCCCCAGGGCGGCAGCGGTATCGGCGTCGCCTAGAGAGGCAACGCGCATTGGTCACCGAACGTAGCCCCGTAGCCCGGGCTTCAGCCCGGGAGAGGCGGCGGGTGAGCGCTTCGCGAGCAGAGCTCGCTCCTGCGTCAGAGCCCGCGGCGGGCGCCGTGCCCTGCCTTACATGCCCAGCGGCGCATTGGTCGCCACGCGCAAGGCCAGGCCTTCGTAGCCGTCCAGCTCCAGGCGCAGTTCGCCCTGTTCGGTGAGGTCGCCCTCCAGGCGCTCGTTGATCATGTCCACCACCGGGCCCGGCGGGACGTTGGGCAGCACGATGACCTCGGTGAGCGGCTCGGCACCGAAGTTCAGCGCGGTGACCTGGATGCCGCGCCCGGCGGGTAGCTCGTGGACCATCATCAGGAGCGCGGGGTGCTGCGTCTCGGGAATCAGGATCTGCCGGCTGGAGGCCACGCCGTAGGCGCGCCTCACGGCGAGCATGCGCCGCGCCTGGGCGGCGAAGGAGTCCGGGTCCTTGAGCTGTTCCACCAGGCTGCCGTACAGGCTGCGCGCCCTGGGCATGCCTTCGCTGGAAAGCGTCGCCTCGGGCGCCAGGTCCGCCAGGTCGTAGGCGCCGCGGTGGATCCAGCGCGTGTCGCCGTCGGCCAGCAGCGGCTCCACCTGTTCGGGCGCCAGCGGCAGGGCGCCCACCAGGTCCCAGCCGGAGAGGGCGACGATGCCCGGCTGCATGGCGTTGAACATCAGCAGCAACAGGTGCACCTGGCGGATGCGTGCGATGTCCGCCTCGGTGATGGCGTCGAGATCACGGATGCCGAGGGCGGCGGTGATGATGCTCACCGTGGTGCAGGACACGCCGTTGGTGACGAACTTGAGGTTGTAGGGCGCGTCCTTGCCGGCCAGGCGCTCGTACATCTCGGCGCGGATGTGCTCGCGGAGGATGTTGCCCGGCAGGCTCTGGCCCTTGAAGACATAGGTGTCGTTGGCGTGCAGGGTCCAGAAATGCACCAGCTCCAGGGTCAGCTCGTCGTGGTTCTGCAGGGCGTTGATCAGCGAGGCCGGGTCGATGCCGAAGGCGTGCATCTGGTTGAGCATCAGGCGCAGGAACTCGGTGTCGCCGGTGAGCAGGGCGTGCTGGTAGGCCGGACGGGTGATGAAGTCGTAGGAGAGGTCGGCGCCGCCCTGGGACATGGCGGCGATGTCGTCCAGGGTCAGGTTCAGCTCCTGGAAGCTGAAGCCGCCGGCCTTGCGGATCATGCCGCCGAGCAGCTGGTTGCCGGTGACCGACAGCGGGTGGCTCTCCGACCAGGCGTTGCCCTGGGCGCGCCGCTCGACGCCGAGGAAGCCGTTGGCGTCCAGGCGCAGCACGCGGGCGCCGAGCACGTCGATGGAGTGCAGCGCGTCGCCGATGATCAGTTGCTGCGCGGCGAAGGTCGGGTCCAGCCAGTTCAGGGACGGCTGGCCTTCCTTGAAGTAATGCAGGTAGACCCAGCGCCGCAGCTTGCCGTCCACGCCACGCACGGGCGCCGTGGCGCTCCAGTCGGTCTCCTTGACCCCGGGCTCGAAGAAGATCACCCGCTGCAACTGGCCCACCAGGTAGTGGCGGTCCCGCAGGGTGTCCACCGTTTCCGGCGGCAGGTTCACCGCGTCGCGGCCCTCGGGCACCTCCGGCAGCAGCGGCCAGTCGGCCTCCTGGATCTCCACCATGTGGTAGATGCCGGGGTAGTCCCCGTAGGCCATCTCCGCCAGGCGGAAGTCGGCGCCCTTGCCGGTGTGGGCGGGGATGCTGTCGTCGATGGTCACCGCGTTGTGCGCGGCGGCCACGCGGCTGAGGTGGACCTGCTGCTCGTCGGTGCCGAAACGCGGGTCGATGTCCAGGCCGATGCGGTCGAAATTGCCGTCCACGGTCGGTGTGTAGTCACGCCCGCGCAACCCGCCGGAGCGCTTCAGCGGCCCGGTGTGGATGCCCTGGATGCCGAGGTCGGAGAAGGCCGCCCAGAGGCGCTCGTCGCCCAGCGCCTCGAGCACCGAGCCGCCCTCGGCGGTGATGATCGAGGCGGGATACACGGTGACCCACACCGAGGCCACGGCGGTGACGCTGCGCGGGCGGGTCTGCGCATAGGGGTGTTGCCACAGGCGCGGCTGGCCGGCGTAGAGGCGCGCCCGCTGGCGTGCGGCTTCGAGCATGGAGTGTTCGACCAGCCAGGTGACCTGGTCGCTGTCGGGGATGGGCATCGTTCGCTCCCTGGGTGGTGGGCCACCGGGAACGGGCCGGCAGCGCTTCCCTTGTTGAGAGCGATGGAGCGCGGGCTTTGTTCAGGTGATCTCAGACCACGCCCTGGCGGCGCAGCAGCTCCAGCACCTGCACCAGGCTCGGCAGCACGTCCAGGCACAGGGCGCGGGTCGCCTCGGGCGGCTGGCGCAGGTCCGGCACCATCAGCGTCGGCACGCCGGCGGCGTGGGCGGCGGCGACGCCGGGGATGGAGTCCTCGATGGCCAGGCAGGCGCCGGGGTGGCGCTCGATATGCCGGGCGGCGAGCAGGTACAGGGCCGGGTCGGGCTTGCCCAGGGGCACATCGTCACGGGTGGCGACGGCGTCGAAGTAATGGGCGATGCCCCCCAGCTCCAGGTGCTCCTCGGCGGTCTCGCGGCCCGAGGAGGTGGCGATCGCCATGGGCCGGCCGCTGGCGCGCATGGCCTCCAGCAGCGGCACCACGCCTTCCTTGAGCGGCAGGCCGTTCTCCATGATCCGCGCCTTGTGGGCGAAGTAGGCGGCGCCGAAATCCTTGAGCGGGAAGTCCTCGCCGTAGTGGTCGAACAAGCGCTGGCGATAGGCCGGCCAGTCGATGCCCACCAACGCCTCGCACAGCTCGGCGGCGCCCACCAGGCCGAGGGTCTCGATGGCCGCCACGGTGCTCGCCAGGTTGATGCTCTCGGTGTCGACCAGGGTGCCGTCCAGGTCGAGCAGGAAACCTTCGATGCGTGACGCGTCCATTGCTTCTCCCCCGTTGACTGCTGCAGGACGGGCGACAGAATCGCATTCGCGGGCGGGCTGCGCCAAGGGGGAAGGGCAGGGGCGGCGCTGATCTTGACCCCGGACCGATGCCCGGCGCCGGCCTGCTTTTCGCGAATGAATTCGCTCCCACGATCGGGGGCTGGGGCCGGGCTTGGGTGCCAGGCCCGGCCTCGCTTGGTGGACCGGTGGAGCGTGGTCCACCCTACGGACGGTGCGGCTTCCGGGCGCGTGCATATCCGGCGTGGGTAGGGTGGATGACGCTCTTTTCATCCACCGATCGGAGCTGATCTTGAGCCCGAACCGATGCCCGGGTGCCGGCCTGTTTTTCGCGAATGAATTCGCTCCTGCGATTGGGGGCTGGGTGCCAGGCCCGGCCTCGCCTGGTGGACCGGTGGAGCGTGGTCCACCCCACGACGGTGGGGCTTCCGGGCGCGTGCGTAGCCGGCGCGGGTAGGGTGGATGACGCTTTTTTCATCCACCAGGCGGGGTCGATTGAAACCCCGGGCCGAAGCCCGGGCTACGGGCCATCCACCGGCACGGATCGGCCGTAGGTCGACGGTGGCTTTCTAGCCCTCCAGCGCGGCGAAGTAGCGGGCCGGCGGCATGCCCAGGGCCTTCTTGAACATGGTGATGAACGCACTCACCGATTCATAGCCAAGATCGCCCGAGACCTGCTGCACCGTGGCGCCGCCGGCCAGCAGGCGCAGGGCCACCAGCAGGTGCAGCTGCTGGCGCCAGCGGCCGAAGCTGAGGCCGGTTTCCTTCTGCACCAGGCGCGCCAGGCTGCGTTCGCTCATGGCCACGCGCGCGGCCCATTGCGCCAGGGTGCTGCGGTCGGCCGGGTCGTCGGCCAGGGCGGTGGCGATGAGGCGGATGCGCGGGTCGTCGGAGACCGGCAGCAGGTGCCGCTCGCGGGGCATGCGTGCCAGTTCGGCGAGGAGGAAGCGCACCAGGTGGTCGGTGGCGCTGCCGGGCTCGTAGTCCCAGGGCAGCTCGGCCAGGTGGCGGATGCCCTCGCGCAGCAGCGCCGTGATGCTCAGGGTGCAGCACTCGTCCGGCAGATCCGCGCAGCCGGGTTCGATGAAGAGGAACCAGATGTGCGCGTTGGCGGTGGCACGGTTGCTGTGGGGCGTGCCGCCAGGCAGCCAGATGGCGCATTGCGGCGGCACCATCAGCAGGGCGTTGGGCACCTCGCAGGTGACGCCGCCGCGCAGCGCGATGATCAGCTGGCCCTTGCGGTGGCTGTGCATGGGTACTTCGCTGCGGCTGTCGGAGATGTCGACTTTCATCGCCACGGCAGGGCGGTGGGAGAGGTCCGGGTCGATGCTGAGGGCGCGTTCCAGGGACATGGTGAATCTGGCCGGATTTGCAAATCGATCGGCAATATATCCAGATTCAGCCGATGCGTGTAGGCCGTAACGTAGCGGCCCACTCCTCTTCGGCCCGTTTCCATGTCCACCCGCACCCTGACCGCCTCGGTCGCCCGACCCGCCTTGCTGATCGTCGGCATCCTGCTCATCGCCGCCAACCTGCGCGCGCCCGTCACCGGCGTGGCGCCGCTGCTGGGGCTGATCCAGCCGGCGTTCGGCCTGTCCAACGCCGAGGCCGGCATCCTCACCACGCTGCCGCTGCTGGCCTTCGCCCTGATTTCGTCGTTCTCCGCCATGCTGGCGCGGGAATACGGCCTGGAACCCACGCTGTTCGGCGCACTGATCCTGATCGCCGGCGGCATCGTCATGCGCTCGCTGGGGCCGGTCTGGTGCCTGTACCTCGGCACCTGGGTGATCGGCTCGGGCATCGCCGTCGGCAACGTGCTGCTGCCGAGCCTGCTCAAGCGCGATTTCCCCCGCAGCATCGCCAGCCTCACCGGCGCCTATGCGGTGACCATGGGCGTCGCCGCGGCCCTGGCCTCCATGGTCGCGGTGCCCCTGGCCCAGGCGGCCGAGAGCGGCTGGCGCCTGGCGCTGGGCGCGGTGATCGTCCTGCCGCTGCTGGCGATGGTGGCCTGGAGCCCGCAGCTGGGCCAGCACAGCGCGCCGGCCCAGGGCACGCCGGGGCCGCTGCATGGCGGGCGCGTCTGGCATTCGGCGCTGGCCTGGCAGATCACCCTGTTCATGGGCATCAACTCCTTCCTCTACTACGTGCTGGTGGGCTGGCTGCCGTCGATCATGGCCAGTGCCGGCTACTCACCGGCCGAGGCGGGCACCGCCCATGGCCTGCTGCAGCTGGCTTCGGCGCTGCCGGGGCTGGTGCTGGCGCCGCTGGTCAACCGCATGAAGGACCAGCGCTTCATCGCCCTGGCCATGGCGCTGCTGGCGGGTGTCGGGCTGCTCGGCCTGATGCTGGCGCCGGGCTGGTCGATCCTCTGGGCCATGCTCTTCGGCGCCGGGGCGGGGGCGGTGATCATCCTCGGCCTGACCTTCATCAGCCTGCGCGCCGGCAACCCCCAGCAGGCCGCCGCGCTCTCCGGCATGGTGCAGTGCGTGGGCTACCTGCTGGCCGCCTTCGGCCCGCCGCTGATGGGCCGCCTGCACGACGCCGCCGGCGGCTGGGGCCTGGCGCTGGCCCTGTGCCTGGCGCTGTCCCTGGCCATGGCGGTGGCCGGCTGGCTGGCGGGCAGGGCGCGGCAGATCGGCTAGTTCCACGCCCTCCCTCCGCTAGGCGTCGGCGAGGATCAGGTCGGCGCCTTTCTCCGCCACCATCATCACCGCGGCATTGGTGTTGCCCGAGGTGACGTTGGGGAAGATCGAGGCATCGACGATGCGCAGCCCTTCGACGCCGTGCACCCGCAGCCGCGCGTCCACCACCGAGGTGCGCGGGTCGGCGCCCATCGCACAGGACCCGCACAGGTGGTAGATGGAGCCGGAGTTCTCGCGGAAGTACCGCAGCATGGCCTCGTCGTCGTCCACCGCAGGGCCGGGCAGCACTTCCTCCACCGTGATCGCCTTGAGCGCCGGGGCGGCCATGATCCTGCGGATCAGCCGGCTGCCCTGGATGGCTTCGTCGATGTCCTTTTGCGTGCTCAGGTAGTTGGGGCGGATCAGCGCCGCGTCGGTGGGGTCCTTCGAGGCGATCTCGATGCTGCCCCGGCTGGTGGGGCGGCACGGGTTGAAGCACAGCAGGAAGCCTGAATAGGGCTCGGGCTTGAGGCTGGCCTTGTTGTTCCTGGGTATCTGGTACGACAGCGGGTTGAAATAGAGCTGCAGGTTCGGGTGCGGCTGGTGCGCGTCGCCACGGAAGAATCCACCGGCCTGGTTGACGCTCATCGACAGCGCGCCCTTGCGCGTCAGCAGGTACTGGATGCCCAGCTTCACCTGGCCCAGCAGCGAGCTCAGCTCGTCGTTGAGGGTGGGCACCCTGGCCTTGTAGTAGTAGCTGACGCAGAGGTGGTCCTGCAGGTTGCGGCCCACGGCCGGCAGGTCGTGCACCAGGGGGATGCCGTGGCGGGCCAGCAGCTCGCGGTCGGCGACGCCGGAGAGCTGCAGCAGCTTGGGCGTGTCCACCGCGCCGGCCGCCAGGATCACCTCCTTGCCTGCGCTGAAGCTGCGCTCCACGCCGTGCTGGCTGACCACCACGCCGGTGGCCCGGCCCCGGGCGTCGAACAGCAGGCGCTGGGCCAGGGCGTGGTGCTCGATGGCCAGGTTCGGCCGGCCCAGCACCGGGTGCAGGTAGGCGAAGCTGCTGGAGCAGCGCTGGCCGTTGCGGGTGTTGACGTCGTAGAGCCCGGCGCCCTCGAAGTCGGCCCCGTTGAAGTCTTCGCTGCGCCCGTAGCCCAGTTGCTGGCAGCCTTCGATGAAGGTGTCGCAGATGGGGTGCGTGTGGCCCTTCATGGGGCTGATGTGGATGGGGCCGTCGGCGCCGTGGTAGGCGGTGTCGCCCAGGGGGTGGCTTTCCAGCTTGCGGAAGTAGGGCAGCACGTCCTTGAACGACCAGCCGTCGTTGCCGCCCGCCGCCCAGTCGTCGAAGTCGTGGGGCTGGCCGCGCACGTAGATCATCGCGTTGATCGAGCCGGAACCGCCCTGCACCTTGCCGCGCGGGGCGTAGATGCGGCGGCCGGCGAGCTGCTTCTCGGGCTCGCTGTAGTACATCCAGTTGTAGGTGGGGTTGTAGTACATCTTGGCGAAGCCCACCGGCACCTTGAACCAGGGGGAACTGTCCTTGCCGCCGGCTTCCAGCAGCAGCACCGAGTGCTCGCCGGAGGCGCTGAGGCGGTTGGCGAGGATGCAGCCGGCGGAGCCGGCGCCGACGATGATGTAGTCGTACTTCATGGATCGATTACCGCGTTGTCCGTTGGGTGCCCCGATGGGGGGCGTGAATGCGTGATCAGCCCCTGGCCGGCGCGGTGTCGCGCACGTCAACCGGGTCCGGGGCCATCTGCAGGTGCAGGCGCTGCCCGCGATAGGGCGAGTGGGCGCGCACCACGTCCATGTCCAGCTCGACGCCCAGCCCCGGCTCGCGGGACGGGATGATGTAGCCGTCCTCCAGCTGCAGCGGCCGCTTCAGCACCTGGGCGTGGAAGCCGCCCCAGGTCTCGATGCTTTCCTGGATCAGGAAGTTCGGCGTGCAGGCGGCCAGCTGGAAGCTGGCGGCGGCGCCGATGGGGCCGTTGTAGAGATGCGGGGCGATCTGCGCGTAGTAGGCCTCGGCCAGGCTGGCGATCTTCTTCGCCTCCAGCAGGCCGCCGCAGCGGCCGAGGTTCATCTGCAGGATGGAGGCGCCACCGGCGGCCAGCAGCTTGTGGAACTCGTACTTGGTGGTCAGCCGCTCGCCGGCGGCGATGGGGATGGAGGTCTTCGCCGCCACCTGGCCCATGGCGGCTTCCTGGCCCGGCGGGATGGGTTCCTCGAACCACAGCGGGTCGTACTTCTCCAGGCGCTGGGCGAGGCGGATGGCCGAGGAGGGCACCATCTGCCCATGGGTGCCGAACAGCAGGTCGCAGCGGTTGCCCACCGCTTCGCGGATCTTCCGGCAGAAGGTCTCGCAGCGGTCCATCACCTCCAGCGACAGCTGGTGCCCGGAGAACGCCGTGTAGGGCCCGGCGGGGTCGAACTTCAGGGCGGTGAAGCCCAGCTCCATATTCTTCACCGCGCATTCGGCGGCGAGGTCCGGGTCGTCGTAGTCGTACTCGCCCCTGGCGTTCACCGGGTAGAGGTAGGTGTAGGCGCGCAGGCGCTCGTTCACCAGGCCGCCGAGGAGCTCGTACACCGGCTTGCCGGCGGCCTTGCCGATGATGTCCCAGCAGGCCATTTCCAGGCCCGAGACGACGCCCATCATGGTCAGGTCCGGGCGCTGGGTGAAGCCGCTGGAGTAGGCGCGGCGGAAGAATCGCTCGATGTGGTGCGGGTCCTGCTCCAGCAGGTAGCGGGCGAACACATCCTCGATCACCGGCACCATGGCCTGGGGGCCGAAGGTGGCGGCGTAGACCTCGCCGACGCCCTCGATGCCGCAGTCGGTCTTGAGCTTCACGAACAGCCAGTACATGCCGCCGATGTGGGGCGGGGGAACGGCGACGACGTGGGTTTCCAGGGAGACGATCTTCATGGGCGGTTGCCTGCCTTGCGGTCGATGCGTTTTTTCAGGGTGAATGCGGCCAGCACGCCGAGGGCGCCGATGGCGGCGATGTAGCCGAAATAGATCCGGTAGCCGGGGAAGCCGGGGAAGGCGTCGGCGATCCAGCCGTTGATCAGCGGGATGAACACGTCCGGGGAGTAGCCCACCACCGAGATGATGCCGATGGCCAGGCCGGTGATGCGCAGGGGAATGTGGCAGCTGTCGAGGATGGCCCAGTAGAGGCCGCGGATGGCGTAGGTGAGCAGGCCGATGAACAGCACCAGCACCACCAGCACGGCGAGGTTGTGCAGGGCGGGCAGGAGGATCAGGCCGAGCATGCCCAGGGTGGCCAGGGCCAGGGCTGCGATCAGCACCGAGATGGTGGAGAAGCGGTCGCCCAGGTAGCCGCCACCGATGCCGCCGATGGGGCGCATCCACAGCTTGATGGTGGTGATGGTGCCGGCCATCACGGCGCTGAGGCCGAAGCCGCCTTCCTGCAGGTAGGCGGAGAAGCTGTAGGTGGCCCAGAAGATGTGGTAGCCGCAGAAGACGATGGCGGCCACCAGCCACAGCTCGGGAATGCGTGCCAGGGTGCGCAGGTCCTGCAGCAGGTTGTTGGCCTGGCGCTCCGCCGGGTCGCGGCCGGCACCTTTCGGGTCCTTCACCCCCAGCATCAGCACGCCGAGCAGGATGCAGGTGCAGGCGTAGAGGTAGATGACGTGGGTGAAGCCGACCTGGGTCGATTGCCCCCGGGTCTCGGTGGCGTAGGCGAACAGGGCGATGGCCACCGTGGCCAGCAGCGCTTCCACCAGGCCACGGCCGCCGTCGAGGATGCCGAAGAAGCGGCCCTGCTCGTCGGTGCGGGCGATCATCTTCACCCGCTTGAGCACCGAGGCCCAGAAGGTCAGCCCGGTGCTGATGCCCCAGCCGGCATAGATCACCAGCAGGCTGTCGAAGCCGGGGGCGGTGGCGTACCAGAGCGCCAGCAGGCCGGTGGCCACCAGGGAGAAGCTGATCAGCAGGCGCGGCGGCAGGCGGTCGGCGAGCCAGCCGCTGGGCAGGTAGCTGACCAGGAACAGGGTGCCGAGCATGGAGTAGAGGTAGCCCAGTTCGGTGTTGCTGATGGCGAACACCTCCAGCATGGTGCTCTGGTACACCTGGCGCAGGTAGAGGACGGGGTAGATGGCGCCGGCGGCGAGCACCAGCAGGATCAGCTGGATATAGCGTTGGGCCTTGCCGTTCTCCCCGGTTCCGGGGGCGGCGTCGATCTGGGCAGCGGTTCTGGACATCGAGGCATCCTCGGGCACGCGCCGGGCGCGCACCTCAATCATTGTTCTTGTTGGTATGCCCCGCACGGCTGCGCCGTGCAGGGGGGCAGCCGTGGATCAGTACTTCATGACCACCAGGCGGGTCTGGGTGAACTCGAGCATGCCGTGCTTGCCGTCGTCACCGCCGAGGCCGGAACGCTTCCAGCCGGCGTGGTAGCCCTGGTAGGGGTCGGCCGGGGTGCGGTTGATGTAGAGCTCGCCGGCCTCGATGGCGTTGGCCACCTTCATGGCGCTGCGGTAGTCCTCGGTGTAGAGCACCGAGGCCAGGCCGAACTGGTGGTCGTTGGCCAGGGCGATGGCTTCGTCCAGGTCCTGGTAGGCGAGCACCGGGAGGATGGGGCCGAAGCTTTCCTCGCGGACGATCTCCATGGCCTGGCGGCAGCCGCTGAGCAGGGTGGCGGGGTAGAAGTGGCCGGGCCCTTGCGGCAGCACGCCGCCGGTCTCCAGCACCGCGCCCTCGGCCTGGGCGCGCTGCACCAGGGCGTGGATATGCTCGCGGGCGGCGGCATTGACCAGCGGGCCCATGCACGTCGGGTCCTCGGCGCGGTCGCCGCTGCGCACGGCGGCCATCTTCTCCTTCAGCAGGGCGAGGAAGCGGTCGTGCACGCCGGCCTGCACGTAGACCCGTTCGATGGCCGTGCACAGCTGGCCGCAGTGGGTGGTCTTGGAACGCACCAGGTCGGTGGCGGCCTTCTCCAGGTCGGCGTCGGCGGCGATGATCGCCGGCGTCTTGCCGCCCAGCTCCAGGGAGGGCTTGGCGATGTTGGCCTTGCAGTACTCCAGCACCGTGCGCCCGGCGTTGACGCTGCCGGTGAGGGTGATCATGCCCACCGCCGGGTGGGTGCACAGGGCGCCGGCGGTGGCATGGTCCATGGTCAGCAGGTTGAACACCCCGTCCGGCAGCCCGGCACGCTGGGCGGCACGGGCGATGGCGAAGGCCGACAGCGGCGTGTTGTTGCTCGGGCGCACCACCACCGTGTTGCCGGCGATCAGCGCCGGCGCCACTTTGCGCAACAGGGTGTAGACCGGGTAGTTGAAGGGGATCAGGCAGGCCACCACGCCGATGGGCTCGCGCTGCAGCAGCAGGGTCTCGTCCGGGGTGTCGCTGGGGATCACCTCGCCCTCGATGCGCCGCGCCCATTCGGCGTGGTAGCGGGTGATCTCGGCGGCGTAGCGCGCCTCGTTGCTGGCGTCCTCCAGGCTCTTGCCGGATTCGGCCGCCAGTGCCGCGCCTATGGCCTCGGCATCGGCCACCAGGGCATCGGCGAAGCGTCGCAGGTGCTCGGCGCGCTCGATGCTGGTGAGGCGCCCCCAGCGCTTCTGCGCGGCGGCGGCCACGTCCACCGCGTGCAGCGCTTCGGCGGCGGTGGCTGAAGGTACCTGGCCGATCAGCGCCTCGGTGGCGGGGTTGTGCACGGCGATGGTCGCATCGCTCCTGGGTTCGACGAACTGGCCGCCGACGAATATCTGCTCGTGTCGCATGGTTCTCTACCTTGTTGCGCGGATGGTGCCCGGCACGGGGCCGGGCGCCGCTCTCTCAGAAAATTTCCAGGGGGTACTGGGTGATGATCCGGACCTGGTCCACGTCGCCATCGGCCTGGGCGGCGTTGGCACGGTGGATGGTCTGCTGCACGGCGATGGAGAGGTCCTTGGCCGGGCCGTTCTGCACCACGTACTTGACCTCGACGTCCCGTTCCCAGTGGCGGCCGCCGTCGCCCAGGCGCGCGTAGTAGGCATAGGCGCCGTTGGGGTCGACCCTGGAGTTGTCGATGCCGGTGCCGCGCAGGTAGCGGGTCATCAGGCTCAGGCCCGGCACGCCGAAGGGAGCCAGGTCGAGGTCGTAGCGCACCTGCCAGGAGCGCTCGTTGGGCGAGTTGAAGTCCGAATAGAGCACCGAGTTGGCCAGGTAGATGGAGTCGCCATCGCCCAGGTAGTCGAACGGCTGGTCACCGTCGATGCGCTGGTGGGCGAGCATGAAGCTGTGGGCGCCGATGCTCAGACGCGCGTAGGCGCTCCAGCTGTCGGTATCGATCTCGCCGGCACGGGCGCTGCCCTGGTCGCGGGTGCGGTAGAGGTTGGCGCCCAGGGCCAGGGCGCTGTGGTCATCGAGGGTGAAGCTGTGGGCCAGGCTCAGGTAGGTCTGGCTCCACACGTCCTCGTAGCGCGCCTGGTAGAGGCTCAGCAGGGTGCCGTCGGGGGCGTCGTAGTCGCCGCCGAAGTAGCTGGCGGATTCATAGGCGGTGCCACCGTACTCGGTGCTCATCTCGCCGTCGTGGTTGCTGCTGGCCTTGTTGCGTGCCGCGTGCAGGTGGCCGCCCTGCAGGCTCAGGCCGTCGATGCTCCGGTTCTCCAGCGAGACGCCGCGGAAGCTCTGCGGCAGCAGGCGGCCGTCGCCGCGCTGGAACACCGGGGTGACGGGGAACAGGTCGCCCAGCTTCAGCTCGGTGTCGAAGGCGCGCAGCTTGAGCGCGGCGCCGGCGGCGGCGTAGTCGTCCTCGGCATGGTTGCGGCTGTCCAGCGGCAGCAGGTTGGTGCCGGCGGTGCCGCCACCGCTGTCGAGCTTCAGCCCCAGCAGGGCGTGGGCATCGAGGCCGACGCCGACCGTGCCGGCGGTGTAGCCGGAGCTGTAGAAGCCCTGGAAGCCCTGGGCCCATTCCTCGCGATAGCTCTGCCGGCGGCCGTTGAACAGGCCGTCCCCCCGGGAGCGGAAATCGCGGTTGAAGTAGAAGTTGCGGTTGATCAGCTTCAGCGAGCTGCCTTCGATGAAGCCCTCGGGAGCCTTCTCCTCGGCCGTGGCGAGCAGCGGCAGGCCGCAGAGCAGGAGGGTGAGGGTAGGAAGCCTGGGCAGTAAGCGGGCAGGGTGGGGCACGTTGACGTCCTCGATTGTTGTTGTGTGTGAGGTCGCGCCATGTTGGTTGCCGCCCGGTTGTCGGACAAACGATTAAATTCGGGGCTGATCATTCGAAAAACGCATGTTAGTGGTCATGAGGTTTAGTCATGGCCCCTTGAGTTTTCCTGGCTACCGGCCGCCGCCCGGGCGGTGCTAGAAATCGCCGCAGCTGGTTCGACCGGCACCGCTCCTCCAACAACAACAACGAGCACCGCACCCATGTATGCCCCTCCATCCCTGGAGTCGCTTCTGCATCGGGTCGTCACTGCCCCGCGTTGGCGCTGGTGGATGACGCCCGGCCCCGTCTCCCCGACGACGTGCCCCCAGCCGCTCCGGCGCAAGCCGGCCACAGCGTTGGGTCACGGCAGCTACCCGACTTTTTTGCAAGCTCTGAGGATGACCCCATGAAACAGCTCGACCTCTACATCGGCGAGGGCTTCGAAGGCCCCGGCGTCAACGCCGCCCACATCAACCTGCTGATCGGCCCGCGCAACGGGCCGGCCGGCCAGGCCTTCGCCAACAGCCTGGCGTCCCCCAGCCAGGGCCACTGCCCCTTCATGGTCATCGCCCAGCCCAACGTGCCGGTCAAACCCATGACCCTGTACGTGAACAAGGCCGAGATCAGCGGCGACCTGCACGCCAACGCCACCTGGGGCGCCTCCCAGGCGGGCATCGCCAAGGCCATCACCGAGGCCCTGCTGGACGGCACCCTGCCGCCGGAGGCCGAGGACGAATGGGCCATCGTCACCGCCAACTGGGTGAACCCCGCCTGTGACGACCTGGATGCGGTGTACCGCAACAACTACACCGCCTGCCGCACGGCGCTGAAGGCGGCGCTGGCCGGGTTGCCCTCCCGGGCCCAGTTGGCCGACGTGGTGGGCGCCATCGCCAACCCCTTCTACACCCCGAAAGCCTGAGGAGGCCGCCATGCAGTACGTCCGTCTCGGCCAGTCCGGCCTGCAGGTGTCCAAGCTCTGCCTCGGCACCATGAACATGGGCACGCCGCAGTGGAAGCCGTGGATCTTCGACGAGCGCCAGAGCGAGCCGATCGTCCGCCATGCCCTGGACAAGGGCGTGAACTTCATCGACCTGGCGGACTTCTATTCCGCCGGTGTCGGCGAGGAGGTGGTGGGGCGCATCCTCAAGCGCCTGGTGCGTCGCGAGGACATCGTGGTCACCACCAAGGTGGGCTACGGCACTCGCGAGGGGATCAACGCCAGCGGCCATTCGCGCAAGCACATCATGGACAGCATCGACGCCTCCCTGGCGCGCCTGGGCATGGATCACGTCGACCTCTACATGCTGCATTTCTTCGACGTGAACACCCCCGTGGAAGAGACGATGGAAGCCCTGCACGACATCGTCAAAGCCGGCAAGGCGCGCTACATCGGCGTGTCCACCATGCTCACCGGCCAACTGGCGAAGATCCTCATGGCCTGCGAGCGCCATGGCTGGGTCAGGCCCATCAACATGCAGCTGCAGCTCAACTGCGCCTACCGCGAGGAAGAGCGGGAGATGATCCCGTTCTGCCGCGACCAGGGCCTGGGCGTCTCGGTGTTCAGCCCGCTGGCGCGGGGCCTGCTGACCGGCGATGTGCAGTCCACCCGCAACCAGACCGACTTCTTCACCCAGCAGATGTACGCCGATGAAGCCTCCTTCGAGATCGCCCGTTCGGTGCAGCGCGTGGCGCGGCGGCGTGGCGTGTCCAACGCGCAGGTGGCCCAGGCCTGGGTGCTCGGCCACCCGGGGGTGGACTGCATGCTGGTGGGGGCGGACTCCACCGAGCAGTTCGACAGCGCCCTGGCGGCCCTGGACACCCGCCTGGAGGCGGACGAGTTGCACGAGCTGGAGCGCAACTACACGCCCTGCGACCTGATCAACGACTACACCGCCGGCAAGCGCATCCTGCGCGTTGCACGCCCGGCCACCAAAACCTTCACCCTCAAGGAGGCCATTGCATGAGCCGGCTGCTGCGCAAGGGACACTACATCGACGGTCGCTGGCTGGAAGACGGCCCGCGCTACCCGGTACGCAACCCGGCGGACGGCACGCTGATCGCCGAGGTGGCGAAAGCCGGGGTGGCGGAAACCGACCAGGCCATCGCCGCCGCCCAACGGGCGCTGCCGGCCTGGCGCGGGCTCACCGCCAAGGAGCGCAGCCGGCCGCTGCGGCGCTGGGCCGAGCTGATGCTGGCCCACCAGCGCGAGCTGGCGGAGCTGCTCAGCTGCGAGCAGGGCAAGCCCCTGGCCGAGGCGATGGGTGAGGTGGTCTATGCGGCGAGCTTCCTTGAGTGGTTCGCCGAGGAGGCCAGGCGCGTCTATGGCGATGTCATCCCCAGCCACAAGGCGGATGCCCGCATCGTCGTCACCAAGGAGCCCATCGGCGTGGTCGCTGCCATCACGCCCTGGAACTTCCCCCTGGCGATGGTCACCCGCAAGGTCGGCCCGGCGCTGGCGGCCGGCTGCACGCTGATCCTCAAGCCGTCCGAAGAGACGCCGCTCTCGGCCTTTGCGCTGGCAGTACTGGCGGAAGAGGCGGGGATTCCCGCCGGGGTGTTCAACATAGTCTCCGGCGACGCCCCGGCCATCGGCGGCGCCCTGCAGGCCTCCAGCGCGGTGCGCAAGCTGTCGTTCACCGGCTCCACGGCCACCGGCAAGCTGCTGATGCGCCAGGCGGCCGACACCCTGAAGAAGGTCTCCCTGGAGCTGGGTGGCAACGCGCCTTTCATCGTCTTCGACGACGCCGACCTGGACGCGGCGGTACGCGGGGCCATGGCCTCCAAGTTCCGCAACACCGGGCAGACCTGCGTCTGCGTCAACCGCTTCTACATCCAGGAAGGGGTCTACGAGGCCTTCACCGCCAAGCTGGCCGATGCCGTGCGCGCCCTGCGCGTGGGGGCCGCGCTGGAGGGCGAGAGCGACCAGGGTCCGCTGATCAACACGGCCGCCCTGGCCAAGGTCGAGCAGCACCTGGGCGATGCGCTGGAGAAGGGCGCCCGGTTGCTGTGCGGCGGTCGTCGCCATGCCCTGGGCGGCACCTTCTTCGAACCGACCGTGCTGGCCGAGGCGACCCCGCAGATGCTCATCGCCCGCGAGGAAACCTTCGGCCCGGTGGCGGCCTGCTTCCGCTTCAAGGACGAGGCCGAGGTGCTGGCCCAGGCCAACGACACCCCATACGGCCTTTCCGCCTACTTCTACAGCCGCGACATCGGCCGGGTCTGGCGCGTGGCCGAAGGGCTGGAAGCGGGGATGGTCGGCATCAACGAGGGGATCATCTCCACCGAGGTGGCGCCCTTCGGCGGCATCAAGGAATCCGGCCTGGGCCGCGAAGGCTCGAAGTACGGCATCGAGGACTACCTGGAGATCAAGTACCTCCTGATGGGAGGGCTCGCGGTCGTTTGAACCGGGGGCTTTCACGGCCCGCTCGATCGTCAATCCGGGGCTCCACATGGAGCCCTGTTCCCAACGCTACGGCGAACAAAAACAAAAGGGAGCTCACCATGTCACCCACCATCAAGCTGGACGACGCGCCCCTCGGGCGCTTCCACCTCCGTATCGCCGGCCTCACCTTCGGCGCGCACTTCACCGACGGCTACATCCTCGGCCTGATCGGTATCGCCTTCACCCTGATCAGCCCGCAGATGCAGCTCGATCCGTTCTGGCAGGGCCTGATCGGCGCCTCGGCGCTGATCGGCCTGTTCCTCGGCAGCCTGTTCTTCGGCTGGATCTCCGACTACGTCGGCCGGCAGAAGATCTTCGTCGTCAGCTTCGCGCTGATCACCCTGGCCTCGGTGCTGCAGTTCCATGCCGAGACGGCGCTGCAGCTGTTCCTCCTGCGGGTGCTGATCGGCATCGGCCTGGGTGGCGACTACAGCGTCGGGCATACCCTGCTGGCGGAGTTCGCGCCGAGGAAGCATCGCGGCGTGCTGCTGGGGTCTTTCAGCGTGATCTGGACCTTCGGCTATGTCGCCGCCACCTTCATCGGCACCGCCATGCTGAGCCTGGGGGATGACGCCTGGCGCTGGATGCTGGCGTCCTCGGCGATTCCGGCGGCCATCATCCTCATCGCCCGCATCGGCACCCCGGAATCGCCGCGCTGGCTGGTGAACCGGGGCCGGGTGGAAGAGGCGCGGGCCATCGTGCGCAAGCACATCGGGGCCAACGTGGTGCTGGACGACGAGCGTCCGCAGCGCAACCGCGGCGGCTACGCGGTGCTGTTCAGCCGCGAGTACCGCACCCGCACGGCCTTCAACTGCCTGTTCTTCATCTGCATCGTGATGCCGTACTTCGCCATCTACACCTTCCTGCCCACCATCCTGGCGAAGATGGGGCTGGCCGAGGGCATGGGCACCGAGATGATGCTCAACGCGCTGCTGGTGCTGGGTGCCGTGGCGGGCATCGGCTGCACGCTGAAGTTCTCCCGGCGCGGCTTCCTCATCGGCTCCTTCTGGCTCCTGGCCGTGACGCTGCTCCTGCTGGCGATCCTGCCCGGCAGCATGGCCTGGGCGCTGGTGGCGCTGTTCGGGCTGTTCACCCTGGTGTTGTCGGCGGTGAGCAACCTGGTGGGGGTGTTCCCGGCGGAAAGCTTCCCCACCGAGGTGCGCGCCAGTGGGGTCGGCCTGGCCACGGCGGCCAGCCGCCTGGGCTCGGCCATCAGCACCTTCCTGTTGCCGGTGAGCGTGGCCGGCATCGGCCTCAACGCCACCATGGCGCTGCTGGCCGGGGTGCTGGTGTTCGGGGCCCTGGTGTCCATGGCCTGGGCGCCGGAGACCAAGGCGCTGTCCCTGGCGGAGGCCGGCGCGCCGGACGAGGAGGGCGGCACGCTCGGGCGCGTGGCAAAGACTGCCTAGCGGCCTTGAGTCAGCCTGGGGCGTGGGTGGCGCTCTGTGCCTCGATCCACTCGCAGAACACGCTCACCTTGGACAGCCCCTGGCTGCTCGCGGGCACGTCCAGCCAGTAACCGTAGGGGCCTTCCACCTCCACCGGGCTGATGGGCAGCAACTGCCCGGTGGCCAGTTCGTACTCGATCATGCGCCGGTCGATGACCGCCAGCCCGCCGCCAGCCAGCGCGGCGTGGATCACCTGGTCGAGGGTGCTGAATTCCAGGCCCTGGCTGGGGTCGATGTCGCTGCGGCCGGTGGCCTCCAGCCAGTTCTCCCACACCTGCAGGTGCCGGCCCTCGTGGAGGATGTGCAGCAGCGGGTGGGCCGCCAGCACCGGCGGCCGGCCTGCTTCGAACAGCTCCGGCGCGGCGACGGCCAGGTGCCGTTCCAACAGCAGCAGGCGGCTGTGCCAGCCCTGGGCCGGTGCCTTGCCGAAGCGGATGCGGCAGTCGATTTCGCTGGGGCTTTCCGGCCCGGCGTCGTTGCGCACGTTCAGGGCGATGTCCGGGTAGCGCTTGTGAAAGCCCTTGAGCCGGGGCGACAGCCAGCGCGTGGCGTAGGTGGGCGGGGCGAGGATGCGCAGGCGCTGGCGCAGGTTGGGCACCCGCACCTCGCGCAGGGCCTGCTGCATGCGGTCGAAGGCATCGGTGAGGCCGGGCACCAGGGCGCTGCCGGCCGGGGTCATTCCCAGCCCCTGGGGCGTGCGCACGAACAGCGCCACGCCGAGGTAGTCCTCCAGCTGCCTGATCTGCCGGCTCACCGCGCCCTGGGTCACGTTCAGCGCCAGGGCCGCGCGGCTGAAGCTGCTGTGGCGGGCCACTTCCTCGAACACCCGCAGGGCGTTGAGCGACGGCAGTTCACGCATTCTCTTCACCTGCGGCGGTGGAGGGCGCCAGGTTGCGAGTGGACAGCCACACCTCCTGCTGCAACCAGGCCTGGAAGGTGCGCAGAGCGGCCGACTCGGCCTGCTCCGGGCGGGTCACCAGCCAGTACGACTGGTGGCCTTCGACGTGCACGTTGAGCACCTGGGTGAGCTGGCCCGCCGCGAGCTCGCGGGTGACCATGTGCCAGTCGGCGATGGTGATGCCGAGGCCGTCCAGGGCGGCGCGTATGGCCAGGTCCAGCAGGTCGAATTCATAGCCGCCGCGAGTGTCCACGCCGCGGATTCCGGCGGCGTCCAGCCAGTGCTGCCAGGTCTGGTAGCGGCGGTCCTCGCTGGCCAGCACGTGCAGCAGCGTCATGCGCTCCAGGTCCGGCGCCTCGCCGTTGCCCTGCACGCTGGCCAGCAGCCCCGGCGAGCACACGGCGATATGGCGCTCCTGCATCAACAGGGTGGCGTCCAGCTGCTCCCACTCGCCGTTGCCGAAGCGGATGGCGCAATCCAGGGTGCCGGTCTCGGCCAGGCTGTCCTGCAATCGGGTGGTGATGCTCAGCTCCAGCTCCGGGTGCTGCTCGCGCAAGCGACCCAGGCGCGGCAGCAGCCAGCGGCTGGTGAAGGTCGGCGGGGCGTTGACGCGCAGGCGGTTGAGGTGGCTCTTCTGCTGGATGGCACGCACCGCCAGCTCGATGCGGTCGAAGGACTGGTTCAGCGCGTCCAGCAGCTTGCGCCCCGCGCGGGTGAGTTCCAGGTGGTGGTGGCGACGTATCAGCAGCGCTTCGCCGATCTGCTCTTCCAGCTGGCGCACCTGGCGGCTGACCGCACTCTGGGTGACGTTGAGCTGCTCGGCGGCGCGGGTGAAGCTGCCGGTGCTGCCGGCGATCTCGAAGGCCTTGAGGGCGTTGAGGGCAGGGATCTTGCGTTTCATTCTTGTACTTGTCGTGACGACCGCATCGGTGGCGGCCGGGGTGGCGCCATCCTGCCGCCGGCCCCTCGGCAACGTCAACCGGGCCGGGCGCCTGCGGGAACATCACCGGGTTTTCCCACTGCCGGACGGCGACCCGGTGCGGCGCCGGGCTTCGCGCGCTAGGATGACGCTCCCCGAGAGACGGACCTTTCCCATGCGCTTCAAGACATTCACCGGCACCTGCCTGGCACTCCTCATCAGCGGCCAGGTGCCGGCGGCCCAGACGGTCGACCCCAACAGCGTGCGCCTCAACGACCGCGTGCACGAGCAACTGCCGGCGCCACTGCTGGCGCGCATCCGTGCGGTGACCCAGGTGTTCGAGCCCATCGACGGCATCAGCTACGAGCGGGCGGTCGACCTCTACAAGCGCGACGCCGACCCCGAGGCCAACCTGGTGATCTTCGAGGAGATGGCGCGGGTCTACCGCGAGTTCTGCGCCAGCCGCTGCAGCCGACCCGAGGAGCGCATGGACGTCTACCGCCTGGTGTTGCTGCGCTCGATGTACAGCTCCGCGGAGACCCTGCGCCAGGCGCAGCTCGACGTGCTGTCGAAGACGGAGGCGCAGGCCATAGTCGACGCCTATCGGCTGAAGGCCATCCCCATCACCGTGGAAAAGCGCTGACGGCCACCCCTCACTCCACCGGCTCGTAGGGCAGCCCCACGTAGTTCTCGGCGATGCTGGTGCGGCCGGCCTCGGAGCCGACGAAGTAGTCCAGTTCGGCCTGCTGCATGCGCCGGCTGAAGGCGTCGGTGTCGGGGAAGCGGTGCAGCATCGAGGTCATCCACCAGGAGAAGCGCTCGGCCTTCCAGACGCGTTTCAGGCAGATTTCCGAATAGCGCGCGGCGAGGGCGTGGCGGCCTTCGCGGTACACGGCCAGGAGGATGCGATGGAGGGTGCTGACGTCACTGGCGGCGAGGTTCAGGCCCTTGGCACCGGTGGGCGGGACGATGTGTGCGGCGTCGCCCACCAGGAACAGCCGGCCGTGCTGCATGGGCTCCACCACGAAGCTGCGCAGGGGCGCGATGCTCTTTTCCAGGGAGGGGCCGGTCACCAGGCTCGTGGCGGTGTCGGCCGGCAGGCGGCGCTTGAGTTCTTCCCAGAAGCGCGCGTCGGACCAGTCCTCCACCCGCTCTTCAATGCCCACCTGCACGTAGTACCGGGTGCGGGTCGGCGAGCGCATGCTGCACAGGGCGAAGCCGCGTTCGTGGGCGGCGTAGATCAGCTCCTCGGCCACTGGCGGGGTGTCGGCCAGCACGCCGAGCCAGCCGAAGGGGTAGACCCGTTCGAATTCCCTGAGCACGCCGGCGGGGATGGATCTGCGCGCCACGCCGTGGAAGCCGTCGCAGCCGGCGATGTAGTCGCAGTCCAGGCGGTGCACCTCGCCGCCGTGGGTGAAGGTGACGTAGGGGTTGTCGCCCTGTAGGCCGTGCAGGGCGACGTCGGTGGCGCTGTAGAAGGTCGGCCCGCCGCAGGCCTGGCGGGCCTCCATCAGGTCACGGGTGACTTCGGTCTGGCCGTAGATCATCACCGTGCGGCCGGTGAGCCCCTTGAGATCGATGCGTTCGCGGCGGTCGTCGAAGGCCAGTTCGAAGCCGTCGTGGACCAGCCCTTCACGGTCCATGCGCGCACCGACCCCGGCTTCGCGCAGCAGCTCGACCATGCCCTGTTCCAGCACGCCGGCACGGATGCGGCCCAGCACGTGGTCGGCGGACTGGCGTTCGAGGATGACGGTGTCGATACCGGCCTTGTGCAGCAGCTGGCCGAGCAGGAGGCCGGAGGGGCCGGCGCCGATGATGGCGATGCGAGTCTTCATTGTTGTTGTCCTCATGGGGGCCTCGGTCGGCACGTCGCCTGGCCCATTGTTGTTGTGATCCTCTGTATTTTTGGTGGATGGCGGGTGCCTTTGAAGGCACTATCCAGTTGGTTTCATGGACTTTCCGAGGCTTTCATGTCGCAGGTTTCTCCGGTCCCGGTGTTCCGTCTCTATGGCGAGACCGACGCCTGGCCGACGCCGGACCTGATCCATTGCGAGTCGATTCCCGCGCGCAGCGCCCTGCACGACTGGGACATCCGCCCCCATCGCCATGGCGAGTTGGTGCAGCTGCTCTACGTGCAGGGCGGCAAGGCGGAGCTGGAGGTGGAGGGCGTGGTCAACCGCGTGGATGTGGCCGCGCTGCAGGTGGTGCCGGCGCTCTGCGTGCACGGCTTCCGTTTCTCGGAGGACATCCGGGGCTATGTGCTGAGCCTGGCGCTGCCGCTGGTGGAGCAGCTCGGCGCAGCCTTCGACGAGCCGCCGCTGGCCCGCGCCGCCTGCTACCCGGTGGCGGGGCAGAAGCGTTACCTGGATGCGCTGTTCGAATCCCTGGCCCAGGAATACGCCGAGCAGGCACCGGGGCGCGAGTTGATGCTGCAATCGCTGATCAGCGCGCTGCTGGTGTGGGTGGGGCGCCGCTCGCTGGATCTCTCCCGCGCCGAGGCGCCGGTGCAGGACCGGGGACGCGAGCACCTGCAGCGCTTCACCCGCCTGCTCGAAGCCCATTACCGCGAGCACCGCCCCATCGACTGGTACGCCGCCGCCCTCGGCATCAGCGCCGCCCACCTCAACGCCCTGTGCCGGCGCCTGGCCGGGCAATCGGCGTTGCAGATGATCAGCGCGCGCCTGCTGCTGGAGGCCAAGCGCAGCCTGGTGTACACGGCCATGACCATCAACCAGGTCTCCGACAGCCTGGGCTTCTCCGAACCGGCCTACTTCTCGCGCTTCTTCAAGCGCGGCACGGGGCAATCGCCCAAGGCATTCCGCATACGGCGATAGGGGCGACTTCAGTCGCCAAGCAGGCCGCAGGGCTGCCCTGGCTCTGCGCTCCCCGGTGGCACCGTCTGGTGGACGAAAAGAGCGTCGTCCACCCTACGCATGGGGCGGCATGGGGGTTTGGGTGAGTACGGCACCGTAGGTTGGCGCCGAGCGCAGCGAGGCCCAACGCAGCGATGTTCAGCCGTACAACGTTGGGCTTCGTGCCTCAGTCCAACCTACGAAGAGGTGGGTGTTTCCCGGCCACGCTGCAGAGCCAGCGCCATGGCCAGGCGTTCGAGCCCGATACCGAAGCCGGCGCCTTCGGCATAGGCGCCGCCGCCTACCACCTGGCGCTGGTTCTCGAGCACCGGGCAGCGCACTTCGAAGCCCTGGCCACCCAGGTAGTAGGTCAGCCCGCGGTTGGCGCGCAGGTCCAGCTCATACGCCAGCCCGAGCGAGTCGAGGAAGCCGATGCAAAGTGCCTGGCTGCAGGCCAGGCCGCGCTCGGGGTCGCCGAGCACCTCGACGCCCAGCTGGGTGAATTCGCGGTAGCGCAGGGCCTGGGGGCGCTCGTAGCGGTAGCAGCGCGCGGCGTAGAAGAAGGTGGCTTCCCGGCGCCCGGCCAGCAGGAGGGCGCTGCGCTCCTGGAACAGCGCGGTGGCTTCGGGGATCAGGCAGCAGGGGCGCCCGGCCTTGTCGTCGAAGGTCCACATCTGGCCCATGATCTCGCTGCCGCCGGTCTTCTCGATGAAGGTGTCCTGGCCCCACAGCGCGGGGACTATCGCTTCCTCAGCCCCGGCGTCGATGAAGCCAGCTCCGGAAGCGGCCCTCGATTTCGCGCATGGTTTTGGCTTCTTCGCCGGTGATGATCCGGGTTCCTCGTAGCATGGTCATTTCTGGTTCCTCTCTGGTTTTCTACAAGCATGAAAAAAGGCGCCCTTGGGCGCCTTTGCGTGTCCATCGCAGCCGGTTCAGTCGGCTTGCAACGGGCATGAGCAATCACGGCGCCCGGAAGGGGTGCCGTGATGATGGATGCGGTTGCTCGGGAAGCTGTTCATGGCGCGAATCCTGGCATGGGCCCTCGTTCGCCGGCAAGGGGGCGGCTCGGAATTGATCGCCGACCTACAGGCTCCGCGCTCCCAGGCGGCAATCATTTGTAGGGGCGACTTCAGTCGCCAAGCAGTCCGCAGGGCTGCCCTGGCTCCGTGCTCCCTGGTGGCACCGTTCGGTGGACGAAAAGAGCGTCGTCCACCCTACGCATCGGTCGGCGTGGTGGCTTGGGGGGGCCGCTTACCAGTGGAAGGAGACCGAGCCCAGCAGGCTGCGTTCTTCGCCCCAGTAGCAGCGCCCGGCGTTGTTGCAGCCGGCGACGTATTCCTTGTCGAGGAGGTTCTTGGCGTTCACCTCGGCGGACCAGTTGTCGTTGATGGTGTAGCCGACGGCGGCGTCCAGCAGGGTGACGTCGCCGGTGTCCAGGCGGCCGTAGAGCGAGGGCGCGGTGTAGGCGAAGGTGCTGTCGAAGTGGCGCACGCCGCCGCCGATGCGCAGGCCCTTGAGAGCGCCGTCGAGGAAGCGGTAGCTGGCCCAGGCCGAGGCCTGGTTGCGCGGTACGCCGGTCATCTGGTGGTCTTCGAGCAGCGAGCCCTGGGCGTCCTTGGTGATGCGCGAGTCGGTGTAGGTGTAGGCGGCGGTGAGGTTGATGTTCTCGGTGACGTCGCTGTTGAGTTCCAGCTCCACGCCCTTGGCGCGGCTCTCGCCCACCTGGCGGTAGTCGTTGGCGGCGCTGTCGAAGATCACGTCATCGGTCTTGCGCAGGTCGTAGACGGAGGCGGTGAAGGAGGTGTTCCAGCCCTTGGGCTCGTACTTGATGCCGGCTTCGTACTGCTCGGCGGTGGTCGGGTCCAGGGGGCCGGAGCGGCTGGAGGTCTGCTGGGTCGGGGCGAAGGCCGTGGAGTAGCTGACGTAGGGCGAGAGGCCGTTGTCGAACTGGTACATCAGGCCGGCCTGCCAGGTGAAGTCGGTGTCCCAGTAGTCGAGGTCGGCGGCGGCGTTGGTGGTGCCGGGCTTGTTGCGGTACTGGCTGTTGACCCGGTCGAGGCGGCCACCGAGCAGCAGCACCCAGTTGTCGTAGCGGGTCTGCAGCTGGCTGTAGGCGGCGTACATCGACTGGTCGAGCTGGGCGTTCTGGATGTGCACCGGGGTGGTCGGGGTGCTGGTCCAGACCGGGTTGAAGACGTTGATCTGGCCACCGGCGCCGGCATCCCAGTTCTGGTTGAACGAGGTGCGGTCGAGGCTGGCGCCGAGCAGCACCGTGTGGTCGAAGTCGCCGCTGGCGAAGTGGCCTTCGAACTGGTTGTCCAGGGAGTAGGCGATGGACTTGTTGGTGCGGTCGTAGGCGGTGTAGGCGAGGGTGGTGCCGAAGCCGCCGGCGTTGAGGTTGCCGGGCCACATCTCGTGGCGGTCGATGCGCGACTGCATGTAGCGCGAGTTCTGGCGGAACTGCCAGGTGTCGTTGAGCTGGTGGGAGAACTCGTAGCCCAAGGTCCAGGTTTCGCGCTCGAACTTGTCCCAGTCGGGGTGGCCGAGCAGGGTGTCCTTGTCGATCTTGCCGTTGGGGTTGCGCAGCAGGGTGCCGGCGGCGGGGTAGCCCAGCTCCATCAGGGTGCGGTCGCGCTGGTAGGTCGACAGCAGCGTCAGCGAGGTGGCGTCGCTGAGGTTGAGGGTCATGGACGGGGCGATGTAGAGGCGATCATCCGGCTGGCCGTCGACCTGGCTGTCGGCGTTGCGGCCCAGCATCACCAGGCGGCCGAGGACGTTGTCGCCTTCGCTCAGCGGGCCGGAGACGTCGATGCCCAACTGGCGGCGGTTGTTGCTGCCGTAGGTGAATTCGACCTCGCCGCGCGGGTTGGCGGTGGGGCGCTTGCTGACCATGTTGACCACGCCACCCGGGGCGTTCTCGCCGTAGAGGATCGAGGTCGGGCCGCGGAACACTTCGACGCGCTCCAGGCCGTAGGGCTCGCTGCTGGTGTCGTAGCGGTTGCCCTGCACGCGCAGGCCGTCGCGGAGCAGGCCGTAGCCCCAGTCGGTGGCGTTGAAGCCACGGACGAAGAACAGGTCGCCGGCCTGGCCGTCACCGGCGGCGAAGGGCGGCGCGAAGATGCCGGGCACGTAGCCGAGCACTTCGGTGAGGGTCTGGGACTTCTGGTCTTCCATGCGCTGGCGGGTGACCACCGAGACCGAGCGCGGCGTGTCGGCCAGGGCGGTGGCGGTCTTGCCGGCGGTGCTGCTGACTTCGGCGCGGTAGCCACGGTCGGCCTGGCCCGGGCCGCTGGCGAGGCCGGCGCCGACGATGGAGGTCGGGTCCAGTTGCATCACGCCGTCCTGGGGGGCCGGCTGCAGGACGTAGCCGCCGTTGCCCTGGTCGATGGCGCGCAGGCCGCTGTCCTGCAGCAGCAGGGCGAGGCCCTGGGCGACGCTGTAGCGGCCGTGCAGGCCGGCGCTGGTCTTGCCGGCGGCCAGGCTGTTGTGGCCGGCGAGGTAGATGCCGGCCTGGCTGCTGAATTCGTTGAGCGAGGCGACCAGAGGGCCTGGGGCGATGTCGTACTGACGCTCGGCGACACCCTGTTGCGCGGTTTCGGCCTGGGCCAGCGAGGCGGGCAGGGCCAGTTGCGCGGCGCCGAGCAGGGTGACCGGGATGGCGAGCGCGAGCGGCCGCAGGGCGAAACGGAGGGTCGGGTTGGCGAGCAAGTGCATGGTGTCCCCTGGAAATGTTCGGTGGCGGATGGCGTTGTTATCTGGTTGAACCGAACGAGAAATGAAAAAGGGAACCGCTCGCTGAAAATTATTTTCCGGGGCGTCGGCGTGACGGGTTCAGCGGGGTGTTCAGGCGGGCTCGACGCTGAGCCACCAGTCGGTGAGGCGGTGCACGCGGATGGGCAGGGCGGCGCTGAGCAGTTCCAGCGCCTGCTCGGTGTCGCCCAGGGGGAAGGCGCCCATCACCGGCAGTTGGGCGACCGCCGGGTGGCAGCCGAGGTGACCGTGGCGGTAGCGGGCGAGGGCGGTGATCAGCTCGCCCAGTGGCATGTCGTCGGCCACCAGTACCTGGCGGGTCCAGGATTCGCCGGCCCGTTGCACCGGGGCCGGGGTGCCGAGGGACAGGCCGTCGAAGTCGACCCGCTGGCCGGCCTCGATGACGCTGAGCTGGCCGCTGTCGGCGGTGCGCACTTCCACCGCGCCCTGGTAGACGCTGAGGCGGGTGAGGCCGTCGTCCTGGCGCACCCCGAAGCGCGTGCCGAGGGCGCGCAGGCGGCCGTGCTGGCTCTCCAGCAGGAAGGGGCGCGCGGCATCCTTGGCGGTGTCGATCAGCACTTCGCCGAAGCGCAGCCGCAGCAGGCGCTGTTCGGTGTCGAAGGCGGCGTCCACGGCGCTCTGCGCGCGCAGCCACAGGTGGCTGCCGTCGGCCAGCAGGGTTTCGCGAGTTTCGCCGGTGCCGGTGACGAAGTCCGCCGACCAGCCGGCCACCAGGCGCGGCAGCGGCGTGGTGCGCCAGGTGCCCCAGCCGAGCAGCGAGCCGGCGCCCAGCACCAGCAGGGTCTTGAGGCCCTGGCGGCGGCTGATGCGGCGTGGGTCGTCGCGGAGCATGCGGCTGGCCAGCTCGCGCTCGCCGCCGGCTTGCAGCGGGGCGAAGCGCTGGCCGACCCGCTCGACGTAGCGCCAGGCATCGCGGTGTTCGGGTTGCTGGTCGAGCCAGGCCTGCCACTGCGCCCGCAGCTGCGCGCTGGGGGCGTCGTCGTGGAGCAGCACGTACCAGTTGGCGGCCTGTTGCAGGCTGGCGTGGCTGAGGGTGCGTTCCGGGCTGGCCATGCCGCTCATTCCACCAGCAGGCCGTCGAGCTCTGCCTCCAGTACCGCGCAGTGGAGGAAGGCCTGGGCCAGGTACTTCTTCACCATGCGTTCGGAGACGCCGATCGCCAGGGCGATCTCGCGGTAGGGCATGTCGTCCAGCTGGGCCATGAGGAAGGCGCGGCGCACCTTGTGCGGCAGGCGCAGGAGCATGGCGTCGACTTCATGCAGGGTCTCGATGATCAGCGCCTGCTGCTCGGGGGAGGCTTGCAGCGGTTCCGGGCGGGCGGCCATGGCCTCGAGCCAGTCCTGCTCCAGCTGCCGGCGCCGCCAGTGGTCGATGCACAGGCCCCGGGCGATGGTGGCCAGGTAGGAGCGCTCACCCGTGGCGCCGTCGAAGGTGCGGGGCCGCAGCAGCACGCGCAGGAAGGTGTCCTGCATCAGGTCGGCGGCATCGAAGCCGCTGCCCAGGCGACGGCGCAGAAAACCCAGCAGCCAGGCGGAATGGCTCAGGTAGAAATCGTGGAAGGGGGCGTTGGTCGACGGCATCGAGAGCGGGGTGTCCGGCGCGGGATGCGCTCGTTCGCGAATGAGAATTAGTGGCAACTATACGGATCGGCTTTACGCCCTGCAATCCGTCTTCGTCGTTGCCCTGATCTCCGGGTTCGCTACCCCATGCCCTGGCGTCGGGCCCTTGCGGGCCCCGCCTGGGTGCCGCCGCTGGCGCTGGCGGTCAGCGCGACAGCCCGCGCCGTTCCATGCCGCGTGCGGCGTTGCCCAGTTGCAGTGGCGAACCGATGAAGCCATGGAGTTCGCCCAGGTTGCGCTGCTTGCTCATTGCATCCACGCAGGCCACCAGCAGCATCTCCTCGGCCACTTCGCGGATCAGGCAGCGGATGCGCCGCTGGCTGAAGGCCGCCTCGCCCTCGAACTCGCGGCTCAGCTCCTGGACGCCGCCCTTGCTCAGGGTCAGCAGCCACTTGCCGTCGCTGCGTGGGGTGATGGCGACGCTATGGTCGGGGAACGCTTCGTAGATTTCCTTGATGGCGGTGAACATGGGCTGGGCCTCCTTCTTGTCGTCAGCCTGCAGTCCATTGCAGCCGGCGTGCCAGGAGGGCATCCGGCGCGAGCCCAGCAGAATCAAGCGATTGGCTATAAGCGCAGCGTGGACGCTCGTGCAAAACGCATGAAGAGGCCGCCATGGCCTGGGCAATTTGCAAGGCGGTGCCTGGGTTAGCTGTCGTGGATGAAATGCAAAGGCCCAAGAGCGGTGTCTGGAGCGATGCCGGGCTTCCAGAACGCCCACTGCATGGGTTTCGCTCGCTCTACGCCATCCCACGGGAGGTCGGGCGGACGCCGCCGTGTGCAGCGCCGCCGGGCTTATTCGGGCGGGCGTGGCGCTTCCACCAGCTGCGGTTGCAGCAACTCGGCGATGCGCTCGCGCACGCTCTGCTCGGGTTCGCGGTCGAGGGTGCGTCGCAGCAGTTGCAGGGTGTCGGCCGGCCACTGGTTGCGACCCCAGGCGGCGAGGGTCTTGAGCGCCATGTGGCGGTTGCGCACCACCGGGCTGGCGAGGCCGGTGGCGACCAGGTCCCAGCCCTGCACGGGGAAGCGGCCGAGGTCCTGGAGGATGAAGTCCAGCGCGCTGTGCTGGCGGTATTCCGGGCCCAGGCCGAGGGCGCTGCCGGGGCCGCTGGCGATGTGCGCCAGGTCCAGCTGCTGGCGGGCCAGCTCGATGACCCGGGCGGCCCGTTGCGGGTCGCTGGTCTGCATCAACTGGTACCAGGCCGAGGAGCGCTGGCTGCGCTGGCGTTCGAACCAGGCGTCCCAGGGGTCGATGTCCAGGTGCCCGGCGGCGCTGGCGGCGAGCCAGAAGGCGCGCTCGTCCTCCTCTTCCAGGCCCTGGTGCACCAGGTGCGGCCACTGCGGGCTCTCGCGGATGGCGTCGGCGCGGCGGGCGATGTCCTCGCGGCAGGCCTCGGTCCAGCCGTGCTGGGCGAGCTGCTCCCAGTCCTGGTGGGGGTCGCGGGCGAAGTCGCGGATGCCCTCGACCACCAGGAAGTGCCCCAGGTGCCGTGGCGGCCGGCGCGCCAGGTGGTCGAGCAGGCGCAGCACCGCCTCGGCGCCGTCGGCGTAGTCGTTGATGTCCTGGGCAGGGCCGCCGTTGATCATTGCCTCGATCATTTCCACGGCGCCGTCGAGCAGGGCGTCGTCCACATCCTGGCCGCTCAGCGCCGCCAGCAGGTTGCCGCCCACGGCGCAGGGGTAGGCCAGGTATTCCACCATCACCGCGTTCTGGTAGCCCTCGCGCAGCAGCCAGTCCTGCACGGCGGGCGAGGGGTTCTGGGCGAGGCGCTCCACCAGGTGGATGCGACCCCAGCCCTTGACCTTGCGGGCCAGCGCCCACCAGGCGCGTTCGCGCTCCGGGGGCGCCAGGGTGTTGCCCAGGGCGATGGTGGCGAAAAGGGTGAATTCCTCGTGCTGGCCGAAGGTCAGGAACAGTTCGCGCTGGCTGCCGCTGTCGAGCACGCCGAGCAGGGCCAGGGCGAACTTCACCGCGCCGCGGTCGGGGCTGCTGCGTGCCAGCCACAGGGCCAGGGCATGCAGCCGTGCGCGTGGCAGGCCGGGGCGCTGCTGCAGGCGCTCCACCAACTGGTCGATGAAGCCGAGCACGCTGCCATCGGCCACCAACTGGTAGAGGCGGGCCATGTGGCGGGTCGGGTCGTCGAGGGTGGCGAGCAGGGCGGCCATCACCTCGTCGGCGGTGTCGATGTCGTCGGCGGAGGCGTGGTGGCCGAGGACGCCATCGAGGGCGCCCGGGGCCCAGCGCAGTTCGTTGCCGGTGGCGGGCGGGGCTTCGTCGGGCAGGGTGATCTCGCTGTCCGGAAGGCCGCCGGGGGCGTCGGCGAAGGCGGCGAGGAAGCCATGCAGGCTGGGGCGCTCGATGGCCCAGGGGATGGGGTACCCCTGGGTCTGGCCCTTGTCGTCCCTGACGATGCGGAAGAAGGTGGCGATCCAGTTTTTCATCGGTACGGCGACAACGGCGGGAAAGCGCTCCTGTTTACCGCAATGGCCGGCGTGCGGCAATCGTGGCGCGTCAGGAGCACGACGCAGTCGACGGGGTTCAGGTCGGACTGCGGCTGCGGGCCTCGTGGAGGATGCGCTGCAGCTCGGCCACCAGTGCTGCCTGGCAGCGCGCCAACCGGGGCGCGTCGATGCCGGCCTGGCGCAGGGCGTCGCAGGCGCGCATCAGGCCCGGGGCGTCGATGGTGCAGGCGAGGCCCGAGAGGCGGTGGGCGCATTGGGCGATGAGGTCAGGCCGGTTGCTGGCCAGCGGCGTGGCGAGGCGCTGCAGTTCGTCTTCCAGGTTGCGCTCGAGTTCGGCCAGCAGGCGCCCGACCAGGCTGGCATCGAGGCGCTCCAGGTGGCCGAGGTCGAAGGCCGTGGCCGGCACCGGCGCTGCGACGGGGCCGCGCCTGGCGAGGGCGGCGGCCAGGCGCTCCAGGGTCACGGGCTTGACCAGCAGTTCGTCCATGCCCGCCTCGCGGCAGCGCTCCGCTTCGTCGGCCAGGGCGCTGGCGCTGTAGCCGATGATGCGCCGGGGTGCGCGCCCGCTCTCGTCCTCCAGGCGGCGTACCGCGCGGGTCAGGGCGTAGCCGTCCATGCCCGGCATGTTGCAGTCGGTGATCAGCAGGTCGAAATCGTCCTCGGCCCAGGCGGCGAGGGCGCAGGCGCCATCGGTGAGCACGCGGGCGCGGTGGCCGAGGCTGGCCAGCTGCTGCTCCAGGACCAGGGCGTTGATGGACAGGTCGTCGACCACCAGCACGTGCAGGGGCTGGGTGTCGGTGCGGGCCGAGGCGGGCGCGTCGCGGTGCAGGGCGGAGGGCGCCGGGCGCCATTCGAGGTTCATCTCCAGGGTGACGTTGCAGCCCCGGCCGGGTTCGCTTTCCAGGCTGATGCGCCCGCCCATCAGCTGCACCAGCTCGCGGCAGATGTGCAGGCCGAGCCCGGAGCCACCATGCAGCTGCGCGACTTCGGCATCGGCCTGGCGGTAGGGCTCGAACACCCGTGCCAGCATGCTGCGGGGAATGCCGATGCCGTCGTCGCGCACGCTCAGGGTGAGCAGGCTGCTGGTCGGCCCTGTGTCGCGCAGGCGGCCGGCGAGACTGACGGTGCCCTGGCCGCTGAACTTGACGGCGTTGGCCAGCAGGTTGTGCAGCACCTGGCGCAGGCGCAGGGGGTCGACGCGGTACAGCCGGTGGGCCGGCAAGGGGCAGTCCAGTTCCAGCGCCAGGCCCTTTTCGCGCGCGCGGGCGGCGAACAGCTCCAGGCTCTCGCGCAGCAGCGCGGCCAGGTCGACGGGGCGGGGCGCCAGCTGCATGCGACCGCTCTCGATGCGGTCGAGGTCGAGGATGTCGCCCACCAGGTCGATCATGGCGTCGGCGGACTGGCGGGCGATACGCAGGTTCTCCGAGCCCGGTCGGGCCCGGCTCTCCAGCTCCAGCAGGCCGACCAGGGCGTTGAGCGGCGTGCGCAGCTCGTGGCTCATGGTGGCGAGGAAACGGCTCTTGGCCGCGCTGGCGTCCAGGGCCTGGCGCTGGGCGTCGCGCAGGCGGGTTTCCAGTTCCTTGCGGTCGCTGATGTCGATCCAGCCGCCGAGTACGCCCAGCAGCTTGCCGCGGGCGCTGTAGAAGGGCACCTGCCACTGGTAGAGGTGGCGCTGGCGGCCGTTCTCCTCGGTGCAGCTGTCGAAGAAGCGCGACTGACGGCTTTGCAGTACCTCCTGCAGGCGGCTCTCGAGGGCGTCGGCCAGTGCCAGGCACATGCCCTGCTGGCGTGGCGTGGTGCCGCGCATCTCCTCGAGTGAGCTGGCGAAGAACTGCTCGTAGGCGCGATTGCAACTGCTCAGGCGGCCCTGGAGGTCACGCACGTAGAGGGGCGTCGGTTGCCCGTTGAGCAGCGAGAACTGGAAGGCCAGCTGGTCGCTCAGCTGGCATTGCGCGGCGCGGCGCTGGTGGATCTGGCGTTGCAGGCGCCAGTTCCACAGCAGCGAGAGGATCACCACCACCGCCACCAGCACCAGCAGGTGCCAGAAGGTCTGCGGCAGGTCGCGCCAGTCGATGTCCGAACGCTCCAGCGTCTCCAGCAGGTTGAGGCCGTCGTCGAGCAGGGTGATGCCATAGTCGGGCCCCGGGGAGCTGACGGCATCCAGGCCGAGGCAGCCGCCAAGGCCCCACGCCGGCCCGGGTGCGCAGGGGACGAGGTCGGTGGCGTGCAGCGGGCAGCTCAGGGCCGCTTCGGCGCGGGCGTGGACACCGCCGCCGGCGAGCAGGGCCAACAGCAGGAGGAGGCGCAGGGAGAAGGTCATGGGGCAGTCCTCAGGCCAGGCCGTTTTCCTGGATGTAGAGGTACAGCGCGGCGTTGGTGTCGAGGCCGAGCTTGCGCATGGCGCTGGTCTTCTGCGCACTGATGGTCTGCTTGCTGCGGCAGAGGCGCTGGGCGATGTCGTTGATGGCCAGGCCGCTGCCGTACAGGCGCAGCACTTCCACCTCGCGCGGGGAGAGTTCGTCGATCTGCGCGAGGGGCTTGCCGTGGGCGGCTTCGCCGAGCTGCATCAGGCGCTGCAGGGAGCCGGAGACGAACGGGCGCCTGGCGCTGGCGCGGAGGGCGCGGGGCAGGTCGGCCAGCAACCCGCGCTTGCTCACCAGGCCCTGGATGCCGAGCTTGAGCAGCGAGGCAACGAGGGCCGGGTTGTCGAGCATGGTGACGACGATGATCGCCAGTTGCGGGTAGCGCCGGCGCAGTTGCTCGATCAGCCGCAGGCCGTCCGCCTGGCGGCTGTCCGGCATCATCAGGTCGGTGACCAGCAGCTCGCAGGGGCGGGTGGCGAGCTGTTCGAGCAGGCCGTCGGCGCTGTGTGCCTCGCCGACGATCTGCAGCGAGCTTTCACGGCTCAGCACGGCGCGCAGGCCGATCAGGGTGATGGGGTGGTCGTCGACTATCAGGGTTCGTCTGTGCATCTGCTACCAGGGCTCGCGGAATCGGTACGGCGCACATGGTAGGGACGGCGGGAACGCGGGTATCGCGACCCGCGTGCAGTTCGGTAGGAATCGGATCAATCCGACATTTGTTGTCGGGCGCTTCCCACCGAGTGCCTGAAGTCTTACGGAAAAGCCTCGGGTGCCGGGAAACGGATGACACCCGTGGCTGTAGGCAAGCCGCTACTGGACGTGCTGGCGGGGCGGCTGGATGGCGCTGTCGAGCGCCGCGATCATCGAATCCACCAGGCCCGGTTGCCGTTGCTCGGCGTTCTGCAGGATGGGCGCGAGGCTGGCGGTGCGCTCGGCGGCGGGGCCACTGCCACGGCTGGCGGCGACGGCGAACCAGGTGTACGCCTCCAGCTCCGGCTGGGTGGAGGGGTATTCGCCGCTGAGCAGTTTCTCGGCGTACAGCACCATGGCATCGAGGTCGCCGGAGAGGGCGGCGAGCTTGGTGGCTTCGGCGGCGGCCTCGTTCTCGGCGGGCTCGGCGTTCAGCGCGATGGCGGTGGCGTCGCGCTCGGCCGGCGCGGCGATGCTCGGTGCCAGGCACGGCAGTGGTTCGTGGGCCTGGGCCACCGAGGTTTCGATCGGCTGGCCCTGCTGCTGGCGCAGGGCGAGCTGGTAGAGCGGTGCGGAGACGCTGTCGCCGGCGTCGCTGGCCACCTTGAGCAGGGCCAGGCCGCGCTCCGGGTCGTTCAGGTAGGGCTCGCAGGTGTTGAGGTAGAGCAGGCTGATTTCACGCAGGGCGCGGTCGCTGGTGCGCGCGGCCTTCTCCATCAGGCGGGTGCCGTACTCCACGTCCTGCTGCACCCCGGTGCCGCGCAGGTAGTTCCAGGCCAGCACCCGGCTGGCCTCGGCGCTGCCCAGGGCGTCGGCCTGGCTCAGGTGGTCCAGCGCAGCGGCCTGGTCGGCGGGTACGCCGTCACCGGTCAGGTAGTGGCGGGCCAGCTCGTAGTGGGCGCGGGCGTTGCCGGCATCGGCGGCCTCGTGGAGGCGCGCCATGAGGGTTTCGGTGTCGCCGATCTCTTCGGCGAGCATGGCCTGGGCGAGGATTTCCCGCGCGGGTTCCGGGCGTGGCTCGACGTTGCGCGTGCTGCCCTTCACCTCGTCCGGGTCTTCGGCGACCCACACCATCGGCGCTTCATAGCTGGGCACGCCGTACACCGGGTTTTCCGGCGGCAGCGGGCGGTTGCGCGTGGCGACGACGGGCTTGGCCTTGAGTGGCTGGAAGCCGGAACTGCAGCCGGCACAGAGCGCGGCGGCGAGCAGGAGGAGGGCGAAACGCATCTTCATGGGAACGTGGGGAGCCTTGAAACCATTGCGGGAGACGGGTCGGAGGCTGCATAGCATTCCAGAGTGCGGCGCCCGATCCAAGCCGCAGGCGGGAATTGACGGTGCCGTACGTCAGGCTGGCGAGGCGGGCGTCCTCTCCGTAGGAGCGGCTTCAGCCGGGAAAGGCCTGCAGCCGGGTTGCGAGTGACGGATGCCCCAACGCGAATGAATTGGCTCCCACAAAGAGCTTCGCGAGCAGAGCTCGCTCCTACGGGGTGTGCCTTGGTATGGGTTGTCGGGTTGCACCCGACCTACAGGCTGCACCAACGGTGCGATGTTCGGCCTCGCGGCGGGATTTACTCGTGGGAGCGGCTTCAGCCGCGAGAGACCCGCAGCCGGCAGTGGGCCGTGAGTGGCGGATGCCCCATCGCGAATGAATTCGCTCCCACGGGGGAGCAGCCGAACCTAGCCCGGGCTCCAGCTGGGGCTGCTCGGCGCCAGGCGTCAGGCGCCGAGCATCCCCGCGCGGGTCGAGGGGTTGAGCATCGCCCGCAGGCGCGGGTCTTCGGTGTCGAGGGAGACCAGGTCGACACCGCGTTTGCGCAGTTCCTCTTCCTGCTGGATGGCCGCCAGCTCGGCCATGCGCTGGGCGATCTGCTTCTCGATCTGCTCCTGCTGCTCCGGCGGCAGGGCGTCGATCTCTTCTTCGGTCAGGCCCAGTTCCTTGAGGATCTTGTCGCGCATCTTCTCGCCGGCGGATTTGTTCATGTAGTCATGGAATTCCTGGGCGGCGGCGCTTTGGGCGGGCTTGCTCACGCTGGCGGCGGCGCTTTGGGCATCGGCGTAGACGTCGTTGGTGAGCGTGTCGGCGCCGCTGGCCGAGGTGCCGCTCTCCACGCTGCCGCTCTGCAGGCCCACGCGCAGGCGGGCGAAGGCTTCGTCGTAGGCGGCGTCGCGCTGGGCGGCGGCCTGGTCGACCTTGGGCGTGGGCTTGGCCTGGTTCGGCTGCAGGGTGGCGGTGGGTTGTGAGGTTTGCGAGGGGACCGGGCGACCGTCGCCATAACGCACGAGTTTGAGCCTGTGCGTCATGTCCTGCAGTTTGGAGCGATCGAGGCCGGAGAGGCCGGTGCCGAAGAGGCTCATGCTGAATCCATCCATAGGAAGTCCTTGTGCGCGGCTACTCAGCAAGGCGTGTGCCAGTGGCTGGGACGCCCGTTCCAGAGCCTTTGCCGTCGGCCTGGCGGTTGCCGGGCGGCAAGGAATTGCCGCTCGCGCCCGTCGCGTTGCCGCCCCGTTGCCGCAACCTTGTAGACTGCCGCCCGATTCGCAACCGGAGCGGGAGAGGGAATGGAAGGCTTATCGCCACTGGCGGCCTATCGGCAGGCGGTGGATGACCTGGGGTTCGCGCCCGATGCCGCGCAGCTGCACGCGGCGACATTGCTGGAGGCCTGCCAGCGGGCCTTGCACCAGGGCGAGGGCGGCATCGCCGGCGTCTACCTGTGGGGCCCGGTGGGGCGCGGCAAGACCTGGCTGCTGGACCGCTTCTACGAGGGGCTGCGGGTGCCCGCGCGGCGTCTGCACTTCCATCACTTCATGCGCTGGGTGCACCGCCGCCTGTTCGCCCTGACCGGCACCGCCGACCCGCTGCGCGCCCTGGCCCGCGAGCTGGCGCAGGAGGTGCGGGTGCTGTGCTTCGACGAGTTGTTCGTCAGTGACATCGGCGACGCGATTCTCCTCGGCGGCCTGCTGCAGGTGATGTTCGAGGAGGGCGTGGTGCTGGTGGCCACCTCCAACCAGCCGCCGACGCAGCTGTATGCCGACGGCTTCAACCGCCAGCGCTTCATGCCCGCGATCGAGGCGATCGCACGGCACATGCAGGTGGTGGCGGTCGATGGCGGGCAGGACCACCGCCTGCACCCCGGCGCCGCACAGCAGCGTTACTGGGTGATCGAGCCGGGCCGCCCGAGCGTGCTGGCGGCGGTGTTCGCCGAGCTGGACGACGGCGTCGCCAGCCATGATCGCCCGCTGCACCTGGGCCATCGCGACATCGCCGTGCACCGGCAGGGCACGGTGGCGCTCTGGTGCGACTACGCCGCGCTCTGCGAGGCGCCATTGGCCGCCCTGGACTTCATCGCCCTGTGCGACCGTTTCGGCGCCATCCTCCTGGGCGCCGTGCCGCGCCTGGGGGCTGCGCGCCGCGAAGGGCGCATCGCCCGGGGCACCGAGGATGGCGCCGAGCGCGTGGTCGCCGGTGATCGCCAGCTGCCGCAGCTCTCGCCCCTGGACGACGGCGTGCGCCGCTTCATCGCCCTGGTGGATGAGTGCTACGACCGCCGCGTGCCCCTCTACATCGAGGCCGAGGTGCCGCTGGAGCAGCTCTACACCGAGGGCTGGCTGGAGTTCCCCTTCCGCCGCACCCTGAGCCGCCTGCGCGAGATGCAACTGGCGCGTTTCGGCCGCGCCTGAGCCCGGCGCGCACGATGGGCGGTCCTTGAGGGGGCGTCGGCGCGGCCGCATATTGGCCGCCATGAAGCCGACTTCCCCTACCGCCGACATCGCCCTGGCCGATTTCCACCCGGTCGTGCGCGCCTGGTTCACCGGGCGCTTCGCCGCGCCCACCCCGGCCCAGGCCGAGGCCTGGCCGGCCATCCGCGCCGGGCGCTCGACCCTGGTGGCCGCGCCCACCGGCTCCGGCAAGACGCTCACCGCCTTCCTCGCCGCCATCGACGAGCTGGTGGAGCAGGGCCTTGCCGGGGGCGGGCTGCCGGATGCCTGCTTCGTGGTCTACGTGTCGCCGCTCAAGGCGCTGTCCAACGACATCCGCATCAACCTCGACGAGCCCCTGGCCGGCATCCGCGCCGAGCTGCAGCGCCAGGGCCTGGGCGAGGTGGCCATCCGCACCGCGGTGCGCACCGGCGATACGCCCCAGGCCGAGCGCGACGCCATGCGCAAGCGCGCGCCGCACATCCTGGTGACCACACCGGAATCCCTCTACGTGCTGCTCGGCTCCGAGTCCGGCCGCGCCATGCTCGGCAGCTGCCGCAGCCTGATCGTCGACGAGATCCACGCCATCGCCGGCAGCAAGCGCGGCAGCCACCTGGCGCTGAGCATGGAGCGCCTGGAAAGCCTGTGCGGGCGACCGTTGCAGCGCATCGGCCTGTCCGCCACGCAGAAGCCCATCGAGGCGGTGGCGCGCTTTCTCGGCGGTGCGCCTACCGGGGGCGAGGCCCGCGATTGCCTGATCGTCGATGTCGGCTACAGCCGCGAGCGCGACCTGGCCATCGAGGTGCCGCCGCTGCCGCTGGAGGCGGTGATGAGCAACGATGCCTGGGAGACCGTCTACGACCGCCTCGCCCTGCTGGTGGCCGAGCACCGCACCACGCTGGTGTTCGTCAACACCCGGCGCCTGGCCGAGCGCGCCGCGCGGCACCTTTCCGAGCGCCTGGGCGAGGCCGCCGTCGCCGCCCACCACGGCAGCCTGGCCCGCGAGCTGCGCCTGGACGCCGAGCAGCGCCTGAAGCGGGGCGAGCTGCGGGTGCTGGTGGCCACCGCTTCCCTGGAGCTGGGCATCGACATCGGCGATGTCGAGCTGGTCTGCCAGCTGGGTTCGCCGCGCAGCATCGCCGCCTTCCTGCAGCGCGTGGGGCGCTCCGGGCACAGCGTCGGCGGCACGCCGAAGGGGCGGCTGTTCCCCCAGTCGCGGGACGACCTGATCGAATGCGCGGCACTGCTCGACTGCGTGCGCCGGGGCGAGCTGGACAGCCTGGTGATCCCGCGCCAGCCGCTGGACGTGCTGGCCCAGCAGATCGTCGCCGAGGTGGCCAACCAGGAGTGGGACGAGGATGAGCTGTTCGCCCTGATGACCCGTGCCGCGCCCTATGCCGAACTGCCCAGGGCGAGCTACGACGCCGTGCTGCGCATGCTCGGCGAGGGCTACAACGGCCGCAACGGTGTGCGCGGCGCCTACCTGCACCGCGATGCGGTCAACCGCCGCCTGCGCGGCCGGCGTTCGGCGCGGCTGGTGGCGCTGACCTCCGGCGGCACCATCCCCGATGCCGGTGACTACAACGTGCTGCTCGAACCCCAGGGCATGCAGGTGGGCACGGTGCACGAGGACTTCGCCGTGGAGAGCATCGCCGGCGACGTGTTCCAGCTGGGCAACCAGTCGTACCGCATCGTGCGCGTGGAGCCCGGGCGGGTGCGGGTGGAAGACGCCCGTGGCCAGCCGCCGAGCATCCCCTTCTGGCTCGGCGAGGCGCCGGGTCGCAGCGATGAGCTGTCCGCCGGGGTCTCGCGCCTGCGCGGGGAGATCGAGCGCCTGCTGGCCGCCGCCGACGGCGATCTGCAGCCGGCCATCGACTGGCTGACGGGCGAGTTGGGCCTGGGCGAGGCCGCCGCCCGCCAGATGGTCGAGTACCTGGCCCGCGCCCGGGCCGCCCTGGGGCGCCTGCCGACCCGCGACTGCCTGGTGATGGAGCGCTTCTTCGACGAGTCCGGCGGCATGCAACTGATCATCCACTCGCCCCTGGGCAGCCGGGTCAACCGCGCCTGGGGCCTGGCGCTGCGCAAGCGCTTCTGCCGCAACTTCAACTTCGAACTGCAGGCCGCCGCCACCGAGGACGCCCTGGTGCTGTCGCTGTCCACCAGCCACAGCTTCCCGCTGGAAGAGGTGTGGCGCTACCTGCATTCCAGCAGCGCCGAGCAGGTGCTGATCCAGGCGCTGCTGGACGCGCCGCTGTTCGGCGTGCGCTGGCGCTGGAACGCCACCAGTGCCCTGGCCCTGCCGCGTGCCTCGGGCGGGCGCAAGGTGGCGCCGCAGCTGCAACGCATGCGCAGCGAGGACCTGCTGGCCAGCGTCTTCCCCGACCAGGTGGCCTGCCAGGAGAACCTGGTGGGCGAGCGCGAGGTGCCGGACCACCCGCTGGTGGCGCAGACCCTCGACGACTGCCTGCACGAGGCCATGGACGCCGAGGCCTGGCTCGATCTGCTGCGGCGCATGGAGAGCGGTGCCGTGGAACGGGTGGCCCGCGACCTGCCGGCGCCCTCCGCGCTGGCGGCGGAGATCCTCGGTGCGCGGCCCTATGCCTTCCTCGACGACGCACCGCTGGAGGAGCGCCGTACCCAGGCCGTGCAGAACCGCCGCTGGACCGACCCCGAGTCCGGCGACGACCTCGGCGCCCTGGACGCCGAGGCCATCGCCGCCGTCGCCGAGGAGGCCTGGCCCCAGGTGCGCGACGCCGACGAGATGCACGAGGCGCTGCTGGCGCTGGGCTGCGTCACCCCGGCGGAGGTGGAGGCCAACGGCGGTTGGGCGGGCTGGTTGGCGCAACTGGGCCGGGCGCGCCGTGCCGCCTGCCTGCACCTGGAGGACCGCCCCGCATTCTGGCTGGCCGCCGAGCGCCTGCCCCAGCTGTCGGCCCTGCACCCGCTGGGCTCGCTGAAGCCGGCGATCACCGCGCCGGCCGGGTTCGACAGCTGCTGGGAAGCGGAGGCCGCCTTGCTGGAGCTGGTGCGCTCGCGCCTGGGCGGCTTCGGCCCGCTGACCCTGGCGCGCATCGCCGCCGACCTGCGCCAGGCGCCGGGCGACATCGCCTTCGCCCTGGCCGCGCTGGAGCGTGAAGGGCACGTGCTGCGGGGCCGCTTCAGCCCCGGTGCGCGGGAGGAAGAGTGGTGCGAACGGCACCTGCTGGCACGCATCCATCGCTACACCGTCAAGCGCCTGCGCCGGGAGATCGAGCCGGTGGAGCGGGCCGATTTCATGCGCTTCCTCTGCGACTGGCAGCACCTCTCCAGTGCCACCCGCATGCGCGGTGCCGAGGCGCTGGCCGGCGTACTCGGCCTGCTGGAAGGCTTCCAGGCCGCCGCCGGTGCCTGGGAAGGCGAGCTGCTGCCGGCCCGCGTCGCCGATTACGGCATCAACTGGCTGGACGACCTGTGCCGTTCCGGGCGCATCGCCTGGAGTCGTCTCGCCGCCCCGGCGCGGGCCACCGGCGGGCCATTGCGCAGCACGCCGATCCTGCTGCTGCCGCGCAAGAGCCAGGGGCTCTGGCGTGCCTGCGTGGGCACGGCGGTGGTCGCCGAGCCCTCGCCCCGGGCCGAGCGGGTGCGCGAGGTGCTGGCGGGGCAGGGCGCCCTGTTCTTCGACGAGCTGCTGGAGGAGACCCGCCTGCTGCGCAGCGAACTGGAGGATTGCCTCGGCGAACTGGTGGCCCTGGGCCTGGCCAGCGCCGACAGCTTCGCCGGCCTGCGCTCGCTGCTGATGCCCGCCGCCCGGCGCAGCCGCACCGACCGCCGCGCGCGCCTGGCGCTGGCCAGCATGCAGGATGCCGGGCGCTGGTCGCTGCTGCGCGGGCGCGGTGACGGGCGCGGTGAGGAGGACCGTCCCGGCCAGGTGCCGGCCGAAGCCCTGGAGCATGTCGCCCGCACCCTGTTGCGCCGCTACGGCGTGGTCTGCTGGCGCCTGCTCGAGCGCGAGGCGGACTGGCTGCCGAGCTGGCGCGAGCTGCTGCGCGTCTATCACCGCCTGGAGGCGCGCGGGGAGATTCGCGGCGGGCGCTTCGTCGCTGGCGTCGCGGGCGAGCAGTTCGCCCTGCCCGAAGCCGTCGGCCTGCTGCGCGAGGTGCGCAAGCGGCCGCTTTCCGGGGAGCTGATCAGCCTCTCCGCCTGCGACCCGCTGAACCTGCAGGGCACCTTGCTGCCTGGCGCCAAGGTGCCCGCCGTGGCCGGCAACCGCCTGCTGCTGCGCGATGGCGTGCCGGTGGCGACCCTGGTGGCCGGCAAGTACGCCCTGCTGCAGGAGGCCGACGGCTTCACCGCCAGCCAGTGGCAGGCCGCGCTGATCCGCCAGCCGACCGCCAGCGCCATGCAGGGCCCCGGCGCCCGGCGGATGACGCTGCGGCCCTGAACGTTGTTCGGCCTCGCGGCGCGCTTTCCGTGTGGAAGCGGCCTCAGCCGCGAAAGACCGGTGCCGGCACGAGGCTGCGAGTGGGCTGGGTGCGCATTACGTTCGGGGCGCAACAGCGTCCGTAGGGTGGCGTAGAGCGAAGCGAAACCCACGCGGTGGGCGTGACAGGGCGCCATAAATGCCTCCACGACAGCTAACGCAGACACAGCCCATGAATCCGCTCCCATAGGCCCGCGCTATCGGACAGGCGCCACTGTGTCGTCTCGGCTTATTCGGAATTTTCATCGAGGTTTTTCAGAAGTTACCGCTTGATCCGGACATGATCTTTTTCGACGGCAGCTATGCTCCCTGTGAGCTCGTTCGAGGAGTCAGAGCAATGGATTTCTTCGCCACCCCCGCTTCGCCCCCGTCACCGTCCCCCGCCAGCCGGCCCGTGCCGCCCTGGTGCGTGCTGGTGGTCGACGACGACCCGGAGGTCCACGCCGTGACGCGCCTGGCCTTGCGCGGCTTCGAGTTCCAGCAGCGGCCGCTGGAGCTGCTTTCGGCCTATTCGGCGGCACAGGCGCAGGAGATCTTCCGCCAGCGCGACGACATCGCCCTGGCCCTGGTGGACGTGGTGATGGAGTCCGAGCACGCCGGGCTGGACCTGGTGCGCTACCTGCGCGAGGCCTGTGGCAACCGCATGACGCGCCTGGTGCTGCGCACCGGCCAGGCCGGGCAGGCGCCGGAGGACCAGGTGATCCGCGAGTACGAGGTGGACGACTACAAGGAGAAGACCGAGCTCACCACGCAGAAGCTGCGCACCCTGCTGTATTCCATGCTCCGCGCCTACCGTGACCTGGGGGTGATCGACGCCCAGCGCAAGGGCCTGAGCAACGTGCTGGAGGCCTGCGCCCAGGTGCAGAGCGCCGCCACGCTCAAGCTGTTCTCCTCCACGGTGCTGGAGCAGCTGACCTCGCTGCTGTGCCTGGGGGAGTCCGCGCTCTACTGCCTGATCCGCACCGACGACCACGAGCCGCAGACCCGCACCCTGGCGGCCACCGGCGAGTTCGTCCACTACGAGGCGAACGCGGCGCTGGACAACCTGCCGGCCGAGGTGGCCCGTCGCTTCGACCAGGTGCTGGCGCAGGGCGCCTCGCAGCATTTCGACGACGCCTACGTGCTGTTCCGGCGCAACGATCGCGGCGTCGCCAGCCTGCTCTACGTCACCCACATCGAGCCGCTCAGCACGCTGGACCGGCAGTTGCTGGAAATCTACGTGCGCAGCGTGGCGATCACCTTCGAGAACATCCACCTGATGGAGGACCTGCAGGCCACCTCCAAGGAGCTGGTCTACACCCTGGCCAACGCCGTGGAGGCCCGCAGCAAGGAGACCGGCGCCCATGTGCAGCGGGTGGCGCTGTTCAGCGAGCTGCTGGCGCGCCTGCACGGCCTGCCCGAGCGCGAGGTGCAGCTCATCCAGCACGCATCGCCCCTGCATGACATCGGCAAGGTGGCGATCCCCGATGCCATCCTGCACAAGCCCGGCAAGCTCGACGACGAGGAGTGGGCGCTGATGAAGAAGCACGTCGACTACGGCGTGGCCATCCTCCAGCGCTCGCGCCGCGAGCTGATGCGTGTCGGCGCGTTGATCGCCGGCAGCCACCACGAGCGCTGGGACGGCCGCGGCTACCCGGGTGGGCTGGTCGGCGACGCGATCCCCCTGTGCGGGCGCATCGTCGCCCTGGCGGATGTGTTCGATGCGTTGGGTTCGCGACGCAGCTACAAGGAGCCCTGGACGTCGGAACAGGTGCTGGAGCTGGTCCGTTCCGAGCGGGGTGCCCATTTCGACCCGCACCTGGTCGACCTGCTGGTGGCCCATCACGACGAGTTCCTGGCCATTCGCGAGCGCTACCCGGACGAGCCGCATCCATGAATGCGGCACCGGCGCGCATCGGTCGCAGCCTGTCCTCCAGCCTGGTCCGCATCAACCTCCTGTGCGCCTGCCTGCTCGGGCTGGCCATCAGCGTGGTGCAGGTCAGCCTCGACTACTACCGCGCCCGCGAACAGCCGGAGGAGGACATGCAGGCGCTGTTCAGCCTGGTCCGCGAGCCGGTCACTGCGGTGGTCTTCAGCCTCGACCCGCGCACCGCCGGCGACCTGCTCAGCGGCATGCTCAAGCAGCCGGCGCTGGCCTCGGCGCGCATCCTCCTGCCCGAGGGGCGGGTCTTTGCCGAGCACAGCCGCGAGTTGGGCGAGCAGGGCGGGCGACGCCTCAATGACCTGCTGTTCGGCGCCACCCGTCACTACGCCTGGCCGTTGCAGGCGGACCTGCCCGGCGCCGGCCAGCGTGAGGAGCTGGGCACCCTGCAGGTGGAGGTGGACACCTACCGCTACGGGCACGACTTCCTCGACCGTGCCTGGGTCACCCTGCTGAGCAGCCTGTTCTATGCGCTGGCGATCTCCGCCATCCTGCTGCTGGTGTTCTACCTGCGGGTGACCAGGCCGCTGCGCAGCCTGATCCTGTCCATTGCCCGGGTGGACATCGACGACCCGGAGAACACCCGCCTGCAGGAGCCCCCCGGCCACGCCGACAACGAGATCGGCGTGCTGGTGCGCTCGACCAACCAGCACCTGCAGGCCCTCGGCGACAACCTGCGCCAGGTGCGCGAGGCCGAGGGGCGCTTGCAGTTCCATTCCGAGCAGCTCGAATCCACGGTCGCCGAGCGCACCCGCGAGCTGTCGCGCAGCGTGCAGCAGTTGCAGGCGGCGCAGCGGCAACTGATCGAGTCGGAGAAGCTGGCGGCCCTGGGCGGGCTGGTGGCCGGGGTGGCCCACGAGGTGAACACGCCCCTGGGCATCGCGGTGACCGCCTCCTCGGTGCTGTCCGAGGCGCTGGCGGACCTGCGCACGCAGTTCCAGGCGCAGACCCTGACCAGCGACAGCTTCCAGGCGCTGCTGGAGCTGGCCCAGGACAGCAATGCCATGCTGGCCAGCAACATCGCGCGTGCGGCCAAGCTGATCAGCGACTTCAAGCAGACGGCCGTGGACCAGGTGTCCGAGGCGCGTTGCGAGTTCGAGGTGCAGCAGGCGCTGGAGGCGCTGATCGCCAGCCTGCACCCGGAGACGCGCAAGGTGCCGGTGACCGTGGAACTGGACTGCGAGAGCGGCCTGCACATGCGCAGCCTGCCGGGGGTGCTGACCCAGGTGGTGGCCAACCTGATCATCAACAGCGTGCGCCATGCTTTCGCCGATACCCCCGAGGCACGCATCACGCTGCGCATACGCAGCCAGGGGGAGGGCGTGGAGCTGGACTACCGCGACAATGGCTGCGGCGTACCGGCGGCGTTGCACGAGCGGATCTTCGAGCCCTTCTTCACCACCCGCCGTGGCACGGGGGGCACGGGGCTGGGCCTGAACATCGTCTACAACCTGGTTACCCGCAAGCTCCAGGGGCGCCTGGAATTCCACTCCGAAGAAGGTGCCGGGGTGCATTTCCTGCTCTGGTTGCCACGCCGGCTGGAGTCCGCCGAGCCGGCCTGAAACGCATCTGCCATCCGGAGGGATCTCGATGAAGTCGACAGCTGTCGCGGTGCTGCTGGCCTGGCTGCTGCCGGGGCTCGCCTGCGCCGAACGCGTGACCATCGCCGCCGAGGACGACTGGGCACCCTATTCGGTGATCGGCCAGGACGGCACTTCGCCGCAGGGCTTCGCCGTCGACCTGGTGCGAGAGGCCTTCGCCACCCAGGGCGTGGAGGTGGATTTTCTCACCGTGCCCTTTTCCCGTTGCCTGTTCTACGCCCAGGGCACGCGGGCGGTGGGCTGCTTCGACGTGACCATCACCGAGGCCAATCGCGACCAGTACATCTGGCACCCGACGCCACTGTTCGAGGAGGGCCTGGCGATCTTCGGCCGCGCCGATGATCCGCACACCGGGATGGGCGCCAAGGACCTGGCCGGCAAGCTGGTGGGCATCACCAACGGCTACACCTACCCGACCTCCTTCATGGAGGACCCGGCCATCCGCCGCCACAGCGCCAACTCCGACAGCCAGCTGCTGCAGATGCTGGTGGCCGGGCGCCTGGACTACATCCTGCTCAACACCATGCCCGGCTACATGCGCATCGAGCAGGACCCCGACCTGCGCGGCAAGGTGAAGCTCACGGGGGTGCTGCAGACCGATGGCTTCTGGGTGGCGTTCTCCAAGGCCCACCCCGACGGCGCGCGCATGGCCAAGGCCTTCGAAACAGGCCTCCAGGCCCTGCACAAGAGCGGGCGCTACGCGAGCATGGAGGCGGACTTGCGCAAGCGTTACCAGCATTGATGGGGTGCCCCGACTCCCAACGGCACATGCCGCAGGTTGGCGCCGAGCGCAGCGAGGCCCGACACAACCCTGTCCGGTCTCGCTGCGGGCGCTCTTTGTGGGAGCGGCTTCGGCCGCGAAGGACTTGCAGTCGGCACGAGTCTGCGAGTGGTCGGCTATTCCATCGCGAATGAATTCGCTCCCACGAGGCGTGGCATGCGTGTGGGCTGGAAGGTCGCTTGGTGGATGAAAAGAGCGCCATCCACCCTACACACCGGTCAGCGCCCTACAACGGCACGGCGTCGCTGGTGTCTCCCGTGGGAGCGGCTTCAGCCGCGAAGGACTTGCAGCCGGCACGTGGCGGCGAGTGGCCGGGTGTTCCATCGCGAATGAATTCGCTCCTACGGGAATGACGGGTAGGGGGATTTCAAGGGGGTTGCCGGCTCGTTAGACTGGCCGCCTCTTCCCGCTTCGATGGCCGACCCCATGGCACTGCACACCTGGCTGATCTACCTGCTGGCCGTTCTCGGGCTTTCCCTCACGCCCGGGCCGAATGCCTTGCTGGCGCTGTCCCACGGGGCCTTGCACGGGCACCGTCGGGCGCTGTTCACCATCGCCGGGGGCGCACTGGGATTCGTGCTGATCATGGCGCTGTCGATGTTCGGCATCGGCGCGCTGCTCAAGGCGTCGGCCGAGGCGCTGACGGTGCTGAAGATCGCCGGCGGCCTGTACCTGATCTGGCTCGGCATCCAGCTCTGGCGTTCGCCGCCGGTGCAAATCTCGACCGCCGGTGAAGCCGGGCGCCGCAGCGGCGCCAGCCTGTTCCGCCAGGGGATGCTGTCGGCGGTCTCGAACCCCAAGGTGATCCTGTTCTTCGGCGCCTTCCTTTCGCAGTTCCTCGACCCGGGCAAGCCGCTGTGGCTGCAGTTCCTGGTGATGACCCTGACCTTCGTGGGAATCGAGGCGCTGGTGGAGTACCTGCTGGCGCGCCTGGCCCACCGTGTGCGGCCGTGGCTGGCACGCAGCGGCAAGGGCTTCAACCGCTGCTGCGGCGCGCTGTTCGGCGCCGCGGGCCTGGCCCTGCCGCTGACCCGCTGAGTTCAGCCGGTCCGGGCGGACGGGTCGGCCGGCCGGTCGTGGCGGCGGGGCAGCACCGGCTTCTGCAGCAGCCCCCTGACCCGTGAGGCGAGGGACTCGATGGCGAAGGGCTTGGACAGCACCTCCATGCCCGACTCCAGCTGCTCGTTGTCGAACAGGCTGTTCTGCGCGTAGCCGGTGATGAACAGCACGCGCAGGTCCGGGCGCAGGCGCCTGGCGATCCGCGCCATCTCCTGGCCATTCATGCCGCCCGGCAGGCCGACATCGGCCAGCAGCAGGTCGATGCGCTGCTCGTCTTCGAGCAGCGCCAGCCCGCATGCACCGTCCACCGCCTCCAGCACCTTGTAGCCCAGGTCACGCAGCACTTCGCCGATGAGCATGCGCAGCGGCGCCTCGTCGTCCACCACCAGCACGGTGGCCTGGCGTTCGGCGCGGGGTGCGGCTTCCGGCTGGGCAGCGCGTTCGAGGCGCTCCTCGCCGTGGTGGCGCGGCAGGTGGATGGAGAGGCTGGTGCCCTGGCCGAGCCGCGAGGCGACCTGCACGCTGCCGCCGGACTGCTTGGCGAAGCCGTAGACCATCGACAGGCCGAGGCCGGTGCCCTGCCCGGAGGGCTTGGTGGTGAAGAAGGGGTCGAAGACCCGGGCGATCACGTCGTCCGCCATGCCGGTGCCGGTGTCGGTGACGTACAGGGTCATGTACTCGCCCGGTGGCAGGCCGCATTCATCGGCGCGTGCCCCGTCCAGGCGCTGGTTGCAGGTGCCGATGCTCAGCGTGCCGCCATCGGGCATGGCGTCGCGGGCGTTGATGCAGATGTTGAGCAGGGCACTTTCCAGCTGGTTGGGGTCGACCAGCACCGTCCACAGTTCGGGGCCGCTGAGCACTTCCACCTCGATCATCGGGCCCATGGTGCGGCTGATCAGTTCCTGCATGCCGGCCACCAGGCGGTTGACGCTGGTGGGCTTGGGGTCGAGGGCCTGGCGGCGGGAGAAGGCCAGCAGGCGATGGGTGAGGGTGGCGGCGCGTTCGGCAGCGGTGCGCGCGGTGGAGATGTAGCGGTCCAGGTCGGCGGTGCGGCCCTGGGTGATGCGCAGCTTGAGCAGCTCCAGGCTGCCGCTGATGCCCGCCAGCAGGTTGTTGAAGTCATGGGCGAGGCCGCCGGTGAGCTGGCCCACGGCTTCCATCTTCTGGCTCTGGCGCAGCAGTTCCTCGGTCTGGTGCAGGGTCTCGGCGCGCTCGCGTTCCTGGGTGATGTCGCGGCCGATGGCGCAGATATGCCCCTCGCCGGGGCTGGAGGACCAGTTGATCCAGCGGTAGCTGCCGTCCTTGTGGCGCATGCGGCACTGGAAGTCGCGCAGGGATTCGCCCTGCATCAGGCTGTGGGAGGCGCCCCAGGCACGGTTGAGGTCCTCGCTGTGCACCAGGTCGAGGTAGCTGGTGCCCACCAGTTCCTTCTCGGTCCAGCCCAGTACCGGTTCCAGGGCCGGGTTGGCGGCGGTGATGACCATGTCCAGGCGGGTGATCAGCATCACGTCCGGCGACAGGTTCCACAGGCGGTTGCGGTCGCGGGTGCGCTCGGCCACCTGGCGCTCCAGGGAGTTGGTGAGCTGGCGCAGCTGTTGCTGGGCGAGGCGCTCGGCGGTGGTCTCGATCACCGTGTCGAGCACGCCGACCACCTGGCCGGCCTCATCGCGCACCGGGCTGTAGCAGAAGGTGAAGTGGCAGCGTTCGCTGCGCCCGTTGCGGTCGATCTCCAGGGGGAAGTCCTGGATGAAGGTGGCCTCCCCGGCGAAGGCGCGGTCGGCGATGGGGCCGATGCTGGGCCAGGCCTCCCGCCACACATCGTCGAAGGGGCGGCCCAGGGCTTCGGGCTTGGCGCCGAGGATGGGCCTGAAGGCGTCGTTGTACAGGGTGATGCGTGCGGGGCCCCAGAACAGGCAGTTGGGGAACTGCGAGGCGAGCATCATTTCGACTGCCACCCGCAGGCTGGTCGGCCAGCCGCTGATGGGGCCCAGGGGCGTCCGTGCCCAATCGTGGCCGCGCACCCGCCGGCTCATGAAGCCGGGGGCTGCGGGGAAGGAGTTAGCGTCCATGTCAGTGTCCATCGGAACCAGCATGCAATATCGGTCATGGCGGGCCGATTGGCCACTGCGCGGGGCGATAAAAACGCCCACTGGCGCACAGCAGCGGGTGATCGTTCGTCGCATCGCGGAGGGTGATTGCCCGGCCGTGCCGATGCTGGCAGGGTGGCCATCCCGCAGTCGCCCCCTGGAGCCCTCGATGACCTTCGACCCGACCCTGCTGGCCAAGGCCAGGCACCTCGTCGTCTTCACCGGCGCCGGCATCTCCGCCGAGAGCGGCATTCCCACCTTCCGTGACCGGCTGACCGGCCTGTGGGAGCGTTTCGAGCCTGGCGAGCTGGCCAGCGCCGAAGGCTTTCGCCGCGATCCGGCGCTGGTCTGGGGCTGGTACGAGTGGCGGCGCACCGCCGTGCATCGCGCCCAGCCCAACGCCGGGCACCGGGCCATCGCCGAACTCGCCGAGCGGGTGCCACGGCTCACGCTGATCACCCAGAACGTCGACGACCTGCACGAGCGCGCCGGCAGCCAGGCGGTGCTGCACCTGCACGGCCGCCTCGATGCGCTGCGTTGCTTCGCCTGTACGCGGCCGGCGCTGGAGATCCCCGTGCCGGACGAGCCCGATGCAGGGCGCCGGGTGGAGCCGCCACGCTGCACCCGTTGCAACGGCAAGCTGCGCCCGGGCGTGGTGTGGTTCGGCGAGCAGCTGCCGGCCGATGTGCTGCGTGCGGCGTTCGCGGCGGCCCAGGACTGCGACCTGCTGCTGTCCATCGGCACCTCCGGCGTGGTGGAGCCTGCCGCGCGCATTCCCCGGCTGGCGCTCGCGGCGGGGGCCACGGTGCTGCACCTCAATACCCAGCCGGTGGCGGTGCAGGCCGAGCGCGAGTTCGCCCTGGCGGGCAAGGCCGGCGAGCGGCTGCCGGAACTGCTGCGCCAGGCCTTCGGCGCCTGAGCCGGCCGGCGCCCGGGCCGGAAGGGTCAGAGGGGGCGGTTCTCGGCGCCTTCGAGCAGCGCCAGCAGGTCCTCGACCGTGGCCTCCAGGTACTGGCCGGCCTTGTAGTCGCGCAGCACCGCCTCACCTGCGCCGATCACCGCCTGCGGGCGTTCGACGAACAGGCCCACCGGCTCGAACGCGGCGTCGAGCACCACCACCAGCGGGATCGAGACCTTGTCCAGGCCGAGGCGGGCCTTGAGATCGTCCTCGGCGCGGCCCTTGGTGATCACCGCCAGGTCGACCAGCGGCTGGGTGCGGCAGATGAAATCGAGCACGGCGACGTTGATCTGGCAGTCCGGGCACCACATCTCGCCGGCCACCAGCAGGTGGTAGCGCCGTTCCAGGCGCTGCAGCCGCGCGAGCGCCGCCGGGCCGATGCTGCCCGGTGTCGCCAGCTTCTGCACCACGACGTTGGCGGCGTCCCGCTCGCCGGGCAGGCCGCTGCGGAGGAAGTCGGCGAAGCCCTGGCCGATCTCGAACAACTGCTGGTATGACGCCATGGAAGGCCTCCTGGGAACGATGGGAAGAGGCGGGCATCCCAGCAGAAAAGTGGCGCTCGCATCAAGTGCTGGCGCGGCGCTTGCCGTTTCTCATCCAGCCTGCGAGGCCGGGTATCGCCCTGTTGGGCTTCGCTGTGCTGGGCGCCAACCTGCGGGACCGGGCGCAACCCAAACCACGGGGCCGCCTGGAGCGTAGGGGGGATGACGCTCTTTTCATCCACCAGCGGTGCCGCCGAAGCACCTGGTTCAACGTCGGGGAATGCAGGATTTCCTGGCTGCGCTCCCCGCGAGGCTGCAAAATTCCGATCTCCTTCCTCGGACTTCCATGGGCCCGCACCATGAACGACAGCCTCCCGAAACCGGCCTCACTCGGCATCGCGCTGCGCCGTTGGCGCCTGCTGCACCGGGTCAAGCAGGCCCACGCCGCGCAGCTGTTCGGCGTGGCGCAATCGACCATCTCGCGTTGGGAGAGCGGCGTGCAGGAGATGGAGCCCGCCGAGCGGGCGCGGGTGGAGCAGATGCTGGCCGCCCGGCTGGAGGCGGCGGCCGACCAGGCCCTGGCGCGGCTGGTGGGCGACAGCCCGCGCGCGGTGCACCTGGTCTGCGACCTCAGCCATCGCCTGCTGGCCTGCTCCGCCCTGCGCGCCGCCGAGTTCAGCGTGCCCCTCTCCGAGCTGATGGGGCGCTCGCTGTGGCGCTACGCGACGCCGGAGATCGTGCGCAAGGAGGCCGCGCTGGACGCGCTGGGCTGGCGCGACCTGCTGATGCCGCCGGCGCTGGAGTTCGGCAGCGGCAGCAACGAATCCGCCATCGTGCCGATCCGCCAGGGCCTGTGCCGCTGGACGCGCATGACCCTCTCCGACGGCACCGCCACGCGCCTGGTGGAAACCCTCTGAGCCCCAGTCGCCCACGCATAATCCATGCGTGGACGCGGCATCGCCCCCGCGCCTAGGCTGTGCGACTGCGAGGGCGCCCCCTGCGCCCCGACGGCCATATTCGCGGGTGAGAGATGAACATCGACAGGATCAAGGGACGGCTCGACTTCCTCCGCGAGGCGGAGCGCCTCAAGGACGTACTGCGCAGCGCCCATACCTCCAGCGGGCGTGCGGAAAGCACCGCCGAACACAGCTGGCGCCTGTGCCTGATGGCCATCACCTTCGCCGATGAACTGGCCGGGCTCGATCTGCTGCGGGTGCTGAAGATGTGCGTGGTCCACGACCTGGGCGAAGCCATCCACGGCGACATCCCCGCCATCGAACAGGGCGGCCATCCCGACAAGGGCGCCCAGGAACGCGAGGACCTGCTGACCCTGACCCGTACCCTCGATGCCGAGCTGCGCGACGAGATCCTCGCGCTGTGGGACGACTACGAGAATGCCGCGTCCCCCGAGGCGCTGGCGGTCAAGGCGCTGGACAAGCTGGAGACCCTGCTGCAGCACACCCAGGGCGCCAACCCGGCGGACTTCGACTACGCCTTCAACCTCGGCTACGGGCGCCGCTACACCAGCGGCGAACCGCTGTTTGCGGCCATCCGTGAGCAGCTGGACGAGGACACGAAGCGGCGGATGGAGGCGCGGGCAAGCGCGGCTCGCTGAGCAGCGTTCGACCCCGTCACGTCGACGCGCTCGCCAGCAGGGGATACTCACGGCAGTACCATCGCCTGTGGGACCCTGGCGCGGTGCCTGTCACCCTCCCGTGAGCCCGGTGCCGATGGACGACGGCTGCCTTCCGGCAGCAGCTCGCGGACTACCCGGGCGTCATCGTCTCGTCGGTGATTCTCCGCCCCAACGGCAACCTGATTCCCCGCACTCTGCAGGAGAACGGCGTGAAGATCCCGCCGCACGCCTGGAGCGTCCAGGACTTTCGCGATCTCAACCAGTACATGAGCGGTGTGATCCTCCAGCGGCGCTGAGCGCAGGAGGCGGGGAGCTGCGTCAGCGGGCTTCGCGGCGCTGGTTGCGGCAGCGCTCGGAGCAGTAGCGCACCTCGTCCCAGCAGCGTGCCCAGCGGCGGCGCCAGGCGAAGGGGCGCCCGCACACCGCGCAGGTCTTGTGCGGCAGGTGGGTCTTCTTCACAGGGCCTCGCCGGCATCCAGCCGCGCCAGCAGCCGTTCGCCGCGCTGCCAGAGGGCTTCGACCCGCGCATCCGCCATGCGCTGCAGGTTGCGGTAGACCATGGCCAGGCGCGGATTGCCGCCCAGGCGATCGCGATGGCGCATCAGGAAATGCCAGTACAGCGCGTTGAAGGGGCAGGCGTCGTCCTCGGTCGCCCGCTCCACGTTGTAGCGGCAGCTGGCGCAATGGTCGGACATCCGCTGGATGTAGCGGCCGCTGGCGCAATAGGGCTTGGAGCCGAGGTAGCCGCCGTCGGCGTGCATCACCATGCCCAGGGTGTTGGGCAGCTCGACCCACTCGAAGGCGTCCAGGTAGACCGCCAGGTACCACTCGCAGATGGCCGCGGGGGCGATGCCGGCGAGCAGGGCGAAATTGCCGGTCACCATCAGCCGCTGGATGTGGTGCGCATAGCCCAGCTCCAGGGTCTGGCCGATCGCCTGGGCCATGCAGCGCATGTCGGTGCGGCCGGTCCAGTAGAACGCCGGCAGCGACCGCTGGTTGCCGAAGGCGTTGAGCGCGGCGTATTCCGGCATGCGCAGCCAGTAGATGCCGCGCACGTATTCCCGCCAGCCGATCAGCTGGCGGATGAAGCCTTCCGCCGCGTTGAGCGGCACCTGGCCCTGGCGGTGGGCGTTCTCCACGTCGGCGCAGAGTTGGCGCAGGTCCAGCAGGCCGATGTTCAGGGCGGCGCTGATGCGCGCATGGAAGAGGTAGGGCTCGCCCTCGGCCATGGCGTCCTGATAGTCGCCGAAGGCGGGCAGGGCGAACGCCAGGAAGTGCTGCCAGAGCGCCTGGGCCTCCTCGTGGGTCACCGGGTAGTCGAAGCCTTCCAGGCGGCCGTAGTGCCCGGCGAACCGCTCGCCCACCAGGGCCACCACCTCGCGGGTGATCGCGTCCTGCGCGAACCGCGCGGGGAAGGGGCCGCGCACGCCCTTGGGCAGCGCCTTGCGGTTGTCGGCGTCGAAATTCCAGCTGCCCCCCAGCGGCTGGCCGTCCGGCTCCAGCAGCAGCCCGCTGCGCTTGCGCATCTCGCGGTAGAACAGCTCCATGCGCAGTTGCCGGCGGCTGCCCGCCCATTTGGCGAACGCCTCGCGGGAGCAGAGGAAGCGACGGTCGGCGTGCCAGGCCAGCGGCAAGCCAGTGGCGCGCACCGCCTCCTCCACGCGCCATTCGCCGCACTCGGTCAGGTGCAGCGCCGGCTCGCCCAGGGCGGCGTGCCAGCGGTGCAGCTCGCCAGCCAGGCTGCCGCTGTTGTCGGGGGCGTCGAGGCGCACGTAGATCACCCGCCAGCCGCGTGCCTCCAGGGCCGCCGCGAAGTGACGCATGGCGCTGAAGATGAGCACGATCTTGTGCGGGTGGTGCGGTACGTAGCTCGCCTCCTCCTGGACCTCGGCCATCAGCACCGCGTCATGGGCCGGGTCGAGTTCATCGAACAGCGAGAGGTCGAAGCTGAGCTGGTCGCCCAGCACCAGGCCGAGCCGGCGTACCTTGCCGTTCACCATTGCGAGTCCAGCGACAGGGGCAGGCGCATCGGCTCCAGCGGGCCCTCGCGGACGCCGCACATCTCGTCGTGGACGCAGTGTTGCACCAGGTCACAGGGCAACCGTGGCAAGCCCTGCAGCAAATCGCGGAGCTGGGTCGTCGAGCGCAGGCGCAAGACCTGTCCCTCATCGTCCAGCACCCCTTCGAGGCCCGAGGCGAGCCGCGCCTGGAGGATGTAGAAACCGCCTTCCAGGGACACCACGTCGAGCCCTTCGATACGGCCCGCCAGTGCGGCTTCGCCAAGTTGTTGGAGATTCATCGCCCAGTCCTCCGGCTCACGCCCGGTCAGTCAGTGTTGCAATGCGGAGTCGCGGCGGAAGAACAGGGTCACCTGGCCCAGTTCGACGCCGAGCTTGCTCATGCTCGAGCGGTTGATGAGGGTGTCCTCGTCCATCAGGTACATCCAGTCGTCGAAGTCCACTTCCCAGGTCGAGCCGTCCACCTCCAGGTTCAGCGTGTAGCGCCAGCGCAGGGCGTTGCCCGCCACCTCGCCATCGGCTTCACCGATCACGTCCCCCGCGCGGCCGCGCCAGCGCCCTTCGCCGGCCGGGGTCAGGGTCCACACCCGCTGCTGGCGGGTGCCGTCGCTGTAGAGGAAGCGCTCATCGAGGATCAGCCGCTCGCCCTCGCGGCGGCTGGTGATGTCGACCTTGAAGCGCTTGACCACCTCGCCCGAGCGGTTCTGGAACATGCCCCAGGCCTGCACCGGCCGGGAGAAGAACCCCGGCAGGTCCAGCTGCGGCCGCTCCTTCGCGTAGTGATGGACATCCACACCGCCGCAACCGGCGAGCAGCAGGCAGCACAGCAACCCTATTACGGCACGCATCATCGGCCTCCTCATTGGCTTGTTTCATTGAGCCCGAGCAGCTCGCGGCGCAGCTCGGGATTACGGGTGCGGGCATCCAGCCAGATGGCGAAGAACGCCTGGGCGAAGTCGGTGTCGGCGATCGCATGGCGGAACGCGCCGTCGACGTAGAAACGGCTGCCCCGGCCGGGCTGGTACAGGCCGGTGATGCGCTGGCCCGGCTGGATGTCGACGAAGGCCCGGCGCATCTCGCCATCCCAGGCCGCCAGGCGCTGCTCATCGACCGAGGCGCCCCCCAGCCGGCGCATCTCGTCCAGGCTGGCCTGCACCAGGGTGTCCCGCGACAGCTCGCGGCTGTAGATGAGCTCCAGGGCAAAGGGCTGCTTCCAGTCGACGGGCGCCACCGGGCTCCACAGCCGGGCCTGGTACACCCGCAGGCCGAACCAGGTGAAGTCGCCCTGGCCGACCAGCTTCGCCTCGGGCAGCTCGCTGCGCCAGTCGGCCCAGCTCGGCGAGCCGGCCAGCAGCAGGCCGAGCAGGGCGAGGGTGCGTAACGCCGAGATGGCGGGCGATGCCAGGCGCATGATGGGCTCTCCAGGTGAGTTCATGGGGCGATGATACCTGTACAAATAATAGTTATGTATAGGTATTTGTATAGCTTTGCGGAGGTGGACTCAGGCGACCCGCCCCGCAGCGGCGGCTCCGCCCGGCAAACGGCCCCGCGAAGGCCTGCCGCCCGCGACAGCCGCAGCGGCTGGACTATCGTTCGTTGATCCCGACAAACACCGCGTGCGTCTCGACTGGGGGAAGGCATGAGCAGGCTCGTCTGCGCTGATTTCGATGAATTCGAGGAAGCCCTCTATGGCGTCGAGGGGCGCTACCTGCTGCGTACACGGCAGCAGCGCGACTGGCGCTTGCGCGTCGTCGAGCTCAACGGCGTGGCGCTGATGTTCGGTCGCGAGGGGGCGGGCACCGTCTACAGCGGGGTCGGCCTGAGCGGCTTCTTCAATATCTTCCTGCCGCTGAGCCGGCACGAGGCCACCGTGCTGGGAGGGCAGCGCCTGGATAGACGGCTGATCGGCTGGATGGTGCCCGAGGCGATGTTCCACATCGACGCCAGCCAGCCGGCGAGCTGGATGACCGTGGCGATGTCCTGCGAGCTGGTGCTGCGCTGGGCGCAGCAGCACGAGGACGAGTTCGACGTGTCGATCCTCTCGCGCAATCTGGTCTGCGTGGCCCAGCAGGACCTGGCGCCGCTGGTGTGGCTGGCCTTGCGCCTGTTGCGCATCGATCACTGCGCACCGCAGGAGCTGCACGCCCCGGCGGCCGAGTGCGCGGCGCGTGGCGATCTGCTGGACCGGGTGTTCCGCAGCCTCCTGCCCGCGACACCGGCCCAGGCCGATAGCGCGGGCCGGCAGAACCACCAGGTGATCCTGCGTCGCGCCCTGGAGCTGCTCGACGGCATGCCGGATACGTCGCTGCACATGACGGACCTGTGCCAGGCCTGCAACAGCTCCGAGCGCACGCTGCGCAACCTCTTCACCCGTTACCTGGGGATGAGCCCGCATCGCTACCTGATGCAGCACCGCCTGCACGCCATCCGCCGCGCCATCCTGCGGGCCTCGGCGGAGGAGACCATCACCCAGATCTGCGCACGTTTCGGCGTGTGGGACTTCGGCCGCTTCGCCGGGCTCTACCGGCGCTATTTCGGCGAACTGCCGTCGCAATCGCTGCGCAGCCGGCGCTCCCTGCCGCCTAGGCGGGGCTGATGCGGCGCTGCAGGGTGGCGCTGGGGTACTCGCCGAACAGGGCGTGATAGTCCGCCGCCATGCGCCCGCCATCGGTGTAGCCGAAGCGGCGGGCCATTTCCGCGACGCCGGTCTGGTGTGGGTCGGCAACCGCCAGGGCGGCCCGCAGCAGGTGCAGGCGGCGCAGGCGCAGATACCGCGCCGGCGCCACGCCCAGGATGGCGACGAAGGCGCTGCGCAGGGTGCGCTCGCTGACCCCGACCGTGCGACACAGCTCCGCCAGGCGCGGTGGGCGCCCGCAACCCTGCGGCAACACGTCCAGCACCTCTTTCAGCAAGCGTTCTTGTGCGGCCCGGCGGCGGCGTTCGCGTGGCGTGTTGCGCGGTTGCATGGCGGTGTCCTGGCCAGGAGAGGCACCTCCACGGTGCGCCGGTGCGGGTGCCACGGCTACGTAAAACAGGCACGTGCCGGCCGTCGTGCCGATTTGCCGATTTTACGTAGCCACCTCCTGCCGCCAGCCGCGAGCATCACGTCATCGCTCGCCACCCGCTGCCCCGGCATTCGGCGTCCTGACGAGCCCCCGAAAGCGCCCGCCCCGTGCCGGCGCGAATGGAGGCGATATGAGACTGTCGAGGTGCCGCGCGGGCATTCTTAGCCTGCTCCTGGCTGTGGCCGCCGTGCATCCGCGCGCTGAAGCTCAGGGCCCGACGTTGCTTGAAGTCGAACCCTTCATCGAGTTGCCCGCTGGTGTGCGCTACCCGGAGGGCCTGGCCGTCGCCCCTGACAGCGGCGAGATATTCGTCGGTACCTTCGATGCCCGCCAGCCCGCCGAACGGCGTAACAACCAGCTGCTGCGCTACAGCGCCGGGGGGCGGCTACTCGCACAGCGTGCCTTTGCCGCAACGCCTCTGACCGGCCTGGGCTACGCCGACGGCAGGGTCTACATCCTCAATTTCGGCGCCGGCAAGCTGCAGCGCATCGCGGCCGACTTCACGGCCGACTCTCCCGTGGAGGACCTTCTCGAATTCCCCCGTCTCGATCCCGCCGCGCCGGCTGCCCGCAGCGTGGCCAACCCGGACGGCAGCCAGGACCTGATCCACTTCGGTGCCGGCGGCATGCCGGCGCCCAATGGCCTGGTGTTCGCCGGCAATGGTGACCTCTACGTTTCCGACTCTTTCCAGGGCGCGCTGTACCGCATCGCCAACGCCACGCGCTGCAAACCCTGCACGCTGGAAGTGAAGTCGCGCGACCCGCTGCTGGCCACCGCGGGCTTCTTGCCGTTCGGTGCCAACGGCCTGGCCTTCAACGCCGACGAGAGCCGGCTCTACATCAACAACGCCGGCGACGGTCGCCTGCTGCGCCTGGACCTGGCGAGCGGCGAGCTGCAGGTAGTGGCCGAGAGCCTGCCGGGAGCCGATGGCCTGCTGTTCCATGACGGCTTGCTGTGGCTGCTGGCCAATCAGGTCGACCAGCTGCTCGGCCTCGACGAACACGGCCTGATCCGTGCGCGCGCGGGCGGCTTCGAGGGGATCGCCGGCAACGGTGCGCCTCGTGGCCTGCTGTTTCCCGCCAGCAGCGTGGTGCAGGGCGAGTGGATGCTGGTCAGCAACCTGGCCCTGCCGCTGACGCCCGTCGAAGGGGACGAGTGGGAGGAGCGGGTCAGTACCTGGAACCTGATGCGCGTGCGCCTGCCGCCAGCATCGAACGAAGCGGAGTCTGCCAATGCCGCACAGCCCTGATGCACCGATGAACCACGGCCGTCGCCACCTGCTGCTCGGCTCCGCAGCACTGGCCACGGCGCTGCTGTTACCCCTGGGTGGATGCGTGCGCGGCAGTGGCCTCGCCGCAGGCCGCCCGCAACCTGAGAATGGAGAGCGCAAGACCATGGGCACTATCACCACCCGCGATGGCACCGAGATCTACTACAAGGACTGGGGCAGCGGCCCTGTCGTCGTGCTCAGCCACGGCTGGCCGCTCAACGCCGACAGCTGGGAAGCGCAGATGCTGTTCCTGGCCAGCCACGGCTACCGGGTGATCGCTCATGACCGCCGTGGCCATGGCCGCTCCAGCCAACCGTGGAGCGGCAACGAGATGAACACCTATGCCGACGACCTGGCCCAGCTGCTCGACCAGCTGGATGTGCGCGGCGCCGCGTTGTTCGGCTTCTCCACCGGTGGCGGCGAGGTGGCGCGCTACATCGGCCGCCATGGCACGGCGCGGGTGGCCAAGGCCGGGCTGATCGCGGCGGTGCCACCCTTGATGGTGCGCACCGAGGCCAATCCCGGCGGCCTGCCGCTCGAGGTGTTCGATGGCATTCGCGCGGCCTCCATCGCCGACCGCTCGCAGCTGTACAAGGACGTCGCCAGCGGTCCCTTCTTCGGCTACAACCGGCCGGGCGCCAAGCCCTCCCAGGGCGTGATCGACGCCTTCTGGATGCAGGGCATGATGGCCGGGCACAAGAATGCCCTCGACTGCATCAAGGCCTTCTCCGAAACCGATTTCACCGAGGACCTGAAGAAGTTCTCCATCCCCACGCTGATCCTGCATGGCGATGACGACCAGATCGTCCCGGTGGACGCCGCCGCGCGCGCTTCGGCCAGGCTGGTGCCGCACGCCAAGCTGGTGATCTACCCCGGCGCGCCCCACGGCATCACCGACACCCACAAGGAAAAACTCGGCGCGGACATGCTGGCCTTCCTGCGTGACTGAGCCCCCCTGTGCCCGCCGAATTCCCGGCGGGCCACGGCAAAAGGAGAGACGAGATGAGCGGCAAGAAAGCGTTGATCGTGGTGGATATCCAGAACGACTACTTCCCCGGCGGCCTGTGGACCCTCGACAAGGTCGAGGAGGCCGCGGCCAGGGCGGCCCAGGTGATCGCGGCGTTCCGCGACAGCGGCGACCTGGTGGTGCACATCCGCCACGAGTTCACCAGCCAGGACGCCCCCTTCTTCCGGCCGCACAGCGAGGGCGCGCAGTTGCACCCGAGCGTGATCAACCGCCCGGGCGAGCCGGTGGTGCTCAAGCACTTCATCAACTCCTTCCGCGAGACCGAGCTGAAACCGATCCTCGACAAGGCCGGCGTGAGCGAGGTGGTGGTGGTCGGCAACATGAGCCACATGTGCGTGGACGGCATCACCCGTGCCTCGGTCGATTTCGGCTACCGGACCACCGTGCTGCACGATGCCTGCGCCACCCTCGACCTGGAGTTCGATGGCGTGAAGGTGCCGGCGGCGCATGTGCATGCGGCCTTCATGGCGGCGCTCAGATTCGGCTATGCGCCGGTGATCTCCACCGCCGAGTACCTCGGCCAGCACGCGAGGAATGCCGCATGAGGCGCACCCTGTGCTGTGCGTGTCCAGCGTGCGGGATGTGGCCTCGGGCGATCTGAGCCTGCCAGCGACCTGCAAGGCCGTCGACCAGTGATCGGCGCTGCGGCGCCACCTTTCTCCATGGAGGGCAGCATGAGTGACTCGAGACAGGACACCGGCCTTTTGCTGGTCGACCCCTACAACGACTTCCTCAGCGAGGGCGGCAAGCTCACCGGGCTGGCCAGGCCGGTGGCCGATCGCCTCGGCACCCTGGCCAACCTGCGCGCGGTGGTGGGGGCCGCGCGCCGGGCCGGCATCCGCGTGTTCTACGTGCCGCATCACCGCGCTCGGCCCGACGACTTCCAGGGCTGGCTGCATCCCAGCCCCTACCAGGTGGGGGCGGCGCGGGCCCAGGTGTTCGCCGTCGACAGCTGGGGAGGGGAGTGGCACCCGGACTTCAGGCCCCAGGCCGGCGACGTGGTGGTGCAGGAACACTGGGGCGGCAGCGGCTTCGCCAATACCGACCTGGACCTGCAGCTCAAGCAGCACGGGGTGCGCCGGGTCATCGTCATCGGCCTGCTGGCCAACACCTGCATCGAGGCCACGTCGCGCTTCGCCGCCGAGCTGGGCTACCACGTGACCCTGGTGCGTGACGCCACGGCGGCCTTCTCCGAAGAGGCGCTGCACGCCGCCCACGAAATCAATGGGCCGACCTTCGCCCACGCCATCGTCACCACCGCCGAGCTGCTCGGCGAACTGGTCTGAGGAGCTACCGTGATGCCCAAGCACAAACTGACCAACGCAGTCGGCGCGCCCGTCGTCGACAACAACACCCAGACCGCCGGCCCCCGTGGCCCGGCGCTGCTGCAGGACGTGTGGTTCCTGGAGAAGCTCGCCCACTTCGACCGTGAGGTGATTCCCGAACGGCGCATGCATGCCAAGGGCTCCGGCGCCTACGGCACCTTCACCGTCACCCACGACATCAGCCACTACACCCGCGCCGCGCTGTTCTCCCGGGTGGGCAAGCAGACCGACATCTTCGTGCGCTTCTCCACCGTCGCCGGTGAGCGTGGCGCGGCGGATGCCGAGCGTGATATCCGGGGGTTCGCCGTGAAGTTCTACACCGAGCAGGGCAACTGGGACCTGGTGGGCAACAACACGCCGGTGTTCTTCCTGCGTGACCCGCTGAAGTTCCCCGACCTCAACCACGCGGTGAAGCGTGACCCGCGCACCGGCATGCGCAGCGCGCAGAACAACTGGGACTTCTGGACCAGCCTGCCGGAGGCGCTGCACCAGGTCACCATCGTCATGAGCGACCGCGGCATTCCCGATGGCTACCGGCACATGCATGGCTTCGGCAGCCACACCTTCAGCTTCATCAACGCGGCCAACGAGCGGCACTGGGTCAAATTCACCTGGAAGACTCAGCAGGGCATCCGCAACCTGTCCGACGCCGAGGCCGGGCAAGTGGTGGCCGGCGACCGCGAGAGCAGTCAGCGCGACCTGTACGACAACATCGAGCGGGGCCATTTTCCGCGCTGGACCTTCTACGTGCAGGTGATGCCGGATAAGGACGCCGACAGCTACGCGATCAACCCCTTCGACCTGACCAAGGTGTGGCCGCACAAGGACTACCCGCTGATCGAGGTCGGCGTGCTGGAACTCAACCGCAACCCGGAGAACGTCTTCGCCGAGGTCGAGCAGGCCGCCTTCAACCCGGCCCATGTGGTGCCCGGCATCGGCTTCTCGCCGGACAGGATGCTGCAGGGCCGGCTGTTCTCCTATGGCGATGCGCAACGCTACCGGCTTGGCGTCAACCACACGCACATTCCCGTCAACGCGCCGCGTTGCCCGTACCACAGCTACCACCGCGACGGCCAGATGCGCGTCGATGGCAACCAGGGTTCACGCCTGGCCTACGAGCCGAACAGTCAGGGCGAGTGGGCCGAGCAGCCGGAGTACGCCGAGCCGCCGCTGAGCCTTGTGGGCGCTGCCGATCATTGGAACCACCGCGTCGACGAGGACTACTACTCCCAGCCCGGCGCGCTGTTCCGCCTGATGTCGCCGTCGCAGCAGCAGGCGCTGTTCGACAACACCGCCCGGGCCATCGGCGGCGCCTCGCTACAGGTGATCGAGCGGCACATCGGCCACTGCAGCAAGGCCGATCCGGCCTACGGCGCCGGGGTGCGCGAGGCCATCGGGCGCCTGGCGAGATAGCCTGCGGGGGCGCCGCCCGAACCAGGCGAGCGCCCATTCACCTGCTCAGAATGCCGGGGCGCTATTGCGGCTGTGCCGGAAAGCGCTCAAGCAGCTGCCGTGAGAAGCCGCGCAGCGCGTCGAACTCCGCGAAGTCCGGCGCGTGGTCCATGCGCCTGGGCCACAGCTGGGCGGCGGTCTTGTGCCAGTAGAGGATGGCGTCGTGCCCCGCGACGGAGTCCGGCATCTGCCGGCGGGTGTACTCCCAGGGCTCGCCGCCCGCCCAGCGCCACTCGCGCGAGACGTCGTCCGGCTCGCCGCGGGTGGCGACCTTGACCAGCGCGCCGGCCTGGTAGGTGTAGAAGTAGCGCAGGTACATCTCGTCATCGGTGCCCGTAAGCCAGATCGTGCAGACCTCGCCGTTCGGCTTGTTGGTGACGTAGACCTCGGCTTCGTGGCGATACGGCCAGCCCGTGGAGACGGGCAGCGTGGCGAGGTAGCGGCTGTTCTCGTAGCCCTGGCCGTCGGGGAGCGGGCAGTGGTCGCGGAGCGAGTCGAGGCGTGTCGCCGGGTTCCAGCGCCAGCCTCCATCGGGGGCGGGAATCCCCGAGAACACATCGAGCAGTTCGTCGCTGACCAGTTGCTGGTCATCGCCGAAATGGCCACGGACGCGCTCCAGCACCGTCTCCCGGTTCGCCCAGCTGATTTCATCGCCGACCTTCAGCCCGCAATCGGCCACCTCGGGCGCCGCCCTGGCGCCGCGCGAATAGGTGAGCAACAGGCCGTTGGAGAGGACCTCGCCGCGTTCGGTGTCGCCGGCGAAGCAGCTCAGGCGGATGTCCATGCGCTGCTCCTCGCACCCCTTGGCGCAGGTCATGTATTCCAGCGACAGGTCGTCGATGCGGAAGGTGCCGCCCTGGTCCTCGATGACCGGGGCGAAATCCAGCTCCAGGGTGCGCGGGCCGGCCGCAATGACCTGCGAGGCCGGCAGCTTCAGCCACACCGTGCGGTCCCGCGTGCGCGTGCAGCGCCTGAAGGAGGGCAAGGTGCCGAAGCGCGAAGGCGAGGCGCAGTTGGCTCGCGAGGTGGTCGTCTCCGTGGTGTTCGGCGAACCGTCCACCAGCGGGCGATAGGTCGCGTGCACCTTCACCCGCCAAGTGCCGACCGGGGGCGCGTCGGGAGCCAGCACCTGCAGGCTGACGCGGTGGTTCTCGGCGGCCAGGCGCTGGGCCGCGCAGGGCAGGGCGGCGCCCAGGCAGGCCGCCAGCAGCAGGGCGAGGCAGGGCCGGTGGGCATTCTTCAGCCAGTGAGTGCCGAACGGGTGTTTTTTCAACCAAGACTTCCTGCGTGACGATCGCACGACCGCGAGTGCCTGCATTCTGCGGGGCGCAGCCGTGAACCGCGCGTGCATGGCCGACATTTCCGGCCTAATCACCCCACCCTCGAGGCGTCCAGTGCAGGCTCGCCTTAGTACAGCTGTGCTAATTGACCCTCCCAGGCGGGCGTCGCTAGATTCCGGACCCTCATCGCTGCCGAGCATCCCGCCTCGCAGTGACCACGACGGCAAAGGATCGGCCCGCCATGCGTTGTTCCCCCAGGCTCCTGCTGCCCGCCTTGCTCCTGAGCAGCTCCGTTACCGCTCATGCCGAACAGTTGGTCGGCGATTACTGGATCGTTCACCACCAGGGCGACCTGGGTGTGAATGAGCTGTTTGTCGCCGATGGCGACGCCGCGCACATCGTCGACCGCCCGGGCGGCATCCAGTCGCTGGGCGTGTACCAGGTGTATGAGAAGACCGGGAAGAAACTGACCTCCTACGACGTCGAGATCGATTGCGGCAAAAACCGGGTGCGGATCAACGACGCCCAGGATTTCGGCGTCTTCAACGACTGGACCCCCGTCAAGGTTTCCAGCAAATGGCAGAGCCAGCCCGATGCCTGGCTGGCCCGCAGCCGGGACTTCCTGTGCCAGCCGGGCGAGCGCGCATCGATGCGCCACCTGGGCAAGATGTCGCCCCTGGCCATGATCGACGAATCCCGCGAGGTCTTCAGCGCCCTGGGGCGCGAGCAATACAAGGCGGCCATCCTGAAAACCATCGATGACGCATTCGACAGGATGGCCCAGCAGTGAACACGCTATTTCGTGGGGAACAGACGATGAAAGGAGTTCTCGCCCTCGCCCTGGCAGCCACCCTGCTCGGCGGCTGTGGCGTCGTCCCGTCGCTGCCGGAAGCCCAGGCACGCAGTGCGTGGAAGAACCGTCCGGTAGCCGAGGTCATCGATTATTTCGGCGCCCCGCGCCAGATCTTGGGCGTGCCCGAAAAGGACTGGGTGGTGCTGGTCTATGGCTACGACACATCCTATGTATCGCGTGAGGCACTCGGCACCTCCACCGGGCCACAGAACGGACAAGTCGTTCATACCGAATATTGGGGCGACGTCTTCCATTCCGGCAGCTGCGAACTGCGCATCGCCATCAACCGGGCCAGGCAGGTGGATTTCCTGACGACCCGCGGCAACCGGTGCGGCAGCGTCGATCTGGTTCCCTAGCCAGCTCCATCGGCCCGTCCTCGCGGCCTCCCTGCTTTTTTGCCCCTCGACCCTTGGAGCCGAGCCAGACCATGCACACGATCACCACCGCTCTGACCGGCGCCCTGGCGCTGCTTTGCATCACCAGCCAGGCGCAGGGCAGCGAGACGTTCAGCTGCGACAGCGGCTACTTCCCCACCGAGGGCAGGTTCAGCCAGCTCTACAAGGTCGTGGGCAAGCACCAGACGCACTTCTTCAAGGACGACGAGCGCTGCCCCGAGTCGGAAGGGTGCATGAAGAAGGCCTACGTCATCGAGGGCGACGAAGTGCTGGTCAACAAGATCGAAGGCGACTGGGCCTGTGCCTGGTACCAGGGCAGGACGCGCGAAACCGTCGGCTGGATCGTGCTGGAGAACCTCGCCCCGGCGGCTGATCCCTTGCCCGCATCCACCGACTGGCTGGGCACCTGGAAGGCCCGGGCCAGCACCATCACCATCGAGCAGCAAGAGCAGGGGCCGGGCCTGCACGTGACCGGCGATTCGACCTGGGGCAGCGGCGCCAGCACCCACATCGGGCAGATCGACGGCACCTTCAAGCCCAAAGGCCGCTACGCCATGACGAAGGACGGCGACGGCAAGTACGACTGCGCGGTCGAGTACACCCGCATCGGCCGCTTCCTGATGGTGGACGACAACAATAACTGCGGCGGCATGAATGTGAGCTTCGATGGGGTATACGTCAGGGCGCAGTGAGCCGAGGGGGGCGGCTCAGCGGAGGCGATGATTGATCGTCTCCGGTTTGAGCAGTTCTTCTGCCCCCTGCGGCCCATAGAACCTCACGTCCTGAATTCCAAACCGGCTGGTGTTAACCACCGTAACGCCTGCATACATACCCACTACAAAGGTGTCGCCTCGCTTGACCAGGCTATTGGGCGCAAAGCGCGACCAGGGCGCTTTGTAGGCGATGATCTCCATCGACGCCTGCTCAGGGGATGGGTTTACGGCAATAAGGCTGTCGAAGGTCAGGATGTAGGCGACGCCTTTTTCAAAAAGGATCTTCTCCGGGGCGGAGGGAAGCAGGGTGACCCTGGTCAACTTCGGTTCGCTTGCGATATCCGTCAGCTCGTACATGGCGCCAACGTTGATCCCCATGTGGCTGAGCCCGGTAAACACGAAGATCGAGCCGTCGACTTTCTGGATGCTGACGACATTTTCCTTCAGCAAGGTTCTGGTCGTTCCATCCTGCGAGGTGACGGTCAGCTCACCTCCCCATTCACCATGGTCCGTGCCCATGATCTTCACGCCATCGACCTGCAACTCGGTCAGGGGCCGCTCCAGGCTCTGCTCATCGTGACTGATGAGGAGCCCGCCACCGTCGGCAGTAACCTGATAAGAGCCAAGGTCCAGTACTTTCTCGGTGATGCCGCTTTTCGGTATAGCCTGGGCTACCAGGCCGTTCTTTTGAAGTTCGCTTTCGAGGGGGCCTGCGACCGCCGTCATGGAGATCAGGGCTGAGAGTGCAGCGATTGCAATGCGTTGCATGGGAGATATCCGTTCTCTTTAGACCAATGAGTGTGTGCAGTAGCGCTCGATCACCTCACACAGCTGATCGACCTCGCCCAGCGGCACGAATCGGCTGATCGACCAGCCGTTCTCGTCGAGCTTCTGGCTGAAAACGCAATAGCCGACCACGGCGCCGCCAAATCGATAGCGGGAGACGAGCAGCGTGTCTTCGCCATAGATGAAGTCGGGTGTGTGGGAGATATGGAGGTGCTGGAAGGGGTTGTTCGGGTCGAAGTGAATCGATTCGAACAGGCCCTTCGCATCCAGCCGTTCGAATGCTTCCTTGAGATCACCCTCGAAACACGAAAAGCCGTTGCCGGATCGCTCGCGGATGGCCGTGACAGGTACGGTTTTCACGGGCCAGCCGCTGAGTTCCGGCACCAGGTGATCCCAGCCCTTGGCCAGTGCAATTTCGCGGGGCGTCTCGCCGTGGGCATTGGCCCGGAAGACATTCGCCATGCCCTGGAGCCCTTCGAGAATCTCGATGCGACGGGTCGCGCCCCAGCTGCCGGGCTTCTCGGCGAACGGTGCCTTGATCAGCGCGGTTATCAGGGTCTCGCCGTCCCGGGTGAACCCTTCCACCACGTCGTACGGAATGTTGTCCCAGCCGATGGAGAAGACATTGCCTGCCTGGATCAGCGTGGCCAGGGCATCGGTGCTTTGCGTGCTGAGCAGTTCGTTGTTCACCCGCTTGAATGCCTTCAAGGGTAAATACACCGCCTCGATGCTTTCCGCTTCCGAGGTGAAGAGAAAGGTGCCGGGAAGCTTTTTCTTGCAGTGCTTGTGCAGCGCATCGAGAAAGCTCTGATCGATGTAGGTGCCGCCCTCGTGGGTGAACGTCAGCGAGTGGGTTTCCTGCTGCTGGGTGAAGGTCAGGGTGAGCTTGCCGGTGCGGCCGGCTTTGATCTGCACGCCCTCCGGTGCCAGGTCGCCATTGCTGATGGCCGCCAGGCGTGCGAGTAGCACTTCGTAGTCTTGCGGCTCATCGATCACGTCGGGGTCCAGCGAGGCAACGTTTGCCGGAATCAGCTCGCGGAATATCTCCACGACAGTGGCCTTGTCCTTTGCGCTGTTGGGCACCCGGCCGGAGAAGGCCTTGGTTTTACGCAGGATGTCGGTCAGCAGGGCGAGGGTGTTCATGAGATGTCCTTATCTCGGCAACCGAGCGGGTCAAGTGAAAGTGAGCACGTGGGATATCGGGTAGAGCGCCTCGGCAGGCGAGCGCGCATGGCGACATCCATTTCCATGCAGCTGGCCGATAGTGCCACTGCCAATGCAGGTTGGAAATCGAGGCGGCACGGATCTGTGAAAGGGTGCTGGGATACGCCGAGGGTGAGCCTAGGTGAGCCGTGCGCCTCCCCTCTGTGAACCCATCGACGGGAACTCATCCCGGGGATTGACCTGGCGCGTGCCCCGTCGATGATGGCGCCCTGGGTACGCCCAACCGCAGGCAGGGAAGCCGCCTCGCCGGGCGTCGAGGATGATCCACACAAGGAGGTTGGCACATGCACGGCATGGCATTGATCGGGATGTTGCTGGTGGGCACGCTGCCCGCGCTGCTCCCTGGATGGCGAGCGTTTCTGGTGGCCCTGGCCGGGGTGGCCGTGCTCTACGGGGCGCAGGTCGCCTGGTTCTTCCGGGCTGTGGAGCGGGAGGCGACCGAAGGGCCCGCCTTCATGACAGGTATCGCCATCCTGGGCGTCGAGCAGGTGCTCGTCGTTGCCTCGGTCATCGGGCGGTTCATCGTCCACGCCCTGGCCCGCAGCCTGGGCCGGCGCGCGCGGGCCGGCCTGCTCTGGGGACTTGCCGTGCTGGCAGCCAGCCTCTGCGCCTTCTCGCTGAGCGGTTACGCCTCGCCTCTGCTCATAGGGGCGGCGGTGCCGTTCGTCTGGTTGTGGCTGGCCCTGTTGCTGGCGCCTCGCCCATCTCGGGGCCTGTCATTCGCCTGACCCGAACGTACGGGAGGCTTCAGATGGGGAGTTTGCGGCCCTCGACCCTCTGCCTTGTGCATTCATCAAGCGCAGCGGCATTTTGGCTGCTAAGGATTTCCCTACAGAAAATAGGGAAGTGCCGATAACCATTGAGTCCGGATCACAGCAAGATGAAGCGGAACTGAAGACAACCCCAAGTCGATGGGTTTGGGGTTGCATCAGCTTCTCATTCCGTTTGGCTTGGCTACTCTGAGGAAGGCCGCTCCGGCTACCGGACGACTACTGCGGGCAGTAAGGGCAAAACGTTCCGACCCCATACCGCGAGGAGCTCATCATGCTGTTCAGAAAGAGCCGAGTCAGCCCTGCCATCAAGACCCCCCAGGACGAAGAAAACCTCCAGCGGCTGCGTGCCGTCGAGGACAACGTCGCGTCCATCTGCTTCACCCCCCGGGGCGAGATCATCACTGCCAACCCCCTGTTCCTACAGGTGGTCGGCTACACCGAGCAGGAGATCGTAGGCAAGCACCACCGCATCTTCTGCGAGGACAGCTTCCGCAGTTCCAGCGCCTATGAGCGTTTCTGGGCATCCCTGGCCAACGGCATTTCCCAGCGCGGGGTGTTCAAGCGCATCGCCAAGAACGGCTCGGTGATCTGGCTGGAGGCGACCTACTTCCCGGTCAAGGATGAGTCCGGCCGCGTGACTGAGGTCCTCAAGATCGCCAGCGACGTCACCCAGAAACACTCCGACCTGCTGGTGCTGGCCGCGCTGAGCGACGCGCTGCGCCGCTCCATGGCGATGATCGAGTTCACCCCCGACGGCGAGATCATCGACGCCAACGACAACTTCCTGCACCTGATGGGCTACAGCCTCGGCAGCCTCAAGGGCCGCCACCACCGCATGCTGTGCCTCGACACGTTCTACAAGGAGAACCCCGACTTCTGGGCCAACCTCAAGGCCGGCAACTTCTATCGCGGCCACTTCGAGCGCAAGACCGCCTCCGGCAACACCGTGCACATCGAGGCCAGCTACAACCCGGTGAAGGACGAGTCCGGCACCGTGTTCAAGGTGGTCAAGTTCGCCATCGACGTCACCGAACAGGTGCGCCGCAACGAAGAGGTCCGGCGTGCCGCCGAACTGTCCTTCTCCACCGCCGAGGAGACTGCGCAGATCTCCAACCGGGGCATGGACTCGCTCGATCAGTCGGTGGTGATCTCCGCCACCACCCTGACCATGGTGAACACCGCCGTGGACCTCATCTCCAAGCTGAGCCTGCAGGCCAAGGACATCGAGAACATCGTCACTACCATCCAGGGCGTCGCCGAGCAGACCAACCTGCTGGCCCTCAATGCCGCCATCGAAGCGGCGCGGGCAGGGGACATGGGGCGCGGTTTCGCCGTGGTGGCCGACGAAGTGCGGCAACTGGCCGGGCGCACCAGCGGCGCCACCGTCGAGATCAAGAGCGTGGTCACCGAGAACGTGAAGATGACCCAGCAGATCGACGACTACATGAAGAAGATCGAAGCCAGCGCCAAGGACAACAACGCGCAGATCTCCACCGTCGCCACCATCATGGGCGAGATAAGCCGGGGCGCCGAACACGTCGCCAAGGTGGTTTCGGCGCTCTTCAAGTAACGTCGACCCCGGCACCGGGCCAGTTTTTTTGAAGGGCCGCTATTGGCCAAGAACGGATTATTTCGCAGTGGCTGGTGGCCTCTGTTGAGGCTTGAGGGTGTCTACGAGACCAGGGCCGTCGCGTGATGCAGGCCCTTCAGAAACTCCAGTTCCTTGGATATAACCTCGCTGAAGAAAGGCTCAAAGTAAGGTTGGAAATGGTTGGCTTTGATCGTTTCTACGGTGATGTAAGGATTTTTCACTTTGTTAATTGCGGGCTCTACGAAGGGGGCGACTGTGTCCTCCGTTGCTCCCAGCAATAACGTGGGAACCTGAATTTCCTTCAATCGTTTGAGCGGGCGATAGGGACCCATTGTGATCAGGGAGCGCGCAGCGACACGATTGTCGTACTTGCGCCTCAAGCTGCGCTCAGCGAGTTGCAGTGCCGTATGGGCGTCATCTCTATCCATCGAAGAAAACGCCCCAGGTTCGCTGACAACCGGAATATAAATGGGCCGCCCGGGTTTGATCAGATCGGACAAACAGTAAACAGCGAATTTCATCAGGCGGGGGGCAGGTAGCGCCAATACCGTAGCCATGCCGTCCAACATGGGGACCTGGGCGATCACACCTGCCAGTTCTGGATGATCTGCTGCTAGCTCCACCGCATGGCCACCGCCGAAAGAAGAGCCCCAAACGACGATTTTGGTTGGGTCAATGCGTGGATGGGATTTCAAGAAGGCGAGCGCTGCATCGGCGTCTTGCATGCGCTGACGAGCCGAAATGGTCTGCCGAGGAAGCCCAGCGCTCTCACCCCAACTGCGGTAGTCGAACGTCATGACCGCATACCCGGCGCGCGTGAACTCTTCATAGAATGGCACCGTCAGTGCGTTCTGGATGCCTCCCCATCCGTGCACCATGAGAATGGCCGGCCTGGCGTGTTTGTTGGTGTTTGCCGGCCAATGCAGCGTGGCTGCGCACCAAGTACCCTCCGAATAGAAGCCTGTTCGTTCGCTTTGGCACGTAAGGTCTTCAGGGTTATGTCTCAGTTTTTCCATGGCGCAGCTCCAGAGGCAGAATTATCTTGGATGGCATTCAAGAGATAAATCTACTCCTCTTGAATGCAATTCAAGAATGGCCCGGGCGACAGTGGGAGTTGGCAGCATGGCCAAGAATAAGCGTGACATTGATCTGGATGTGAAAAGAGGGGAGCTGGAAGAAACCGCCGCCAAGCTGTTCATCACATGTGGCTACGACGCTACCTCCATGAGTCGAATTGCCCAAGAGCTGGGAGTGACCCCTAATACCCTCTACTGGTACTACGGCAGCAAAGACGAACTTCTGGTTGGGGTGCTCAACCGCCTGGTGTCGGACAGTCTAAAGCGGCTGCCCTCGATAGTGGGATTACCCCTGAAGGACCAGATTGCCTGGGCGTTACAGGAATTTGAACAAAGCCGAGCGCTGGTAAATACGGTTCACGGCAAACTTGGCCAATCCGCAGTGATTCAGGATTGGCATGAGGGATTTCACCGAATTCTAGAAACTACAGTGGTCCGCGCGTTGAAAGCCAAAGGCGTCAGTGAAGGGCGAGCCAGGATGTTGGCTACGGTCGCAACGTTTCTCGTAGAAGGCCTCCTGGCACATCCGCACACCGAGCAGCAGCGTGACGATATTCTCGAATGGTTTTCCCAACACTCCTTTACAGACCTGGCCTGATACAAAGCCCGCGCTCTGATTCATCTCGAATTGTTAACCCAGCAGGAAGAACGCGTGGCATAGGTGCTCGAAGGGCGCCGGCTAACGAAGGAGCGCTGTACGGGCGACTTCAGTCGCCAAGGGATGCGCAGCATCCCCCCTGCGATACCGAGTGGCAGACCTGCGGTCTGCTTGGCGACTGAAGTAGCCCCTACATGCCGCGCACCCTAGGAAGTGAGCGCGGGCAGGGTGACGTCATTGGGTTTCGAATCAGGCGCCTTGCGTGCCGTTCCCAGAATCATCTCCGCCGCCTTCTCCGCGATCATCATTGCCGGGGCGTTGGTGTTGCCGGTGATGAGGGTGGGCATGATCGAGGCGTCCACCACGCGCAGGCCGTCGATGCCGTGCACGCGTAGCTGGTCGTCGACCACGGCGAGCGGGTCGTGGCCCATCTTGCAGGTGCCGACGGGGTGGAACACGGTGCCGAGGTTCTGGCGTATCCATTGCTCGATCTGCGCCTGGCTGTCGATGGCTTTGCCGGGCACCAGCTCGCCGCGCAGGTGCTGGCGGAAGGCGGCGGTGCTGGCCAGGCGGCGTACCAGGCGCACGCCTTCCACCAGTTTGCGCAGGTCTTCGGGGTGGCTGAGGAAGTTGGCGGCCAGGTGCGGTCTGTCGCGCGGGTCCGCCGAGTTCAAGCGCACTTCGCCGCGGCTTTGCGGGTGCATCACCGCCACATGCAGGCTGATGCCGTGGCCGAAAGGGATCAGCCGCTGCGGCTGGTTCTTCAGCGCCGGGGCGACGATCAGGCCCAATTCGGGCGTTGGTGCGTTGGGGTCGAGCCGCAGGAAGCCGCCCGCTTCCACGGTATTGGAGGTGAGCGGGCCGCGCCGGCCGGCCAGGTACTGCCAGGGCGAGCGCAGCAGCGGCCAGAGCCCGCGCGGGGAAAGGCCGTAGCCCAGGGCGGCGTCGCTGCGGTACATGAGCACCACGTCCTGGTGGTCCTGCAGGTTCTGGCCCACGCCGGGCAGCTCGTGGCGCAGGGCGATGCCGTGGCGGGCCAGCTCCACCGCCGAGCCGATGCCGGAGAGCATCAGCAGCTGCGGCGAGTTGATGCTGCCGGCGCTGAGAATCACCTCGCGCTCGGCGAACAGCTGCAGCAATTCCTCGCCCTGGCTCACTTCCACGCCCACTGCGCGGTCGCCCTGCAGCAGCACGCGGTGGGTGAGGGCGCCGCTGAGCACCTGCAGGTTGGGGCGCGCGAGCACCGGGTGGAGGAAGGCCCGTGCGGCGCTGCAGCGCTCGCCGTTGATCTGGGTGACGTGGAAGGGGCCGATGCCTTCCTGATCACTGCCGTTGAAATCGGCGTTGTAGCGCCAGCCGAGTTCTTCGCCGGCCTGGTAGAACACTGCATTCACCGCACTGGGGCTGCGCAGCTCGGCGACGTTGAGTTCGCCGCCCTGGCCGTGCCAGGCCGAGGCGCCGGGCTCGAAGTGTTCCGAGCGGCGGAAGTAGGGCAGCACCTCGTCGTAGCTCCAGCCGCGATTGCCCTGGGCGGCCCACTGGTCGTAGTCGTGGCGGTGGCCCCGGATATAGATCATCCCGTTGATGGCGCTGGAGCCGCCCCACACGCGGCCGCGCGGGCAGGGCACCTCCACTTCGCCGCTGCCGGTGGCGTGGCTGAAACGGTGCATCCAGTTCCATTTCGGGTTGGCGATCAGGCGGATGATGCCCGCCGGTGTGCGGATGTAGCTGCCGGGGAACAGGCTGCGGTCGCTGGGGCCGGCCTCGATCAGGCAGACCGAGAGGCCCGGGTCGGCGGAGAGCCGGTTGGCCAGCACGCAGCCGGCCGAGCCGGCACCGACGATGATGTAGTCGAAGCGACGGGGTGAGGTCATGACGGGTTCCTTGCGGTTCACAGGCCCAGCAGCGAGCCGACGTCGAGGGTCAGCTGCAGGGCGACGACGAAGCCGTCGCCACTGATCTCGGTGGCGCCGGGGTTGTAGTAGTTGTCCGGGTTGAAGAGGTACTGGACGCTGGGTTCCAGGGCGAGGTGGCGGGTAAGGGCGAAGTGGCCGTTGCCTTCCAGTGCGTAGACATCCCGCGAGCCCTGGCTCGGGTCGCCGCCGGCGGCGATGCGGCTCTGGCGCTGGAACTCCAGCTGGTGCGGGTTGAGGCGCAGGTAGCTGGCCTTGAGGTTGAGTGTGTCGCCGGGGCGCTCGAAGGGCGCGAGCCAACTGATGCCGGCCTCGGCGAAGTGGCGGAAGGGCTGCTTGTCGTCGGCGGCGGCCGACAGCGAGCCGAACAGCTGCGCCGCCTGGGGCGCATCACCCTGGCCACCGTCGGCGCGCCACACCGTTTGCTGGAACTTGAAGAAGGCGCCGCTGCTGCCGTGCTCGCTGGCACCGGTGAGCGGGTCGGTCTGCCGGGAGGTGTTGTGGTAGCCGTTGAGCTCGTAGTGGGAGCTGTAGGGGTTGCGCTCGGCGCCTTCGCGGCGGCCGATGCCGTAGAGCAGGCTGGTGCCGCTGGCGTCGGTGGTGCTGAAGTCCAGCCCGTGGCGCTTCTTCAGGTAGTCCAAGGGGTTGGATTCGAAGGCCCCGGCGTGCAGGTACAGGTCCGGTGTCAGGCGGTACTTCAGGTAGCCGCCCCAGGCGCCGTAGGGCGGCGGCAGCACGCCGGTGGAGGCGTCGATCACCGGGTCGTTGCAGGTGACCTGGCTCTCGCAGTTGTAGATGAAGAAATAGCGGCGCGCGTTGGTGCGGCCCAGGTGGGTTTCCAGGTTGCCGTCGAGCCATTGCTGCTCCCAGGTCAGCAGGCTCAGCTGGCTGGCGCCGATGTCGTTGTGGATCGGCGCGCCGCCGAAGTAGCTGCCGACGGCGCCTTGCCAGGCGCCCGAGGTGGGCTGGCCGGTGTTGCGGTCGAGGATGAACTGGGTCTGCTCGATATGCAGGGCGGCGCCGTCCAGGCCGGCCATTTTGCCCAGGTCCAGGTCGGCGCCGAGGAACAGGTCGCCGCTGTTGCCGAAGCTGTGCGGGCGCGGGCCGGTGTCGAGGTTCTTCACGGCCAGGCTGAGGAATACCGCGTGGGTCTTGATGCCATGTTCGGCGAGCTGGCTGCCCAGCTCCGCCAGTGGGCCGGGGGCCTCGTCGGCGAGGCCGGGCAGCGGCAGCAGGGGCAGGCTCAGGAGCAGGGCGTTGCGGGCCAGGGTGCGGGTCATGGTTGGGCGGTCCTTTCTTGTTGTTGTTAAGGCGCGGTTGTTTTGGGCAGCAGGGCCTCGCCCCGGGGCGCGGGCTCCGGGGTGGGCGTTCTCGGGTGGGGCAGGGCTTCAGGTGCAGAGGTAGCCGCCATCCACGGCGAGCACGGCGCCGGTGATGAAGCTGGCCGCCGGGCTGCAGAGGAAGGCCACGGCGGCGGCCACCTCGGCCGGTTCGCCCCAGCGCTCCAGCGGCGTGCGCTGCATGATCCGCCGGGTGGCTTGCGCGTCCGCCTTGAGGCCGGCGCCCAGGGGCGTGTCGATCCAGCCGGGGGCGATGGCGTTGACGCGGATGCCGAGGGCCGCGTACTCGATGGCCAGCGACTTGCTCAGCTGCACGATGGCGCCCTTGCTTGCGCTGTAGGCGGGGCGGTCGGCCGAACCGAAGGTGCTGAACATCGAGGCGATGTTGACGATGCTGCCGCCCTGGCGGGCCAGCAGCTCGCGGGCGCACTGGCTGGCGCGCATCGCGGCGACGAGGTTGATCTGCAGCACGCGCTCGAAGCTCGCCGGCTGGTATTCCTCGCGGTCGCGGCTGATGCCGGCGCAGTTGACCAGCACATCCAGCCGGGGCAGGGCCTGGATGGCCGCCTCCAGCGCGGCGGCATCGCTTACGTCCAGCTCCTGCGGGCGCACCAGCGGGTGGCGCGGGGTGAGCGCGCCATCGGCGTTAAGCCCGATGGCCAGCACCGAGGCGCCCAGTTCGGCGAACTGCAGGGCGATGGCGGCGCCGATGCCGGAAGTGCCGCCGGTGACCAGCACCTGGCGATCACGGAACAGCCCGGGGTTGAAGGTCGATGCGTGCATGTTCAGGCCTCCGCCAGTTCGGGGTTGGGATTGACCAGCACCTTGATCTGCGCCTTGTCGGCCAGCAGGGCTTCGAAGCCATCGCTGACGGCGCGCTCCAGTGGCACGCAGCGGGTCACCGCGCGGCCCAGGTCGAGGCGGCCGCTGTCCAGCAGGGCGATCAGCTCCGGGTAGACGTCGCGGTAACCGACGCTGCTGGTGATGCGCAGCTCGTTATTGACCAGGTGGAAGGCGTCGAAGCGCGCCTCGCCCATCAGGCCCACCAGCACCGCCTCGCCACCCTTGCGCAGGCCGTGCAGGGCCGCGTCCAGTGTGGCCTGGGTGCCGGCGGCCTCGAAGGCGCAATCCACGCCACCGTTGGCCTGCAGCTGCTGCGCCACGTCCACCTGGCGGGCGTCGAGCACGCGCTCGGCGCCGAACTCCAGGGCCCGCGCCAGGCGCTCGGGGGCCACGTCCACCGCGACTATGTGCTCGACGCCGCGCAGCTGGGCGAGGGCGATCAGCAGCAGGCCGATGGGCCCGAGGCCGAACACCGCGCAGCGGTCGCCGGGCTGCAGGCTGCTCTGGCGCAGGGCATGCAGGGCCACGGCGGCCGGCTCCAGCACGGCGGCCTGGCGCAGGCTCACGCCGGCCGGCAGGCGGTGCAGCATGTAGGCCGGCACCCGGGCGCGCTCGGCGAAACCGCCATCGCCCATCAGGCCGATAAAGCCCATGGAACTGCACAGGTTGTACTGGCCCACGCGGCAGTAGTGGCAATCACCGCAGCGGTAGATGGGCTCCACCGCCACCCGGTCACCCACCGCGAAGCCCTGCACCCCGGCGCCCAGCGCGGTGACCACGCCACTGAACTCGTGGCCCAGGGTCAGCGGTGCGCGGCAGCCGGACAGCGGGTGGGGCTGCTGTTGGGGGATGGAGTGCGGGCCGTCCTGGTACTCGTGCAGGTCGCTGCCGCAGATGCCGCAATAGGCCACCTTGAGTTCCACCTCGCCGGGGCCGGGCGGGGGGATGTCGAGGGCGTCCAGGCGCAGGTCCCGGGCGCCATGCCAGCGCAATGCGTTCATCAGGGTTGTCCTTGCAGGTTGGCGGTGTCGGCGAGGGGGCGGCCGGCCTGGCGGGCCAGCACCGTGGGCGCGGTTTCCTTGAGGAACAGCGAGAGCAGGGCGGCCAGCAGGGCGCCGCCGCAGCTCATCCACATGACGATGGAGAGGCCGTAGCGGTCGGCCGCGAAGCCGGCGATGGTCGGGGCGATGAAGCCGCCCACCAGCTCGCCGATGCCCATGATCAGCCCCAGGGCGGTGGCGATGAAGCCGCGCGGCACCGTCTCCGCCGGGATGGTGGCCATGAACAGGGTGAAGCAGCCCAGGCCGGTGTAGGTCAGCAGCATCGCCGCGCCGAGGCTGAAGGGCGAGGGCGCATAGAGCAGGGCCAGCGGGCAGCAGGCGGCGACCAGGGAGAACAGCACCAGGGTCGGGCGCCGGCCGATGCGGTCGGAGATCGCCGCCACGGCGAAGCCCAGAACACCCAGGCCACGCCCAGGCAGCTCATGATCCCGCCCATGCTCGCCGGGCTGTAGCCACGCTGGCTGACCAGGAAGGTGGGGGTGAAGGAAATCAGCACGATGAACCAGGTGAGGAACACGCAACTGATCAGCGTGCACAGCAGGATGTTGCGGCTCTTCAGCAGGGCCAGGCGGCCGCCGAGGCCGACGCCGTTGCCGGCCGTGCTGGCGTCGGGCTTGCGTACCCGGTCGTCGGGGCGCACGTAGCGCCAGATCAGCCAGGCGATCAGCAGCCCCGGCACCAGGGAGATGACGAAGGCATGCCGCCAGCCGAAGGCCTCGGCCAGGCCGATCAGCACCGGCGGGCCGATCACCGCGCCCAGCAGGCCGGCGGCCGAGCCCTGCAGCAGGCCCATGTTGAGGCCGCGCCGGTGGGGCGAGGAGGCCTCCACCATCAGCGATTGCGACAGCGGCAGGATCGGCCCCTCGGCCAGCCCCATCACGGCCCGGAACAGCAGCAGGCTGAGGAAGCCGCCCACCAGCCCGGACAGCGCCGAGCACAGCGAGAAGAGGATCACCGCCGCGATCAGCAGCGGCTTGCGCACGCCGTTGCGGTCGGACCAGAGGCCCACCAGGGCCCCGGATACCGCCCAGGCCAGGGCCAGCACCGACGACAGCATGCCCAGGTGGCGGTTGCCGAGCTGCAGCTCCTCGGCCATGAAGGGGAACAGGAAGGACAGTGCCAGGCGGTCGAAGAATACGAAGCCGAAGGTGAGGAAGAGCACGCCGAGCAGTACGTTTTCATACCGGGCGTTGGAGGTGGTGGGCGCCATGTCGTTCTCCTCCGGGGCGCCGCGCGGGCGCCCCGGGCAAGGGGTCAGCGGAACAGGGAGTCGATGTAGGCGGCGCCGAGGCCGATCTTCTCGTAGTGCTCGCGGCACATGGCGATGTAGGAGTGCACGTCGAAGTAGCCCTCCGGCTCGCCGCGCTCGTCGAGCCAGATCAGCGGGCCCTTGACGATGAAGAAGGCGCGCATGGGCTCCTCGTGCTCATAGGCCACCAGGGTGTGGCCCTCGCCGGGCGTCTCGTAGACGAAATCGCCGGCGGTGGCGGTCCAGTCGTGCTCCAGGTAGCCCCACTTGCCGGAGAGGGTGTAGGCGAAGACTTCGTGGGGGTGGTAGTGGCGGTTCACCAGGCCGGCGCTGCGGGCCATGAGGATGTCGCACCAGCGGTTCTCGCTCGGCGAGATCCACAGCGGGCGCGAGGACACCGTCTCGGTGAAGGGCACGTACAGGCTCAGGTCGTCGCTCGCCGCGTTGGGCAGATAAACCTCGGGCTTGGCGTCGGGCTTGAAGCAGTTGGGGATGGCTTGCAGGTCTTTCCAGAATTCGTTGCGGGCAGGCTCGGCCATGTTCCAGTCTCGTTGTTGTTATGGACTGGGGCCGACTCTAGAGGGCGCGGCGGCAGCGGGTTTGATCGCCTCGGCCCTGTTGTTTGCGCTTTTCGGACAGGGCCCGGGCAGCGGGCGGGGGGCGATTGACGGCGGGCAGCGTTCAGATGTTAATGACCGGGCGTCGCCCACACCCACAGAGGATGCGCGACGCCCGGTCCCCGGGAGCTGCCGATGTTTGGCCCGGGGGTTCGATCCGCGGCGACCCACGAGAACAATAAGAATGACCACACCCGCCTTGCTCGAGACCCGGCGAGCCAGTACCTGCGACATCCCGGTCGAACAGCGCCTGAGGTTCTGGGAGCAGTACAACGCCTCCATCCTCGTCGGCCTCAAATGCTCCTCCTACGCCGACGGCGGCCTGGCCGCCTCGCAGTCCAACCTCGAACTGGGCGCCATGAGCCTGGCCCTGGTGCGCGGCAACCAGCACGTGGTGGAGCGGGACTGCTCGATGATCCGCTCGGTGCCGAAGGAATCGGTATTCGTCTCCCTGGTGCAGGAAAGCCGCTCGTTCTTCTACCAGGGCGAGGGCTGCACCCTGCTGGAGCCGGGGGAGATGATCATCTACCGCACCGACAAGCCCTACCTGTTCGGCTTCTCCGGCGCCATGCGCCAGTTCATCTTCGACATCCCCCAGGACCTGTTCGGCGAACGCTGCCTCGGCCGCCTCGACGGCCCGCTCAAGGTGGGCGCGGAAACCCGCCTGCAACGCCTGCTCACCCGCACCCTCTGCGAGCGCACCCAGGGCTTCTTCCAGCGCCCTGCCAACCGCGAGGCCGAGCACTTCGAAGACGACGCCCTGGAGCTGCTCTCCAGCATCATCGCCGGCAGCACCGGCGAACACCGCGTCAGCGCCCAGGGCGCCTCCTATCTACTGGCCGCCAAGCGCCTGATCGCCGAACAACTGGGCGACCCGGCCCTCAGCTGCGAGCGCGTCGCCCAGGGCATCGGCATCTCCGTGCGCCACCTCACCCGCCTGTTCGCCCAGGAAGGCGGCTCACCCAGCCGCTACATCGCCGAACGCCGCCTCGAACTCGCCCACCGCCTGCTCAGCAGCCCGCAGGCCAATGGCCTGGATATCAGCGAGGTGGCCTACCGGCACGGCTATTCGAGCCAGGCGCATTTCGCGCGGAGCTTTAAAGCGAGGTATGGAAGGACGCCGAGTGAGGTGAGGGGGGAGGTGGGGGAGAGGTAGGGAGGCGGCTTTCGGCCAAAAGTGGACAGTCGTTGCAGGCAGACCTCGGTCAAATGCTGACACCTGCGTTTTGTTAAGGGGCGGGCTTTTGCCTAGAGACAGCTGCTCGGCCCTTAGTCATGCTGTTGCCCAGTTCATGTAATCGTTGAAATGTCCGCCGATATCGTTGAATGAATAATCTCTTTTGCCCAATGTGTAGTAGGCGTCTTGAACAAGCGTGTAATAGAGATCAGAAAGCGGCGTGTGACTTGGTATAAACACAGGGAAGTATCCATCTGGACGAGGTCCGCGACCATTTTCTTCAGGAAGCGGCGGCTCCAAATGGAGAGTTCCTCCCACTCCTCCAATGATTGTTGCGTCACTAGGAAGACAGCGCAGCACGATACTATCCATGGGGGAAACTGCAGGGCTGGATGCACCGAAGAATGCTGCTTCAAGCGTCTCAAGTTTTTGCTTAGTGCGATAGGCCAATAAGGTTTGGCGAGGTGAGCTCCAGCTATCAGGCGTTTCGAATTCTTTGACCTGTTGCGTAAGTGTCGTTATTTTCTTCGAGTTCTCGATGCTTTTGCGTATGTCTCTAGCCGTTAGATTGGTCTTTAATTCATATATATGAATAACGGAGTTCAGCATTAGGAGCGCTGAGCCATCGGTGTTCTCGGAGAGAAGCGGATATCGCGCATCAAAAACAATGGCATCAAGCTGAGGGGAAATATCACCGTTCGGTGTGATGAAATGACCAGAAACGGCGCGAAGTGTATTGGGTAAATATCGTTGCAAGAATCTTATAAAAGGGAGCTCGCCATTTTTGCCGACCGTTTGCGAGTTGCTAGAAGATGCAAGCGCACGCTCAACGCACAGCAATATTGAAGCCTCTTCCTGAGCAATTATCTGATTTGGTGTGCCGTGGCAATGTTTGTATGTTTTCATGCGATGAGTAGTCAGCTGTAGAAGGCTAATGCCGCGCTCTGTGGCACATGTTTAGCGAAGCGAAATCGATTTGCGGCATGCTTTGATCCCTCTTCTCGAACTTCGACCAGGGGCGGAGCCACCTGCACTGTTCGCTGGAATCGCTCGGGGTCAATTCGGTTGAGCACATCGTCGTGCACGAGACCTTGCTTGCTTTGCCGGATTAGCTAGCGGCCGTTCTTCGTGATCCTATTGAAGCCACGGTGCAGCTTGTCGAGCTCCTCAACACTTATGGAGACTACTCCGTCGTCCGCGTGCTGCCCCGGCTGCTGGCTAACTACTAGGGTGCCTGCATTCGGAATTCGTGAGAGGCCTTGCCACACTTGGTCAAGATCCCTATGCAAACCGAGGCCGTACTCCGGAGAATCAAATAGCTTCCGAGGTAAATGCATTTCAATATGACTCGCCGCAGTGGCTGCGTCATCTGGCAACTTGGTGCCGACTTCACTTGCATAGATGACCGTTGTAAAACAACCGTTTTTTGACGACAGATAGCGCTTTGCATGCGGATTCACATGGATAGGCCGCATGATGATCTGGTTTGGAGCGATGGCAGCCAGCAGTGGCCATTCGCTCTCAGGCGTTGCATGCCAAGTCCGAGTCTGAGCATCTGCAAGCTCGTATGTCTGTATATAAAGCTTTCGTACAGGCGCGCCCGCTTCAGTTACGGCTTCCAGGCGAAAACTCGCTTCCATCACGTCATGATCACTGAATGTCTGTGACGGTGCTGCAGCTCCATTGGATCCTTTGGCCATATGGCAATCCTTCGTTTTACTGTTGCTGAACAGAGACCAGCTGAACTAGTAAGTGCTATAAAATAAGATCTTAGCCAAGAATCAGTCCGTAATCTCCACGCAACTCTTTATCTACTAAGTGGAATCTCTCTAACTTTAGCTTCTTCCAGTGCGACTCCTCGATATGCTCTAGGAGTATTATTTGGAACCCACCTTCTTGATCCATTTTTTTTACAAATTCATTCATCTCAATTAAAGCAGCGTCAAGACTGACAACATCATCATTCGGCTTCCCTTCAGTAGAGTAATAAGGCGTACTTGGTTGATCAAGAATCATAAATGATGGCATCCATGAAACTTTGTGCCTCTTTGCGACTTCATGTATAGAGAGAAAGTAAGCCAAGTGCAGGTAAAGATAGTTGGATGCACTACCTATATCCGGCATTTTTTCAGTAAACGACAGGTCTTCAGAAAACAAGTGAATTAGTTTTTCCCTCTCACTGAACCGAGCAGTAAATTTATCATATCCTTTTAGTTTTAGCCTTTTAAGTTTTTCATTGATGAATTCATTGAGTTTTTGCTCCGCCAGCTCAACTTTTAGATTGTCTTCCTCTATCGCACTTTTGAGTTGCTCGGCTTTAGTGCTGTAATCTTCCGGATCATAATTGAAGGTATGGCTGTCCGCGCCACTGAATAGCTGAATCTTGGTATCTAGGCGGCCAATATATTTATAGTATTCTTTTGGTGTTGATCGAGTTTTTTGATTTTTTTGAATCGCGGCCAAGTCTTTCTCAAGTCTTGAGATTTCTTTGGCATTCTCAGAAATCAATTCGGTGACTTCAGCAAGAAATGGAGCTTGCTTTTTGCTCCTCAATGACGAGCGCAGACGAGACAACTCCCTCTGTAGATGATGAATGAGACTGTTTGCCATTTCGGATGGAAATACTAAACTCGGATTTTCATTTAAAAACTCAATTGGACGAAGAGCATCTTCTGACTGTTTTGTTGAGGTGATAAATTCGGACCCCCTATCGGCAAACGCCTCGTATTTCTTATTTTTTGCACGAAGCAATAACAATTTCTTTTCTATTTCATCAGTTTCACTTTTCCCTAGAGGTGGTATCTCTGAGTCAACTACGACCTCTTTAAGCTTCTGCAAAAGCATATCTGTATCCATTGGAACACTAGCTAAAATCCCTAGCGCCGCTGCTTCTTGACCGAGACTTTGAAGCTCGTCGGAAAATGCAAGCTTGTTTTTTTCGAATATCTCTTTCTTCCGCTCAAAGGCTAAGCGCTGCTGCTCTAATTCGAGCAATTTTGTTTTTGCAGTAGATGTCTTGACGTTTTCGACACCAAGTGCCATTCGAAAAGTTCTTTCAATTGATTCTTGATAGCGCCCGTCAGCTGGCCTGATATACAAATATTCTGGTGCAATTATAGCGTTCTGATCTTGATAGCTATGAGGTAGAAAACTGCGAAAAGAAACCTTTGTGCCAGTGCGTATGTGTCTTCCTCCATACGGGATTTTTAATTCAGAATCGATACCGAAAGCATCATTTAGAATCTTTTTAAGATTTTCTATTTTGATGTTAAATGATGGTATTTCAGGAATTTCCTCAGCTTCCGACAAGTAGGCTTGGGAGGTCTCTTCATTTTCCCCCGATGGACGGGCAATCAAAAACTTGCGCCCATGTATATTAATTTTCAACCCATACCAAGTTATTTTTGAGTCGATATTCGCCTTGGATATCCCCTTGGTCTCGCTGGCTAACAGGCAATAATCAACAATATAAAGGATTGACGACTTCCCTTTGCCCGAATCACCCGTTATGACATTGACGTGATTCTCCAAAAATTCAAGATTTCTTAGAGTTCCATTTTTTTGCCAGAGAAGAATGTTGGTAATCTGTATGCCGCTCATAGCACTATCCTAAAGTTCTGATAAAGTTCTTCGGCGCTTTCTTGCAGTATTTTTGCAAGACATGGAGCCGCAGTAAAAATCTCACTGCCTAACAGTCCGATAGATTTTGAAGAGGTTGACGTAAAGATTTCTGTATTCAGAGATACCGAACTTTCGCTTAACGTAGTGATGCCCATTTCGCATGCTAACAGGATTGTGTTTATTGATGTAATCGACATGTCAACATAATGGCTCTTCACAGACGCAAAATCTTTTGGAAATGAAAGCACTAAGTCGCGACTTCCTAAATGCACCACTTTTTTGCTTTTAAGAATACTCCTGACTCTTTTGTTATATAATAGCGGCAGAATCAATAGCGCCTTGGTCAGGTCTAATTGTCGATTTGGCAGGCATGCCAACGTGGCTTGAATAGCTAGCGCACCAAGTACTTCATTAGTTGCAAGTGGGTTCATTTGAAATATAGCTCCTTCCAGTTCACCTTCCATCCTATTGAAGGAACATCGGATAGCGCGATAAATTTACCCTTGCTAAATCCATCAGGAAGAGAAATGTTTTTTAATTTCAGCTCTTTTTTCAAAGTGGCTTCGTAGCACATTTGCGCAGCAAGTAGTGACTGGGATGATTCCTGATTAAGTTCACTATGTGCTTTACGATGGATGTTCTTCCAAAGAGATTCACATTGTACTGCAAGGCGGGCATCATCTTGATGGGTGAAATCCCCTTCTATTTTTAGGTCCTGAATTAGTTCCGTCGTTGCAAGCATCTCAATCCCATGCTCAATGACATCTTCATCAGGCAAACCGATATCTTTCAATTGATAACTAAAGGTGCTGTCTAGAAACGAAAAGTCACCCAGTCGCTGAAAGTAATAATATTTATCATAAAATCGATCATAATCTACTTCATTGCTTCGGGAAGACCGCAATATTCGATCAAGCCCCATTCGGATTCTAAAATCCTCATACGTTATTATTATTTTCTCGCCACTCACGATGCTTGCAATCTTATATTCTTTGTAAGCTCCCAGAACGTACTTTCGCGTATCATCCAATTTGCTTTCTGGTATAGCTAAATACAAAAGCTTGTCGTTTATTTGCTGGATCGCGGAAACCGTGTCGGTGTGGAATTGGAATCGCTCCAAGATAAATTCTATATCCTCTCTCTTTGCTGTTGCTAGCGCTTCCACGTATTTAAAAATTGGATTTGCCGAGTCTGTTGTATTTTTTAGTGACTCTTTCGTTTTTATTTCTTCATAAATATTGCCAATTGCAATTATAATATTATCTTTGTTGGCTTTTGCGGAGGTAAGTAGCGCTATCAAATTTTGGTTGTTGAGAGTTTTATTTGAGTAAATTTTAAATGTGATATTTTTTTCTTGAGGTAATTCGGGTAGTGATTTCAGCCAATTGTATAGTGTCTTCCAGAGATCAATATCCCGCTCTGTTATATTGCCACCCAAAAGGCTATGTTTTACTTGAATGAGACACAAGTCATTGCTGATGTTTTCAGTGTGAATATCGTCAAATACTTCCAGGCCAATTTTCTCTTCGGGTTTTAATTCCAGCAAATTATTCACAAGCACGAGGTCTTGGTACTCAAATCCTAAAGAGCTCTTATCTGCCGCGGTTTGTTCTAAGTGACCCATAGACATCTACCCTGAGCTATAAATCAAAAAATTGTTAGTTGTACATATTTAAGGCGTCCATCAGCGAGAGCTTGGCAGCAAAGCCAAGAGTTGAGCATTTCACTCTCACTATTAAAAATCTGGTTTTTCTACAATGCTTAAGTCAGCTTTCTGCCGTGCTAGATCAGTATCAGGTCTTCGCCACGTAGTCCAAGCTAGGTAGTGCAGCGCGCCGAATTTATCCTACTTCAATACACGAGACACTCCACCTTTCGAGTGCATTGGTAGTAACTCTTCCCCCTACAGCGCACAAGTAGTTCAGGGGCTTTAATGGAAAGGGAGGCGGCCGGTTTCCCAGCGCTTGATCAGCGCCTGGCCCGACTCCTTCCAAGTTGCATCGCAGTTCTGACTTGCACGTATAGTTTCGGAGGGCGGACGTTGAGCGAGCTTGGTCATTTGCTATGCGACTTCCCTGTGCATGAACTGGCTAGACTGCGAGATGAATTTGTTTCGCGTAGTCGAAGAATAATCCTCCATCGACCAAATGCCATCACTGTCTATGCATACAGCTTGGAGATATGCCTTGATCAGGTCACATCTCTCCCTGCTAGCTAAGCCCCCCCTGCCATGGGGCTGCTTCGGGCCGAGAGCTACCGCTCTTAAAAACGCCGCATCCCAATGCGGCGTTCTTTATTTCTGCACCTTTAGAAAAACCGCTTCCAACTCGGCCCATCCCCCAGCCGCGGATCATCGTGCGCGGCCATGAAGCGCGGCAGGTCCTGCCGGGCGATCCAGGTTTCGCTTTGCCAGTGCAGCGCGGCGATGCGCTGGTTGGCCCAGGTCATGAGGATGCGTCGCGGGCTGGCCTGCGGGTCGCGGTGGTAGTCGTGGAGGGTGGGGATCACTTCGTCGCTGAGCCATTGGCTGAGGGCGCAATGCTCGGGGTGGCCGAAGCGGTAGAGGGCGCGGTAGAGGCCGGCTTCGCTGATCAGTTCCACTTCTTCGCAAAGGCCTGTGCTGTAGCGCAGGTAGGCGAAGCGGAACTGGTGCGGGTAGAGGCGCTTGGTCAGCCGATACGGCCGGGCGGCGGCGATCATCAGGGCGAAGTCGAAGGCGACGAACCAGGGGCGGTTGTCGATCATGACGGCGCGCAGTTGATGGCAGTGGCGTTGGAAGGTGATGGGGGTAAGTGCGTCATGCATGGCGAAGTTCCAATTAAGGTCCATTTGCTTACCGTCAGTTAGGCCAGCCGAGCCGTTACGGCTTTGCGGGTGTAGCTGAAGGCAACTCGCCTACTAAATCGGGCTGTCAATCCCGGCCACGGGATTGACCGTGACCGGCGCAGGATAGGGACGGGCGAGCCCGAGGGCAAGGGGAGGAGGGGGCCGGCAGGGCGACAGGCTGCCGTCTTGCTCGGGAGAACGTGGCGGGCCTTGGGACGGAAAGCGTTACGTCAGGGCGGGTTCATGGTCTGCCACTGACCGGGTGAGGCGGTTGCTTGAACAACCGCCTCGGGTGCACTGAGCGGCGTGGCCGCTTTCGATCAGGTGCACGCCATGTTTGCCACGGCCTCTGTCCGAGGCATCGTCAACCTGGGCGGCGTGCTTCGAAGCTGATGATGTGGTCGTTCTGGCAAGGGGAGCGGCCATGCTGGTAGCCACCTGAGGCCACTACATCCACAAAACCTGCTTCGCGTAGCGCGAATGCCAGTTCGTCGACGCCCCACCAACGCAGGTGGAACAGATCCAGTTCGGCGGACTGCAAGGTGCCATCTTGCCAATGCTGGTACTGCAGATGAGAGAGCGTGGTTTGCTTGCGGTAATCCACTTCGGCTCGATGGCTGGTCAGTGTGAGCAGGCTGTTGCCATCCACTTTCCAGCTCCGTGCGGCGTGTGCCTCCCCGATGATGCTCTCGATGGGGTCGATGTCCATGATCAACTTCCCGCCGGGCTGCAGGTGATTCCAGAACCGCTTGAGCACGGCCATCGCGGAGGCGGTTTCGGTAATCAGCTGGAATGAGCCGGCGGGCATGATGATGGCCGCAAATGGCTGGTCGTAGCTGAACTGCTCGAACTTCTGCTGTGTGAGGGGAGCGGGCAGCCCCCGCTCGCGGCATTCCTGCCGGCAGTATTCGAGCATCTCGTGGGAGGCATCGAAGCCCTCGATGGCCAGGCCCCTCTCCAGCAGCGGTATGAAGATCCGTCCATTACCCACTGCAGGTTCCAGTACCGGGCCATCAACGTCCGCCAGACGCTGCTGGTAGTACTCCAGATCTCCAAATGAATGGCCGATGGGTTTATCCAGGTGATAAATCCACGAGGCGAGTCTTCCGTATCGGTTTTGCATTTCACTCTCCATGGCAAGCGGGGGATGCTACCGCAACTCTGTGGCCCTGCCTTCATAGGGGCATAGCCCTTACTTCGCCTTTGCCAGGTTGGCCATATGGCGATGAGGTTGGCGCTCAGGCGAGCCGCCCCCTTCGGGCGCCGCTGAACTCGGCGGCGCCGTTGCGGTTCCAACCTTCACGGGCTTGCGAACCCCGGGTGCCGTGGCGCCCGGGCTGGCGCCGTGGTTGCCCGACTTCCTTCATATGAGGTTCGAACCATGCGCCCACTTGCTGCCTTGCCCATCCGTCCGTTCGCTTTCCTGCTCGGCCTGTTGCTCGCCACCGCTGCTTCCGCTGGCGAGGAGGCCATGCTGGTCGATGCCATCAATGCCTACCGCGCCCAGCCGCAGAACTGCGGCAACCAGCCCACCGCTGTACTCACGCCCCTGACCCATGACCCGCGCCTGGTGCTGCCGACCGAGAACGGCGAGGCCTGGCGTGCGGCGCTGGGGCAATCCGGTTACCGCATCGGGGATGTGCGCACCATCCGCCTTTCCGGCCCGGCCAATGCGCAGGCGGCGTTCGCGGCGATGCAGGGGTATTGCGATGTGCTGCTGAATCCGCAGTTCGTCGATGTGGGCGTGAGCCAGGCGGGGCCGGTGTGGCGGGTGACCTTCGCCCGGCCGTTGCACAGCGCGGTCTTGACCGGCGGGCCGTCACCCATTTCGGCGCTGCTGGAGCAGGTGAACGCGGCGCGGGCGCAGCCACGCCTCTGCGGGGGCGAGCCCTTCGCCTCGGCACCGCCGCTGACCTGGAACCAGGCCCTGGCTGCGGCGGCGACCTCTCACAGCCAGTCGATGGCGCTCAACGGCTTCTTCGCCCACCAGGGCACCGACGGCAGCGCGCCGGCGGACCGGGCGCGCAGTGCTGGCTATACGGGCACGCGGGTGGCGGAAAGCATCGCCGCCGGCATGGGCTCGGCGGCCAGCGCGGTGCAGGGCTGGCTGGCCAGCCCCGAGGAGTGCTCGCGCCTGATGAGCCCGCTGTTCACCGACCTGGGCGGCGCCCAGTCGCCGGCGGTGAAGGCGGGTGGGGTCTACTGGACGCTGCTGCTGGGCGCTCCGTAAAAACCTAGCTGCGTTGCCATCGAGGCGTTGAAAGCAGGGGAGCCCGTCGGAAGCACCGTGCGGAGGTGCGCGCGGCACACCCTACGGCGCGTGTTTGTCCTGCTCTTGATTCGCATCGTCACAGGGCGTAGCCCGGGCTTCAGCCCGGGAGTTTTGTGCGCATCGATTCCTGGGCTGAAGCCCAGGCTACATGACCTTTCGACCTTGGCAGCGCTGATGCTTTTTTGGTGGCTTGTCGGGGCGTAGCCCTTACTTCGCCTTGGCCAGGCTGGCCATATAGGCCGCGAACATGTCGCTCAAGGCGCCGATCAGTTCGCTGCGCGTGAGCGGCGGATGGGGGTGGCTCATGAAGCGGATGATGGTCATCAGCGCGCTGTTGATGACGACGTAGAGCGTGGGCAGCGGGTTGTCGATGGGGATTTCCCGCAGGTGGCGCAGCAGGTAGAGGCGGCAGAAGTCGAACAGGTGCCGCTCCATCTCGTCGACCACCTTCAGCGTGCGCAAGTCCTGCCAATGGCGCGCCAGTTCGAGGTGCAGGCTGGCGTTGCGGTCGATGAATGCGAATACCGCCTGCAGCAGGCGCTCCACGGCGGTGTGCACGTCGTCCGCCAGCAAGGCCGTGGCGTTGTCGCGGACCACGCCGGCCAGCTCCTGGCTCATGCGGTCGAGCAGGGCCTCGACCAGGGCTTCCTTGCTGGCGAAGTATTGATAGAGCGAACCGACACTGACCCCGGCCTCGGCGGCGATGAGGTTGGTGCTCAGGCGTGGCAGGCCGTCGCGGGCGATGACCCGGGCGCAGGCTTCCACCAGGTCGGCGACCATCTGTTGCGAGCGTTGTTGGCGGGGCTGCTTGCGCATGACAGGCTCCGGACGCGAATTGAATGCGAGCGGATAGTCGCATTAGCGTGAGGGCGTTTCCAAGCCATTGCCGGAGCCGCTTCCATGCATACAGCAGACCTCGCTCAGCCCGCCCATCAACCTGCCCAGCCGAGCCCGCTGGGGCCGGACTCGCTCACCTGGCGCTACTTCGGCGACCTGCGCGGCCTGCTGCTGATCGGGCGCACCGGCATCCTGCAGAACATGCACCCGGGCCTGGCCGCCGGCGTGCTGCAGCACTCCGACCTGTTCGCCAACCCCTGGAACCGCCTGCTGCGCTCCATCCCGCCCATCCTCGGTGTGGTCTACGACGGCGGCCAGGCTGCGGGCACGGCTTTGCAGGTGCGCTCCTTCCATCGCGATATCAAGGGCCAGGACGGGCAGGGGCGGCCCTACCACGCCCTCAGCCCCGAGCTGTTCTACTGGGCTCATGCGACCTTCTTCGAGGCGCAGATCGCCCTGCAGCAGTGGCTCGGTACGCCCCTGGACGAACAGCAATGCGAGCGCCTCTACCAGGAGTCCGTCCATTGGTATTCCCTCTATGGATTGCCGATGGGGCAGGTGCCGGAGAGCTACGTCGCCTTCCAGGGCTACTGGCAGCGGATGCTGGAGCAACGCCTCCAGGCGACGGAGATCACCACCTGGTACTTCGGCTCGACCGGGGATTTGCAGGCGCCCTATCCCTGGATGCGCGGCCCGCTGTGGTGGTGCCTGCAGCCGGTGCTGGTGGGCGGCGTGCGCTGGGTGGCGCGGGGCACCTTGCCGCCGGTATTGCGGGAGCGGCTGGGGCTGCGGTGGACGGCGTCGGACCAGCGCCGGCTGCGCCTGCTCGCCGGGTTCCTGCGGCTGGCCTGGCGTGTGCTGCCTGGGGAGTGGGGCTATTTCCCCCGGGCGCGGCGGGCGATACGGCGTGCGCGCCTGGCTGCCCCAGCAGAGCAGCGGAGTCCCGGGGCTTGATGGGCTTCACCGGTCCCGGGCTGAAGCCCGGGCTACGGGGTGGCGTGGTTGGGCGGGGCCTTAGTGCGGGGCGCGGTTGCGGATGGTTTTCATCAGGTCGTCGGGGCTGATGTGGCCGACCACCTGGGTCGCGGCGCTGCCGGGTTGCGGCAGGTCGAGGATGTGGCCCTTCATCTTGCCCACCACGTGCATTTCGCAGGGTTTGCAGTCGAACTTCAGGGTCAGCACTTCGTCGCCGTGCACCAGCTGCATCGGCGCGACCTTGGTGCGCACGCCGGTCACGCCCTTGGCCTGCTTGGGGCAGAGGTTGAAGGAGAAGCGCAGGCAGTGCTTGGTGATCATCACCGGCACTTCACCGGCTTCCTCGTGCGCCTCGTAGGCGGCGTCGATCAGCTGCACCCCGTAGCGGTGGTAGAAGTCACGCGCCTTCTGGTTGTAGACGTTGTAGAGGAAGGATAGGTGCGCCTCCGGGTACACCGGCGGCGGCACGGCGACGGGCTTGCGGCCGCCGCGCGGGTGGGCGGCGACCCGGGCGGCGGTCAGCGCTTCGATGGCTTCGCGGCGCAGGGCCTTGAGCTGGGAGTTGGGGATGAAGAAGGCCTGGGGCGCGTCCAGCTCCACGGCGTCGGCGTGGTACATCGTGGTGCCCAGCTGGCCGAGCAGGTCGTGCAGCTGTTCGAGGGCCTGCTCGGGCTTGTTGGCGGCGCCGAAGGGGCCTTCCAGGGCGACGCTGGCGGTGATGCCTTCCTCGCTGGTGGCGGTCAGTTCCAGGCGTTCTTCACGCAGCTTGGCGACCCAGGAGAGGCCGACGCGGCGCTCGGACGAGGTCTTCTGCAGGGCCTGTTGCCAGTTGTGGTCGAGGTTGCGCGAGAGCGGGTGGTTGGGGCGCAGGCGGAACAGGCCCTCGGGCATTTCGTTGGGCTCGACGCGGTAGCGGTAGCGCTTCTGGCCGTCTTCCTCGAACTCGCCCTTGGGCTCGGCGATGTTGGCGCGGAAGCCCACGACTTCGCGCTTGACCAGCACGTTGAGGCCGTCGCCGTTGGACAGAGGCTCCTGGGTCACCACCAGCAGGTCGCGCTTGTTGACCTTCTCGACGTTGCCCACCAGCAGGCCGGTGAAGGTGGGGGAGTCGAAGGCGCCGATGTCGATCTTGCGGTCGGTGACGAAGTAGTCGGTGCTGCCACGGTGGAAGGTCTTGTCCGGGTCGGGCACGAAGAAGTGGTCGGTGCGGCCGCTGGAGGCGCGGGCCAGGTCCGGGCGGTTTTCCAGGATGCCGTCCAGGCGCTGGCGGTAGTAGGCGGTGATGTTCTTCACGTAGCCCATGTCCTTGTAGCGCCCTTCGATCTTGAAGGAGCGCACGCCGGCGTCCACCAGGGCGCTGAGGTTGGCGCTCTGGTTGTTGTCCTTCATGGACAGCAGGTGTTTTTCGAAGGCGACGACGCGGCCCTGGTCATCCTTGAGGGTGTAGGGCAGGCGGCAGGCCTGGGAGCAGTCGCCGCGGTTGGCGCTGCGGCCGGTCTGGGCGTGGGAGATGTTGCACTGGCCGGAGAAGGCCACGCACAGCGCGCCGTGGATGAAGAATTCGATGGCGGCGTCGGTTTCGTCGGCGATGGCGCGGATCTGCTGCAGGTTCAGCTCGCGGGCCAGCACCAGCTGGGAGAAGCCGGCCTGGTCGAGGAACTTGGCCCGCTCCAGGGTGCGGATGTCGGTCTGGGTGCTGGCGTGCAGCTCGATCGGCGGGATGTCCAGTTCCATCACGCCCATGTCCTGGACGATCAGCGCGTCGACGCCGGCGTCGTACAGCTGGTGGATCAGCGCGCGCGCCGGCTCCAGCTCGTCATCGTGGAGGATGGTGTTGATGGTGACGAACACGCGGGCGTGGAAGCGCCGGGCGAACTCCACCAGCTGGGCGATATCGGCCACCTCGTTGCAGGCGTTGTGCCGCGCGCCGAAGCTCGGGCCGCCGATGTACACGGCATCGGCGCCATGCAGGATGGCCTCGCGGGCGATGTGTACATCGCGGGCAGGGCTGAGCAGTTCGAGGTGGTGTTTGGGTAGGGACATGGCAAAAAGGCTTCCGGCACGGTGCAGGGCGCGAATTGTACCGGTCCGGTGCCCGCTCGGCACCCGGTCCGGCGACGAATAGCGGGTCGGCCGCAAACGCCTGCACGCCCGCGCCGTTGATCCTGCCCCTGTAATGGGAAAACGGAGCCTGGAGCGGCGGCGGTGTAGCCTGGTTCCGGCTAGGGGCGCTGTCTAGAGTAGTCAGCTGGACAAAAGGAGTTGCCCCCATGAGACGAAAGGCCCGCATTCTCATTCTCTGCAAGACCTACCCCAGCCCCAGTGCCAAGTATGCCGAGACCTCCTGCGTAGCCGGCATGGATGAGCACGGCGCGTTGATCCGTTTGTTTCCCGTGCCGTTCCGCCTCATCGGCGAGGATCAGCAGTTCGCCAAGTGGCAATGGATCAAGGCTGTTATCGAGAAGAGCACCCAGGACCATCGCCCTGAGAGCCACAAGATCGGCGTGGACACTATCCAGCCTCAAGAATCATTGCCCGCTGGTGACTGGCTGCAGCGCAGGCGCCATTTGGAGAAGTTACCGCTGTACGACAGCTTCGAGGCGCTGGAGCAGGCGCGGTTGAGGGACGGTATCACCCTGGGGCTGTTGAGGCCCGCTCGGATAACCGGCCTGCAGATTCGCAAGGCAGGCACCGAACAGTGGACGGCCGAGGAGTTGGAGAAGCTGGAGCAGATGCAGCGCCAGGCCAGCCTGTTCGATGAGGACGAGGTTGCCAGCATCAAGCGCCTGGAAAAGGTGCCGTTCGACTTTTACTACGATTACGAATGCCAGGTCGGCGGGCAGATGGTCAGCCATACCCACAAGATTTCGGATTGGGAGGCCTGCGAGTTGTATCGGAAGGTGCGTCGAAAACACGGCTCCGACTGGGAGGCGCCTTTCAGGGAAAAAATCGAGAGGGTCCTGCCGAGTCGGGACCTGATGTTCCTGATGGGCAACATGCACCGTTTCCCGGGGCAGTGGTTGATCGTCAGCCTGATCTACCCGCCTAGGCTACAGCCGGGAATAGGTCTGCAACTGCCGTTGCTTTGAGGGGGAGGTGAACGGCCTGCAGGGCGCTGTCCAGGCTGTGGGCGCGCTGGGCGATCAGGTTGCGGTGGCAGAACCGGGCGTCCGCTTCGTAGCAGACCATGCAGATCCGCTCACTGGCTGCGTCGGCCAGCAAGCCATGGAGCCGTTCATCCTGGGTCTTGATGTAGGCATTGAAGCCGCGTTCGTAAGCGGCCCAGTCACCGTCTTCCTTGTAACGCTTGCGTACCGGTTTGGGGCAGCCGAGGGCGGGCTCGTGCTCGTAGGCGATGCCGGCTTTCGCCAGGCATTCGGCAAAGGCCTTCTTGGAGAAGCCCGGCTTGCGCGAGAGAGGATATTCACGAACGTCCAGGACCTTGTCGATCCCGGCTTCTTGCAGGCGCGCGATGAAGGTGTCGATGGAGAGGCCTTCATAACCCGCTGTGTAGATATTCATGATGTCCTCCGCTTCCGTGCCGACCTGGCCGCAAAATCGCGGCGGACTATATCACCGCAGCCCTGAGGCTGGGCTGGCCTACGATGGGCGGCCCATTGGACCGGTGAATGTCCTACAGCCCTCAGCAACTGGAAATATCGCGAATCCAGTCGTCGATCCGCGGGCGCGGTTGCAGCAGGTCGGCGTCGGCGGCGTCCAGCCGTGGCAGGCCGTGGTGGCCGGCGCGGCGGACGTGCAGGCGGATGCGTGCCTGTTGTTCATCGAGGATGTCGCGCCCCTGGCGCAAACGGGCCAGGAGGCGATCGTCCACCTGGTAGCTGCCGCATTCCCGGCAGCGCAGGGCGAGGCCGGGGCCGCCCGAATCCAGGGGTTTGGCTTCGTGTTCGCAGATCAAGCACTTCACGTGGGGCAACTCCTTTGTCCGGTCGACGGCAGGCTTGAATGGGATGTCGCCGCAGACCGGCGCGCCATCGCGGCTCTTTGGCCACTGGGTGCCGGGCGGGACGATCCCGATAACCATAGACCGGGTGCCGGAAGGCGAGTTGCAGAATTATTCGAGCCTTGTGTCGGGTGGGGTGCCAGGCCCCAAGCACCGGGGCCTGGGGCTAGATGTCCTTGCCGAGGAAGCTGTCGCGGTCGGTGTGGCGCGGTTTCGGGCGCAGGGTGTCGACCAGGCGGCCGTCGAGGGCGGCGAGGCCGGCGGCGATCAGGGTCATGCCGATGAAGTGCTGGGCCTCCAGCTGTTCGCCCAGCACGAGGGCGCCGAGGAGGATGGCGCTGACCGGGATGAGGAAGGTCACCAGCATCAGGTTGGTGGCGCCGGCGCTGGCGAGGATGCGGAAGTACAGCACGTAGGCCAGGGCGGTGGAGAGCAGGGCGATGCCGGCCAGCGCGGCCCAGGTGGCGGGGCCGGGCAGGGGCAGGGTCCAGGGGTGCTCCACCAGCAGGGCGACGGGGATCAGCAGCAGGGTCGAGGCGCTGATCTGCCCGGTGGCGGTGATCATCGGCGGCACGCCCATGGCCTTGAAGCGGCGGCCGAAAATACCGGCGAAGGCATAGGACAGCGCGGCGCCGAGCACCGCCAGCTGTGCCCAGATGTGGCTGCTGAGCCCCGACAGCGCGGCGGGGCCGATGAGGGTGGCGACGCCGGCCAGGCCGATGAGCACGCCGGCGAGCTTGCGGCCGGTCATCTTCTCGTCCTGGGTCAGCAGGTGCGCCACCAGCACCGAGAACAGCGGCGTGCTGGCGTTGAGGATGGAAGCCAGGCCGCTGGCGATGTGGGTCTGGCCCCAGACGATGAGGCAGAAGGGAATCAGGTTGTTGAGCAGCCCCATGGCGAAGAACGCCAGCCACACGCGGGGATCGCGCGGCATCCGCAGGCCCATGAGGTGCACCAGGGCCAGGAGGGCGATGGCGGCGAGGCCGATGCGGGCCATGACGATGCTGAAGGGGGGCAATTCCTTCACGGCGATGCCGACGAAGAAGAACGAACCGCCCCAGAGGATGGAGAGGGCCACCAGCATGCCCCATTCACGTGCGCCCATGACGTTCTGCGTGTTCATCGCCTGTCTCCTTGCTTGAGTTCCATTCGTTGCAGGCGGTCGCTTGAATGCCGTCTGTGGCTCCCTATTATTCGGACGGGGCTCGGTATGACAAACGAGCTTTGTTCCATGGATGATCGAGTTTTTCTAAAGCATGAGCACCTTGCCTTCCCTCAGCGCGCTGCGCGCCTTCGAAGCGGCGGCGCGCCACCTCAGCGTGACCCTGGCCGCCCGTGAACTCTGTGTGACGCCGGGGGCGGTGAGCCTGCAGGTGAAGGAGCTGGAGGCGGCCCTCGGCGTGCAGCTGTTCCTGCGCCGGCCACGCAGCCTGGCCCTGACCGCCGAGGGTGCGGACTACTTCGCCACCCTGCGCACGGCCTTCCGCCTGATGCGTGAAGCCACCGCCGAGATCACCGCCCGCGCGCGGCCGGCGGTGCTCACCCTGGCCTGCACGCCGGGCTTCGCCCTGCAGTGGCTGGTGCCCCGGCTGGGTGGCTTCGAGGCGCGGATGCCGGGGATCGACGTGCGCATCAGCCCGTCCAACCGGCGCATGGATTTCGCCCTCGACGGCATCGACCTGGCGGTGCGCCACGGCTTCGGCCGCTACGAGGGGCTGGTGGCCGAGCGGCTGGTGGACGACGAGCTGGTGCCGGTGTGCAGCCCGGCGCTGGCCGCCGGTACAAGCCTGTCGACGCCCGCGCAGCTGGCGGGCTTCACGCTGCTGCACGACGAACACCGCCATGACTGGCCCCTGTGGCTGGAGGCGGCCGGCGTGCCGGGCGTGGACGCCACGCGCGGGCCGCTGTTCGTCGACAGCAACGGCGTCATCGAGGCGGCCCGGGCCGGTCTCGGGGTGGCGCTGGTGCGGCGCTCCCTTGTGCATCGCGAGCTCGCGGCCGGTACCCTGGCGGTGCTTTTCGACCAGGGCGTTGCCAGCGCCCTGGCCTATTTTCTTGTCTACCCGGCCGGCGTTCTGGAGCGTCCCGCAGTGGCGGCGTTCCGCGAATGGCTGCTGGCCGAGGCGGGCAGGGCTTGAGGAATCGAACATGGAATACCTGATCAGAACCGCCACCCCTGACGACGCTGCGGCCATCAGCCAGGTGGTGCTCACGGCGCTGGCCGAGAGCAACGCACGCGACTACCCGCCCAAGGTGATCGCCTCGGTGCAGGCGAACTTCGGCCCCGAGCAGGTGCGGGGGCTGCTGGCAGCGCGCGAGGTGCTGGTGGCGGAGGAGGCGGGCTGCGTGATCGGCACTGCCAGCCTGGATGGCGATGTGGTGCGCACCGTCTTCGTCGCGCCAGGTGCCCAGGGGCTGGGCGTCGGCCGGCGGCTGATGGAACAGGTCGAGGCGCTGGCGCGGGAGCGCGGTGTCGCGGTGTTGAAGGTGCCGTCGTCGATCACCGCCGAAGGCTTCTATGCGGGGCTCGGCTTTCAGGCCGTGCAGCAGATCATCCGGGGCGAGGAGCGCACCATCGTGATGGAGCGCTCGTTGGCGGCTGCTCAGCCTGGGTGAGTGATGTGCGGTGGTCTATAAGAAGTCCTTGGCAGCGATCCTCTCGCAGATGGGCTAGGAGGCTGCCACTGACGACCCGGCCCAGCGATGGAGTGCCCTATGCCGCCCAAGAAGAAACCCGTGAATACCGCCGCCGTTGGCACCGTGCAACATGATTCGCTACCCAGGCCGGTCACCGATGAGGAATGGGCGGACTACAGCACTGCCTTCCCCGGCCTGACCCGCGCCAACGTCTACGTGACCTCCCCTGGCTGCTATGACGGCTACAACTGCATCGGCTGGACGGTGGGCGACACCACGCTCGAGTTCGATGTGGAGGCGGTCACTGGCATGGTGCAGTTCTACCTGAGCAAGGGGTTCCTCGAGGTGCCGGCGGGGGATGGGGCCGCCGATGTGGACCTCATGGCCATTTCCAACGGCCATTTCGCCAGCCATGCCACCAAGAAGTACACCGGCCCCAGGGTGCAGGGGATGCCGGACGGGCTGTGGGAGTCGAAGCTCTATCCCGGCGCACGGGTCACCCACGGGCGCCTGGAGCTTGCGGGGGAGACTTACGGTGTGCTCGTGAAGTCGTTCAGGAAAGCGTGAAGGGGACGTCCTTGTCCCCAAGGCGCAGCCAACAAGAACGTCACCAGCCGCAGGCGGCCTCGAAGCTGTCGGCGCGGGCCATTTCCCACATGCGTCCGTAGAAGTCGGCCTCGATCGTGTCCTTGAGCAGGTCACCCGGCTTGAGGAACACGTGGAGCTGGGAGAACAGGCGGATCTCACTGTCGGAGACGCGGCGCACCAGGTGGCGCGGTTCCAGCTGCGAGGGGTGGTCGAGGCCGGCGGCGGCAAGCATTTCGGCCAGGGCCTTGAGGGTGTTGCGGTGGAAGCTGTGCACGCGCTGGGCCTTGTCCGGCACCACCAGGGCGCGCTGGCGCAGGGCGTCCTGGGTGGCGACGCCGGTGGGGCACTTGTTGGTGTGGCAGCTCTGCGACTGGATGCAGCCGATGGCGAACATGAAGCCCCGCGCGGAGTTGGCCCAGTCGGCACCGATGGAGAGCACGCTGGCGATGTCGAAGGCGCTGACGATCTTGCCGCTGGCGCCGAGCTTTATCTTGTCGCGCAGGTTCAGCCCCACCAGCACGTTGTGCACGAACAGCAGGCCCTCGCGCAGCGGCACGCCGATGTGGTCGGTGAACTCCAGGGGCGCGGCGCCGGTGCCGCCTTCCTTGCCGTCGACGACGATGAAGTCCGGGTAGATGCCGGTGGCCAGCATGGCCTTGGCGATGCCCATGAACTCCCAGGGGTGGCCCAGGCAGAACTTGAAGCCCACCGGCTTGCCGCCGGACAGCTCACGCAGCTGGGCGATGAACTGCATCATCTCGATGGGCGTGGAGAAGGCGCTGTGGCGCGAGGGGGAGATGCAGTCCTCGCCCATCATCACGCCACGGGTCTCGGAAATCTCCTGGGTCACCTTGTGCTTGGGCAGGATGCCGCCATGGCCCGGCTTGGCGCCTTGGCTGAGCTTGATCTCGATCATCCGCACCTGCGGGTTCTGCGCCTGGGCGGCGAAGCGCTCCGGGTCGAACAGGCCGGCGGCGGTGCGGCAGCCGAAGTAGCCGCTGCCCAGCTCCCACACCAGGTCGCCGCCGTGCTCGCGGTGGTAGGGGCTGATGCTGCCTTCGCCGGTGTCGTGGTAGAAGCCGCCGAGCTTGGCGCCCTGGTTGAGGGCGCGGATGGCGTTGGCGCTGAGGGAGCCGAAGCTCATGGCCGAGATGTTGAAGATCGACGCCGAATAGGGCTGCTTGCACTGCGGCCCGCCGATTTCCACGCGGAAGGCCGACGGGTCGCTCAGCGGCGCCGGGCGCATGGAGTGGCCGATGAATTCGAAACCGGCCTCATAGACGTCCAGCAGGGTGCCGAAGGGCTTGTCGGCGCCCTCGTTCTTGGCCCGCGCGTAGACCAGCGAGCGCTGGGCGCGGGAGAACGGTAGCTTGTCGCCGTCGGCCTCCAGCAGGTACTGGCGGATTTCCGGGCGGATGCCTTCCACCAGGTAGCGGATGTTGCCCAGGATCGGGTAGTTGCGCCGCACCGCGTGGCGCGTCTGCAGCAGGTCGAGGAGGCCGACCAGAGACAGCACGCCGGTGACCAGGGTGAAGGGCCAGAGCCACTCGTGGTGGATGAAGGGCAGGGTGGCGAGGGTGAAGAGCACGCAGAAGGCGAAGAACGCGTAGCGGCTTAGAAGCGACAGGCTCATGCGGATTCCTTGTGAGAGGGCACGGGGTCAGGGTAGCGGAGCGGCAAGGGTACGCCTTGTAGCGCGGCGAGTGGCACCCTGAAGCTCGTCGGGTGAGCCCGCCAGGCGCCATGGGCTAGCGCGGCGCTGCGAAGAAGCGCCGCCACAACTCGGCCTCGCGCCCGCTGGCGCGCAGGGTGGCCAGGCCCTTGTTGAAGGCCTCCAGGTAGTGGCGGTTGCCGGCGGGCTGCGCGGCGAACAGCACGAAGTACTCCCAGCTTTGCAGCGGCGCGGTGGTGGTCAGTTGCGCGGCTTCGTCCGCCTCCAGCTTCCGGTTCACCAGCCACTGCCCGGTGCCCTTGACCATGTCCACGGCGTCGATGCGCCCGGCAGCGAGCTTGCGCAGGTTGCTGGTTTCATCGCCGCCCACCTCGTATTTCAGCAGGCCGCGCTGCTCGGCCTCTTCCAACAGCGGGGTCTTCGCCGAGCCCAGGGGCAGGCCGATGGTGAGCCCACGCAGGCGCTCCATCTCGGCGGGCGTGCCGTCCCAGTGCACCGGGTGGGCGCGGTTGTAGAAGAGCACCACCTCGTCGCTGTAGACCTGCTCGGAAAACAGGCAGCAGGCTTCGCGATCGGGGCTGCGGCCCCACACCGCCGAGGCCTGCCAGCGGCCCTGGCGCACTTCTTCGAAGGCGCGCTTCCAGGGGAAGAAGCCGTATTCCACGGTGATGCCCTGGGTGGCGAAGGCTTCGCTGATGAGGGTGGGGATCACGCCGTTGCCGGGTTGCGAGGCGCTGATCAGGGGCGGCCACTCGCCGATGGCGATGCGGATGTGCCCCTCGGCGAAGAGCGGGCGGGCGAGGGCGAGGAGGCAGATGAGCAGCAGGACCCGGAATCGGGACATCGAATTCTCCCGGCGATGCATGCGCGGCGGCATGCCGCCCGTTCAGCCAAGCACAGGGCGTGCCGGCCCGCCAGCCCGTCACGGCATGTTCATCGGGGCTCTGTTGTGGTTCATGCGAACAGCCGGCCCAGGCCGCCCAGCGCGCGGCTGCCGGGCAGGATGCGCTCGGCGATCAGCGCGTCGGGCAGCCCCAGGTGCTGTTCCAGAACGGCGTGGATCAGCCCGCGCAGATCGTTCGCCGGTTGCAGGTCGCGATCCTGGTAGAGGCGCGCGAGGCCCGGCCAGTCCCCCAGCCAACGGCCGCCCTTGAGCCCGCCGCCCAGCAGCATGGCCAGGCTGGCGGTGCCGTGGTCGGTGCCGCCGCTGCCGTTGCCCCGGGCGGTGCGGCCGAACTCGGTGACCACCAGCACGGCGGTGTTGCGCCAGTGCGCGCCCATGTCTTCGCGGAAGGCCAGCAGTCCCTTGGCCAGCAGTTCCAGTTGGGTGGCCAGGCGACGGTTCTGGTTGACGTGGGTGTCCCAGCCATTGAGGTCGAGGCTGCCCAGGCGCGCCTCGCCCGTCATGAAGTGTGCAGCCTGGCGGCACAGGGTGACGAAGGCCTGGGGCCCGCGCCCGCCCTCCATGCCGCCCATGGGGCCGGCATCGTCGAGGGTGCCGGCCAGCAGCGTGTCTTCCTGGTACATGGCCATCACCCGCTGGAGGAAGTCCTCGTCCACGCCGGGCAGGGTGGAGGGCGACCAGGAGCCGGCACGGGCCGGCCCGCGCAACAGCAGCGGCATGCTGGCGCCCAGGGCCATGGCGTGGGCGCCGGGCAGGGCGCCGAGGGTGCGGTTGAGCCAGCCGCTGTCCAGGCCGTGGGCCTTGTCGCCGCCGTTCTCCAGCACATTCTGGGCGTCGAAGTGGGAGCGCTCGCGGTAGGGGGTGGCGCAGGCCGGCAGGAGCAGCAGCTCGCCCGAGCGCCACAGTGGCTGCAGCGGCCCCAGGGCGTTGTGCAGGGCGAAGGTGGCGTCCAGCTCCAGCAGCCCGGGAGCGCCACCGGCCAGCTCGCGACGCAGGTCGTGGTAGCGGTCGTCGGCGTGGGGCACCAGCACGCCGAGGCTGTCCATGCCGCCGCGCAGTATCACCACCAGCAGGCGGGCGTCCCCCGGTGCGGCGGCGAGGCGCAGCGGCAGGGCGCCGGCGACCCCGAGCAGGGCGGCGTGGATGAGCAGTTGGCGGCGGCTGATCATGGGGGCACCTCAGCGGCGTTGGAATTCGGGGCTGGCCAGCAGCAGGGCGAAGGCGTCCTGGGCGCTGGCGGCACGGGCGATGGTGCGCCGGCTGTTGTCCCCCAGCAGCGGGCCCAGGGCCTGGTCGGCGATGGCCATCGGGTCTGGCGCGGGTGGCAGGCGCTGGCCCAGGCGGTGAGCCCAGCTGACGCGCTTGAGGATGGCGTTGGGGGCGTTCCAGTCGCTGGCGGTGTCCGGCAGCCCGGCGGGGGACGGGGCGTTGAAGGGGCGGGCGTCGAGCGCCTCCAGCCCCTGGATCACCTGCATGGGCTCGGGCACCAGCTGGCACAGGCGCAGGCTGGCCAGGGCGAACTCGTAGGGGGTCTTCAGCTTGGCCAGGGGCTGGGCCCAGGCCTCGTCGCTGCCGATCAGCGCGGCCATCACCCGGGCCAGGTCGCCGTCGCTGTCCTGCCAGGTGCGCGCCAGGCGCTCCACCAGGGCCGGCGGCGGCTGGTCGGCGACGAAGTGGCGGGCCAGCTTGGTGCACAGGTGGCGGGCGGTGGCCGGATGGCGGGCGAGCAGGCGCAGGGCCTGTTCGCCTTCGGCTTCGCCGGCCTCGCCGAAGGACTGGCCCAGCAGCGTCTTGGTGCCGGGCTGGTGCAGTTCCGGGCGGTAGGCGTGGCGCGCCACCGGACCGTCGTCGCCACGGGCCAGGCTCCAGCCGGTGAGGATGCGCGCCAGGGCGATGACGTCGTTTTGGCCGTAGGGGCCGTCGACGCCCAGGGTGTGCAGCTCCAGCAGCTCGCGGGCGAAATTTTCGTTCAGGCCACGGTCGCGGCGGCGCCCGGCGCGGGAGTCGGGGCCCACCGATTGGGCGTTGTCGAGGTAGAGCAGCATGGCCGGGTGGCGTGCCACGGCCAGCAGCATGTCTGCGAAGCGGCCGCTGACATGGGGGCGGATGGCCTCCACCTCGTAGCGGTTGGCCAGGCCCGCCACAACCGGCTTCTGCACCGAGACGCAGAAGTGGTTGCTCCAGAACATCACCAGGCGCTCGTGCAGCGGACGCTCGCTTTGCAGCTGCACGACGAAGCGCCGGGCGCTCTGCTCCAGGTAGCGCTGGCGGGCGTCGCGCATCAGCTGCTGGCGGGCGGCGGCGTCGCCCCGGGCACCCAGGGCGGCAGGTGGCGTGCTGGCGATGCCTTGCAGGGCCTCGGGCAGCGGGGCTGGGCGCAGCTGGGCCAGCAGCCAGGCGCGGGGCTCGCCGATAGACACGGCCTCGTCACCCCGGGGGCCGAGGCCGAAGCGTTGCAGGGCGTGGCTCGTGGCCCGGTCCATGGCGGCTAGCGCAGCAGGGCTGGGCGCGCCAGCAGCTGGCGGCGCTGCTCGGCGGGCAGTGTGTCGGCGATCTCCAGCAGCATGGCCTGGGCGGCGGCCTGCAGCTCGCCGGTGGCCTGCCGCTGGCGGGCGAAGCTCTGTTCCAGGGCGGCGCGGTCGAGGCTGGGCTCGCCCAGCTGTTGCAGCAACTGCTGGCGGTTGTCGCGGTTGGCGGCGGCCAGCCGGCGCAGCTCCGCCGCGTGCTCACGGACGATGCCGCGCACCTCGCGACGCTGCTCGGGCGGCAGCTCCTGCACCCGCGCCAGCAGTTGGCGCATGGGCTGGCTCTGCAGGCCGGCGACGGCGGTGGCCGGGCGGGCGATCAGCCAGCCGGCGAGGAAGGCGTTGGCGGCGATGGACAGCAACAGTGCGCCGCCGAGTAGCCAGGTCCTGTTCATGGTTCCTCCGTCCACAGCAGTTGGTCCACGGCCTGGGCGGCCAGCGCCAGGTCGTCGTCGGGGCCCGGGCCGGTGAAGTGGCCGGCGAGCAGGCCGAGCACCCCGCACAGGGCGACGCTGGCGAGCTTCACCTGCCAGCCGTAGCCCCAGTTCTCCAGGGCCTTCGCCAATTGGCGGCGCCAGCCCTGGCGCTGGGGTTGCGCGGTGGCGTGGGCGACGATGCGCGCGGCGAGGCCCGCCGGCGGCGTCGGTTGCGGCTGCGCGGCCAGGTGTCGGTGCAGGTCCTGTTCATCGTTCATCGGTGTTCTCCTCGTTCGGGCGGCCGGGCAGCCAGCGCCGCAGTTGCGCGCGGGCGCGGCCCAGCAGCCCCTCCAGTGCCTTGATATGCACCCCCATCAGCTCCGCCGCCTGGGGGTTGCTGTACTCCTCGAAGTAGCAGAGCACCACGGCCATGCGTTGCTTGTCGGGCAGGCGCTGCACCACCCGTTGTACCTCGGCGGCCTCGCGGGCGCGCTGCACTTCGGCGGCGGTGTCGGCGTCGGGGTCGAGCAGCTCCTCCAGCAGGGCGTCGATGTCCTGCTCGGGGCGGCGCTTGCGGCGGCGCAGCTGGTCCAGGCACTGGTTGACCAGGATGCGCTGCAGCCAGGTGGTGAACAGCGCCCGGCCCGGTTGCCAGTCGGCGGCGTGGGTCCAGATGCGGGTGAAGGCTTCCTGGGCGGCGTCCTCGGCATCGGCCTGCTCGGGCAGCACCCGCCGGGCGATGGCGTAGGCGCGGGGCAGGTGGCGGTTTACCAGGGCGGCGAAGGCGCGCGGGTCGCCTTCGGCCACGGCGGCCATCAACTGCTCGTCATCGAGTTCCATCCGTCAGTGGGCCGGCTTCAGGGGAACTGGCCGCCCTGGCGCTGTTGCGCCTGCTGCCGCAGCTTGCCGATTTCATCCTGGGTGATGCGGCCGTTGTGGTTGGCGTCCAGGCGTTGGAACTGCTTCTCGGCGTGGGCCAGGTACTCCTCGCGGGAGAGGGCGCCGTCGCCGTTGCTGTCCATGGCCTTGACGCGCTCCTGCATGCGCTCCTGGAGCATCTCGCGGCGGCTGCCGTCGCCGGCGGCCTGGGCGCTGAGGCTGGCGCCGAGGAGCAGGGCCAGGCACAGGCTGTGGAAGGGTTTCATGAAGTCACCTCAGGGGTTCGGGGTCAGGGTGAGGCTACCGGTGCGGGTCTCGCCCTGGCTGCCGGTGACGCTGCGGGAAAGGGTGTGGCTGTCGCGGTCGAAACTGTAGCCGGCCGAACGCTGCGCCGTCTCGCCTGCTGCGTTGGTGACCTGGGTCTGGCGGGTGAGGCCGTCGTCGCCACGCTGGCTCTGTTGGCTGAAGCTGCCGCTGCGGCCGTCGCTGGTGGTCCAGGTGCCGTTGCTCTGGCCGTCGGCGTGGGTGCCTTCCAGGGTGACGCCACGGCCATCGGCACCGCTGCTGCTGCGGCTGAACTGGCCGCTGTCGCGGTCGTAGCGGGTGGTGCTGGTGCGGCTCGAACTGCGGCCGCCGTCGCCGGTGACGCTGCGCTGGCGGGTCAGCCCGTCGGCCAGGTTGCCGCTGCGCTGGGTCTGCCAGGTGCCGGCCTGGCCACGGCCGGTGACGAAGCCACCCGTGTGTTGGCGTTCCCTGGCCTCGGCCAGGCCGGCGCACAGCAGGAGCAGGCAGAGCAGGTAGGGCAGGTAGGGCAGGGCGTTGCGCAGGGTGGCGTTCATGGGAGCCTCGTTGCCGGGAAAAGGGCGGGTTCGAGGGTTGTACGACGGCGATGGGGAAGCCCCTGCGTTTATTTTTTGAAGGCACCGGGATGGGGCGGACGCCGGGTACAGCTCCGTGTGATCGGGTGCTCCGCTTGGTGGATGGGTGAAGCGTCATCCACCGGCGGAGCCCGGCGTGACGACGGATGCGGGGCTGGTGAGGCGGTGTTCAGCCTACGGCTGCGGTGGCAAGGCGTTGCTGCAGGCGGTGATCACGGCGTCGTCGGCCTTGAGGCGGTCGGGGAGGAAGTCGCGGAGGAATTCCACCCAGGTGCGGATCTTCGCGTCGAGGAACTGCCGCGACGGATAGAGGGCGTAGATGCCCAGGGGGAACAGGCTGTGACGCGGCAGCACGCGCACCAGGCTGCCGTCGGCCAGGCCCTTCACGGCGGAGTACACCGGCAGCACGCCGATGCCCATGCCGGCGATCAGCGCCTCGGTCATGGCGTCGGCGGTGTTGGCCTGGAAAGGGGTGTGGTTGATGGAGATCATCTGCTGCCCGTCCGGGCCCTCGAACAGCCATTTATCCAGGGCCATCACCGAGTTCACCAGGCGCAGGCAGCGGTGCTGGGTGAGGTCCGACGGCTGGCGCGGGGCGCCGTTTTTCGCGATGTAGGCGGGGGAGGCGCAGAGCACGCTGTAGGTGGTGCCGAGCTGCTTGGAGATGAAGCCCGAGTCGGGCAGCTCCTGGGCGATCACCACCGAGATGTCGTAGCCCTCGTCGAGGATGTCGGTGGTGCGGTTGGCCAGGGTCAGGTCGAAGCTCACGTCCGGGTAGGTCTCGCTGTACTGGGCGATGGCCTTGATCAGGTAGTGCTGGCCGATGCCGGTCATGGCGTGGACCTTGAGGTTGCCGGCGGGGCGGGCGTGGGCCTCGCTGGCTTCGGCCTCGGCCTCTTCGATGTAGCCGAGGATCTGCTCGCAGCGCAGCAGGTAGCGCTGGCCGGCTTCGGTGAGGGCGATGCGACGGGTGGTGCGGTGCAGTAGGCGGGTGCGCAGGTGGGTTTCCAGGGTGGCCACGGCGCGCGACACGTAGGAGGTGGTCAGGTCGAGACGGGCCGCCGCTGCGGTGAAGCTGCCGGTTTCGGCCACGCAGACGAAGGCGCGCATGTTGAAGAGGATGTCCATTGAGGGCTCCGACCTGGAAGGGATGCGAATTCTGGCATGAAGTGCCGAGGGGATTATGGCCGATCAGTACACAATGAATCGCCTATCCGAGCGCTTATCCTGACCCCGGGCCGCACATAGAATCGCCGCCGTTTCGGGCCTCTCGGCCCTTGCCTCAGGATGTGCCGCACGTGCCCCGCAATCGTCGGCCCGGGTTGACCCGAGCCAGTCTGTTCGCCGTCTTCCCGCTTCTGTGTTCCTGCATCGATTCCTCCGGCCTCGCGCCATCCTCCCGGCCCCTGGACGCCCATGAACTGGCGCCGGGCGCCGCCATCACCGCCGCTCGGGCCGAGGCCGGTTGGCCCGCCGGGCAGTGGTGGCGCGCCTATGGCGACCCGCAGCTGGACCGCTGGATGGACCGCGCCCTGGCCGGCAGCCCGAGCCTGGCCATGGCCGCCGCGCGGGTGCGCCAGGCCCGGGCGCGGGCCGGGGTGGTGGAAGCCGACGAGGCGCCGCAACTGGGCCTGGACGCCAGCCTGCAACGCAAGCGCTGGCCCGACGATGCCTTCTACGGCCCCGGCGACCTGGCCCGCAGCAGCAGCTGGAACAACACCAGCCAGCTGGGCTTTTCCTACCCGCTGGATATCTGGGGCCGCGAGCGCAGCCGTGGCGAGTCGGCCCTCGACCAGGCCCGGGCGACGGCGAGCGAGGCGCGCCTGGCGGCCCTGGAGCTGCAAGGCAACCTGGTGCGCAGCTACATAGGCCTGGCCCTGCACCACGCCGAGCTGGATATCGCCGAAGCCGAGCTGGCCCGCCAGGAACAGCTGCTGGCGCTGGTTCGCCAGCGCCGCCATGACGGCATCGGCACCGGCCTGGAGGAGACCCGCGCGCAACTGGGCCTGCCCGAGGCCCACCGGCAGATCGACCTGCTGCACGAGGCCATCGCGCTGGACCGCAACCAGCTCGCCGCCCTGGCCGGCGCCGGCCCGGGGGAGGGCGAGGCGCTGCAACGCCCGGCCCTGTCGCCGCTGCTGGACCTGGGCCTGCCGCCGCGCCTGCCCCTGGAGCTGCTCGGCCACCGGCCGGACCTGGTGGCCGCGCGCTGGCGCGTGGCGGCCGAGGCACGGGGCATCGAGGCGGCGAAGGCGGACTTCTACCCCAACGTCGACCTGCTCGGCGGCCTCGGCACCTCGGCGGTGCAGGGTGGGGTGCTGGACTTCCTGCGCTACGACAAGCTGACCTGGGGCCTGGGCCCGGCGCTGTCCCTGCCCGTCTACGACGGTGGCTTGCGCCGTGGCCGCCTGGCCGAGGCGGGGGCCGGCTACGACCTGGCGGTGCAGGGCTACAACCAGGCGCTGGTGCTGGCGATCAAGGGCGTGGCCGATGCCCTGGTGCGGCTGAAGTCCCTGCGCGAGCAGCAGCGCCTGGCCGCCGAGTCGGTGGCCCAGGCCCGGCACGCCTTCGACCTGGCGCAACTGGCCCGCCAGCGCGGCCTCACCGACCAGCGCGCGGTGCTGGAGGCGCAACCGGCGCTGCTCCAGGCCCAGCGCCTGCAGCAGCAGGTGCGCGCCGCACGCCTGGTGGCCCAGGCCGACCTGTTGCTGCAACTGGGCGGCGGCGTGCTGCCGGTTGCCGCCGGCCCACAGCCGGAGCGACTGACGCCCAGCGAACCCACGCTGCACATCCCCCATCCCTGAGAAACGACCATGACCACAACCTTGCGCCGCGACCTGGCCAACTGGGCGCGCACCGAGGGCCTGACCTGGGTGTTCATCCTCAAGGCCCTGCTCACCGCCTTCATCGCCCTCTGGCTGGCCTACCGCCTGGAGCTGCCGCAACCCGGCACCGTGCTGGTGACGGTGTTCATCGTCATGCAGCCGCAGAGCGGCCAGGTATTGGCCAAGAGCTTCTACCGCATCATCGGCACCCTGCTGGGGCTGACGGTGATGGTGGCGCTGATCGCCCTGTTCAACCAGGAGCGGGTGCTGTTCATGCTCGCCGTGGCCATCTGGATCGGCCTGTGCACCGCCGGTGCCGCGCGCTACCGGGATTTTCGCGGCTACGCCTGCGTGCTGGCCGGCTACACGGCGGTGATCATCGGCCTGCCGGCGACCCTGCACCCGGAAGGGGCCTTCATGTCGGCGCTGTGGCGGGTGCTGGAGATCACCCTGGGCATCCTCTGCACCGGGCTGGTCAGTGCGCTGGTGCTGCCGCAGACCAGCAGCGCCGACCTGCGCGCCACCTTGCAGGCGCGCTTCCGCGACTTCGCCGCCTTCGCCTGCGAGGGGCTGGCCGGGCGCCTGGACAGCGAGCGCTTCGAGGCGCTCAACGCGCGCTTCGCCGCCGCCGCCGTGGGCCTGGAGAACCTGCGCAACGCCACCGCCTTCGAGGACCCGCACATGCGCTTGCGCGCCGGGCGCCTGGGGCGGCTGAACAACGAGTTCATGGTGCTTTCCACGCGCTTCCACGCTTTGCACCAGTTGCTCAACCGCCTGGCCGAGCCGGCCGGCGGTCAACGGGTGCGCGAGGCCCTGGCCCCGCCCCTGGCGGAGGTGGCGGCATTGCTCGCCGCCCAGCGCGAGCGCCTGGGCAGCGACGCCGAGGCGGCGGAGTTCGCCGGGCGCCTGGCAGCCTGCCGGCAGGAACTGATGCAGCTGATCCGCGCCGGGCGCGGGCGCCTGGCCGTGCAGCAGGTGGACGAGGCCGGCGCGCTGGATTTCGATACCGCCGCCGAGCTGCTGTTCCGCTTCGTCGACGACCTCCACGGCTACGCCCTGACCCTGGCCTCGCTGCTGGACCACCGCCACGCCCGCGAGGACTGGCGGGAGAGCTTCCGCCCCCGCGCCAACCCCCTGGCCGCCGCCGTGGCCGGCATGCGCAGCAGCCTGCTGATCCTCGCCCTGGGCACCTTCTGGATGGCCACCGCCTGGCCGGCCGGGGAGACCTTCACCATGACCGTGGGGATGATCTCGGCACTGGCGTCGTCATCCTCCAACCCCAAGCGCCTGGCCCTGCAGCTGACCATCGGCGCCACCGGCGGCGCCGTGGCCGGTATCGCGACCACCTTCTGGGTGCTGCCCTGGCTGGACGGCTTCGCCATGCTCTGCTGCGCCCTGGCACCCACCTTCGCCCTGGGCGCGCTGCTGCTCTCGCGCAGCCAGTGGTCGGGCTACGGCGTCGGTTTGCTGGTGTGGTTCTGCCTGCTGTCGCTGCCGGCCAACCTGACCCACTACGACCCCTACCGGCTGTTCAACGAGTACCTGGCGGTGCTGCTGTCCATGACCCTGGCCACCCTGGCGGCGGCGCTGATCCTGCCGCCCAACCGGCCCTGGCTGTGGCGGCGCCTGGAGCACGACCTGCGCCTGTGCGCGGTGCACACCGTGAGTGGGCGAATCCGTGGGCTGGTGAGCGGCTTCGAGAGCGGCACCCGGGACCTGCTGGCCCAGGCCTACGCCTTCTCCGCCGGGCGCCCCGACGTGCAGCGTCGCCTCTTGCGCTGGATGTATGCGGTGCAGGAAGTGGGGCACGCGGTGATCGAGCTGCGCCTGGAGCAGGCGCGGTTGCCGGCGCTGTCGTGCTACGCCGAGTCCATGCCCTGGCGCCAGGCGGTGCGGGTGATGGGCCGCGCGCTGATCCGCCTGTTGATCCAGCCGGGCGAAGCCAACCGCCAGCGCGCCTTGCAGGCGGTGGAGCAGGCCATCGAGGCGGTGCGCGCCACCCCCGAGCCCTGCGCGCCACAGTTCGAGACCTCGCCGCTGCGTCGCCTGCAGAGCTACCTGCACTTCATCCGCACCTCGCTGCTCGACCCGCTGGCGCCCTGGGCCGAGGCGGACGAGGCGGCACCTGCCCCGGTACTCGCCCATGCCCCGTGAGATCGCCCTGCACGGCGTCTACCTGCCGAGCCTGACGCTGCTGTTCCTCCTGGCCCTGGCCGGCGGCTGGGTGCTCGACCGCCTGGCCGCGCGCCTGGGGCTGTACCGGCACGCCTGGCACCCGGTGCTGCTGCGGGTCAGCCTGTTCACCTGCCTGTACGGCGCCCTGGCGCTGGCCACCTACCGTTGAGAGACCCCTGTCCGTGAAACGAATCATCAGTGTCGTCGCGACCCTGCTCATCCTCGCCCTGGCGGTGACCGTGGTGCACCAGCTCTGGCAGCACTACATGGAGTCGGCCTGGACCCGCGACGGCCGGGTGCGCGCCGACGTGATCAACATCGCCCCCGACGTCGCCGGGCTGGTGGTGGAGGTGCCGGTGCGCGACAACCAGGCGGTGAAGGCCGGCGACGTACTGCTGCGCATCGATCCCTCGCACTACGCGCTGGCGGTGAGCGAGGCGGAGGCGGAGGTGGACGCCGCCCGCGCGGAGCTGGACATGCGCCGCCTCAACGCCCGCCGCCGCGCCGACATGGACGACCTGGTGGTGTCGCGGGAGAGCCGCGAGGACGCCGGCCACATCGCCACGGGTGCCGAGGCACGCTACCGCCGCGCCCTGGCCCGGCGTGATGCCGCGCGGCTGGACCTGGAGCGCACCGAGGTGCGCGCGCCGGTGGACGGCTACGTCACCAACCTCAACGTCTACCGGGGCGACTACGCGCGCACCGGCCAGGCCAGCATGGCGCTGGTGGACGGGCGCTCGTTCTACGTCAACGGCTACTTCGAGGAGACCCGCCTGCCGCGCATCCGCGTGGGCGCGAAGGTGGAGATGCGCCTGATGAGCGGCGAACGCCTGCTGGGCCATGTCGACAGCATCGCCCGGGGCATCTACGACCGCGACAACCCGGAAAGCCGCGAGCTGGTGGCGGACGTCAACCCGACCTTCAACTGGGTGCGCCTGGCCCAGCGCGTGCCGGTGCGCATCCACCTGGACGAGGTGCCCGAGGGGCTGGCGCTGTCCGCCGGGATGACCTGCACCGTGGTGGTGGACGAAGGGCAGGGCGCGGACGCCTCGCGGGGCTGAGGGATTGTTGATCCAGCGGCCACAGTCCTTGTGCTGGATCGCTCTGTAAGCACCGGGTGGCGCTCCTTAAAATCGTCCTGCCTCCCACGACGAGGCACATGCTGATCTACCTCACCGTGTTTGCGGTGTTGCGCTGTACCTTCGGCCCGTTCGTGGAGAGCGGGCCGAAGCCACCTCCCAAGGCAATTCGGATAACAGATCAATGAAAGCGTTCATGTTGCTGGCCCTGGCCGGCCTGTCTCCTCTCGTCTTCGCTGCCGCCCCCGAACAACCCGATACCACCCAGGCCGAGCAGTACCACTACGGCATGGAGCTGGACATCGCCCGGGTCATCTCCCGCAGCGAAGTCCCCGACGTCTGCGGCGTGGTGCCGGCCTACCTGACCTACGAGGATCACCAGGGCAAGGTCCACCGCCTCGAATACATGGTGTTCGGCAATGGGTGCTCCAACGGTTGAGCCCAGCCGCTCGACGTGACAGATGCCCGGCCTCATGAGCCGGGCATTGTCGTTTCTGGGGGAGCCATCGGGTGCGTGTGACGTTTGGATTAAATATCTGACTTGCCGGTCGGAATTCATTATCCTGCGGCACTCTTGCTTGCAGTACAGAACAACCCATCAATAAAAGGATCAACTCCATGGCTCAAGTAACCCTCAAGGGCAACCCCGTCAGCGTCGATGGCCAACTGCCGGCCAAAGGCGCCCAGGCACCGGCTTTCAGCCTGGTCGGCGGCAACCTGGCGGACGTGACCCTGGCCAGCCTGAGCGGCAAGCGCAAGGTGCTGAACATCTTCCCGAGCGTCGACACCCCCACCTGCGCCACCTCCGTGCGCAAGTTCAACGCCGAAGCCAGCAAGCTGGCCAACACCGTGGTGCTGTGCATCTCCGCCGACCTGCCGTTCGCCCAGGCGCGCTTCTGCGGCGCTGAAGGCCTGGAGAACGTGATCAACCTGTCCACCATGCGTGGCGCGCAGTTCCTCAAGGACTACGGCGTCGCCATCGCCAACGGCCCCCTGGCCGGCATCGCCGCCCGCGCCGTGGTCGTGCTGGACGAGAACGACAAGGTGCTGCACAGCGAGCTGGTCGGCGAAATCGCCGACGAGCCGGACTACGCAGCCGCCATCGCCGCGCTCTGATCGGGCGAGGGTGACGAAAAGGGAGGCCATTGGCCTCCCTTTTTCTTTGGGCGCGATTTCATGGCCCAACGCCGCGATGTATGGCCTCGCTGCGGGCATTCCCTGTGGGAGCGGCTTCAGCCGCGAAGGACCCACCGCCGGCACCGGGCTGCGAGTGGGCGGATGTTTCATCGCGAATGAATTCGCTCCCACGGGTTCGAGCAACAGCTTCGCGAGCAGAGCTCGCTCCTACGAGGCGTGCCAGGGCCGACCGACGGGGTTGCGCGGGGCCATGTGCGGCGTTGACCCGTGTGTAGGGTGGAGGTCGCTCTTTACCTCCACCAGCGGTGTGTGGTGGGGCGCCGATGGTGGATGGGTGAAGCGTCATCCACCCTACGCAGCGGTCGGCTCCGTAGGGCGGGTGAAGCCCGGGCTACGGGGGAGTGTGGCGCTATAGCGTGAGCTGCAGGCGCTTGACCAGGGCGCCGGGGAGGAGGGAGGAGAGGGTCTGGCGTTCGTCGTAGGTGCTGGCGGAGAGGCGCAGCTGGCGTTCGGCGGTGAGGGCTTCGAGCTGGTCGCCGAGGAGGTCGAAGAGGCTGTCGTCGAAACGCATGGTGCTGACCGGCGCCTGGATGCGGCCGTCCTCCACCCAGAAGGTGGCGAAGCGGGTCATGCCGGTGATGCGGGCGGCGGGCAGGTCGGACCAGTTGAGGTACCAGAGGTTGCCGATGTAGAGCCCGGTGCCGAGGGCGGCGAGGGCGTCGGCTTCGGGCAGGGTGCCGGCGTCCATCACCAGGGCCAGGGGATTTTCGTCGCCGCTGGCGCCGTTGCCGGGCAGGCCGTATTCACGGGCGCTGCGCGAGCCCACCAGGCGGCCGGTGAGGCGGCCCTGCTGGATGAGCGCGACATCGCTGCGTGGCGAACCCTCGGCGGTGAAGGGCGGCGAGAGGGCGCCGGCCACCTGCTCGTGCAGGCCCAGCAACGGGCTGAAGCGGGCGCCGTCGTCCAGGCGTTGCAGCGGGCTTTCCTTGCTGGCCAGGGCGCGGGCGGAGAAGCCGCCCCAGCAGAGCATGCCGGTGATTTCCTCCAGCGCCGCCGGGGCGATGTAGGCGCGGTAGCCGCCCGGGGCGAGGATGCGCAGGGGCTTGCCCAGGTGCTCCAGCTGGGCGCGGGCGGCGGCGAAGCGGCGGAGGAATTCCTCGTCGTTCCAGCCCTGGCCGGCGTAGTCGGCCTTCACCGCCTGGCCGTTGGCGTGGAACAGGCTGAAGTCGAAGTTGAAGCAGTGGGCGCTGTGCCAGCCGAAGGCGCCCCAGCTGTTGGCGAAGCCCCGGTAGAGCGGGCCGGCGGCGTAGATGCCGACCATATCCAGCCCCTCGGCGGCGGCGCTGATGCAGGGCAGCACGGCGGCCGGGTCGGGCAGCGGCTGGCTGTCGACATGGCGGCGCTGCCAGGGCGTGCGGTCGGGCATCAGGTAGGGGTCGGGCGGCAGCTGGCCGATCACTGCGCGCAGGCGTTCGAGGCCGTCGGCCAGGCGCTGGCGGTCTTCGTCTGGCTGGCCGGAGAGGGTGACGGCCATCTGCGCCTGGCGCTCGGCGGCGATCAGCTGCAGGGTGGCGCCGGCCTGGGACACATGGCCGGCCTGGCGCACGCGGGCGTGGTTGAAGCGGATGAAGTCGGATTCCTCGGCGCTGTACCAGAGGGTGAAGTCCTCGCCGGGGCGCATGGCCTGGCGCAGGGCGTCGGCGAGGGCGGCGAAGCCGGCTTCGCGGGAGTCGATATGGACGCTCATCAGGCGGCACCTCCGAATACGTCGACCTGGCTGAACACGCAGGCGGGTGAGGCATGGCCCACCCGCACCACCTGGTTGGGCTCGCCCTTGCCGCAGAAGGGCGTGCCGAGTACCTCGAAGGTGCTGGCGTCGCCCACCGCGGCGAGGCTGCGCCAGAAGCTGGCGGAGATGCCCCGGTAGTTGGGGTTCTTCACCACGCCCTTGAGCTCGCCGTTTTCGATGAGCTGGCCCCATTCGCAGCCGAACTGGAACTTGTTGCGCGCGTCGTCTATGGACCAGGAACGGTTGGTGGTCATCAGGATGCCGCGCTCGATACCGCCGACCAGTTGCTCCAGGCGCTGGTTGCCGGGCTCGATGTTGAGGTTGGCCATGCGGTCGATGGGTGCGCGGTTCCAGTTGCAGGCGCGGCTGTTGGCCACGCCCGGCAAGCCGCTGCGTTGCTGCGAGAGGGCGCCGCCGAGGGGGCGCAGGAGCAGGCCCTTCTCGATCAGCAGGGTCTTCTGCGCGGCGCTGCCGTCGTCGTCGTGGCCGTAGCTGGCCAGCTCCTCGGGGATGCCCGGGTCGAAGCTGACGTTGAGCAGCGCCGAGCCGTACTGGTAGTGGCCGAAGTCTTCCTGGCGGATGAAGCTGGTGCCGGCGTAGTTGCGCTCGTCGCCGAGGATGCGGTCCAGCTCCAGCGGGTGGCCGATGGATTCGTGGATCTGCAGCATCATCTGCTCGGGCATCAGCAGCAGGTCACGGGGGCCTTCCGGGGTGTTGGGCGCCAGCAGCAGCTGCAGCGCCTCGTCGGCCACGCGGGGCGCCGAGCCGCGCAGGCCCAGGCGCTGGATGACCTCGGCGCCGCCCTGCTGGCCGCCGTGGTAGCCACCGAAGCTGCGGGTCTGGCTGTCGTGGCCGTCGAAGGCGGTGACGCTGGCGCCGGGGTAGACGAACTGCAGTTCCTGCCAGTGCTCGGCGCCGGCGCTGTTGAGGTAGAGCTGCTCGTGGCGGTTGACGCTGAGCAGCAGCGTCCAGTTGACCAGGCGCGGGTCGGTGGGCACCGCGGCGGACTCCTCGCGCAGCAGCTCGATGCGCTCGGCGATGCCGGGCAGCGGGGTGTCGAGGCCCGGGGAGCGGTACTCGGCGCGGCCCTGGGGCGGGGTGACGCGGGCGTCCACCAGGTTGTACGGGGCGATCAGCCGGGCGCGGGTTTCGGCCAGGTCGAGGGCGCGCTGCAGGCCCTCGGCGCTGAGGTCGCTGGTGGCGGCATAGGCTTCGACGCCATCGATGCGCACGCTGAGCATGGCGCCCAGGTCGCTGGAGAAGAACGGCGGCTCGGCGACATTGCGCCGTACCCGGCAGTGCTCGCCGCTCTGGCGGACGATGCGCAGGGCGTGGAAGTCGGCGCGGCTGCGCAGGGTGGAGAACTGCTGCTTGAGTCGTTCGAACACGGGGCGCTCCCAATCATCGGCAAGGCAAGCGCGCATGGTCGCGCGGGGCGGCTTCATGGACAAGGGCGGGCGCGGAAAGGAGATGTGACATTTGCGCAGGGAGCCGCCAAGGGCCGCCACCGCTCAAGGGCGCGCCATCGCTGCGGTAAGGAATGGGTAAATAGGCGGTAAAGAGACTTTGCCTATGGGCGCCGAGTGCTTATCGTGCACGCTCTCGCACAGACCGACCCTGAATCATGTCCTCGATACAAGACTCGCGCCCCCGTCCTTCCCGCAACTGGCTGATCATCACCCTCTGCCTGGCCGCCCTGGTGGCGCTGGTGTGGTGGTTCTGGCCGGCCTCGTCCAAGCACCCGGAAGGGGAGGCGACCCGCACCCGACCCGGCCCCGCCGGCATGGCGCGCCCGGGCTTCGGCGCGTTCGGCGGGCCGGTGCCGGTGCGCGTGGCGGCCGCCAGCGAAGGTGACTTCCCGGTGTTCTACAAGGCACTGGGCACGGTGACCTCGCTGAACACGGTGAACGTGCGCAGCCGGGTCAACGGCGAAGTGATGAAGCTGGCCTTCGAGGAAGGCCAGCAGGTGAAGGCCGGCGACCTGCTGGCGGTGATCGACCCGCGCCCCTATGAGGTGGCGCTGCAACAGGCCGAGGGCACGCTGCTGCAGAACCAGGCGCAGCTGAAGAACGCCGAGATCGACCTGGCGCGCTACCGCGGCCTGTACGCCGAGGACAGCATCGCCAAGCAGACGCTGGACACCCAGGAAGCGCTGGTGGGCCAGTACAAGGGCACGGTGAAGGCCAACCAGGCGGCGGTGGCCGATGCCAGGCTCAACCTCAGCTTCACCCAGGTGCGCGCCCCGGTGACCGGCCGCGTGGGCCTGCGCCAGGTGGACCTGGGCAACCAGGTGAGTTCCGGCGACACCACGCCGCTGGTGGTGATCACCCAGACCAAGCCCATCAGCGTCGTTTTCACCCTGCCGGAGAACCAGCTGCCGTCGGTGGTCACGCGCTTCCGCGCCGGTGACTCCATGGCGGTGGAGGCCTGGGACCGTGGCGACACCCTGAAGCAGGCCGAGGGCGTGCTGCAGAGCCTGGACAACCAGATCGACACCGCCACCGGCACCCTGAAGTTCAAGGCGCGCTTCGCCAACGAGGGCGAGACGCTGTTCCCCAACCAGTTCGTCAACGTGCGCCTGCTGGCCGACACCCTCAAGCAGGCGGTGCTGATCCCGTCCGCCGCCGTGCAGTTCGGCAACCAGGGCACCTTCGCCTACGTGATGGACGGCGACAAGAAGGTGCGCGTGCAGGCCCTGGAAACCGGGCCGAGCGATGGCGAGCGCACCGTGATCAAGGCCGGGCTCAAGGCCGGCGAGCGCGTGGTGCTGGAAGGCACCGACCGCCTGCGCGACGGCAGCGAGGTGGAGGTGGTGCACGACAGCGGCCAAGTGCCGACCCAGCCCAGCGAGCAGCTGCAAGGCGCGGACAAGGGCGCCGAGAAGGGCGGCAAGGCTGAAAAAGGCGGCGTATGAACATCTCCCGCCTGTTCATCCTGCGGCCGGTCGCCACCACGCTGAGCATGCTGGCGATCCTGCTGGCCGGCCTGATCGCCTACCGCCTGCTGCCGGTCTCGGCGCTGCCGGAGGTGGACTACCCGACCATCCGCGTCATGACCCTGTACCCGGGCGCCAGCCCGGACGTGATGACCAGCGCCGTGACCGCGCCGCTGGAACGCCAGTTCGGGCAGATGCCGGGGCTGACGCAGATGTCGTCCACCAGCTCCGGCGGCGCCTCGGTGATCACCCTGCGCTTCAGCCTGGAGGTGCAGCTGGATGTGGCCGAGCAGGAGGTGCAGGCGGCCATCAACGCGGCCACCAACCTGCTGCCCAACGACCTGCCGGCGCCCCCCGTCTATAACAAGGTCAACCCGGCCGATACCCCGGTGCTGACCCTGGCGGTGAGCTCCAGGACCCTGCCGCTGCCGCAACTGCACACCCTGGTCGACACGCGCATGGCGCAGAAGCTGTCGCAGATCAGCGGTGTCGGCATGGTCAGCATCGCCGGCGGCCAGCGCCAGGCGGTGCGGATCAAGGTCAACCCGGAGGCGCTCGCCGCCAACGGCCTGAACCTCTCGGACGTGCGCTCGCTGGTCAGCGCCTCCAACGTCAACCAGCCCAAGGGCAACTTCGACGGCCCGACCCGCACCTCGATGCTGGACGCCAATGACCAGCTGAAGTCGCCGGAGGAATACGCCAACCTCATCCTCGCCTACCAGAACGGCGCGGCGCTGCGCCTGAAGGACGTCGCCGAGATCGCCGAAGGCGCGGAGAACGAGCGCCTGGCCGCCTGGGCCAACCAGAACGAGGCAGTGCTGCTGAACATCCAGCGCCAGCCCGGCGCCAACGTCATCGAGGTGGTGGACCGCATCCAGGAACTGCTGCCGAAAATGACCGCCAACCTGCCGGCGGGCCTGGACGTGGTGGTGCTCACCGACCGCACCCAGACCATCCGCGCTTCGGTCACCGACGTGCAGCACGAGCTGCTGATCGCCATCGCCCTGGTGGTGATGGTGACCTTCCTGTTCCTGCGCCGGGTCAGCGCCACGCTGATCCCGTCCATCGCCGTGCCGCTGTCCCTGGTGGGCACCTTCGGGGTGATGTACCTGGCCGGCTTCTCGGTGAACAACCTGACGCTGATGGCCCTGACCATCGCCACCGGCTTCGTGGTGGACGACGCCATCGTCATGCTGGAGAACATCGCCCGCCACCTGGAGGAGGGCGCCACGCCGCTGGAGGCCGCGCTCAAGGGCGCCCGGCAGATCGGCTTCACCCTGATCTCCCTGACCTTCTCGCTGATCGCCGTGCTGATCCCGCTGCTGTTCATGGCCGATGTGGTGGGGCGGCTGTTCCGCGAGTTCGCCATCACCCTGGCGGTGGCCATCCTGATTTCCCTGGTGGTGTCGCTGACCCTGACGCCGATGATGTGCGCGCGGCTGCTCAAGCCCGAGCCGGAAGAGAAGGAGCAGGGCCGCTTCTACCGCGTCAGCGGTGCCTTCATCGACGGCATGATCGAGCGCTATTCCCACGGCTTGCGCTGGGTGCTGCGCCACCAGGCGCTGACCCTGCTGGTGGCGGTCGCCACCCTGGGCCTGACCGTGGTGCTCTACCTGGCGGTGCCCAAGGGCTTCTTCCCGGTGCAGGACACGGGTGTGATCCAGGGCATCACCGAGGCGCCGCAATCGGTATCGTTCCGCGCCATGAGCGAGCGCCAGCAGCGCCTCGCCGAGCTGGTGCTGAAGGACCCGGCGGTGGCCAGCCTGACCTCCTACATCGGTGTCGACGGCGACAACGTCACCCTCAACAGCGGGCGCATGCTGATCAACCTCAAGCCCCATGGCGAGCGCGACCTGACCGCCAGCGAGGTGATCCAGCGCCTGCAGCCGCAGCTGGACACGCTCAGCGACATCCGCCTGTACCTGCAGCCGGTGCAGGACCTGACCATCGAGGACCGGGTCAGCCGCACCCAGTTCCAGTTCAGCATGGAGTCCCCGGACGCCGACCTGCTGCGCGAGTGGACCGGCAAGCTGGTGGACGCCTTGCGCCAGCAGCCGGAACTCTCGGACGTGGCCAGCGACCTGCAGGACAAGGGCCTGCAGGTGTACCTGGACATCGACCGCGACATGGCCGGGCGCCTGGGGGTGGAGATTTCCGCCATCACCGACGCGCTCTACGACGCCTTCGGCCAGCGGCAGATCTCCACCATCTTCACCCAGGCCAGCCAGTACCGCGTGGTGCTGGAGTCCGCCACTGGCGACCGCATCGGCCCGCAGGCGCTGCAGCAGCTGCGCGTCGCCGGCACCGACGGCGTGCAGGTGCCGTTGGCCACCCTGGCGCGCATCGAGGAGCGGCAGACGGAGCTGGCGATCAACCACATCGGCCAGTTCCCGGCGGTGAACCTGTCGTTCAACCTGGCCCCCGGCGTCGCCCTGGGCGAGGCGGTGGCGGTGATCGAGCGGGTGCAGCAGGAGATCGGCATGCCGGAAGGCATCCAGACCCGCTTCCAGGGGGCGGCGGCGGCCTTCGAGGCCTCGCTGTCGAGCACGCTGCTGCTGATTCTGGCGGCGGTGGTGACCATGTACATCGTCCTGGGCGTGCTCTACGAGAGCTACATCCACCCGGTGACCATCCTCTCCACGCTGCCCTCGGCAGGCGTCGGCGCCTTGCTGGCGCTGCTGCTCTCGGGCAACGACCTGGGCCTGATCGCCATCATCGGCATCATCCTGCTGATCGGCATCGTCAAGAAGAACGCAATCATGATGATCGACTTCGCCCTGGAGGCCGAACGCCACCAGGGCATGAGCCCCGAGGACGCCATCTACCAGGCCGCGCTGCTGCGCTTCCGGCCGATCCTGATGACCACCCTGGCCGCGCTCTTCGGCGCCGTGCCACTGATGCTCGCCACCGGCTCCGGCGCCGAACTGCGCCAGCCCCTGGGCCTGGTGATGGTCGGTGGTTTGCTGGTCAGCCAGGTGCTGACGTTGTTTACGACGCCCGTTATTTATCTGGCCTTCGATCGGTTGTCGCGGCGCTTCGCCGGCCGCAGTGCCGCCGGAGTCGAAGTATGAGAGGGGCGAGCTTGAAGCTTGAAGCTGGAAGCTTGAAGGGGCAGAGCAGTCGTCTGGGGGTGAGCTTTTCGCTTCCGGCTTCCAGCTTCCAGCTTCCGGCTCAGTGCGGAGCACGGACGTGAACCTATCCGCCCCGTTCATCCACCGCCCCGTCGCCACCATGCTTCTGAGCCTGGCGATCATGCTGCTGGGCGGCATGAGCTTCGGGCTGTTGCCGGTGTCGCCGTTGCCGCAGATGGATTTCCCGGTGATCACGGTGCAGGCGAGCCTGCCCGGGGCGAGCCCGGAGATCATGGCCTCCAGCGTGACCACGCCGCTGGAGCGTTCGCTGGGGACCATGTCCGGCGTCACCCAGATGACCAGCCGCACCAGCCAGGGCTCGACGCGGATCATCATCCAGTTCGACCTGGACCGTGACATCAACGGTGCCGCCCGCGATGTGCAGGCGGCGATCAACGCCTCGCGCAACCTGCTGCCCAGCGGCATGCGCAGCATGCCCACCTACAAGAAGGTCAACCCGTCCCAGGCGCCGATCATGGTGCTGTCGCTGACCTCCGATGTGCTGGAGAAGGGCCAGCTGTACGACCTGGCCTCGACCATCCTGGCCCAGAGCCTGTCCCAGGTTAAGGGCGTGGGTGAGGTGCAGATCGGCGGCAGTTCGCTGCCGGCGGTGCGGGTCGAGCTGGAGCCGCAGTTGCTCAACCAGTACGGCCTGTCCCTGGACGACGTGCGCAGCCGCATTGCCGCCGCCAACCAGCGCCGCCCCAAGGGCGCGGTGGAGGACGACGCGCGGCACTGGCAGGTGGGCGCCAACGACCAATTGGAGAAGGCCGCCGACTACGCGCCGCTGATCCTCCGCTACCAGGAGGGCTCGGCCCTGCGCCTGGGCGATGTGGCCCGGGTCCGCGATGCGGTGGAGGACCGCTACAACAGCGGCTTCTTCAATGACGAGAACGCGGTGCTGCTGGTGATCAACCGCCAGGCCGGCGCCAACATCATCGAGACCATCGAAAGCATCAAGGCACAGCTGCCGACCCTGCAGGCGGTGCTGCCGGCCAGCGTCAAGCTGAACCAGGCGATGGACCGCTCGCCGGTGATCCGCGCCACCCTGCACGAGGCCGAGCGCACCCTGCTGATCGCCGTGGTGCTGGTGATTCTGGTGGTCTACCTGTTCCTCGGCAGCCTGCGCGCCTCGCTGATCCCGGCGCTGGCGGTGCCGGTGTCGCTGGTGGGCACCTTCGCGGTGATGTACCTGTGCGGCTTCTCCCTCAATGTGCTGTCGCTGATGGCGCTTATCCTCGCCGCCGGGCTGGTGGTGGACGACGCCATCGTGGTGCTGGAGAACATCTCGCGGCATATCAACGACGGCATGCCGCCGTTCAAGGCGGCGCTGCAGGGCACCCGCGAGGTGGGCTTCACCCTGCTGTCGATGAACCTGTCGCTGGTGGTGGTGTTCGTTTCCATCCTGTTCATGGGCGGCATCATCGACCGCATGTTCCGCGAGTTCTCCCTGACCTTGGCGGCGGCCATCCTGGTGTCGCTGCTGGTGTCGCTGACGCTGACCCCGATGCTCTGCGCGCGCTGGCTCAAGCCCCACGTGCCGGACAAGGACAGCCGCATGCAGCGCTGGAGCGAGGCCATCCACGAGCGCATGACGCGGCTCTACGACGTCACCCTCGGCTGGGCCCTGCGCCACCCGCGCCTGACCCTGCTCAGCCTGTTCATCACCATCGGCCTCAACGTCGCGCTCTACGTGGTGGTGCCCAAGACCTTCCTGCCGCAGCAGGACACCGGGCAGCTGATCGGCTTCATCCGTGGCGACGACGGCCTGTCGTTCAGCGTGATGCAGCCGAAAATGGAGATCTTCCGTCGTGCCGTGCTCAAGGACCCGGCGGTGGAAAGCGTCGCCGGCTTCATCGGCGGCAGCGGCGGCATCAACAACGCCTTCATGATCGTGCGCCTGAAGCCGATCAAGGAGCGCAAGCTGTCGGCGCAGAAGGTCATCGAGCGGCTGCGCAAGGAGATGCCCCTGGTGCCCGGCGGCCGGCTGATGCTGATGGCCGACCAGGACATCATGACCGGCGGCTCCCGCGAGCAGCGCAGCTCCGAGTACGAGTACGTGCTACAGGCCGAGGACCTGGGCGACCTGCGCACCTGGCTGCCGCAGGTGACCGCCGCGCTGAAGTCGCTGCCGGAGCTGACCGCCATCGACGCGAAGGAAGGCGAGGGCGCCCAGCAGGTGACGCTGAAGGTGGACCGCGAGACGGCCAAGCGCCTGGGCATCGACATGAACATGGTCACGGCGGTGCTCAACAACGCCTACAGCCAGCGGCAGATCTCCACCATCTACGACAGCCTCAACCAGTACCAGGTGGTGATGGAGGTCAACCCGAAATACGCCCAGGACCCGGCGACCCTGGAGCAGGTGCAGGTGATCACCGCCGACGGCCAGCGCGTGCCGCTGTCGAGCTTCGCCCACTACGAGCGCAGCCTTGAGGAGGACCGGGTCAACCACGAGGGCCAGTTCGCCTCGGAAAGCATCTCCTTCGACCTGGCGCCGGGCGTGAGCCTGGACCAGGCCACCGTGGCCATCGAGAAGGCGGTCGCGGCCATCGGCATGCCCAGCTCGGTGGTCGCGCGCCTGGGCGGCACCGCCGACGCCTTCGCCAGCACCCAGCAGAACCAGCCGTGGATGATCCTCGCCGCCCTGGTGCTGGTGTACCTGGTGCTGGGCATCCTCTACGAGAGCTACATCCACCCGCTGACCATTCTCTCGACGCTGCCGTCGGCGGGGGTGGGCGCGCTGTTGACCATCCAGCTGATCGGCGGCGAGTTCAGCCTGATCTCGCTGCTGGGGCTGTTCCTGCTCATCGGCATCGTCAAGAAGAACGCCATCCTGATGATCGACCTGGCGCTGCAACTGGAACGCAACGACGGCCTTTCGCCGGCGGAGTCGATCCACCGCGCCTGCCTGCTGCGCCTGCGACCGATCCTGATGACCACCCTGGCCGCCATCCTCGGTGCGGTGCCGCTGCTGATCGGCGGCGCCGAGGGCGCGGAGATGCGCCAGCCGCTGGGCGTGACCATCATCGGCGGCCTGGTGCTGAGCCAGATCCTCACCCTCTACACCACCCCCGTGGTCTACCTGTACCTCGACCGCCTGCGCCATCGCTTCAACCGCTGGCGCGGCGTGCGTACCGACGCTTCGCTGGAGACACCGCTATGAGTCCGCAAACCCGCCGTCTTTTCCCGGTGCTGGCCCTGGCCATCGCCCTGGCCGGTTGTGCCGTGGGGCCGGATTACCAGCAGCCCGACCATGCCGTGCCCGCCCGCTTCAAGCACGCCGAGGGCTGGAAGGCCGCCGCGCCCGCCGACGCCCTGGCCCGTGGCGCCTGGTGGGAGCTGTACGGCGACGCCACCCTGAACGACCTGCAGCAGCGCCTGGAAACCTCCAACCAGACCCTGGCGCAGTCCGTCGCCCAGTTCCGCCAGGCCCAGGCGCTGGCCCGTGGCGCGCGCGCCTCGTTCTTCCCCTCGGTGAGCGCCAATGCCAGCAAGACCCGCTCCGGCCAGGGCGGGAGCAGCAGCACGGTGCGCCTGTCCGATGGCTCCACCGTCACCAGCGGTGGCAGCGGCGGCATCTCCAACAGCTACAGCGCCACCCTCGGCGTGAGCTGGGAGCTGGACCTCTGGGGCAAGCTGCGCCGCCAGCTGGAAGCCGACAGCGCGAGCATGCAGGCCAGCGCCGCCGACCTCGCCGCCGTGCGCCTGAGCCAGCAGTCCGAGCTGGCGCAGAACTACCTGCAACTGCGGGTGATGGACGCGCAGAAGCGCCTGCTCGATGCCACCGTGCAGGCTTACGAGCGCTCGCTGAAACTCACCGAGAACCAGTTCCGCGCCGGCATCGTCACCCGCGCCGACGTGGCCCAGGCGCGCACCCAGCTCAAGAGCACCCAGGCCCAGGCCATCGACCTCAAGTACCAGCGCGCGCAACTGGAGAACGCCATCGCCGTGCTCATCGGCGTGCCGCCCTCAGAGTTCGACCTGGCCGAGGTGGACAGCGTCCCGAGCCTGCCGCAGGTGCCGGCGCTGGTGCCGTCGCAGCTGCTGGAGCGCCGCCCGGACGTGGCTTCGGCCGAGCGCAAGGTGATCGCCGCCAACGCGCAGATCGGCGTGTCCAAGGCCGCCTACTACCCCAGCCTCAACCTCAGCGCCACCGGGGGCTACCGCAGCGGTGGCCTGAGCGACTGGATCAGCACGCCGAACCGCTTCTGGTCCATCGGCCCCGAGTTCGCCCTCAACCTGTTCGACGGCGGCCTGATCCGCTCCCAGGTCGACCAGGCCGAGGCCAGCTACGACCAGACGGTGGCCAGCTACCGCCAGACCGTGCTCGACAGCTTCCGCGAGGTGGAGGATTACCTGGTCCAGCTCAGCGTGCTGGAAGAGGAGAGCGGCGTGCAGCAGGAGGCCCTGGAGTCCGCCCGCGAGGCCCTGCGCCTGGTCACCAACCAGTACAAGGCCGGCCTGCAGGACTACAGCAGCGTGGTCTCCAGCCAGGCCACCGCCCTGTCCAACGAACGCACCGTGCTAAGCCTCACCGGCACCCGCCTCACCGCCAGCGTCCAGCTCATCGCCGCCATGGGCGGCGGCTGGGAGCAGGCCCGGCTGGAACAGGTGGACTCCGACGACGAAGGGCAGCCGGCGCCCTGAGCGGGGCGGCTGGCGCGTTGCCCTGCATCCTGCCCGTAGGATGGGTAGAGCGAAGCGAAACCCATGCGGTTGTGCGGTGACCCAATGCCTTTGTGCATGGGATCGGCTTCGCTCGGTGGATGAAAAGAGCGCCATCCCCCCTACGCAGCGGTCACGTCCATCCGTCGTGGAAGCGAATTCATTCGCGAACGGCGTTCGTGCCGGGCATCGCGGTTATTGGCTGCCCCCGCCACAGAGCCTGACCAGCCCGTAGGATGGGTAGAGCGAAGCGAAACCCATGCGGTTGTGCGGTGACCCAATGCTTCTGTGCATGGGATCGGCTTCGCTCGGTGGATGAAAAGAGCGCCATCCACCCTACGCAGCGGTCATGTCCATCCGTCGTGGGAGCGAATTCATTCGCGAACGGCGTTCGTGCCGGGCATCGCGGTTATTGGCTGCCCCCACCACAGAGCCTGACCAGCCCGTAGGATGGGTAGAGCGAAGCGAAACCCATGCGGTTGTGCGGTGACCCAATGCCTCTGTGCATGGGGTCGACTTCGCTCGGTGGATGAAAGAGCGCCATCCACCCTGCGCCGCGGGAAAGTGGGTTTGTCGCGGATGCCCCTACAGGTCTGCGCCATCTGGGCTAAGGAGCCTGACCAGGCGCTCTTCCAGCTCGCGGCCGGCGCTGCCCTGGCCTTGGCGGCTGTAGAGGGCCAGGCGTACGCCCTGGATGTCGGGCAGGCCGCTGGCGGCGTCGAGCACGCGGTGCTGGTCGGTGGCGACGCGCAGGGGCAGGAGGCTGATGCCGAGGCCCGCGGCGACGGCGGAGCAGACGCTGGCGAGGCTGGCGCTGGAGTAGGCGATGCGCCAGCGGCGGCCCTGCACGTCGAGGCCGTGGAGCATCTCGTTGCGATACAGGCCGCCGGCGGGGAAGGCCACCAGGGGCAGGGGCTCGCGGCCCAGAGCCGGGTTGTCGCGGCTGTCGAACCAGCCCATGGGTTCCGGCCAGGAGGCGAGGCAGTCGTCGCTCTCGCCCATCTGCTTGACCAGCAGCAGGTCGAATTCGCCGCCCAGCCAGGCACGGCGCAGGTCCGGGCCCAGGCCGCTGGTGACTTCCAGGCGCGTGCCGGGGTGGTTGGCGGCGAAGGCGGCCAGCAGCGGCATCAGCCGTTCGGCGGCGAAGTCCTCGGGCACCCCCAGGCGCAGCACACCGGCGCTTTCCAGGTCACCCATGGCGTCGCGCGCTTGCTCCTGCAAGGCGAGGATGCGTCGCGCGTAGCCCAGCAGCCGTTCGCCCTCGACCGTGGCCACCACGCGACGCTGGCTGCGGTCGAGCAGGCGGCAACCGGCGTCTTCCTCCAGGCGTCGCACCTGCTGGCTGACGGTGGACTGGGTGAGGTGCAGGCGCTCGGCGGCGCGGGTGAAGTTGCCGCAGTCGGCCACCGCCACGAAGCTGCGCAGGAGTTGCGGGTCGAACATGGAATCATGCCCTCTGCCACTGGTTTGCATGGTCATATTTAATTTCAGAATACCTGGCCGGCTGGACATAATCCGCAGGTTTTCCTCACCTTCGGAGCGATTTCCATGACGGATGACCAGGCATTCCTGCAGCGGGCGGTGGAGCTGGCCCGCGCCAACGTCGAACGCGGCGGCCGGCCATTCGGTGCGCTGCTGGTGAAGGACGGTGATGTACTGGCCGAGGCGGTGAACGAGATCCACCTCAGCGGCGACCCCACCGCCCACGCCGAGCTGCTGGCCATGCGTGCCGCCAGCCAGAGCCTGGGCCCGCGCCTGGAGGGCTGCGTGATCTACGCCAGCGGCCAGCCGTGCCCGATGTGCCTGGCCGCCATGCACCTGAGCGGGGTGAGCCGCGCGGTGTTCGCCATCGCCAATGAAGAAGGCGAGCCCTTCGGCCTGTCCACGGCGGCCATCTACCAGCAGCTGGCGCTGCCCCTGGCGCAGCAGCGCCTGCCGGTGCGGCACCTGCCCCAGGCGGGTGCCACCGCGCTCTACCAGCGCTGGAAGGACCTGCATGCACAAGGCTGAAACCCGCGCCCCACTGGTCGCCTGGCTGCTGCTGGTGGCCCTGGGCCTGAACCTGCGGCCGATTCTTGGCTCGGTGAGCCCGCTGCTGGGCGAGATCCGCGCGGCCACCGGCCTGAGCTTCCAGGGCACGGCGCTGCTGACCACGTTGCCGGTGATCTGCATGGGCCTGGTGGCCCTGGCGGCGGTGCGCCTGGAAGCGCGTCTGGGCGAGCGGCGTGGCGTGGCCATCGGGCTGGCGTTGATCTTCGGTGCCTGCCTGGCCCGCTGGCTCTGCGACCAGGGCGGTGCGCTGCTGGGCACGGCGCTGCTGGGTGGCATCGGCGTGGCGCTGATCCAGGCACTGGTGCCCGCGGTGATCAAGCGCCAGTTCGCCGGCCGCGTGGCCTTGGCCATGGGGCTGTATTCGGCGTCGCTGATGAGCGGCGGCGGGCTGTCGGCCTTGCTCAGCCCGGTACTGGCCGGGCATTTCGGCCACTGGCAGGCGGGGCTGGGCTTCTGGCTGGTGCCGGCTGCGCTGGCGCTGCTGCTGTGGTTACGCCTGCCGCTGGCGCGGGCCGATTCGCCGCATGCAAGCGCTGGGCCGGGGCTGCTGGGAGACCGCCGCGCCTGGACGCTGGCGCTGTACTTCGGGCTGATCAATTGCGGCTACATGAGCATGGTGGCCTGGCTGCCGGCTTTCTATCAGCAACTGGGCTGGAGCCCGACCCGCAGCGGCTCCCTGCTGGCCTTCATGACGGTGTTCCAGGTGCTGGCGGCGTTGGTGATGCCGGCCCTGGCCCAGCGTGGGGTGGACCGCCGGCCGCTGCTGACGCTGTGCCTGGCGGCCCAGGCGGTGGGGTTCGCCGGCCTGGTGTGGGCGCCGCAGCAGGCCACCTTGCTGTGGGTGGCGCTGATCGGCTTCGGCCTGGGGGCGTGCTTTGCGCTGAGCCTGATCCTCACCCTCGATCACCGTCGCGACCCGCGCGAGGCGGGGCAGCTGGCGGCCTTCGTGCAGGGCGTCGGCTTCCTGATCAATGCGGTCTCGCCCTGGCTGACGGGCTGGCTGCGGGAAGTCACCGGGGGCTTCACCAGTGCCTGGGTGGTGCTGGTGGTGATGGTGCTGGCGATGCTGGTGCTGACCCGGGTGTTCAGCCCGGCCAGCTATGGGGTGGCGCCGGGCGGCGAGGTGCCGGCCCGGGCCTGAGGCGGGTTACTGCGACTGCTTGCGGTTGACGATCTGCGCGGCCTTGACGATGTCGGCGCCGATGTCGGGGGTGAACTGCTCCCACACCGGTTGCATGGCGGTGCGCCAGGCCTGGCGTTCCTCGGGGCTGAGGGTCACCAGCTGGGTCTTGCCGCTGCTCTGGATGCGCTGGCGGTCGGCCTGGTTCTGCTGCTCGGCGGCGTGGTTCACCGCGAAGGTGACCTCGTCGATGATGGCTTCCAGCTCGGTGCGGGTCTTGTGCGGGATGGCGTACCAGGTGCGCGCGTTGCTCACCAGCATGTAGTCCAGCACACCGTGGTTGGTCTCGGTGATGAAGGGCTGCACGGTGTTGATCTTCTGGCTGTAGAGGTTGGACCAGGTGTTCTCGGTGCCCTGGACCTTGCCACTCTGCAGCGCCGCGAAGGCGTCGGCGAAGGGCATCGGCACGGCCTTGGCGCCGAGCTGGGCGAACTGCGCCTCGAGCACGCCGGAGGCCTGGATGCGGAAGGACAGGCCGCGGGCGTCGGCCGGCGTGTGCAGGGCGCGGTTGGCCGACATCTGCTTCATGCCGTTGTGCCAGTAGGCGAGGCCGATGATGCCCTTGTCTTCCATGGAGCGCAGCAGCTGGCGGCCCTTGGCGCGCTTCTGGAAGCGGTTGACGGCTTCGAGGTCGTCGAACAGGAAGGGCAGGTCGAAGATCTGCAGCTGCTTGGTGTACTGGTCGAACTTGGCCAGCGACGGGGCCAGCAGGTCCACCTTGCCGTCCTGCAGGGCCTGCAGTTCGTCGGCGTCGCCGAACAGGGTGGAGTTGGGGTAGACCTCCACCTTCACCTGGCCGCCGAGGCGCTCCTGGACCAGTTTCTGGAACATGAGCGCACCCTGGCCTTTGGGCGTGTCGTCGGCGACCACGTGGGAGAAGCGCAGGGTGATGGGGGCTTCGTCCGCCACGGCGTGGCCGATGGGCAGGCTGAGGACGCAGGCCAGGACGGCGATGTACTTCTTGATCATTGATGTCCCTTTCTTGTTATCGGGCAGATAAATGCGCCGTCGCCGGTGGGCGAGGGCGGCAGGCGCAGTGGCGTCCATGGCTGAGCGTCCGGCTGCGTCCTTGTCGTTATGGTAGTTCCCGCTCCGGTAGTTTGCCGGGGCGGTATCGGGCAGGGGCTGGCGGGTGGCCATCGACTGCGACGGACCGGCGATTATCTCCCAGAGCCGGCGCTCCAATGAGCGGAGCACTGCTCAGTTCTGGCAAGTCGCCGCGTGCCGGGGTGACGTGTCGTCGGCTGGCCGCCTCGCCCGTGCCCCTGGCGGATGACCGGCAGGACGGTCGCGACCCGGCCAGCTATACCCAGTGGAGGCCCGGCCTGCCCGAAGTCGCCGTGGCCTTCCCGGAGGGCTCCATGTCGCACCCTGCCAGAACCGCACTCGTCACGGGCGCTTCAAGAGGAATAGGCGCCGCCGTCGCCCTGCGCCTCGCCCTCGACGGCTTCCAGGTCGTGGTCAACTACGCCGCCCGTCCCGAGGCCGCCGAGCAGGTGGTCAGGTCGATCACCCAGGCCGGCGGCAAGGCCTACGCCATCCTCGCCGACGTCAGCGACCCGGCGGCGGTGGCCGCGCTGTTCGACCACGCCGAGATGGAGTACGGCGGCCTCGACGTGCTGGTGAACAATGCCGGCATCATCCAGCCCGGGCAGATCGATCTCGCCGACACCAGCGAGGCGCTGTTCGATCGCATCTTCGCGGTCAACGCCCGGGGCACCTTCAACACCATGAAGCTCGCGGCCAGACGCCTGCGCGACGGCGGGCGGATCATCAATTTCTCCACCAGCGTGGTGGGCCTGGCGCTGCCGGGGTACGCCGCCTATGCCGGCTCCAAGGCGGCGGTGGAGGCGATGAGCCGGGTGTTCGCCAAGGAGTTGCGTGGGCGCGGGGTGACGGTCAATTGCGTGGCGCCGGGGCCGACCGCCACCGAGCTGTTCCTCGATGGCAAGGACCCCGGCACGGTGGAGCGCCTGGCCAACCAGGCGCCCTTGCAGCGCCTCGGCCGCCCTGAGGACATCGCCGGTGTGGTGGCCTTTCTCGCCAGTGACGAGGGCGGCTGGATCAACGGCCAGACGCTGCGGGTCAACGGCGGCATCGTCTGAACCGCTTCGACGCTATCGGAACCGGGAAAAACACCTGCAAGCCCTGTACAGTCGCGCCGCGGAATCCCGCTCGGCGGTCGATCGATACAGGTGCATGGAGTGTTGGCATGGTGAAGGGAAGCAAGGCGCTGTTGGGGGGCCTGGCGCTGCTGCTGGGCGGTGCGGGCACTGCCGAGGCGGCGTCGCAGCTGCTGTGCGGGATGCGCTGGTCGAGCGCCAACGAGGCGGTCGACCAGCGCCTGGGGGGCGACTGCATGCTGGTGACGGCGGAGGGGGCGTTGCGCGTGCCGCAACTGTTCCAGCAGGTGGGCGGGGGACTGCAGGCCGGCCGCTTCGCCTTCAAGCGCGATGAGCTCTGGGGCTATGCCGAGGGTGACGGGCGGGTGCTGGCGGCGCCTTCGTTCAGCATCGCCCGGCCCTTCGTCGAGGGGCGGGCGATGGTCTGCCGCGAGGAAGCCGACCGACGCTTCTGCGGCTACCTGGGCCTGGATGGCGAGCCGGCCTTCCCGCTGGTCGAGGGCCTGTATTTCCTCCGTGACTACCGGGGCGGCCAGACCCTGGCGGCCCCCGATGGCGGTCGGGGCAACTTCTATATGGACGGCAGCGGAAACCGCCAGGAGCCGGGCGCGAGCGCGGCCGGGCGCTGCAACGCCTGGGTGCTGGAGACCCGTTCCGCCCGCGCCCTGGGTCGCTTGCCGGCGGATGGGCGGCTGCCGCTGCCGGGGGCCGATGCCCAGCACCCGCTGGGCGATTGCGCCCAGGCGCTGGAGGCGGTGCCGCCCCTGGAACTGGACCTGGCGGCGCTGTTCAGCGAGTGGCTGCACCTGCAGGTGACCCAGGTGCATGCCCTGCACGAAGGCGTGCGGGTGATGGCGACGGACGGGCCCTGGGGCTGGGGCCTGCTGGATGAGCAGGGCAAGCCGCTGTTCGGCCCGGCGCCCCGGCTGTACAGCGAACCGCTGGAGCTGAGGGTGCGCGAAGGCCTGCTGCCGGTGCGCCTGCCCACCGGCGAGAACCTGGGCCAGGTGCAATCGCCGAGCACGGTGCGCTTCATGGCGCCGGACGGCCGCTACCCGCTGCCGGGCGATTTCGAGGACGCCCACGGCTTCCACGAGGGCCTGGCGGCGGCGCGCTCGCCGCAGAACCACCTGTGGGGCTTCATCGATCACCAGGGCGCCTGGGTGATCGCCCCGACCTACGCCGCCGTGATCGAGGACTTCGACCAGGGGCGGGCAGTGGTGAGCCTGGGGCCCGCCAACGCGCGCGGGGTCGAGGCGCTGATCGACCGCGACGGGCAGGTGCTGGCCCGTTACGACGAACTGCTGGCGCGCCACTTCGCCGACCCGCAGCTGGAGCCGTTGCCGGAGCCCCTGCCTTTCCTGCCCTGCGCGCTGAGCGGCGCGAACTACCTCTCGCCCGAGGAGCGGCGGGTGGCGCTGGCCGGGCAGGGCGGTGACTGGGCGGGTTTGTGCAGTGACGATCAATTGCGCGCGAAAGCGCAGCAGATGGCGTTGCGCCTGCACGGCAGCCTGACGCCGGAGCGTTCCATCCTCCAGTGGGCCGCTGCCGTCGAGGCCTGGCCGCAGCGCTTGCGTGACTGCAAGGCTGATGCCGCGTGCCAGCGGGCGCTGCTGGAGGAAGGGTTGAGCGACCCGCATTGGGCGCCGCCAGGGACGGGCGAAGCCAGCTCGGCACTGCCCGACCTGCCGGGCACGGTACCGCCGGCAACCCAGGAACTCCTGCGCCAGCAGGTGGCGCAGTCGGGCAGCTACACGGCCGAAGACGAGGACATGGGCGATGGCTGGGGCGACGCGGGCCTGGGTTTCGGCCTGGTCGACCTGGGCCAGGGCAGGCCGGGCATCCTGGTGTCGCAGAACGTGCAGCGCAGCAACGCCCAGTGGCTGTTCGAGATGGACGCCGCCGGGACGCCGCGCCTGCTGCTGGAAGGGGCGGGCCTGCTCGGGAGGGTGGCCGGGCCGCTGAGCGAAGGCCATGCGCCGGTGCGCCTCTATGCGGACCAGGGGCAGGGCGTTTCCGATTGGCGCTTCGATGGCAGGGCCTATGTGCTGGAGGCGTCGTGCTGGCAGGCCTGGGGCACGGATGTGCTGTTCGCCTACGACTGCAAGCCTGCCGGCCCCGACTCAGGGCGCTAGGGGGAACTCCAGCACGAAGCGCGTCCAGCTGCCGGCCGATTCGCAGCGGATGCTGCCGCCGTGGGCATGGACGATGGAGCGGGTGATGGCCAGGCCGAGGCCGGCGTGTTCCGCCTGGCCTTCGCGGCGCGCCGGGTCGGCGCGGAAGAAGCGGTCGAACAGCCGGGGCAGCAGTTCGGCAGGGATCGGCGCACCGTCGTTGGCCACTTCCAGGCGCACCCCTGCGGCCTCGCGCTGCACGCTGAGGCGGATGTGGCCGCCCGGCGGGGTGAAGCGCAGGGCGTTGTCGATCAGGTTGGACAGGGCGCGGCGCAGCATGGCGCGGTCGGCGGGCAGCGGCGCGTCGCCGTGGCGCGTGAGGCGCACCTCGCCGTCCTCGGCCAGGGGCGCGAAGAACTCCGCGAGGGCATCCAACTCGTCACCCAGTTGCAGCGGCTCCAGGCGCGTGGCCAGCAGGCCGTGCTCGGCCTTGGCCAGGAACAGCATGTCGTTGACCATCTGCGCCAGGTGCTGCAGCTCTTCCAGGTTGGCGTGCAGGGCTTCGCGGTAGGTGTCGCCGTCGCGCGGCTGGGCGAGGGTCACCTGGGTCTGGGTGAGCAGGTTGGACAGCGGCGTGCGCAACTCGTGGGCGATGTCGCTGGAGAAGGCCGAGAGGCGCTGGAAGGCGTCGTCCAGGCGGCCGAGCATGGCGTTGAAGGCGCGGGTCAGCTCGGCCAGCTCGGGTGGCACCGGGTCTTCGGCGAGGCGGGTGGTGAGGGAGTCGGCAGAGACGCCGGCGGCCACTTCGGCCATGCGTCGCAGGGGGCGCAGGCCGCTGCGCACGGCCCAGGCGCCGAGCAGGGCGGTGGCCAGGGCGCTGAGGCCGACGGTGAGCCAGATCAGCCGTTGCATGCGTTCGAGGAAATGCTGGTGGTGGGTGATGTCCAGGCGCAGTTCCAGCCGTGGCGAGTCCGCACGTGCGGGCTCCAGCGGGGTTTCGAAGCGGCGCCAGGCGATGTCGCCGTGGCTGTCGTGACCGGCGCTGGCCGCGGCCTCACTGTCGAACCAGGGCTCGCCGTTGGCGCCGACGATGCGCAGGGCGAGGTCGGGGTGGCGCTCGAGCTCCGTGCGCAGCTGGTCTTCATGGGGCGCCAGGTCGCCGGGTTGGCGGGCGGGGCCGAGGATGCTGCGGAACACTTCGGCCTTGCCGCCCAGCAACTGGCGGTCGAGCTCGATGAAGTGGGCTTCGCTGGCGCGGTCGAAGAGCACCCCGGCGATCAGCGAGACGGCGGCGGTGCTGGCGGCGAACAGCAGGCTGAGGCGGGCGCCGAGGGACAGGCGGCGCATCAGGCGTCCCGCGCCTCGAGCACGTAGCCCATGCCACGCACGGTGTGGATCAGCTTGGTCGGCCAGGCGTCGTCGACCTTGGCGCGCAGGCGGCGGATGGCGACCTCGATGACGTTGGTGTCGCTGTCGAAGTTCATGTCCCAGACCTGGGAGGCGATCAGCGACTTGGGCAGCACCTCGCCGTGGCGGCGCAGCAGCAGTTCGAGCAGGGCGAATTCCTTGGCGGTGAGGTCGATGCGCTGGCCGTCGCGCTCCACCCGGCGGCGCAGCAGGTCGAGGCGCAGGTCGGCCAGTTGCAGGCTGGTGTCCTGCTGCCCGGCGCTGCCCCGGCGCAGCAGGGTGCGCACGCGGGCCAGCAGCTCGGCGAAGGCGAAGGGCTTGACCAGGTAGTCGTCGGCGCCCAGCTCCAGGCCGTGCACGCGGTCTTCCACGGCGTCGCGGGCGGTGAGGAACAGCACGGGTATCTCCAGGCCCGCCTCGCGCAGGGTGCGCAGCACCTGCCAGCCGTCGCGGCCGGGGAGCATCACGTCGAGGATGATCAGGTCGTAATCGCCGGTGAGGGCCAGGTGCTGGCCGGCGATGCCATCGCTGGCGAGGTCGACGAGGAAGCCGGCCTCGCCCAGGCCCTGGCGCAGGTACTGGCCGGTCTTGGGCTGGTCTTCGACTATCAGCAGTTTCATGGAGTACTCGTGGCGGGGAACGGTTGCTTTATACCGCGACGGCGGCCGCCGGTGGCGCAAGCTGACAAAGTTGTAATGTCGCGGTCAGCCAGGCGCCAGCCTGGGGTGCCTAAGGTGGCGCCATCGTCACTCAAGGAGCACCTCATGAAATCCTCCCTCATCGCCCTGGCCCTGGGCCTTTCCATCAGCCTGCCGGTGCTGGCCGACACCCCGGCCGGGGGCTACGGCTTCGGTCACCCGGGCAAGGCCGCCGAGGCCGATCGCACCGTGGAGATCACCCTCGGCGATATGTACTACGAGCCGGCCGAGCTGGACGTGAAGGCGGGCGAGACGGTGCGCTTCGTGCTGAAGAACACCGGCGCCCTGCTGCATGAGTTCAACCTGGGCGACGCCGCCATGCATGCGGCGCACCAGAAGGAAATGCTGCAGATGCAGCAGATGGGCATGCTCACCCCCACCGGCATGGACCACGGCATGGGCCAGATGGACCCCGGCAAGATGGGCCACGACATGGCCGGCATGGACCACGGCGCGATGATGAAGCACGACGACCCCAACAGCGTGCTGGTGGAGCCGGGCAAGACCGCCGAGCTGACCTGGACATTCAGCGCCGCCACCGGGCTGGAGTTCGCCTGCAACATCCCCGGCCATTACCAGGCGGGGATGGTGGGCCGCCTCAAGGTCACGCCATGAAGCGCACGCTGATCGGCGCCGGGCTGCTGGCCCTGGCCGCCGACGCCTTGGGCGGCAGTTACGACCTGGTGATCGATGAAGGCCGGGTGGAGCTGAGCGACGGCAGCCGGCCGGCGCTGACCATCAATGGCCAGTCCCCCGCCCCGGAGCTGCGTTTCAAGGAGGGCGAGGAGGTGGCGATCCGCGTGACCAACCGCCTGGACCGCGACACCTCGCTGCACTGGCATGGGATCATCCTGCCCTACGACCAGGACGGCGTGCCGGGCATCAGCTTCCCCGGCATCAAGCCCGGGCAGACCTTCACCTACCGCTTCCGCCTGCAGCAGTCGGGCACCTACTGGTACCACGCCCACAGCGACTTCCAGGAGCAGGAGGGGCTGTACGGGCCTCTGGTCATCGAGCCCCGTGCCCGCGAGCCGTACCGCTACGACCGCGAATACACGGTGATGCTGTTCGACTGGCAGGACGAGAAGCCCGAACGCACCCTGGCCAACCTGAAGAAGGACGCCGAGTACTACAACGACCAGAAGCTGACGGTGGGGGACTTCTTCCGCGATGCCGTTCGCGATGGCGTCTGGGCGACGCTGAGGGACCGCTGGGCCTGGGGCGGCATGCGCATGTCGCCGACCGATATCGCCGATGTCAGCGGCTTCCGCTTCCTGGTCAACGGCCGCGACACCGCGCAGAACTGGACGGCGCTGTTCAAGCCCGGCGAGAGGGTGCGACTGCGCATCATCAACGCCTCGGGCATGAGCTACTTCGACCTGCGCATCCCCGGCCTGCCGATGACCGTGGTGCAGGCCGACGGCAACGACGTGCTGCCGGTGACCGTGGACCGCCTGCGCATGGCGGTGGCGGAGACCTACGACGTGATCGTGCAGCCCACCGAGGACCGCGCCTATTCGCTGCTGGCCGAAGCCATGGACCGGCGCGGCCTGGTGCGCGCCACCCTGGCCCCGCGCGAGGGCATGGCCGGCGAGGTGCCGCCGCTGGGGGCGCCGCGTCGCCTGACCATGGCGGACATGGGCATGGCCCACGACATGGGCGACATGGGCGACATGGCTGGCATGGACCACGGGGCCATGGCCGGGATGGACCATGCCGCGATGGGCCACGGGATGCCTGCAGCCCCGGCGGGCAACCCAGACTATGCGTCGGGCAGCGGCGTGGCGCCGGAGGCCGAGGGCGGGCGGGTGCTGGTCTACGGCGACCTCAAGGCGATGCGCCCGGATGCCCGCTACCGCGCGCCGGACCGCACCATCGAGCTGAAGCTCACCGGCAACATGGAGCGCTACTTCTGGTCCTTCGACGGGGTGAAGTATTCCGAGGCCGAGCCCATCCGCCTGCGCTACGGGGAGCGGGTGCGCTTCCGCTTCGTCAACCAGACGATGATGAACCACCCCATGCACCTGCACGGCATGTGGATGCAGCTGGACAAGGGCAACGGCCGGCTCAACCCGCTCAAGCACGTGGTCAACGTCGCTCCGGGCAGCACCCTGGAGGTGGATGTGCCGGCTGACGCCATCGGCGAGTGGGCCTTCCACTGCCACCTGATCTACCACATGGCCAGCGGCATGTTCCGCAAGGTGGTGGTCGAGGCGCCCGACGGCAGCAGCCGGTCCCTGGGCGATGCCATGGACATGAAGGAGGCCGCCCATGCGCAGCATTGAATGGGGGTTGCTGGCGGTTCTGACCAGCCCGGCGGCGCTGGCGATGGACATGGATGCCATGCCCGTCGGCTACTTCGGCTTCGATCGCCTGGAGAGCCGCCTGCATGGCAACGACGCCCAACTGGCCTGGGAGGCGGAGGGCTGGTACGGCACCGACCTGCACAAGCTGGTGCTGAAAAGCGAGGGGCTGCGCGACGCCGGTGGCCCGACCGTGGACAGCGAGACGCAGCTGCTTTACCGGCGCATGGCGAGCGAGTTCTTCGACTGGCAGGCGGGGTTGCGCCATGACGACCAGCCGGGGCCTTCGCGCAGCCATGGGGTGCTCGGCATCAAGGGCCTGGCGCCGCAGTGGTTCGAGGTGGAGGCGAACCTGTTCGTCAGCGAGCGGGGCGACCCCTCCCTGCGCCTGGAGGCGGAGTACGAGCTGCTGCTGACCCGGCGCCTGGTGCTGGAGCCGCGCCTGGAATACGACCTGGCCCTGGCGGATGACCGCGACCTGGGGCGCGGCGCGGGTGGCAGCACGCTGGAGACCGGGCTGCGCCTGCACTGGCGGCTGGCGCCGGACTTCTCGCCCTATGTCGGCTACGAGTGGGAGCGCACCTATGGGCGCAGCGGCGACTGGCTGCGTGAGGCGGGCGAGGCGGACGAGGAGGGCGCCTGGGTGGTGGGGCTGCGGGCCTGGTTCTGAGCGGGCACCGGGCGGGTTTTGCGGCGGGCGGCGGCCTGTATACAATTGCCGGGTTTTCCCGCTCAGGTCGCCTTCCTCATGCAGCATCCCGCCGAACACTCGCCGCTGGGCAAATCCAGCGAGTACATCAGTACCTACAGCCCGCAACTGCTGTTCCCCATCTCCCGCGTGGCGAAGTGGAACGAACTGGGGCTGACGGCGGAGACCTTGCCTTATAAAGGCGTGGATTTCTGGAACTGCTATGAGCTGTCCTGGCTGACCCCGTCCGGCAAGCCGGTGGTGGCCATCGGCGAGTTCGCCATCCCGGCGGATTCGCCGAACATCATCGAGTCGAAGTCCTTCAAGCTCTACCTCAACTCGCTGAACCAGAGCGCCTTCGTCGATGCCGCCGCGCTGGTGGCGGTGCTGCAGAAGGACCTGTCCGCCGCCGCCGGTGCACCGGTGCAGGTGCGGGTGCGCAGCCTGGCCGAGGTGGAAGCCGACGGGGTGGCCCGTGCCGCCGGCGTCTGCATCGACGACCTGGATATCACCATCGCCAACTACGAGCACCCACAGCCGGAGCTGCTGCGCGCCGATGCTGGCGAGGTGGTGGAAGAGGCGTTGCACAGCCACCTGTTGAAGTCCAATTGCCCGGTCACCAGCCAGCCGGACTGGGGCACCCTGGTGGTGGAGTACAAGGGCGCGCGCCTGGATCACGCCAGCTTCCTGGCCTATATCGTCAGCTTCCGCCAGCACTGCGACTTCCACGAGCAGTGCGTGGAGCGCGTCTTCCTCGACCTGCAGCGCCTGCTCAAGCCGGAGTACCTGACGGTGCATGCCCGCTACGTGCGCCGGGGCGGGCTGGATATCAACCCCTACCGCAGCACCCACGTGCTGGTGCCGGACAACGGGCGGCTGGCACGGCAGTAGGCGGCCCATTTTTCCGGGCTGAGGCCCGGCTACGGCCCCAGAACGCAAAACCCCGGCACAAGGCCGGGGTTTTTGGTTGCAGCTGCCGTCAGATGCCCATGTTCGCCAGGCTCTGGACGATGTTGCGCAAGGTGCCGGCCAGGGTCGGGTGCTTGATCTCGAAGCGCTCGACCGCGAGGTTGACGCCATCCACCAGGCTGTCGTCGGGCGGGGTGGCCGGCTCGGTGGCCAGTTGCAGTTCGATGTCCTGGATCAGCGTGTTCAGCTCGGCGCGTTCCTCTTCATCCATCGGGGCGTCGCTGGCCAACTGCTCGCGCAGTTCTTGCAGTTGCTGCTGCAGACGTTCAGACATGGCGTTCTCCTTTCATAAGACTTTGGAGTGGACCTCCGGCGGCTGCCAAAAGGTCCCTCGTGTCGTTGAGATTAATCCAGGAGTGAGAGGCGTGCCTGATCCCGATCAAGGCTGTAACAATTGCCGGCTCAGGGCTTTTCCCCCTTCTGCCGGCGCGCTGCCAGGTCGTCCAGGCAGGCGGGCAGTTCGCCCAGGTGGTCGATCACCGAATGGGCGCCCAGGCGGTACAGCTCCAGGGTCGCGCGGGCGCGTAGCGGGTCGCGTTCGCTGCTGGGCAGGGCCTGCCAGTCGCCGAGGGCCTGGCCGCAAAGGCGCCCGCTGGTGGCCAGGCCCACGGTCCACAGCCCGGCGTTGAGCCCGGCCTGGATCAGGCGCGGCTCGCCGCTGACCAGCACGCAGCCTTCGAGGCGGTCGACGCCTAGGCTGGCGAGGGCGCTCCAGCAGGCGTCGGGCGCGGGCCAGGGGCGGCAGTCGGGGTCGTTGCCGGCAGCCAGGGTGCTGGCCAGGGGGCCGGAGAGGGCGTGGGTGGTGCCTTCGGGCAGTTCGTCCAGCCAGGCGCCGGGGATCTGCCGGGTGGCCAGGAGGTCGAGGAGCTGGTCCAGGCCCGGGGCCGCTTCGGCGTGTTCGTCGGCGGCGCTGGCCAGGGCTTCGGCGAAGCGGGCGAGCTCGGCGGCCTTGGCCGGGCGCTGCAGGGCATGGCCGAGGGCCTGGGTCGGCGGCAGGTTGGCGGCTTCCTGCAGGCGCTCCGGGGCGCAGCGGGGCAGGGTGCGGGTCAGGGCTACGGGGAGGGTCCGGGCGCCGAAGTCCACGAGGCAGCCTGACAGGCCGAAGAGCAGGGCGTTGAACGCGGGCGGTGTGCGGGTGGGCATGGCGAGGTCATCCTGACGGGGTCAGGTCCAGCCTAGCTTCGGCGGATGACGCGGCGATGACGGAAAGATGACGCTCAGGCGCCGTCCATCAAGGCGCGCAGGGCGGCGGGCACGGGGATCGGCCGGTTGCTGGCGTGATCGACCCAGACCAGCTTGCAGTAGCCTTCGCCGTAGGTGGATTGCGGGTCTTCCTCGGTACTCAGGCGATGCTCGACCACCAGGCTGGAGCTGCCGACCTGGCCGGCGAACAGTTCGACAACCACGGTGGCCGGGTGCACCACGGGGCGCAGGTAGGTGTGCAGGGTCTGCAGGACGACCGGGCCCTGCTCGACGTTGCTCATGGGGATGCCATGGCGCTCGAACCAGGCGACCCGGGCTTCTTCCAGGTACTGGATATAGAGGGTGTTGTTGACGTGGCCGTAGCTGTCCATGTCGCCCCAGCGCACTGGGATGCGAGCAATATGAAGCAATCGTTTTTCCTGCATCGGTGGCCTTCGCTATGCTGCCTATTGCGTTCCCGATGGCCGTATAATGCGCGCCTCACCGGGCTGCCCGCGGGGCTGCCACACTACTTTTCTCTAGGAGAGTCTGCAATGCGAATGATCGGCACCGGGTGGCTCGATCGTCTTGGTCGTGTGTGCGTCGTGGCTGGGCTGGCGCTGCTGCCGCTGGCGGCGGGTGCGGCGGAAAGCGACCCGTGGGAGGGCGTCAACCGGGTGATCTTCCGCTTCAACGACACCCTCGACACCTACGCGCTGAAGCCGGTCGCGCAGGGCTACCAGGCGGTGACCCCCGACTTCGTCGAGGATGGCGTGCACAACGTGTTCAGCAACGTCGGCGATGTCAGCAACCTGGCCAACGACCTGCTGCAGGCGAAGTTCCACGACGCCGGTGTCGACACCGGTCGCCTGATCTTCAACACGACCTTCGGCCTGCTGGGCGTGTTCGACGTGGCCACCCGCATGGGGCTGCAGCGCAACGACGAGGACTTCGGCCAGACCCTGGGCGCCTGGGGCGTGGGCAGTGGCCCGTACGTGGTGTTGCCGTTGCTGGGCCCGAGCACCCTGCGCGACGCGCCTGCGAAGATCCCGGACAGCTACCTCGGCCCGTACCCGTACATCGACCATGTGCCGACCCGCAACGTGATCCGTGGCGTCAACGTCATCGACACCCGCGCCAACCTGCTGTCGGCGGAGAAGTTCATCCAGGGCGACAAGTACAACTTCATCCGCAACGCCTACCTGCAGAACCGTGAGTTCAAGGTGCGCGACGGTGAGGTCGAGGACGACTTCTAGGCCTTCGTGGGCATGAAAAAGGCGGCCATCTGGCCGCCTTTTTCGTTTCAGGTCATCGCTCAGCGCATCGAGATGATGGCGAGCCCGATGGACTTGCCACCGTTCTCCCCGTCGCTCACGCGCACCACCTCTGCCTCGGCTTCGAGGCCCTGCAGTTCGGCGTGATCGGATGGGATGTGGACCTTGACCTTGTCGCCGATCGCCAGCTCCACGTCCGCTTCCAGCTGCATGCCGGTGCTGGAGAGGTCGCGGCAAAGGGCGGGAATCTCGCGTCCGGCATGATGCAGGACGACATGGGCTTCGACTTGCATCCGGATGAAATCGCGTTTCTCGCTATAGGCTCGATCGCTTTGGCTCATTGCCACTGTCCTCTTGTATTTGATGGACTCTCCCCGAGCTTCTTATAACTCCCGTCGATTTCTTGTGTAAAGGCAGGTTTCGACAATCGGTGCACGCTTGAATCGCCCCGCGGATGGGAGTACCGTCTGCGCCTTGAAGCGAACCCCCATACGCGCACCAGGGCCTTGGGCCGGGTGTTCAACCAGCCCGTCCCCCGGCGCCGTTTGCCTGGATACTCCATGCACAATACCAGTGCCAAGCTGCTGATCATCGATGACGACGAGGTAGTGCGCGCAAGCCTTGCGGCCTATCTGGAAGACAGTGGTTTCAGCGTCCTGCAGGCTGCCAATGGCTTGCAGGGGCTGCAGGTTTTCGAGCAGGAACATCCCGATCTGGTGATCTGCGACCTGCGCATGCCCCAAGTCGACGGCCTCGAACTCATCCGCCGCGTAAATCAACTGCAATCCGATACCCCGGTCATCGTCGTGTCCGGTGCGGGTGTCATGAGCGATGCCGTCGAGGCCTTGCGCCTGGGCGCTGCCGACTACCTGATCAAGCCCCTGGAAGACCTGGCGGTGCTCGAGCACTCCGTGCATCGGGCCCTGGATCGCTACGCCCTGCGCGTCGAGAACCAGCGCTACCGCGAGGAGCTGGAGGCGGCCAACCGCGAGCTCCAGGCCAGCCTGCACCTGCTGCAGGAAGACCAGAACGCCGGGCGCCAGGTGCAGATGAACATGCTGCCGGTGACGCCCTGGACGGTGGACGGACTGAAGTTCGCCCACCAGATCATCCCGTCGCTCTACCTGTCTGGGGATTTCGTCGATTATTTCCGCGTGGACGAGCGCCGCGTCGCCTTCTACCTGGCCGACGTCTCGGGCCATGGCGCGTCCTCGGCCTTCGTCACCGTGCTGTTGAAGTTCATGACCACCCGGCTGCTCTATGAGTCCCGGCGTGGCGGCATGCTTCCCGAGTTCAAGCCCTCCGATGTGCTCGGCCACATCAACCGCGGCCTGATCAACTGCAAGCTGGGCAAGCACGTGACCATGCTCGGCGGGGTGATAGACGAGGAGAGCGGTTTGCTGACCTACAGCATTGGCGGGCACCTGCCGCTGCCGGTGCTGTTCAGCGAAGGCAAGGCACGCTACCTGAGCGGGCGTGGCCTGCCCGTCGGACTGTTCGATGAGGCGACCTACGAGGATCAGGTCCTCGAGTTGCCGCCATCCTTCAGCCTGACCCTTTTATCCGACGGCATTCTGGACCTTTTGCCGGGAGATACGCTCAAAGAAAAAGAAGCCGCGCTACCGGAACTGGTGTGCACGGCAGGTGGCAGTCTGGATGGCTTGCGACAGGTGTTTGGACTGGCCAATCTGGGCGAGATGCCGGATGATATCGCCTTGCTGGTGTTGAGCAGGAACCTTGCATGAGTACCGGTAAAATCCAGTTTGCCGAGCAGAACGGGACCTTCGTCCTGAAGTTCGTCGGTGAAATTCGCCTTACCTTGTGTTCGGCTCTGGATGCGACCATTGAAAAGATCTTCTCCGCGCTGAATTTCTCTGCGATCGTCATCGATCTCACGGAAACTCGTAGCATCGACAGCACCACGCTGGGCCTCCTGGCCAAGTTGTCGATCCTCTCGCGGCAGAAGGTGGGACTGTTGCCGACCGTAGTGACCACCCATCCGGACATCACCCGACTCTTGCAGTCGATGGGGTTCGATCAGGTGTTCAACATCGTCGGCAAGCCGCTGCCATGCCCGGAATGCCTGGAAGACCTGCCTCCGCAGGACCAGACCGAGGACGTGGTACGCACCAAGGTGCTGGAAGCACACCGCATCCTGATGGGGCTCAACGAGTCCAATCGAGAAGCCTTCCACGATCTGGTGAGCGCCCTCGAGCGCAGCTGATCGTCTTTCCCCCTGATTGGTGAACCCGCGCGCGCAGCCTTGTGGCTGCGCGCGCGTTTTTATTTCTGGCGGGCGTTGAGCAGAGCTTCGAGCTTTTCCTGGTCGCGGGCGAACAGGCGGATGCCTTCGGCGAGCTTCTCGGTGGCCATCGCATCTTCGTTGAACTGCCAGCGGAACTGGGCCTGGTCCAGCGCGGTGCGTGCTTCGTTGTCGCTGCCGGCGCTGAGCTTGCGCTCCAGGCTGCCCTGGTCGTCCGCGAGCTGTTGCAGGAGGTCGGGGCTGATGGTCAGGCGGTCGCAACCGGCCAATTGCTCGATCTGGCCGAGGTTGCGGAAGCTCGCACCCATCACCACCGTGTCGTAGCCGTGAGCCTTGTAGTAGCGATAGATGCGCGAGACCGACTGCACGCCCGGGTCTTCGGCGCCTGCGAAGTCGCGGCCCTCGGCCTTCTTGTACCAGTCGTAGATGCGCCCGACGAAGGGGGAGATGAGGAATACCCCGGCGTCGGCGCAGGCGACTGCCTGGGCGAAGTTGAACAGCAGGGTGAGGTTGGTCTGGATGCCGTCGCGCTCCAGTTGCTCGGCGGCACGGATACCTTCCCAGGTCGAGGCGATCTTGATCAGCACGCGCTCGCGCCCGATGCCAGCCTTGTCGTACAGGCCGATCAGGCGCTCGGCGCGGCGCAGCGTGGCCTGGGTATCGAAGGACAGGCGCGCGTCGACTTCCGTGGAGATGCGGCCCGGGATCACCTTGAGGATCTCCTGGCCGACGGCGACGCCGAAGCGGTCGCAGGCCAGGCCCAGATCGCCCGCGCTGCCGGCCACGGCTGCATCGAGCAGTTCCGCATAGCGGGGCAGGGCGGCGGCCTTGAGCAGCAGCGAGGGGTTGGTGGTGGCGTCGACCGGCTTGAGGCGGGCGATGGCGTCGAGGTCACCGGTGTCGGCGACCACGGTGGTGAACTGCTTGAGTTGATCCAGCTTGGATGTCATGGACGAAGCCTTGTCGTTGCAGATGGCGTGACCTTACCCGAGCGCCCTGGCGCGCTCAACGGGGTGGCGCGGGTAAATTCGCGGCCCTGTCCCGCGTCTTTCTCCCTGAAGGGATCGAGGGGAAGTACCGCCCCTGTCTGACCGCCGGATTCTGATTTTTTTCCGTTTTTCTTGCGGGTTTTTCGTTCCCGTTCGTCTTTATTGTTAGAGCCCCTGATTTTTCAGGGAAAAAGAGGCCGGCAGGACCGCCAGCCTCCATGCAAGCCGAACAGGCAACAGATACGTCAAGGAGTCATACCATGCCGATGAGCGACCACCAGCACCTGCGCCACCTGCTGCAGGAGGTCGGACTGAAAGCCAGCCTGCCTCGCCTGAAAGTACTGGAAGTGCTCTGCGACGCCAGCCAGGAAAGCGGCGGCATATCCACCCGGTTGCTGCACGAACGCCTGAATGCCGCCGGCGAGCCTCTCTCGCTGATCAGCGTGCGCCAGGTGCTCGGCCGCATGCTGGAGAGCGGCCTTGTCGTGCCCGGTGGGCATAAGGGGTATTGCCTGGCGCCGAGCCAGAACGCGGCTCAGTGGCCGCGCAACAGCTCGGTGGCCTGATCCAGCAACCCCAGCGGCTCGGTGGTCTTGTGCACGTCCACCGAGAGCAACTGGCGGAAGCGCCGTGCGCCGGGGAAGCCCTGGCCCAGTCCCAGTACATGGCGGGTGATGTGATGCATCTGCCCGCCCTCCGCGATGTGCCTTTCTATATAGGGGCGCAACGCCGCCAGGGCCTCGGCGCGGGTCGGTTGCGGCCTGTCGTCGCCGAACAGCCGCGCATCCACGCCCGCCAGCAGGTAGGGGTTGTGATAGGCCTCGCGGCCAAGCATCACGCCGTCGAATACCTCGAGATGCGTCGCGCACTCGTCCAGGGTCTTGATGCCGCCATTGAGGATCAGCTCCAGATCCGGGAAATCCTTCTTCAGCTGCGCGGCGACGTCGTAGCGCAGTGGCGGGATTTCACGGTTTTCCTTCGGCGACAGCCCTTCGAGGATCGCGATGCGCGCATGCACGGTGAAGCTGCGGCAGCCAGCCTCCCGCACCTGGCCGACGAAATCGCATAGTTCGGCGTAGCTGTCGCGACCGTTGATGCCGATGCGGTGCTTGACCGTAACCGGGATCGCCACCGCATCCAGCATCGCCTTCACGCAGTCGGCCACCAGGGCCGGATGGCCCATCAGGCAGGCACCGATCATGTTGTTCTGCACCCGGTCGCTGGGGCAGCCGACGTTGAGGTTCACCTCGTCGTAACCCGCTTGCTCCGCAAAGCGTGCGCAGGCCGCCAGGTCCACCGGTACGCTGCCACCTAGCTGCAACGCCAGCGGGTGCTCCGCCTCGTCGTGGCGGAGGAAACGCGCCCGATCCCCTTGCAGAAGCGCCCCTGTGGTGACCATCTCCGTATACAGCAGCGCATGGCGCGAGAGCAGGCGCAGAAAGAACCGACAATTTCTGTCCGTCCAATCCATCATCGGCGCAACGGAGAAGCGGCGGGACAGCGCAGGGCGCGTGGTTGCTGGGCTAGAGGCTATTTCTTTAAGCATTTTCGTACAGCTGATAGAGGGCGGTTTGGGGCCGTTTCCGGATGACATGGCGACGCTCAGGAAACGAAAGCGCACGGATGGAACTGCGGCCTGTCTGGCCCAGATCCGGATCATGCGGGAAGGGGTGCAAGTCTATCAGGAAGCCTTGCCCTCCGCTGGCTGCACAGCGCCAGGGCTCGGGCGCTCAGGTGGTCTTGCCACTCCAGGCAACGCTCTCTGCCCTCTGTGATCATCCCTTTGCCACGGGTGGCTCCAGGTGTCGGGCAAGTGCTATCCGGTTGATTGGCAAGGCTCCCCGTTAGAAAGCACACAGCTTCACACGCAAATCGGGCTGACCTAATACTTGTACCCCATATAAACCGCCGCATTCTTTTTGAGTTCGCGGACTTCGGATTCCCGAATGCGCATTCCATAGGAGTAATGCACAGAGTCGGAACTGCTGGAGCTGTCGTCATCCTCCACTGCGTGTGCGCTGGGTATCTCGCGGGAGATATTCGTCTGAACGGCGTGGTGCACCTTGTTTCCGCTTTTTGATGGGCCCGAGACGCTGTACATCGCCCTGTAGTCAGTCCCCCTGGAGGCATCGGTAACAATCTCGGACCACTTCGCCTCGTTTAGCCAACCCCAATAGCTGTTGTTATTGACCTGTTTCGTAAGGGAGAAGGTGATGTCGGTGCGCTCTGCCTGGCCCTTTGTCAGGAACGTGCCGGCGTCTTCGATCGTGAACCCGGCGTAACGGCAAAGGTACGCGATGAGTGCGAAGGAGGTCCTGCTGTTACCGTTAGCGCAATGTACCGTCGCGGAGCCCCTGGTTTGCAGTTCCGAATGGATGATGTCCGCAGCCGCTATGAAACAGGGAATGCACTTATCTGCGGTGTCATCCATGCCATGGCTCATATGGCGCAGATCAACTCTGTTCGCGATCTTCGACAGGTCGTGATGGGTTCCGAAATAGATGATTTCCCCTCCCGGACCGCTTATTTCTCCGCCTCGATAGCCTGCAGAAATTTCCCAGCCATTTTTACGGTATGGCATGACCTGCCTCCATTCTCGCCACTGTTCCCTGTCTGTGCGCGCCGGGTGCTGCTACGCCAGTGCGCTGAATCAATCTAGTAGCTGGAGCGGTATGCCGCTAGCGATCCGAAGAAGGGCAGCGCTCATGCCTGGCGATGTGACGCATCGATCGGTAGTTCGATCTTGAAGCGGGTTCCTTCGCCTTCATGGCTTTGCACCGACAGGGCGCCGCCGTGCTTCTGCACGATCCCATAGGAGAGCGAAAGCCCAAGGCCCGTGCCCTTGCCGACCGGTTTGGTGGTGAAGAACGGATCGAAGATGTGGGGCAGCACATCAGCAGGAATGCCGCTGCCGTCATCCGCTATCTCGATCCACACCCGCCCGTCGCCCGCCCAGGTGGTGATCACGATTCTTCCTCGTGCCTCCCCCATGGCTTGCGCTGCGTTGACCACGAGATTCATGACGACCTGGTTGATCTGCGAGGGCAGGCATTTCACCTCCGGCAGGTCGCCGAAGTTCCGCACTATGTCGGCGCGGTACTTCACCTCGCTCGCCACGATGTTCAGCGTCGACTCTATGCCCTGATGGATATCGGCCCATTGCCACTCCGTGTCGGTATCGACGCGGGAGAAGTCCTTCAGGTCCTGGATTATCTTGCGGACCCGGCCGATGCCTTCCCTCGTTTCATTCAGCAGCGAGGGGATGTCGTCCTTGAGGTAATCCAGGTCGACCCGCTTGCGAAGGGCGATCACCCGCGCCTTCAAGTCCTCGTCTGCGATGGATGGCTCCGCCGATTCATAGGCCTTAAGGACTTCAAGCAGTTCGCGGAAGTAGGTTTCCAGCGTGCTGTGATTGGACGAGATGAAGCCGATCGGGTTGTTGATCTCATGCGCCACGCCAGCGGCGAGCTGGCCGATCGACGCCAGCTTCTCGTTCTGTATCAACTGGCTTTCCAACTGCTTGCGCTCGGCCATCTCCTGCTGCAGGACGCTGTTGGTACGTGTCAGGTCCTCGGTCCGGACCCGCACCTGGTGTTCGAGGCTTTCCATCTGCTGCTGCAGGCGCTGGGTCATGTCCCACTTGGCGGTGAGCGAACAGGCGAGCTGGCTGACTTCGATATTGTCGAAGGGCTTCTTCAGGATCAGCAGCCTGTCCGCCACCCGCAGCCTGGCGAGCAGCTCTTCCCATGAATAGTCGGCATATGCCGTGCAGACGACGACTTGCAGCCGTGGGTCCGCCTGCCAGAGGTGCTCAATGGTTTCCACTCCATCCCACCCCTGCGGCATGCGCATGTCGACGAAGGCCATCGCATAGGGCCTGTCCTCGGCCAGTGCCATCTCCAGCAGCTTCAGGCCGTCCTGGCCGCGACAGGCCGAATCGATCTCGAACTCTCTCGCCTCCATGGTCGGGCCCGTGCCGAACAACTGCGCTTCGAATGCATCCAGCGCCTGGGTATCGCTGGGCTCCGGCGCGAGGATCTTGCGAAAGTCGTCGTGGATGGACGGCGTGTCGTCGATCAGCAGAATGCGGCGGTTACCCGGGTTGTCCATGCGCCAGCCCTCTCTTCTTCATAGGGATTTCCAGGGTGAAGCAGGCTCCCATTCCCGGGCCGTCGCTTTCGACCCGCAACGAGCCGTCCATCTCGATGGCGGCGAGCGCGCAACTGTGAAGCCCGAAACCGTGGCCGTCTTTCCGGGTGGTGAAGCCGTGGGCGAAGATGCGCGTCAGGTTGGCCTGCTCGATCCCCTCGCCGTTGTCCCGGACGCGTATGGTCAGGCTGGAGGCCCCCAGTTGCACGGACAGGGTCAGGCGCCGTGGCCGATCCTCCTGCGCACTCATGGCCTGCTTGGCGTTGCTGATCAGGTTCACCAGGATGAGCAGGGTGCGGTGCTTGTCCAGGACGACCTCCGGCAGGTCGTCATACTCCTTCACGATCTCGACCTGGTGCCGGACCAGCGAATCGGACTGCATGCGCAACGCATCGTCCATGAGTTCATTGATGCTGATGGGCTCGACGATGCTGGAGGGGCCAGCGTAGGACTGCTGGGTCGAGACGATCTCCTTGATGTGGTTGACGCTCCGGGTCATCTGCTCGAGCTCATTGACGATGCTCTCCCGCTCCGAAGAGAGCGCCTCCGATACCTGGGCAATGTAGCCGGGCAGCAGCTTCCCCTTCTCGTCGTGACTGATGAAGGCGCCGAGGTCCTCCTGGTGCGCCGTCATCATCTCCACCGCCCTGGCCAGGCCGAGCGCTTTGGAGTTGCGCACCCTGCGCGCCACCAGGTCGGCGGAAATATTCACGCTGTTCAGCACATTACCGACGTTGTGCAGCACGTTGGTCGCGATCTCGGCCATGCCCGCATGCCGGGCAGCGGCAACCAGCTCGCTCTGGGCGTGTTGCAGTTCATGGGTCCGCACCTGTACCCGTCGTTCGAGTTCGTCATTGGCGGCTTGCAACGCCTGGTTCATGCGGTTGATCTGCGCATAGCTGCGCAGGAGCCAATAGCCCAGGAACAGCAGCAGCGCCGCCAGGATGGCCGCGAACAGAAGCAGGTATCGGTGGGAAACCTGGTCCTGGGCGGCGGCCGCGAACTGCTCCCCGCTCAGGACTTCGATCAGCGCATCCAGGCGTGCGGCTACAGGCACGGCGGCAATCTGATTGAGCAGGGCGTTGACCTGCTTCTGTTCGCTGAGAACGGTCCGAATATGAGCCGAGAACAGATCGAGGGCGCTGCCGATGTCCGGGCTCAGCCCGGCCTTCTGCTCCTCGATCTTCTGCAGGTTGAGCTGAATCTCCTCGGCCTTTTCGTTTGTCGTGACCTGCGAATACTCCATCGTGCTCAGGAGTGCGTCGAACACGTAGCCGGACATCGTGTCGAGCACCATGCTGCTGCGTTGGTCATTGATCAGGTTCTGCACGTCGTCTTCGGCAGTGGGTAGAAAATTCAGGGAGTTCCGCAGGATGGCGTTATGCGACTTGAACGCCTCGATCAGGCCGGACTTCTCCTCCAGCGCCGTCCTGTAGAGTTCCTTGTTCCGTTCCCAGCGCTTCGGGTTGTGCAGGGGCGCCTCTGCGAGGCGTTGTTCGAGGCGCTGCCAGTTGCTGTCCATTTCGCTGAGCGGGTCGACCAGCAGGTCGTAGTCGAGGTTGATGCCGATGCGCGAGCGCAGCACCTGGACTTCCCATTGGGCATCGCTCTGCTTGATCTGGCGGAGTATCGCCAGCGACCCGAAGTAGCGGGTTGGCTCGTAGGCATCCGCCCGGAAGAACAGGAACAGGAGCGTGCCGGCGAGCGCGAGCGCGGCGCCTACCAGCACGAGCCAGAGGTTACCCCTGCGGATATCGCTCACTGCGCACCTTTCGTTTCGCCCGTCAGCGTTTTCAGGAAGAGGATGATCAGCCGCTTATCCTCCGGGTCCGCCTTGCGGCCCAGCTGGTACTTGAACATCACGTCCACGGCCTCTTCCAGGGTCTGCGCCGAGGCATCGTGGAAGTAGGGCGCGGTGAGCTCGACGTTGCGCAGGCCCGGCACCTTGAACACGTGGCGGTCCTCGTCCCGGCCGGTGACCGAGAAGCGCCCGAGGTCGGCTTCGGAGCTGCTCCCCTTGTCCTTGAAGTAGTCCCCCATGACCCCGAATTTCTGGAACATGTTGCCGCCCACGTTCATGCCCTGGTGGCAGGAGATGCATCCGCTCTGCTTGAAGCGCGCATACCCCGCCTTCTCCTCATCGCTGATGGCCGTGGAGTCGCCTTCCAGGAACAGGTCGAATCGGGCCTTGGGCGTGAGCAGCGTCCGCTCGTAGGTCGCGATGGCGTTCTGGACATTGGCCTGGGTCACCCCATCCGCGTAGCTCGACTCGAAGGCGTCCCTGTAGGTCTCGTCCGCCGCCAGGCGCGCGAGTAACGCAGGCCATTCGGACCCCATTTCCCTGGGGTTGCGGATGACATCGTCGACCTGCGCCTCCAGGCTCGCGGCGCGGCCATTCCAGAACTGGCGGAAGTTGAGGCTGGCATTGAACACGGTGGGCGTGTTCACCAGCGTCAGGTCACCGTTGAGGCCGACGGACAGGCGCTTGTCATCGGCCCCGCCCCGGTCCAGCTGGTGGCAGCTGGAGCAGGCCACGGCCCCGTTGGCGGAGAGGCGCCTGTCGTTGAACAGCCGGCGGCCCAGCTCGGCTCGGCCCGCGTCTTCGGTATGCCAGCGCGGCAGGGGCTTGATCGGTTCATTGAGCGGCGCGGCGATGCACGGGGAGGCCAGCGGCAACATCGCCAGCGCGAGGTGCAGGATGCGCCGCTTGATGTCGGCGTTCATCGTTCCGCTCCGGCGTGGCCGTTGCGACGCCTGGCGAATTCAGCGAATTCGGCGGCCGGCAAGGCCCGTGAAAAATAGTAGCCCTGGGCTTCATCGCAGTGCCGGCTCGTCAGGAACTCCAGCTGCTCGGCAGTCTCGACCCCCTCGGCCGTGACGGTGAGCCCGAGGCTGTCGGACATGGCGATGATGGCGGCGACGAGGGCCGCGTCCTTCTCATGCACGCCTATGTCGCGGACGAACGACTGGTCGATCTTCAAGGTATCGACCGGGAACAGCTTCAGGTAGCCGAGATTGGAATAGCCGGTGCCGAAGTCGTCGATCGCCAGCCGTACCCCGAGCGACTTGGCGCCCTGCAGCACGAGGGCGCTGCCTTCATGATCCTGCACCAGCAGGCGCTCGGTTATTTCCAGTTCAATGCAGCCGGGATCGACCCCCGAGCTCTCCAGCACGCGCTTCAGTGCCGGGAGGAAGTCGCCCTGGCGGAAGTCCACGGGGGAAAGATTGATCGCGGTACAGAGCGGCCCGAGCCCATGAAGATGCCACAGGTGCGTCTGCCGGCACGCCTCCTTCAGCACCCATCGGCTCAGGGGCACGATGAGGCCGGACTCCTCCGCCACCGGGATGAAGCGGGTCGGCGGAATGGCCTCGCCGTTGGGCTGGAACCACCGTATCAGGGCCTCGCAGCCGATGACGCGGCCGCTACGCAGGTCGATCTTGGGCTGGTAATGGAGCACGAACTCGTCGTTTTCCAATGCGCGCCGGATCGCCACTTCCAGTGACTGCTGGTCCCGCGCGCGCTGCTTGAGCATCGGATCGTAGAGCCGTGCCGTGTTGCGTCCCTGGCCCTTGGCCTCGTGCATGGCGGTCTCGGCCCGCTTGATCAACATGCGCGGGTCGTCGCCGTGTTCGGGGTAGCGGCTTACCCCGATGCTCGCCGTCACGGCCAGCACCTCGCCTGCAATGAGGCGCGGTGTGGCGATGGCGGCCAGGAGCTGGGCGGAAAAAACGGTGTCGCCCCCTCTTTCGGCGAAGTCGCCCACCACCACGAACTGGTCCGAGCCTGGCCGGTAGAGCACGTCCTCGTCCTTCAGCGCGCGCTGGATGGCGGTGCCGCTCGCCTGCAGCACGGCATCCCCGAATGGATAGCCCCAGGCGTTGTTTATATGTTTGAGACGGTCTAGGCCGATGTACAGGAGAGAGAATCCGGACGTCGGCGATGTGCGGATGCACCGCACCAGCCGGTCCCGGAGAAGGTTCAGGTTGGGAAGCCCGGTCAGCGCGTCGTACTGAAGATGGTGCGCGAGTTTCAGCAACTCCGATGCCCGGTGTTCGATGGTGATCTCCAGCGCCTTGACCCTGATCTTGTTCTCCTGCATGGCCTGCCACTTGGCCGTCAGGGTGTTGGCGATCTGGCGGATCTCGATCGCATCGAATGGCTTCTTCAGCACCAGCAGCCGGTCATTGAGGTTCAGGCGTTCGCTCAGTTCGTCCCAGGCCAGGTCGGAGAACGCCGTGCACAACGCGATCTGCAGATCAGGATCGAGCCGCCAGAGCCTTTCGATGGTTTCGAGGCCGTTCCAACCCGGAGGCATGCGCATGTCGACGAATGCCATCGCGTAGGGGCGGTATTCGGCCAGCGCCTGTTCCGCCAGGGCGTGGCCGTCCTTGCCCTGGTAGGCATGATCCAGTTCGTAGCGGGTGGAGGGTGTGGGTTGCGCTACTCCGAAGAGCAGGGACTCCATCGAGGAGAGGCCCTGTGTCGCCTCGGGGCTGAGGATCTTGCGGTAGTCCTCATGCATCGAAGGGGTGTCGTCGATGATCAGGACGCGCCGGTTTCCCGCAGGAATGTAGTGGCTCATGGCAGCGCACGCGGTCGATGTCGCCGCGCCGCCCGACTGGCTGGAAACAATACGCGCATCGGTTGCCACATCCCTGCAATTGGCCCGTCCCTTACTTCTTAAAGTACGGGCTTGGCCATTGTTCAAGTTCACTCGCCGGGTGGTGATACGGTGCAGTTCGCAAGCGCCAGGGTCGATGGCGAGAAAACCTGAATGGTTCCGCTACACGGTCGTCAGTGCGTACAAGTCATGTCCAAGTGTGCCGTTCCTGTCGATCTCCATCCTGCAATTGCTCGTGTCTCGCCGCTTTACGGGCAGTGAAAGCGACTACGCTGAAAAACATCTTCGACCCGGCTCCGATGCGAGCCATGGCAAGAGCGGATGGCATGGAAGACAACATACCCACGGATGCGACCCGTTTCACTGTGCTCCTGGTTGACGATGAGGTCTTCATCCTCAACAGCCTGAAGAGGCTTCTGCGCAGCCAGCCTTACGATCTGCTCCTGGCGGAAAGCGGCGAGCAGGCTCTCGAACTGCTCGCCAGCCATCCCGTCGATCTGGTCGTGTCCGATGCCCGCATGCCATCGATGGACGGTGCGACGCTGCTGGCGGAAATCTATCGACGTCATCCGCAGACCATCCGCATCCTGCTCACGGGCTACACGGACATGCCGACGCTGATCAAGGCGATAAACGAGGGGCGCATATACCGTTACCTGAGCAAGCCCTGGGATGACGCGGAGCTCCTGTCCACACTCGAACAGTCGCTGGCCCACCTGCACTCCGAACGCGAGCGCCAGCGGCTCGAGAAGGTGACCCGGCAGCAGAAGGCCGCCCTCGAACAGCTCAATGCGACGCTGGAGAAACGCGTCGAGTCGCGTACCGCAGAGCTCCAGCAGACGGCCGACATGCTCGACCTGGCCTACGCGGAGCTCAAGCGCAGCTACGTGGTCAGCACCGAGGTCTTTTCCCTTCTGGTCAACCAGCGGCTTCCCCAGGGCAAGCAAACCAACCAGGCGCTCAACGAACTGGTCCGTGCCTGCTGCAATGCGGGCCTCGTGGAGCCTTCGCTGGAGCACGACCTGATCATGGCCGCTGCGCTCTACAACGTGGGCAAGCTCGGCTGGAGCGACAGCATGCTGGGGAGGCCGTCGGACCTGATGCACCACCATGAGCGCGACACCTTCAGGGCTTACCCGGAAACCAGCGAATCGCTGCTGATGTCGCTCGAACCGATGCAGGATGCGGCAAGGCTGATCCGCCACCATCAAGAGCGCTGGGATGGCAGCGGCTTTCCAGACCACCTCAAGGGCAGCGCCATCCCCCAGGGTTCGAGATTGCTCAAGCTCGCCGTGGACTTCGTGGAGTTGCAACGAGGCCTGGTGCTGGAGCGCAACATGAACCGGGACGAGGCCCTGATGTTCATTCGCAAGTACGCGGGGCGGCTGTACGACCCCGACATGATCGAGCCCTTCGTCCAGGTCTGCGCCTCATACCTGACGGACATCACGCTCGCCGATCCCCGCGTGCGCGGGCTGGGTACGCGCGACCTCGAAGGCGGCATGGTGCTGGCACGCAACCTCAACGCGGACAACGGCATGTTGCTGCTCAACGCGGGCAAGGTGCTGACCCCGGTGCTGGTGGAGAAACTGATCGCCTTCGAGGCGATGGAAGGCACGCGCTACACCGTATTCGTGCGCGTTGCGGAAACAGCCTGATTTCACTGGAGGTCCCCATGGCACGTATCCAGTTGGTCGACGATGACCCATTGATCCTCCGCACGCTCCAGCGAGCGATGCGGGATGCCGACTGGGAGCTGGAACCGTTCGACGATCCGGTCCTGGCGTTGCACGCCCTGGCGGAAAAGCCCTATGAGGTGATCGTCTGCGACCACCATATGCCCGACATCGATGGCGTCACCTACCTGCAATTCGCCAAGCAATGCCAGCCCGCCAGCATCCGTATCCTCCTGAGCGGCATGGCCGATCACCAGGCACTGATGCAGGCGATCAACCAGGCTGAAATCTATCGGTTCATCCCCAAGCCCTGGGAAAACGAAGAGCTGCTCGCCACCATCCGGGGGGCGTTGAACCTGTACCGGACGCGCGAGCATGACCGCAGGGAACTCGACCTCCTGCAGATCCACAAGCACCGGGGCGAAGCCGAGCGCATGCAGATCAAGGTGCTCAAGACCCGCCACGGTGAGCTGTACGAAGTGCAGCGAGATGAACAGGGTCGCATCGTGCTGGACGGGGAGGAGTGAGCCCCGGCGCTACGGTCCCCGTCCTTCCCAGTCGCTCCTCCTCGAACCCGTGGAATCACGCCCCGGGGCGTGGCCATGGATCATCGGTCCTGCCCGTGCCGGACGTCCTGCTGCCATCGCCTCGCACCGGGCCCCGGCCCGCATTCGCCGTCTTGCCAACAGCGTCACGAACCCGAGAGCGTGCGTCCGGGAGAGTGCGGCAATCCATGCGCCGGATCAATTGCGGCGGGTTTCCAGTCGCTAGGATGCGCCCGAATCCAACCACGAAAAGGAGTTCTTCATGTCAGATCGGGTTTCCATTCACCTGGCGGGCGCTCCGGGTATCCAGGCTGCGGAGAAGCTGCTCGAGCTGGATGGTTACGGCAGTTTCAGGCAGGTCATGAGCGGGGAGATGTCCGCGGCGCTGGACGAGGAGTGCTACCTGGTGGCCCTCGAGGGCGACTACGTCGGTTTCGCCGTGATCCGAGGCGCCTCCGCCGGCAACTCGGGCTTCTTCGAGATATTCCGGCTGTTCGTCGCCGTCCCCGCGCGCGGCAAGGGCGTGGGCAGGCGCGCGGTCGCCCAGCTCATTGAGTTGCTCAAGAGGCGGGGCAAGGATGAGCTGGTGCTGGAAGTCGAGAGCGAAGGCGCGGCGGCGTTCTGGGAGACCGTGTTGCAGGGCTACAAGGTCCATGACCTGCATAACGGCAAGCGCATCGTCCATCTCTACCCCGCCTGAACCTCCCGGCCCGGTGCGGCATCGCTGGCGGATCGGGTTCCGCGATGCCGCTGCCCCCGGTGGTGACGATCGATGGCGGCACCGGGTGGTGCCGCCTGGCTCAGCCGGTGGCCGGGCATTGTGCGGGCAGGTCGAGGCGCTGGCGAAGCTCGCGGAAATGGGCGAGCGAATCGCGGAAGAAGGCTGCCGGCAGTACCCCGTAGTCCCGCAGCGCATGCTCCACCCGGTCCAGTCCGGCCCGCTCGGCCAGCTCATAGGCGCGCATGCCCTTTTCGATGCGCTCGGCGGTGCTGGCGAAGTCGGCGAACTTCATGTCGCGGCTGCTGGGGAAGTAGGCGAATTCGATGCGCGGGCGCAGCGCGACCTGGCGGATCAGCGGCCAGTCCAATGCCGCCAGGGCACGTTCCACGGCCGGCCCGACGATGGCAGCCTGCTCCCACAGGAAGAACGCTTCGAACAGCTCGCGCCGCTCCGGTTGCGACAAGGGCTCGCCCAGGGCCTGGGCGCGGTGGCAGGCGTCCAGGGCGGCCAGCAGGCGGGGCTGCAGGAAGCGCGTTGCCCCCGGCGCCTGGCCATGCAACCGGCTGAAGTGGTAGGCCGTGTAGGCCTCGACGCAGACCTGCCGGTTGATCTCGCGGAAGGCGTCGGCGAAGGCGTGCAGCTGGCGCAGCTTGTCCTGGCGCAGGGCGGGGGAGAAGAGGAACTGGGCGGAGAGCAGGGCGCCGACCCGCATGCCGAGGGCGAAGTAGCCGGCACCCCACAGTGCGCCGTGTGCGGCGATCAGGGGGAAGACGTTGCGTCCGCCGGAGCACTCAAAGAGATGGTGATAGACCGAGGCGCGCTGCCCCAGGTTGGTGATGGCGCCGGCCAGGAGCGTCGCCTCCTGGTGAATCCGCTGGTGGTCCCGGGTGAGGGTGTCGCCGTCGCTATCCATATGCAGGGCTCCAGAACGAATCGTCTGGATTAAATCTATGCAGGCCCGGCTCCACCCGCCTCGCGGCAAATTGCCTCAGGGTTCGGGCCCCCGCAGCTGGAAAGGGTGACGCCAGCCTCAAGGCGAGGGCGTGCGACGGCATGGTCAGCAGGTCCTGCCGATACGCCCGCTGGTCGGGCCGGCATCGGTTTCGCGGCGAAAGGCCAGTATTCTCGCGCGCCTGTCTGTTCCCTGGCGGGGCGCCTGTCCGCATGCAGCGTCGGCGCGCCGTCCGGGAGCAAGATCCATGGAGCCGTAGCAGCAGGACATTGGATGTCGTCTTCACCCCTCGGCCCGGCCGGTTTTCTTCCGGCCCGCCGCACCGATCCCGTACCGATCTCGCACCGTCACTGGGCTACCGCCCGATGCCGCCCGGCATTTCGTCGACATGATCACCGCCGGCAGATTTTCCCGGAGCGCGCCCCTGGGGATCGCTTGCCGCCGCTTGTCTTCAGCCTGATCGCCCCGTCGAATCCATTCCGCCAACGCGCCGCTGCCCGCCAGGCTGTCGTCGCCGGCACTTTCCGCACGTTCAAGGAGAACCCCATGAGCATCGTCTCGAGAACCGCACTGCTGCCGCTCCTGGCAGCCGTGACCCTGGCCGGCCTGTCGGGCTGCGCCACCGAAACCTCCACCGCCGTTGCGGTGCAGCAGGTCGAAAGCGTCAACCGCCCGTATAGCGGCCCCCGCTCGCCCATCGCCGTGGGCAAGTTCGACAACCGTTCCAGCTACATGCGCGGCATCTTCTCCGACGGCGTCGACCGCCTCGGCGGCCAGGCCAAGACCATCCTCATCACCCACCTGCAGCAGACCAACCGCTTCAGCGTGCTGGACCGCGACAACATGAGCGAGATCCAGCAGGAAGCGGCGATCAAGGGCCAGGCCCAGCGCCTCAAGGGTGCCGATTTCGTGGTCACCGGCGATGTCACCGAGTTCGGTCGCAAGGAAGTGGGCGACCACCAGCTGTTCGGCATCCTCGGCCGTGGCAAGACCCAGATCGCCTACGCCAAGGTGGCGCTGAACATCGTCAACATCTCCACCTCCGAGGTCGTCTATTCGACCCAGGGCGCGGGCGAGTACGCGCTGTCCAACCGCGAAGTGATCGGCTTCGGCGGCACCGCCAGCTACGACTCCACCCTCAACGGCAAGGTGCTGGACCTGGCCATGCGCGAGGCGGTGAACAAGCTGGTCAATGCGGTCGACAGCGGTGCCTGGAAGCCGCAGAACTGAAATCACGGATGCTCTAGGGAATGACAATGGAAATGCGCAAGACCATCGCCTGCTCGGCGGCACTGCTGGGCAGCCTGATGCTGGCCGGCTGCAGCGGGCCGAAGACGCTGTACCAGTGGGAGGGCTACCAGACCCAGGTCAACCAGTACTTCAAGGGCGAGGCCCGGGAGGCGCAGGTCGAGGCGCTGGAAGCCGACCTGCAGAAGATCAAGGCGAAGAATGGCGCGGTGCCGCCGGGCTACCACGCCCAGCTCGGCCTGCTGTACTCGACCCTCGGCAAGGATGACCAGATGATCCAGGCGTTCCAGACCGAGAAGGCGCTGTTCCCCGAGTCCGCCTCGTACATGGACTTCCTGATGAAGAACGCCAAGGGAGGCGCACAATGACCCGCCTGTTTTCCCGGTTGCTGGCCTGCGCCATGCTCGGTGCGCTGATCAGCGGCTGCGCACCGACCAAGAGCGTGGATTACTCGGCCTTCAAGGAGGCGCGCCCGCGTTCGATCCTCGTGCTGCCGCCGCTCAACGAGTCGCCCGACGTGAAGGCGACCTACAGCATGCTGTCCCAGGTCACCTATCCCCTGGCCGAGGCCGGCTACTACGTGCTGCCGGTGGCCCTGGTGGACGAGACCTTCCGCCAGAACGGCCTGACCGCCGCCGGTGACATCCACCAGCTGCCGCCGGCCAAGCTGCGCGAGGTCTTCGGCGCCGACGCCGCGCTCTACGTCACCGTGAGCGAGTACGGTACCCAGTACATGCTGATCAGCAGCGCCTCGATCGTCACCGCCAGCGCCCGCCTGGTCGACCTGAAGAGCGGAACCACCCTGTGGACCGGCTCGGCGACCGCCTCCAGCGAGGAGGGCAACAACGGCAACAGCGGTGGCCTGGTGGGCATGCTGGTGACCGCTGCGGTGAAGCAGATCATCAACAGCTCCATGGAGGACGCGTCCTATCCCATCGCCGGGATGACCAGTGCGCGCCTGCTCTCGACCGGCCGCAACGGTGGCCTGCTCTACGGTCCGCGTTCGCCGAAATACGGCACCGACTGATCGGATCGCCGGCGCACCGCCCGGTGCGTCGGCTCCTTCTTCTTCCAGCTTCGCCCCCGCATCGCCACGGCGGCGTGTGCGCTCAGTGGCTCTCGATGCGATTGCGGCCGTTGGCCTTGGCGCGGTAGAGCGCCAGGTCGCTGCGCGACAGCGCGGCTTCGGCCGTGGCGTCGTCGGCGCTGATCCGGGTGATGCCGATGCTCACCGTCAGCGGGATCACCTCGCCCTGGTGGCGCAGCGGGGTCTCCGCCAACTGCTGCTGCAGGCGCTGGGCGAACACCAGGGCGCTGTCGTGGCTGGCATCGTTGAGCACCACGGCGAACTCCTCGCCGCCCATGCGCCCGGCGAAATCCACCCGCCGCATCTGCTGCACCAGCAGGGTCGCGAAATGGCGCAGCGCCTCATCGCCCACGGCATGGCCCCAGCGGTCGTTGATCACCTTGAAGTGATCCAGGTCGAGCATCAGCAGGGCGGCTCCATGGCCGGTGGGGCGTCGCAGCCGGGCCAGTTCTTCCTCGATGCGCGACATGAAGTGACGGCGGTTGGGCAACTGGGTGAGGAAGTCGGTGGTGGCCAGCGCCTGCAACTCCGCCTCGATGCGCTTGTGCTCGGTGATGTCGGTGACGAAGCCGTGCCAGAGCACGCTGCCGTCAGCCAGGCGCTTGGGGTGGGCGTTGCCCTGGCGCCAGCCGGTGTCGCGGCCGGGGACCAGTACCCGGTATTCCATGTGCCAGGGGGTGAGGGCCAGCGCCGAGGTTTCCAGGGAGTCCTGGTAGGCGGCCAGGTCGTCCGGGTGGATCAGCGCCAGGATGCGCTCGCGCCCTGTCGGCAGCTTCAGCTGTTCGGGGGAGAGGCCGTAGACGTCCTGGCTGCCGGCGCTGACGTAGCGGTAGCTGCCGCTGCCGTCGGCGAGGCGCAGGTACTGGAAGACCATGCCGGGGATCTCGTTGGTCAGGTCCGTCAGCAGGTCGAGGTTCTGTTGCAGGCGCTCTGCCATGTGGCGGGTCCGGGTGATGTCGGTGGTGGTGCCGAGCATCCGCAGGGGGCGGCCCTGGTCGTCGCGTTCCACCACCTTGCCGCGGCTGATCACCCAGATGTAGTGGCCATCCTTGTGGCGCAGGCGATGCTCGACCTGGTAGTCAGGGGTGCGCTGCTCGAAATGCTCGAGGATGCTGCGCTTCACGTAGTCGAGGTCGTCGGGATGGACGCGGGTATAGCTCTCCTCGATGCGCGTGCCGATCTCGTCGTCGGCATAGCCCAGCAGTGATTTCCAGCCGGGCGAGTAGTGGATCAGCCCATTGACCACGTCGCGGTCCCAGATGCCGGTGCCGCTGCCGGCGACGGCGAGGGCCAGGCGCTGTTCCTTTTCCCGTAGCACCCGCAGCCATTCGCGCATGCCCAGCACTTCGCGGTGCCGGGTGAACAGCTCGCTCGCCAGGTTGGCGAATTCGGCCAGCGCCACCGGGTCCACCTCGCGGGGCTGGTCGTCGAACAGCAGCAGTTCGCCGCCGCCATCGGCGATGGGGCAGCGGGCTATCGGTTGCGGGGTGCCGGAGACCAGCGCGCGCGCAGCCCTTTGCTGGTCGATGCCGTCGCAGGCGAGCGGGCCGTCGGGTTCGATGAGCACGACGGCGCCAACGCCGAAGTGCAGGCGCACCAGATGCAGCAGGGAGGAGAATCGGTTGGCCGTGGTGCTCACATCGGTACCTCTAGAACGGCTATCTGCACTGGATGAAGGGGTGGCTCAGCGTTCCGTCCATGGCCCATTGGCGGCAGTGCGATCCCTGCCGCGCAGCGGTCTGCCCTCGGCCTTGCTATGAATGTAACAGGGTGTGACTTCAATCAAGGGCTTCCTTGAAACTGGATGCTAGCTTAGTGCTATTAACTTTCCATGGACGGATTGGCCCGTGCTGCAGGCGTGCGTACTGCGTGCTCCGGTGCCGTGCCGCCTTCCATGGTTACCTCGGGTGGATCGACCCATCGGCCCCGCCACCCGTTGCGCGCCAGGGCACTGCAACCAACCGGAAGGGACACCATGATCAGCTTCAAGACTTCGCCCGAAACCCACCGCACCCTCAGCAAGGTGTCGATGATCCTGCTGAGCCTCGCCGCCTTGCTTGGCGCCGGCTTCCTCATCGTCACCGCGATCCTCAACTACCTCGATGCCAACGCCATTCTCAAGGACCATTCCGAGGTGGTGGCGCCCGTGAGCCTGGACACCGTGACCGAGGAACACCACCGCCGCGGCCGTACCAGCGAGACCTACCACTTCCACTATGTCTTCGAGGTGGCCGGCAAGGCCTACGACGGCACCTTCGAGACCTCCGCCGCCAATGCCGAGCCTTACCTCAGGGAGGGCGCCTCGGTGAAGGTGGCCTACGCCAATGCCGAGCCTTCCCGTTTCGGCCGCCTGGAGGTGCTGCGGGGCCAGGCCGATTTCGGCTCCAGCATCACCCGCGCGCTGACGGCGATCCCGCTGGCCGCGCTGATCGCCTTCGTCCTCCACCTGATGCTGACCCGCCGCCTGTTCGTGCCACGGGAAACCTCGGCCTGATGCGCAGAACCCCGCGTGCGCGGGGTTCTTTGCTGGCGGGGCAGGGCGTCTCAGGCGCCGCAATCGTTCTGCAGGGTGGCCTGGGTGATGTTGCTGTCCGCCGGCACGCTGCGGGTCAGCCAGACGTTGCCGCCGATGACCGAGCCCTTGCCGATGGTGATGCGCCCGAGGATGGTCGCGCCGGCGTAGATCACCACGTCGTCCTCGACTATCGGGTGGCGCGGCTGGCCCTTCTGCAGGTTGCCCGACTCGTCCGAGGGGAAGCGCTTGGCGCCCAGGGTCACCGCCTGGTAGATGCGCACCCGCTCGCCGATGATCGCCGTCTCGCCGATCACCACGCCCGTGCCGTGGTCGATGAAGAAGCTCTTGCCGATGGTGGCGCCGGGGTGGATGTCGATGCCGGTGGCCGAGTGGGCGATCTCCGCGATGATGCGCGCCAGCAACGGCAGCCCGTTGCTGTAGAAGTAGTGCGCCAGGCGGTGGTGGATCACGGCATGCACGCCCGGGTAGCACAGCAGCACCTCGTCGACGCTGCGTGCGGCGGGGTCGCCCTGGTAGGCGGCCAGTACGTCGGTGTCCAGCAGCACGCGCAGCTGTGGCAGCGCGGCGGCGAAGCCCTTCACCACGCGGATCGCCTGGCACTCGCTGTCGCCATCGTCGGCGCTGCCGTTGCGGGCGGCGTAGCCGAGCTCGCGGCGCACTTCGACGACCAGCGCGTTGAGCGCCGTGTCCAGGGTGTGGCCGACGTAGAAGTCTTCGCTCTCCTCGCGCAGGTCGGTAGGGCCCAGGCGCATGGGGAAGAGGGCGCCACTGATGGCTTCGATGATCTGGCCGACCGCGACGCGCGACGGCAGTTCGCGGCCGCCGCGGTCCCGGGTACGGCCATTGCGGTTGCGCCATTCGGCGCGGGCGGCGCGCAGTTCGGAGACGATCTGGTCCAGCTGCCAGCTGACCGGGGGGCAGCCGCTGGGGCCGGGAGTGAACTTGTTCATGGTTGATCCTGTTGGTGCGCAAGGCTGGCGATAGCCTTGCGCAGGAGGGCGCTTCTCGGCAAGAACATTCGCAGCGGATCAGTCGGCGGGAATCAGCCCTTCGGCTTCCTGGCGGCTCTTCATGCTGGCGGTGGTGCCGATGGAGGCGAGGATGATGGCGCCGATGGCCAGCCATTGCAGCAAGGACAGGCGCTCGCCGAGGAACAGCAGGCCGGAGAGGGCACCCAGGGCCGGCTCGATGCTCATCAGCGTGCCGAAGGTGCGCGCCGGCATGCGGGTCAGGGCGTACATCTCCAGGGTGTAGGGGATGGCGGTGGAGAGCAGCGCCACGCCCAGCGCGGTGGGGATCAGGGCGAGGTTCAACAGGTCCGTGCCGGCGTGCACCATGCCGAAGGGCGCGGCGACGAAGGCGGCCACCATCACGCCCAGGCAGGCGCTCTGCATGCCGTGTTCGGCCCCGGCGCGCTGGCCGAAGATGATGTAGAGCCCCCAGCAGACCCCGGCGCCCAGCGCATAGGCGGCGCCCAGTGGGTCGATGCCGGCGGCGCCTTCGCCGATGGGCAGCAGCAGCGCCAGGCCGGCCACGGCCAGGGCGATCCAGACGAAGTCCAGCAGGCGTCGGGAGGACAGGATCGCCACCGCAAGCGGGCCGGTGAACTCCAGCGCCACGGCGATGCCCAGCGGCACCGTTTGCAGCGACATGTAGAACAGCAGGTTCATGAAGCCCAGCGCCGTGCCGTAGGCCAGGACGCTGCCCAGGGCGCTGGTGTTGATGCGGGTGCGCCAGGGGCGCAGCACCAGCAGCAGGAAGAGGGCGGCGAAGATCAGGCGCAGGCTGGTGGTGCCCTGGGCGCCGATGACGGGGAAGAGCGACTTGGCCAGGGAGGCGCCGCTCTGTACCGAGGTCATGGCGACCAGCAGGATGCCGACGGGCAGCAGCGTCGAGGTGAGGGTGCGGGAATTCATGGGAGGGTCCGGATCAGGCAGTGGCGAGGAGGTGGCGCTTGTTCTGGTTGGTTATGTGCAACATAATGCGCAAAATTCAGCTTTTGAGCAATATATTGCCCAGCACCATGGACCGACCCAACGTACTCGAACACGTCTCCGGCAATGTGCGCCGGCTGCGCAAGGCACTCGGCCTCAGCCAGGACGCCCTGGCCACCGCATCAGGGGTGAGCCGGCGGATGATCGTCGGCATCGAGGGCGGCGATGTGAACGTCAGCCTGGCCACCCTGGACCGCATCGCCGAGGCGCTGGGCGTGCTCTTCCCCGATCTCGTGCAGGCGCCGAGCCGGCCTGACCGCTCGCGCATCGAGGCGGTCGCCTGGGTCGGCCGCGACCCCCGCAGCCGCGCCATCCTGCTGGCCAGCGCCCCGGCGCGGCGCGAGGTCGAGCTCTGGGCCTGGTCGCTGGAACCGGGGGAGCGCTACGTGTCGGAGGCCGACGCCGAAGGCTGGCGGGAGATGGTCTATGTCACCGAAGGCGAGCTGACCCTGGAGCTGCCAGGTGGCGAGGTGCGCGTCGGCGCGGGGGACTTCCATGTCTTCGCCAGCAGCCAGCCCTATGGCTACGCCAACCGTGGCGACGTCGCGGTGCGCTACATCCGCAACGTGGTGAGCTGAAGCCTCAGCCGCGGTCGATGCCGTCGTCGTTGGCGGCCTCGTCCGGCTCGTCGTCATCGTCGTCGTTGCTGCCGCTGAAGGCTTCCATGCACACCAGGCTGTGCGGGCCCTGGTCGTCATGGATCGTCCAGGCGCCCTTGTCCCCGTCGAACCGCGCCGCCAGGACCTGCTCCGCGCTGAAATGCCAGCGGCGCTGGGTACGGCCATCGACGCATTCGACCAGCAGGGCACCGGCGTCCAGCTCGAACTGCCAGGCGTGCAGGCCGTCGATCTCCAGCATGTCGCTGTTGGCAAGGCGGTTGAGAAGAGTGATTTCGTCGTTCATGGGCGGGGATCCCGGGGTGAATGGCCGGCGATGATAGTGCAGCGCCGGCCAGGGTGCGACCTCAGGGGTTGCCAAGGCCTTCCAGCAGGGCCTTGTGGAAGACCTCGGGCGCCTGGATCTGCGGCGAGTGGCCGAGGTCGGCGAAGGTCACCAGGCGGGCGTCGGGGATGCGTTCGGCGGCCTGCTGGCCGAGCACCTTGTAGTTGCCGAGCTGGCTTCGTAGCGCTTCGGGCGCCGTGTCCTTGCCCGGTGCGGTGCTGTCGGTCTGGCCGATGAGCAGCAGCACCGGCATGCGCAGCCGGTCGAACTCGTGCACCACCGGCTGGGTGTAGATCATGTCGTAGGTCAGCGCCGAGTCCCAGGCCACTGCCTCGCGCCCCTTGCCGCGGTACAGGCCGGCCTGCATTTCCACCCACTTGTCGAACTCCGGCCGCCACTGGCCCGAGTAGTAGGTGTTCTTCTGGTAGGTACGGATGGCGTCGCTGGTGGTCTTCAGCTCGCGCTGGTACCAGGCGTCGACGCTGCGCCAGGGCACGCCCTTGGCCTTCCAGTCCTCCAGCCCGATGGGGTTGACCATCACCAGCTGCTCGACCTGCTCCGGGTACTGCAACGCATAGCGGGTGGCGAGCATGCCGCCCATGGAATGGCCCATCAGCGTGACCTTCTCCAGCTTCAGGGTGGCCAGCAGCGCATGAGTGTTGGCGGCCAGTTGCTGGAAGCTGAACTGATAGCGCTGCGGCTTGCTGGATTTGCAGAAGCCTACCTGGTCAGGCACCACCACGCGGTAGCCGGCCTGGGTGAGGGCCTCGATGCTGCCTTCCCACGTCGCCCCGCAGAAGTTCTTGCCGTGCAGCAGCACCAGGGTGCGGCCGTTGGGCGTGCCGGGCTGGATGTCCATGTAGGCCATCTGCAGCTTCTCGCCCTGGGATTCGAAGGCGAAGCGCTTGACCGGGTGCGGGTAGTCGAAGCCTTCGAGTTCCGGCCCGTAGGCGGGCGGTTCGGCGGCCAGGGCGGGGAGGGCGAGGCTCAGCAAGAGTGCGGCGCAGGCGGTGCGCATGGTCGGGCTCCTTGGTTCCGGGGTGGGGTGGGCAAGGGTTTTGCCAGACAACGGCGCGCGGCGACAGGAAAAATCGGCGCCGCGCTGTAACCGTTCTTTTCGGTCAGGGCTTGTGGGCGTCGATCAGGTTGTCGGCCTCGCTGATGAAGGCCTTGCCGCTCTTGCGCTGGTACAGGCACAGCTCGCGGCCGGCGCGGTCTTTCATGTGGGCCTGGGGGTAGCGGCCGCTGAGGGCCAGGGCGGTGATGCCCAGGCGGTCGTCGAAGAGCACCGGCTGGCCAGCGGCCTTAACCGCCTTCAGGTCACTGAGTTGGGTGCAGGCGGCGAGCATGCGTTTGTCCTGTTCCTGCCAGGCTTCGGGCGTGGAGGCCTGGGTGCCTGCAGCGCAGAACAGCAGGGTGGCGAGCAGGCAGTGGCGAGTCTTCAAGGGCGTTCTCCGCTCAATGGGTTCAGCAGCGTAGACCGCACGCATGGCCGTTGGTTTGCCGGCCCGGCCATGCGCCTGGTGCCTGCCGTCAGCGTTCCGCGTTGCCGGTCGTCATGCTGGCGAGCACGCCGTCGCGGCGGATCAGGCCGTGGAACAGCGCCGCGCCCAGGTGCAGCAGCACCGTGGCGAACAGCAGGTAGCCCAGCCAGTGATGGGCCTGGCGCAGCACGGCGTAGAGCGCGGCGTCATGGGGCGCGATCGCCGGCAGCTGCAGCCAGCCGAGCAACACCACCGGGTAGCCGCCGGCGGACAGCATCGCCCAGCCCACCAGCGGCATCGCCAGCATCAGCGCGTAGAGCAGCAGGTGCGAGAGGTGGGCGAGCCCGCGCTGCCAGCCCGGGAGGTCGGCAGGCAGCGCGGGCGGTGGCCGACGCAGGCGTACCGTGATGCGCAGCAGTACCAGGACCAGCAGGAGGAGGCCCAGCGGCTTGTGCAGCTCCACCAGCCAGGTGTGGCGGGTGGACAGGGTGATCACCATGCCGGCACCGATGAACAGCATGGCGAGGATGAGCAGCGCCATGGACCAGTGCAGCAGGCGGGCGAGGGGGCTGAAGCCCGAGGCGTGGTGGTTCATGGGTGGGCTCCTGCGGGGGCGGTGGGCGCACCTTCACGGGTGCGGCGGTTGAAGGACACGGCGTAGGCCGCCGAGCGGGCGGCGAGGATCGGGTCGGCCGAGGGCTCGATGCCGTCGGGGAGGATCAGCGGGTCGAAGTTGAGGTCGCGGCAGGTGCCCTGGTCCTCGGGCTGCGCCCGGTCGATCACCAGGGTGCCGGCGTCGATGCGCTGGCGCGTGGCGGGCCAGGGGCGGGACGGGTCGTCGCTGGGGTCGCCGGCCTCGGCCAGGGTCAGCACCAGGTGCCAGCGCAGCGGCCCCCGTTGCAGGCGCTGGAACAGGTCGTGGGCGAGGAAGTCCTTGTCGTCCGCCTCGCCGGCCAGCGGCTGGTAGGGCGTCTCCGGCTCCATGGCCCAGCGCACGTAGCGACCCTTGCCGTCGCCGTCCACCAGGCGGAAGGCGTTGATGCTGTTATAGGTGGCGTTGGCGAAGCTGTTGGAGGGCTTGTTGTCCTTGGCCCACTGGCGGAAGGCGGCGCTTTCCGGGTGGGCGGCGAAGAAGGCCTGCAGGCGCGCCGGGTCCGGCTTGCCGGTGGCCTGATCGGGTTTGGAGGCCAGCACCTGCTCGAAGAAGCCCTCGATGGTGGACACCGGCAGCACCGGTGGCGTGTTCATGCCGGTGCGCCATTCCTGGCCGCTGGCCGTGCGCAGCTGCAGCGCCAGGCTGCGCACCGGAACGCTGGCATCGGGCGCGTAGGGGTTGCTGCCGCCGATGGCCAGGCGCCCGACCACCGGCACGTCGCCCGGGGCGAACACCTCGGCGCGGGAAAGGCCGGCGGCCGCGCCGTTGCTGGCGAAGTGGCCGCTGATGCAGAGGCCCTTTGCGTGGTTCTTGCGGTAGCCGGGGTAGCTGCCGGCGTTGGCCTCGAAGGTATCGATGATGCGTTGCGGGGTCAGGCGCTGCGGGCCGATCCAGCCGGCGACATAGGCGAAGGTGCCGGCCAGCGTGGCCAGGCCGAGGCCTATCAGCGCCAGGCGGCCCAGGGTCTGGGAGGGGGAAAGCGGGGGTTGGCTCATCGGTGGCTCCAGGGTGAGCGATCGGGTCGTCGAGCCTGTGGGACGAACGGGATGGCGATTTATTCCCGGCACCTGGAATAAAGTCGTTTCCCGGGCGTCTTCCTCGCACCCGATCCACGACGAGCCGCGCCACCCATGCACGACATCGATGACGACGAACTACGCGAGCTGTTGCAGCGCCTGCGCCGCTTCGCCCTGTGGCTGACGCGCAACCCCGCCAGCGCCGACGACCTGGTGCAGGCGACCCTGGAGCGGGCGCTGGACGGCCGCGCCGGGCCGCGTACCGATGGCAGCCTGCGTGCCTGGCTGTTCGCGATCCTCTACCGCAAGTTCCTCGACGGCCAGCGGCGTGCACGGCGCTATGCGCGCATCCTCGAGTTCTTCGGCGCGGCGCCGGCCGAAGCCCCCTCCACCGAGGAACTGGTGATGGCGCAATCCACCCTGGAAGCCTTCGCCAGGCTGCCGGCCGAGCAGCGGGCGCTGCTGGTGCTGGTGAGCGTCGAGGGCCTGAGCTACAAGGAGGCCGCCGTGGCCCTGGACGTACCCATCGGCACCGTGATGTCCCGCCTGTCCCGGGCGCGCAAGGCCCTGCGCGAGCTGGCCGAGGGCGAAATCGCCAACCCACCGCTACGGATACTCAAATGAATCGCCTGGAACCCAGTGAGAACGACCTGCACGCCTACCTGGACGGCCAGCTGGACGCAGGCCAGCGGGCCTGGGTGGAAGCCTGGCTGGCGAACGACCCCGAGGCGCGCGCGCGCGTGGAGGCCTGGCGCCGTGATGCCCAGCAGCTGCGGGCCGGCCTTGCCAACCTGGAAGCGCGCCCGGCCAACCCGGCGCTGGACCCGCTGGCCATCCGCCGCTCCTTGCGTGCGCGTCGGCGCCAGCGCCTGGCCACGGCCGCCGCGCTGGTGCTGGCCCTGGGCTTCGGCGGCCTGGGTGGCTGGCAGGCCCGCGACCGCACGTTGCTGGCGGAGAACCCGCCGATGCAGGACGCCCTGGAGGCCCACCGCCTGTTCGCCACCGGGCAGGCCGGCGTGGTCGACGTCGCCGCTCGTGATCCGGGGCAGTTGCAGGCCTGGCTGGACCAGCGCTTCAGCCATGCCTCGCGCATCCCCGACCTCGCGCCCTACGGTTTCCACCCCGTGGGCGGGCGCCTGCTGACCAACGAGCAGGGCGTCGCGGCCATCCTGCTGTTCGAGGATGTGGGCGGGCAGCGCATCAGCCTGTACCTGCGCTCGCCGGGCTCGCTCTATGCCGAGATGCCCGCCGGCAACCGTCGCGATGGCGAGCTCCAGGCGCGCTACTGGTCACGCGATGGCTACAACTACGCCCTGGTCGCGCCCAGCGATGATCCGCGCGGCGAGGTGGTGCAGCGGGCGTTCTCGTTGTAAGCCGGGCACCGCCGGTGGGCGCCGAGCGCAGCGCGGGCGGCTCATGGGGACACCTGCGTGATGGGAGCGCAGTGGTGGCCGGGTGACGCGTCGTACACCCTGCCGGGGCGCAGCGGTTGGAAGCGGGAGCCCCGCGCCGAGTGGCGCGGGGCGGGGCAGTTACATGCCGTTGGCGAAGGCCGGGATGCTCAGGTCGATGGTTTCGCGGACGGGTTTCAGCGCGCTGGCGTACTTGGCCAGGATGTCCAGGTCGTAGTCCATGCGTGCGCGGATGCGCTGGTCGTCTTCACCGGTCACTTCGGCGCCGTTGAGCACCTTCTCCACGCCGCGCACGATCAGGTGCTCGGGCAGGTAGCAGAGGCGGCAGTTCTTGTAGCTGGAGGCGCGCAGCTCGCTGATCGGGTAGCCGCCGCCGATGCCGGAGGACACGCCCACCAGCAGGCCCGGCTTGTGCGCCAGTTCCGCCTTGCTGGCATAGATGAAGAAGTTCTTGATCGCCGGGCAGGCCATGCCGTTCCACTCGGGGGCGATGACGATCACCGCGTCGGCGGCCTTCAGCTGCTGCTGGAATTCGGGCCAGGGACCCGTGTCTTCGGCCGGCCACAGGGGCAGCGGCTGGGCGCCCAAGTCGATGACGCTGGTGTGGGCTTCGCTGGCCAGTTGCAGTTCCACCAGGCGCTGGCGAATGAAGCGGGCGACCTTGCCGGACTGGCTGTTGGCACGGCTGGAGCCGGCGACTATGGCGTAGTTGAGCATCTCGGGTTTCCTTGCTGAGGGATGACGCAGGCTAGCTGGCGGCGAAACGGCGGACAAGCACCGGCGCGTCAGTGGGGCGGGCAAATGGTGTCAGGGCGCGGTGGACGCCTGGCGTGGGCGTCCACTGCTGCGCATCAGGCGCGGAACTGGTCCATCAGCCCCTGCTGGTGGTTGGCCAGGCGGTTGAGCGCCTGGCTGACCTGGGCGGATTCCTGGGCCTGGCCGGAGAGGGATTCGGTGACGTCGCGGATGGCGGCGACGTTGCGGTTGATCTCCTCGGCCACCGCGCTCTGCTCCTCGGCGGCGCTGGCGATCTGCAGGTTCATGTCGGTGATCACCGCCACCGCGTCGCCGATGCGCTGCAGGGCGGCGACCGCGTGTTCGACCTGCTCGACGCTGCCCTGGGCCTGGCGGTGGCTGCTGTGCATGGAGCCGACCACTTCGCGGGTGCCGTTCTGCAGGCCTTCGATCACCTGGCGGATTTCCTCCACCGAGTCCTGGGTGCGCTTGGCGAGGTTGCGTACCTCGTCGGCGACCACGGCGAAGCCGCGCCCGGCCTCACCGGCGCGGGCCGCCTCGATGGCGGCGTTGAGGGCCAGCAGGTTGGTCTGCTCGGCGATGGCGCGGATCACCTCCAGTACCGAGCCGATCTGCTCGCTGCTGCTGGCCAGGCCCTGGACCTCCTCCATGGCGGCGCTCATCTCGCTGGCCAGTTGCTCGATGGCGCTGGTGGTCTTGCCGATCACCCCCAGGCCCTCGCGGGTGGCGTGGTCGGCGCCGCGTGCGGCTTCGGCGGCCTGGGCGGCGCTGCGGGCGACGTCCTGGGCAGTGGCGCTCATCTCGTGGGAGGCGGTGGCGACCTGGTCCACCTCGCGGTACTGCTGCTGCATGCCGGCGCTGGTCTGGCTGGCGATGGCGGCGGACTGGTCGGCCGTGCTGCGGGCGTCCTGCACCGAGCGCTTAACGTCGGCGATGATCGGTTGCAGCTTGTCGAGGAAGCGGTTGAACCAGCCGGCCAGTTCGCCCAGTTCGTCCTGGCGCGCATAGTCCAGGCGGCGGGTGAGGTCGCCTTCGCCGCTGGCGATGTTCTTCAGCATGGCGGCCACCCCGAGGATGGGCCGGGTCACGCCCAGGGCGGTGAGCCACACCAGCAGCAGGCCGATCACGGCGGCGGCGAGGCCGATCAGGGTGGCCACCAGGCTGCTGGAGGCGCTCTGCTCATCGAGTTGCGCCTCGAGCTTCAGGGCCGGGCCCAGCAGGACCTTGTCCGGCACTTCCAGCAGCACGCTCCAGGCGGCGCTGGTGGGGATCGGCTTGAACGGCTGAATGACGCGCAGGACGCCATCGTGGTCGATTTCGGCGGATTTGCCGGCCGTGACCACCGAGGCGATCTCGCTGGCGTCGGTACCGAAGGCCTTGTCCAGCTTGAAGCTGAGCTGCGAGGCGTCGCGGCTGTGGCCGGCGAGCAGCCCGGTGGGGCTGATGATGCTGACCTGGCCCTGGCCGTCGTAAAGGTCCTTGCTGCCATCGATGCTGAGCTGCTGGAGGCTGTCCAGGCTGATGTCCAGGCCCATGACACCGATCACCTTGCCGTTCAGCTCCAGGGGGAAGGCGATGCTGGTCATCAGCACCTTCTTGCCGCCGACGTCGTCGTAGTAGGGCTCCAGCACGCAGGAATCGCGGGTCTTCAGCGGGCAGGTGTACCAGGTGTTGTAGGGCATGCCGCTGGCCATGGGGCTGCTGTCGCCGAGCAGCTCCTCGGTCATGGATTCGGACTCCAGCTTGCCGGGGGTGGCCTGCGACCAGTAGAGCGAGAAGCGCCCCTTGTCGTTGCTGCCCAGCTCGGCCTGGTCGATGAACAGCTCGTCCTTGCCGTCCAGGGCGTTGGGCTCGAACACCAGGTAGAGGCCGAGCAGGTTGGGGTTGGCCTCCAGGCTGGTCTTCACCTGGCGGGTCATGTCCTCGCGCAGGTCGAAGGCGTCGAGGAAGCGCTTCTCGGCCTGGTCCTTGAGGAACAGCACCTGGCGCGAGAAGCCCTTGCCGTACTGGTAGGTGTCCATGAAGTAGCGCTGGATGCGCAGGGCCTGCAGCTCGCCACGGGCCTGCATGCGCTGGCGTGCGCTCTGGTCGAGCATCTGCGAACTCGCGGACTTCACCAGCTCGGCGCTGCGCTTGGACTGGTAGAGCGAGGCACCGACCAGGAGGGTCACGATGGCCAGCAGGCAGAGGCCGGCGAGCAGGGTGATCTTCCACTGAATGGACAGGCGACTGAACGGCATGGGGCTTTCCTTCTATCTCGTCGGACTGCAAGCCGCTATCGGCGCGGCAGGGAAAAACTTGATGCGCCTGCCATGGCGATGCGGCTCCATACGGAATGCATGGGAGCGGCGAATCTGGATGCAAATATTATGCACAGGGCGTCCAGTATTTCGCACGGCGTTTCTTTTGACACCCGCCCGCTCATTCGGCAGAGTACGCGGCTTTTTTTGCGGGACACCGCAAGGCGGGAGAGAAGCGGATGAATGCAGTGATTGTAGCTGTCGCCATCATGCTGGTGCTGAGCCTGTGCCGGGTGCACGTGGTGATGGCCCTGGTGATCGGCGCGCTGGCGGGCGGCCTGCTCGGCGGCCTGGGCGTGCAGGGCACGCTGGATGCCTTCAACAAAGGCCTCGGTGGTGGCGCGACCGTCGCCCTGTCCTACGCGCTGCTGGGGGCTTTCGCCGTGGCCATCGCCCGCTCCGGGCTGGCCCACGCGCTCGCCGACAGCGTCGTCGGGCGGGTCGAGCGTGGCGGGGATGCGGGCGGCGCTGCGCTGAAATGGGGCCTCATCGCCCTGTTGCTGGGCGTGGCCATCTCCTCGCAGAACATCCTGCCGATCCACATCGCCTTCATCCCGCTGCTGGTGCCGCCGCTGCTGTACGTGCTGACGCGCCTGCAGATCGACCGGCGCCTGGTGGCCTGCGTGATCACTTTCGGCCTGGTCACCCCCTACATGTTCCTGCCGGTGGGGTTCGGCAACATCTTCCTCAACGAGATCCTGCTGGCCAACGTGGCGAAAAGTGGCGTCGACGTTACCGGTGTGAACGTCACCGAGGCGATGGTGATACCGGCGCTGGGCATGGTGGCCGGCCTGTTCCTGGCCGTGTTCGTCAGCTACCGCCGCAAGCGCACCTACGACCTGGCGCTGATCGCCCGCGCCGAGCAGGTGGAGGCCAGGTACGACCGACGCAGCCTGGCGGTGGCCGGCCTGGCCATCGTCGTCGCCTTCGTGGTGCAACTGTGGCTGGACTCGATGATCGTCGGTGCGCTGGTGGGCTTCCTGGTGTTCTCGTTGTCGGGCGTGGTGCGCTGGAACGAGGTCGACGACCTGTTCACCCAGGGCATGAAGATGATGGCCATGATCGGCTTCATCATGATCGCCGCCGCCGGTTTCGCCGAAGTGATGCGCGCCACCGGCCAGGTGACCAGCCTGGTGGAGGCCTCCGCCGCGCTGATCGGCAACAGCCAGGCCCTGGGTGCGCTGCTGATGCTGCTGGTGGGCCTGCTGGTGACCATGGGCATCGGCTCTTCCTTCTCCACGGTGCCGATCATCGCGGCGATCTTCGTGCCGCTGGGCATGCAGCTGGGCTTCAGCCCGCTGGCCATCGTGTCCATCGTCGGCACCGCCGGGGCCCTCGGGGACGCCGGTTCGCCCGCCTCGGACTCGACCCTGGGCCCGACGGCCGGCCTCAATGTCGACGGCCAGCACGACCATATCTGGGACACGGTCGTCCCCACTTTCCTGCATTACAACCTGCCGCTACTGGCATTCGGCTGGGCGGCGGCCATGCTTCTCTGACAGCCCCCGTGCCATCCGGCCGAACGTCGGTGTCGGCCGGGTGCTACAGCTATTCACGGGGCTGCCGATAAGCGGTCGATCCCGTTTCGTTTTCCCGGCCTGCCTCCCTTCAAGGAATGGAAATATGCGCCTGACACTCAAATCCAAGGTCCTGCTGCTGGCGCTCGCGCCGGTGATCCTCTTCGCCCTCGTGCTCAGTGGCGCCGCCGCCAAGGTGCTGCTCGACCTGGCGGAAGGCGAGGTGAAGGAAACCCGCGAACGGCTGATCCAGGAGAGCCGCCAGGAGCTGCAGCACTACATGCAGATCGCCCTGGGCTCGGTCCAGACCCTCTATGACGCGTCCCCGGCCAACGATATGGCCACCCGCGACAAGGCCATCGAGATCCTCAAGAAGATCAAGTACGGCAAGGACAGCTACTTCTTCGCCTACGATTCGCAGGTGATCCGCCTGTTCCGCGGCGACAGCCCGGTGGACGTGGGCAAGAGCTTCTCGGGCCGCAAGGACGTCAACGGCGTGCCTGTCAACGACGAGCTGGTCCGGGTCGCCAAGGATGACAGCCACTACGTGTTCTACAGCTCGCCCCTGCCGGGCAACGAGAGCGTGCAGGTGCCCAAGCTCGGCTACACCTACTACCTGCCCAAGTGGGACATGGCGCTCGGCACCGCGGTGAACCTCGATGGCGTGGAGGCCCAGGTGGCGGTGGTGCAGGAGGCGATCGACGCGCGCATCAGCACCATCCTCACCAGCATCGCGGTGATCGCCGCGATCCTGCTGGTGGTGTTCGGCATCATCGGCACCGCGCTGAGCAACGCCTTCCTGCGTCCCCTGCAGCAGATCAAGGCCAACCTGGACGACATCGCCGCCGGTGAAGGCGACCTGACGCGCCGTTTGCCGGCCGACAGCCATGACGAACTGGGCGAACTGGCCGGTTCCTTCAACCGCTTCGTCGAGAAGATCCACGGCCTGGTGCGCCAGATCGTCGACATGACCGGCCAGCTCACCGGCCTGGTGGGGGAGGTGTCGGCCCAGGCCCACCGCTCCGAGCAGGCCATGGAGCGCCAGCGCCACGAGACCGACCAGGTGGCCACGGCGATCAACGAGATGTCCGCCGCCGCCCACGAAGTGGCCAAGAGCGCCCAGGGGGCCGCCGAGGCCGCCCAGCAGACCGACCAGGAAGGCCAGGCGGCGAAGAAGGTGGTGGACGGCAGCATCACCCGCATCCATGCGCTGGTGGGCGATATCCGCGAGAGCGGTGCATCCCTGGACAGCCTGCAGCAGGACGTGCAGTCCATCGTCAGCGTGCTGGGGGTGATCCGCTCCATCGCCGAACAGACCAACCTGCTGGCGCTCAACGCCGCCATCGAGGCCGCACGGGCCGGCGAGGCGGGGCGCGGCTTCGCCGTGGTCGCCGACGAGGTGCGCGCGCTGGCCAGCCGCACCCAGCAGAGCACCCAGGAAATCCAGGGCATGATCGACCGCCTGCAGCAGGGCACCCAGGAGGCGGTGACCTCCATGCGCCGCTCCAGCGATGCCGGCGAGATCACCAGCGAACAGGCCAACCAGGCCGGCTCCTCGCTGGACGCCATCGCCCAGCTGATCGGCACCATCAATGCGATGAACGCGCAGATCGCCAGCGCCGCCGAGGAGCAGACCGCCGTGGCCGAGGAGATCAACCGCAGCGTGCACCAGATCGCCGTCGCCGTTGACAGCGTCGCCGACGAAACCCAGCAGGGCGCCCAGACCGCCCGCAGCCTGGCGGCCCTCGGCGAGCGCCTGGGGGCGCTGGTGCGCCAGTTCCGCATCTGATCCGGTTGCCGTCCGTGGGGGCGAATCCTTATGCGGTTCGCCTCCCCGGGCTGAAGCCCGGGCTACACGCCACCCCGTAAAGTCTTCGCACTTTGCCCGCTTCGCGGCGGACTAATCAGGAACTCTCCCTGATGGCGTCCGCTCCATGTCCGAATCCCGCTACCCCCTCGAAATCCGTTCGCTGATCCTGCTGCTGGTCCTGGTGACCCTGGCCTTCGGCTGGATTCTCCTGCCGTTCTACGGCGCGGTGTTCTGGGCGGTGGTGCTGGCGGTGGTGTTCAGCCCCCTGCAACGACGGCTGGCCCTGAGGATGGGCGGGCGCGGCAACCTGTCGGCGCTGATTTCCCTGGGCGTCTGCCTGCTGGTGGCGATCCTGCCGGTGTTCCTCATCGCCGCCTTGCTGGTGCAGCAGGGTGCCGATCTCTACCAGCGGCTGGATTCCGGCGAGCTGGACGTCGGCTCCTATGTCGCGCGGGTTCGCGAGGTGCTGCCCGAATCCCTCCAGCACCAGCTCGACCGCTTCGGCCTCAACGACTTCGACGGCTTGCGCGACCGCATCGTCAGCGGCGCCATGCAGGGCAGCCAGTTCATCGCCACCCAGGCGTTCTCCATCGGGCAGGACACCTTCCAGGTGGTGATCGGCTTCTTCCTCATGCTCTACCTGCTGTTCTTCTTCCTGCGCGATGGCCTGGATATCGTCCGTGGCATCCGCACGGCGGTGCCCCTGGGGGACAACCACAAGCGCCGCTTGCAGATCAAGTTCACCCGCGTGGTCCGTGCCACGGTCAAGGGCAACGTGGTGGTGGCGGCGCTGCAGGGCACCCTGGGCGGGCTGATCTTCTGGGTGCTGGACATCCCCAGCGCGCTGCTCTGGGGCGTGATCATGGCGTTTCTCTCGCTGTTGCCGGCGGTGGGCTCGGGGATCATCTGGGCGCCGGTGGCGGCCTACCTGCTGCTTTCGGGCAGTACCTGGCAGGGCGTGGTGCTGGCGGTGTTCGGGGTGCTGGTGATCGGCATGGTGGACAACGTGCTGCGCCCCATCCTGGTGGGCAAGGACACGCGCATGCCCGATTACCTGGTGCTGCTCTCCACCCTGGGCGGGTTGTCGCTGTTCGGCCTCAACGGCTTCGTCATCGGCCCGCTGATCGCCGCGCTGTTCATGTCCAGTTGGGACCTGTTCGCCAGCACGCGGCGCCAGGTGAGGCTGCCCTGACCCGCGTTCAGCGCAGGATGCGGCGGAAGGTCAGGCTGATGCGCGGGCCGGCCGTCTCCACCCGGGGAATGGCGTGCAGCCACTGGGCCTGGACCGCCTGGTCCATGTACAGCAGCGAGCCCGGCAACAGCTCCCGGGTGACTTCCCGCTGGCGGTCCGCCTTGCTGCGGAAATGCATCGGCCGTGCGCTGCCGAGCGAGAGGATGGCGACGCCGGTATCCGGGGCCAGTTCGGAGCAGTCGTCGGAATGGAAGCCCATCGAGGATTGGCCGTCTTCGTAGAGGTTGAGCAGGCAGTTGTTGGGCAGGAAGCCCAGCCGACGGTGCAGCCGCTCGCACAAGGCCTGGAGGGCATCCGGCAATCGGGTGGCGGGGTAGTCGATCTGCGAGTAGTTGTAGGCGACGCCATAGCTGGCGGTGCGGCGGGCGCGCATCCGTGTATCCCACTCGACGCTGGCCATCAGATGCTGGAAGAGCGCGTCCGGGGCATCGAGGAAGTGCGGGTCGAACAACAGGTCGGGCGTGTCGTGCATGGGGCGGCATCCTTGCTGAAGGGGAAATTCTATGCCGAGGACAGGCGTCATGTATCGGCGGGTTTACCCAGTCTTTACCCTGAGCTGACCGACGCTGCCGGCACCGGTGCCGATAATGCCGGCTTCCTTCCCTGGTCTTCCGTCGGCTATCGCCATGCCCAATCCCCGTTCCCGTCGTTTGCGTTTTTCCCTGCTGCCTTTGCACCTGGCCATCGCCCTGGCGCTGGGGGCCTGTTCCAGCCCGCCGGAGAAGCCCCAGGACCAGGTGGCTGCCATTGAGGAGGCGCGCCAGGGCGGCTACGCGCCGACGGTCGGGCCGGTGCAGGGCTGGGATGCCATCTGGACGCTGGGCGGGCAAACGCTGGAAGTGAGCTGGCTGGCGCCGGCCGGCGAGCACGGCGCCGCGCCGCTGGTCCTCTACCTGCCGGGGCTGGGGGCGTCGGCCCGTTCCGCTGAACTCTGGCGCCGCGCCTGGGCCGAAGCGGGCTATGCGGTGCTGTCGATCCAGATGCCGCAGCAGGGGCGCGCGCTGTATTCCAGTGGCGACGCCCAGGCCGGGGCCTTCCGCAAACTGGCCCAGGACAACTACTCCCAGGCGTCCCTCAGGCAGCGCATCGCCCTGGCCCAGGCGGCACTGGCCGAGGCGGCGAAACGCGGCCGGGCGGGTGACCCGGCGCTGGCGGGGGTGGACTGGGACAACTGGATGGTGGCCGGCTTCGATCTGGGGGCGCAGACCGCCGCCGCCCTGGCCGGCGAGCGTGGCAATGGCCAGGCGCGGCTTTCCGCCCTCAGGCCCAAGGCGGCGATCCTGCTCAGCCCCTATGTGGAAAGCAGCTACGACACCGACCGCTTCACCCATATCGACGTGCCGGTGCTGAGCATCAGCGGGCCCCGCGACGAAGACCCCTTCAGCTGGATTCCCTCGCCCCAGCAGCGCCAGGTGCTCTGGCGCGGGCTGCAGGTGAACGACAGCTACCTGCTGACCCTGATCGAGGCCGATCACGCGTTGCTGGGGGGCGAACTGCCACGCCCGATGGGCGGGCCGGGGCACGGTGGCGAGCGTGGCGGGCCGGGTGGCGGCATGGCGCGGCCACCGGCTTTCAATGAGGGCGGTGGTGAGGGACGCCGAGGTGGCCCAGGTGAAGGCCCTGGCGGTCGCCATGGCGGCCGCAAGCCTGGCGCCGGCGGTGGCATACGCGAGCACTTCGACCCTCGGCAAGCCGCTTATGTGCAGGCAGTGACCTTGGCATTTCTCGATTCGCGCCTGCGCCATGCGACGGCGGCGGGCCAGTGGCTGGACCAGAGCGCGGCGACCTGGCTGGGCCATGGCGCCTGGCTGGAGAAGAAGAACCCCTGACCGCTGCGGCGGGGGAGGGGAGCACTCGCGCACTTCCTGCTCCCGGAAAAGAAAAAACCCGGCCTAGGCCGGGTTTTTCATTGCAGCGGCTGGCCTCAGTGAGCCAGGGCCACCAGGCCGGAGTGCTGGACCAGGTCCAGCAGCGGCTGCGGGTAGACGCCGAGGAAGAACGCCAGCAGGGCGACGAACAGCAGCATGATGCCGCCGGCGCGTTGCGCCCAGTGCAGGTCGGCGTCGTGGCGGCGCAGGTTGGGCTCCACCAGGAACAGGGTGACCATGACCCGCAGGTAGTAGAAGACGCCAATGGCGCTGCCCAGGACCATCACGCCCAGCAGCAGCCACAGGCCCGACTCGACGCCGGCGGCGATGACGAAGAACTTGCCGATGAAGCCTGCGGTGAGCGGGATACCGGCGAGCGACAGCATCATCACGGTGAGCACCGCGGTCAGGTACGGGCGGCGCCAGAACAGGCCGCGGTATTCGTACAGGGCGTCGCAGTCACGGCCGTTGTACGGGGTGGACATCAGTGTCACCACGCCGAAGGCGCCGAGGCTGGTCAGCACGTAGGTGGCCAGGTAGACGCCGATGGCTTCCACGGCCATGCCCTTGCTGGCGATCAGGGCGATCAGCAGGTAGCCGAAGTGGGCGATGGAGGAGTAGCCCAGCAGGCGCTTGATGTTGTTCTGCACCAGCGCGAGCAGGTTGCCGAACAGGATCGAAGCGATGGCGATGGCGCCCAGCAGGTCGTTCAGCCAGCCGCCGGCGGTGGCCGGGGAGATCTGGTACAGGCGCAGCAGCACGGCGAACACGGCGACCTTGCTGGCGGTGGCCAGGAAGGCCGAGACCGGTGCCGGGGCGCCTTCGTACACGTCCGGGGTCCAGAGGTGGAAGGGCACCAGGGACAGCTTGAACGCCAGGCCGATCAGCATCATGCCGATGCCCAGGTGGACCAGCATGTTCTGCGCGCCTTCGGCGGAGAACTTCGCGCCGATGCCGGTGAAGCTCAGGGTGCCGGCGTCGGCGTAGAGCAGCGCCATGCCGAACAGCAGGAAGGCGGAACCGGCGGCCGAGAGCACCATGTACTTGATGCCGGCTTCCAGCGAACGCTTGTTGAAGAAGGCGTAGGCGACCATGCCGTAGACCGGCACCGAGAGCAGCTCCAGGCCGATGAACAGGCCGGCCATGTGCTGCGCGGTGACCAGCACCAGGCCGCCGCAGGCCGACAGCAGGATCAGCAGGTACATCTCCTCGCGGTTGCCCGGGTAGCCCTGGCCGGTGTTGCCGCCCAGGTAGGCGTGGATCAGGGTGACGCAGGCGAGGGTCGAGGCCAGCACCAGGCCCATGTAGTAGCAGCCGAAGGTGTCGATCTTCAGGAGCGGGGTGACCTCGATGGGCGTGACGCCCAGGGCCGGGATGATCGCCAGCAGTGCCAGGTTGAGGCCGATCACCGAGAGCCCGAAGGTCAGGGTGTGGTTGCGCTTCCAGGCGATCGCCAGCATCACTACGACGACCGTGGCACAGGCGACGAGCAGCGGCAGCAGGGCGATCAGGTGTTGAGTCGTGAATTCCACAGCGTGATGTTCCATAACAGCTACCGGGCCGAGGCGAGTTGGGTGAAGGCTGCATCCAGCCACTGATGCACGCCGTGCATGCTAGCGGCGGAGGTGTCCAGCACCGGTTGCGGGTAAACGCCCAGGAGGATCAGCAGGACGGCGAGGCCGAGCACCATGGTCAGCTCGCGGGGCTTGAGGCCCAGCAGCGGGGTGTCGGACTTGGCCGGGCCGAAGTAGGCGCGGTGAATCATGATCAGCGAGTAGACCGAGCCGAACACCAGGCCGGTGGCGGCGATGACGGTGACCCAGGCGGCCTTCTGGAAGGAGCCGACCAGGATCAGGAACTCGCCGACGAAGTTGCCGGTGCCGGGCAGGCCGAGGGCCGCTGCGGCGAAGAACAGGCTGATGGCCGGCAGGTAGGGCATGCGGCCCCAGATGCCGCCCATCTCGCGCATGTCACGGGTGTGCAGGCGCTCGTAGAGCTGGCCGCAGAGGATGAACAGCGCCGCGGCGGAAAGGCCGTGGGCCATCATCTGCACCACCGCGCCCTGCAGGGCGATCTGGCTGCCGGAGTAGATGGCGATCAGCACGAAGCCCATGTGGGAGACGCTGGAGAAGGCCACCAGGCGCTTGATGTCGGTCTGCGCGAAGGAGAGCAGGGCGCCGTAGATGATGGCTAACACGCCGAGCCAGTGGGCGATGGGCGCGAACTCGGCCGATGCATGGGGGAACAGCGGCAGGGCGAAGCGCATCAGGCCGTAGGCGGCGGTCTTCAGCAGGATGCCGGCCAGGTCCACGGAACCGGCGGTCGGTGCCTGGGCGTGGGCGTCCGGCAGCCAGGAGTGGAACGGCACCACCGGGAATTTCACCGCGAAGGCGATGAAGAAACCGAGCATCAGCAGGTATTCGGCGGTCGGGGTGAGCTGGACCTTGAGCAGGTCTGCGTAGTTGAAGGTCATCACGCCGGTGTTGTTGTAGTTGATCAACACCAGGCTGAGGATGGCCACCAGCATCACCAGGCCGCTGGCCTGGGTGAAGATGAAGAACTTGGTGGCGGCGGTGATGCGGGTCTTGCCCTTGCTGCCGCTGTGACCCCAGAGCGCGATGAGGAAGTACATCGGCACCAGCATCATTTCCCAGAAGAAGAAGAACAGGAACAGGTCGACGGCGAGGAACACGCCGACGACGCCGCCGAGGATCCACATCAGGTTCAGGTGGAAGAAGCCGACGCGGTTCTGGATCTCGTTCCAGGAGCAGAGCACGGACAGCACGCCCAGCAGGCCGGTGAGGGTGACCATCAGGACCGACAGGCCATCCATCGCGAGGTGGATGGTGATGCCGAAACGCTCGATCCACTGGACCTTGAACTCGTGCGCCCACACCGGGCCGGCCTCGGGGGAGGGCGCCAGGGTGAAGTCGCCGGTGGCCCACAGCCAGAGGCCGAGGCCGAACAGCAGGGACATGGTCAGCAGCGCGATCCAGCGCGGCAGGGTGTTGCCGAAGCGCTCACCTTGCCAGCACAGCAGGCCGCCGATGAAGGGGATCAGGATTAGCCAGGGCAGAATCATGACGGGCTGGTTTCCTTAAGAAGATTCAAGTCAGCAACACGGCGCCGAGCACGAGCACGGCTCCGCCGACCAGGGATACTGCGTACCAGCGCAGCTGGCCGGTCTGGCTGCTGCTCAGCAGGCCGTTACCGCCCCGCACGATGCGTGGGATCAGGCCGATGCCGGAGTCGATCGGGTCATGACCGAGCAGGCGGGTGATCAGCAGGTACGGTTTGACGAACAGCTTGTCGTAGACCCAGTCGAAGCCCCAGGCGGCGTACCACCAGGCACCGAGGAAGCGGCCCGGTGCGCTCTGGGCGACGGCGCTGATGAAGCGACGCTTGCCGAGGAAGAGCAGGGCGGCTAGGAGGATGCCCGCCAGGGCGATGGCGCCCGAGGCGATCTCCAGGCTGTGCTGCGCTTCGCCGCCGGCATGGCCGACGCTCTGCGGCAGCACACCGTGCAGCGGCGGGGTGATCAGCGCGCCGACAAAGGTGGACAGCACGATCAGCACCGACAGCGGCAGCCAGTGGGCCACGCCATGGCCGGCATGGGCCTCGGTCTTGGCCTCGCCATGGAAGGCGATGAAGATCAGGCGGAAGGTGTAGATCGAGGTCAGGAAGGCACCGGCCAGGCCTGCGTAGAGCAGCCACTGGTGGCCGCTGGCGAAGGCTTCCCAGAGGATCTCGTCCTTGGAATAGAAGCCGGCGGTGACCAGGGGCAGGGCCGCCAGGGCCGCGCCGCCGACGATGAAGCTGGCGTAGGCCAGCGGCAGCTTCTTCCACAGGCCGCCCATCTTGAAGATGTTCTGCTCGTGGTGGCAGGCGTTGATCACCGCACCGGAGGCGAGGAACAGCAGGGCCTTGAAGAAGGCGTGGGTCATCAGGTGGAAGATCGCCGCGTCCCATGCGCCAACGCCCAGGGCGAGGAACATGTAGCCGATCTGGCTCATGGTGGAGTAGGCGAGGATGCGCTTGATGTCGGTCTGCACCAGCGCGGCGAAGCCGGCCAGTACCAGGGTGACGCCACCGACGATGCCGACCAGTTCGAGGATCTCGGGGGTCAGCAGGAACAGGCCGTGGGTACGGGCGATCAGGTAGACGCCCGCGGTGACCATGGTGGCCGCGTGGATCAGTGCGGAAACCGGGGTCGGGCCCGCCATGGCGTCGGCCAGCCAGGTCTGCAGCGGCAGCTGGGCGGACTTGCCCACGGCGCCGCCGAGCAGCATCAGGGTGGCGATCCACAGCCAGGCGTCGCCGGCGACGTATTTCTGCGGGGCCAGCACCATCAGCTCCTGGATGTTCAGGGTGCCCAGGTGCATGAACAGCAGGAACAGGCCGATGGCCATGAACACGTCGCCGATGCGGGTGACGATGAAGGCCTTGAGCGCGGCGTTGCCGTTGTTCGGGTTGCTGTAATAGAAGCCGATCAGCAGGTAGGAGCACAGGCCCACGCCTTCCCAGCCGAAGTACAGGAACAGCAGGTTATCGCCGAGCACCAGGAACAGCATGCTGGTGATGAACAGGTTGGTGTAGGAGAAGAAGCGCGAATAGCCTTCTTCACCGCGCATGTACCAGGAGGCGAACAGGTGGATCAGGAAGCCGACGCCGGTGACCACGCCCAGCATGGTCAGCGACAGGCCGTCCAGGTACAGGGTGAAGCTCGGGGCGAAGCCGTCGACGTTCATCCACTGCCAGAGCACCTGGGTGTAGACGCCGCCTTCCGGCGGGGCGACGTTGAACTGGAAGATGATCCAGGCCGCGGTCAGTGCGGAGAGGCCTACGGAGCCCACGCCGATGACGGCGGAGGTGTTTTCGGAGAAGCGCCCGCGGGAGAACGACAGGATCAGCCAGCCGAGCAGCGGGAAGAGGAAGGTCAGGAATAGAAGGTTCATCCGCGCATCTCGCTGGCAGCGTCGATATCGAGGGTGTGGAAGCGGCGATACAGCTGCAACAGGATCGCCAGGCCGATGCTGGCCTCGGCGGCTGCGAGGGTGATCACCAGAATGAACATGATCTGGCCGTCGGCCTGCGCCCAGCGGGCACCGGCGACGACGAAGGCCAGGGCGGCGGCGTTCATCATCACTTCCAGGCTCATCAGTACGAAGAGGATGTTGCGGCGCACCATCAGGCCGACCAGCCCGAGGCCGAACAGCATGCCGGCGACGGCAAGGCCATGTTCCAGGGGGATTGCTTGCAGCATGGCGTTACTCCTTCGCTTCGTGGCGGCCGAGGTGGTAGGCCGCGACCAGGGCTGCCAAAAGCAGCATGGAGGCGAGTTCGACGGCCAGCAGGTAGGGCCCGAAGAGGCTGATGCCCACTGCCTTGGCGTCTACCGTGGTCTGGCCGATGGTGGCGCCGCTGCTCTGGCTGAACAGCACGTAGAGCAGTTCGGCCAGCAGGGCCAGGGACAGCGCCGAAGGGCCGACCCAGATGCCGGGCTTGAGCCACTTGCGTTCCTGCTCGACGATGGCCGGGCCGAGGTTGAGCATCATCACCACGAAGACGAACAACACCATGATGGCGCCGGCGTAGACGATGATCTCCAGGGCGCCGGCGAAGGGGGCGCCGAGGGCGAAGAAGCACATCGAGACGGCCAGCAGGGAAATGATGAGGTAGAGCAGCGCATGCACCGGGTTGGTGTTGGTGACCACTCGCAGGGTGGACACGACCGCGACGCCTGCAGCGAAATAGAAAGCGAATTCCACGCACGTCTCCTTAGGGCAGCAGGCTCTTCACGTTGATCGGCTCGGCTTCGTTCTGCGCGGCGCCTTTCGGCTTGCCGGCAATGGCCATGCCGGCCACGCGATAGAAGTTGTAGTCCGGATTCTTGCCGGGGCCCGAGATCAGCAGGTCTTCCTTCTCGTAGACCAGGTCCTGGCGCTTGTACTCGCCCATCTCGAAATCCGGGGTCAGCTGGATCGCGGTGGTGGGGCAGGCTTCCTCGCACAGGCCGCAGAAGATGCAGCGGGAGAAGTTGATGCGGAAGAACTCGGGGTACCAGCGACCGTCCTCGGTCTCGGCCTTCTGCAGCGAGATGCAGCCGACCGGGCAGGCCACGGCGCACAGGTTGCAGGCCACGCAGCGCTCCTCGCCGTCGGGGTCGCGGGTCAGCACGATGCGGCCACGGTAGCGCGGCGGCAGGTACACGGGCTCTTCGGGGTATTGCAGGGTGTCACGCTTGCGGAAGCCGTGGGAGAACACCATCACCAGGCTGCGCAGCTGGGTGAAGGTGCCGACCACCACGTCATAGATGTACTTGATCATGGTCTTTCTCCTTACTGGGCCGTGGCCAGCACGACGGCGCCGGTCACCAGCAGGTTGATCAGGGTCAGCGGGAGGCAGAACTTCCAGCTGAAGGCCATCACCTGGTCATAGCGCGGACGCGGGATCGACGCGCGGAGCAGGATGAACAGCATGATGAAGAAGGCGGTCTTCAGGGCGAACCAGATGAACGGGATCTGCGGCAGGATGCCGAAGGGACCGTGCCAGCCGCCGAAGAACAGGGTCACCAGCAGCGCGGACACCAGCACGATGCCGATGTACTCGCCGACGAAGAACATGCCCCATTTCATGCCGGCGTATTCGATGTGGTAGCCGTCGGCCAGTTCCTGTTCCGCTTCCGGCTGGTCGAACGGGTGACGGTGGGTCACGGCGACGCCGGCGATGAAGAAGGTACAGAAGCCGAAGAACTGCGGAATGATGAACCACAGGTGCTGGGCCTGGTATTCGACGATGTCGCGCAGGTTGAACGAGCCGACCTGGGCGACCACGCCCATCAGCGACAGGGCCAGGAACACCTCGTAGGAAACGGTCTGGGCCGAGGCGCGCAGGCTGCCGAGCAGGGCGAACTTGTTGTTGCTCGACCAGCCGGCGAAGAGCACCGCGTACACGGTGATGCCGGCCATGGCGAAGAAGAACAGGATGCCGATGTTCAGGTCCGCGACGCCCCAGGTGGGGGTGATCGGGACCACGGCGAAGGCGATGAGCAGGGCGCTCATGGCGATCACCGGCGCCAGGGTGAAGATCACCTTGTCGGCGAACGGCGGCGTCCAGTCTTCCTTGAAGAACATCTTCAGCATGTCGGCGGCGATCTGGAACATGCCGAACGGGCCGACGCGGTTGGGGCCGTAGCGATCCTGCCACCAGCCCAGCAGGCGTCGTTCGACGAAGCTGAGCAGGGCGCCGCAGACGACCACGGCAAGCAGGATGACGATGGCCTTGACCACCGCGATGATGACGTCGATCACCTCGGGAGTGAGCCAGCTCATTGCGCGGCCTCCTGCAGCAGGGTCACGGTGGCACCGGCGATGGCACCCGGGATGCCCGGCAGGCCGGCAGGCAGGCCGACGAGGCCGGCGGCCAGCTCCTCGCGGACCTGCAGCGGCAGGCGCAGGGCCTGGCCCTTGACGCGCAGCGACAGCATGGCGCCGTCGTTCACGCCCAGGCGGTCCGCCTCGGACTTGGCCAGGGCGACATAGGCCTCGGGCATGCGTTCCTGGATCGGCGCGGCGCGGGAGGAGTTCTCCTCGCTGCCGAACAGGTGATGGAAGGGGACGACCTGCCAGGTGCCTTGCGCGGGGTTGAACGGAGCGACGGCGGCGAACCAGGGCAGGGCGGCGCCCTTGGCCTCGATCAGGCGCACACCCGGGTCACCGGCGCGCAGGTGGCCACCGACTTCGTCCTGGAACTTGTTCCAGGCCTGGGGCGAGTTCCAGCCCGGGGACCAGGCGAAGGGGATCTGCTGGCGGGGTTCGGCGCTGCCGGCATAGCCTTCCATGGAGAAGGCGAAGGGCGAGTCCTTGTCCTGCGGCTGGCGCGGCTCGTGCACGCTGATGTTGGCGCGCATGGCGGTACGACCGCTGTAGCGGTGCGGTTCGCGGGCCAGCTTCAGGCCCTTGATGCGGAACGAGGCACTGGGCGCGGCGTCGCGGATCGACGCCAGCAGGCTGCTGCTGTCGGCGACGGCGGCGGTGACCTGGTCGAGCTGGGTCCAGTCGACGGACTTGCCTTCCAGGGTGCTGTGCAGGGCGTGCAGCCAGCGCCAGCCCTCGCGAACGAGGATGTTGGCGTCGTAGTAGGTCGGGTCGTAGACCTGGAAGAAGCGCTGGGCGCGGCCTTCCTGGCTGACCAGGGTGCCGTCGCCTTCGGCGAAGCTGGCGACCGGCAGTACCAGATGGGCGCGCTCGACGGTCGCGGTCTGCTGGTGATCGGCGACGATCACCACCTTGGCGGCGGCCAGCGCGGCGTCGACCTTGGCGGCTTCGGCGCGGCGGTACAGGTCGTTCTCCAGTACCACCACGGCGTCGGCCTGGCCGGCGGTCAGGGCTTGCAGGGCGGCGTCCAGGGATTCGCCGCCAAACAGGGCGAGGCCCATGCTGTTGGCTTCCGGCACCACCAGGCTGATGGAACCGTTCTTCTCACGGTTCTTCAGGGCGCTGGCGATGTTGGCGGCGGCTTCGATCAGGGCCTTCTCGCCCAGGGAGGAGCCGGAGACGATCAGCGGACGCTTGGCTTGGATCAGGGCGTCGGCGATGGCCTTGACCAGCTCGGCGGCCTCGCTGTCCAGGCCGTCCACGGCCGGGGCGCTCGGGTCGATGGCATGGGCCACGGCGAAGCCGATGCGGGCGAGGTCGGCCGGGGCGGCGTGTACACACTGGGTGGCCACGTCGTCGAGGCGGGTTTCGGCGACACTGGCGATGAACAGCGGGTTCAGCGCGTCCTGGGCGACGTTCTGCACGGCCGCCATGTGCCAGTCCTGGATCTTCATCGAGGCGGCGATCTCGGTGGCCTTGCCCTTGACCGACTGGCGCAGGGCCAGGGCGACGCGCGCGGCGGTCTGGGTCAGGTCTTCACCGAGCACGAACACGGCGTCGTGGCTTTCGATGTCACGCAGGGTGGGCACCGGCAGCGGGCCGTTCTGCAGGATGTCGCGGATCAGGCGGATGTTTTCCAGCTCACCCGCGGCGATGCCGGAGTAGTAGTTGGCTTCGCCCACCAGTTCACGCAGGGCGAAGTTGGACTCCAGGCTGGCGCGGGGTGAGCCGATGCCGATCACGCGCTTGCCCTTGAGCAGCTCGGCGGCCTTGTCCAGGGCGGCGTCGAGGCCCAGTTTCTGGGTGCCGAACGACGGCTGGCGCGGGCGATCCTCGCGGTTGACGTAGCCATAGCCGAAGCGGCCGCGGTCGCAAAGGAAGTACTGGTTCACCGAGCCGTTGAAGCGGTTCTCGATGCGGCGGATCTCGCCGTAGCGTTCGCCGGGGCTGATGTTGCAGCCGCTGGAGCAGCCGTGGCAGATGCTCGGGGCGAATTGCATGTCCCACTTGCGGTTGTAGCGCTCGGAGTGGGTCTTGTCGGTGAACACGCCGGTCGGGCAGACCTCGACCAGGTTGCCGGAGAACTCGCTCTCGAGGGTGCCGTCCTCGACCCGCCCGAAGTAGACGTTGTCGTGGGCGCCGTAGACGCCGAGGTCGGTGCCGCCGGCGTAGTCCTTGTAGTAGCGCACGCAGCGGTAGCAGGCGATGCAGCGGTTCATCTCGTGGGAGATGAACGGGCCGAGCTGCTGGTTCTGGTGGGTGCGCTTGGTGAAGCGGTACCGGCGCTCGTTGTGGCCGGTCATCACCGTCATGTCCTGCAGGTGGCAATGGCCGCCTTCCTCGCACACGGGGCAGTCGTGCGGGTGGTTGGTCATCAGCCATTCCACGACGCTGGCGCGGAACTGCTTCGCCTCTTCGTCCTCGATGGAGATCCAGGTGTTGTCGGTGGCGGGGGTCATGCAGGACATGACCAGGCGGCCGCGCTTGTCGTTTTCGTCGGTGTACTGCTTGACCGCGCACTGGCGGCAGGCGCCGACGCTGCCGAGCGCCGGGTGCCAGCAGAAGTAGGGGATGTCGAGTCCGAGGGACAGACAGGCCTGCAGGAGGTTGTCTGCACCATCGACTTCGAGCGTCTTGCCGTCTACGTGGATAGTGGCCATGGTTCAGTCTTCATCTGCCCGTTTGACCGGGCTTGGCTAATGGAATCAGGTTGCGGTCGGGGCCGCGCGCGGCGGCCGCCAACCGGCGGAACTGGCTCTTATGCGCCGACCGGTTCGGGTCGGATCACCGGTGCGTTCTCGGCGATGCCCGCTTCGAACTCCGGACGGAAATACTTCATCGCGCTACCCAGTGGCTCGACGGCGCCCGGTGCGTGGGCACAGAAGGTCTTGCCTGGGCCGAGGAAGTTGACCAGCCCTTCGAGGGTCTCCAGGTCGCCTCGCTGGCCTTCGCCGCGCTCGAGGGCGCGCAGGACCTTGACGCTCCAGGGCAGGCCGTCACGGCACGGCGTGCACCAGCCGCAGGACTCGCGGGCGAAGAACTCTTCCATGTTGCGCAGCAGGGAGACCATGTTGATGCTGTCGTCCACGGCGAGCGCCAGGCCGGTGCCCATGCGGGTGCCGACCTTGGCGATGCCGGCGGCGTACATGGGGGCATCCAGGTGTTCGGGGAGCAGGAAGCCGGTGCCGGCGCCGCCGGGCTGCCAGGCTTTCAGCTTGAAGCCATCGCGCATGCCGCCGGCGTAGTCCTCGAAGAGTTCACGGGCGGGGACGCCGAAGGGCAGTTCCCACAGGCCGGGGTTCTTCACCTTGCCGGAGAAGCCCATGAGCTTGGTGCCCATGTCTTCGCTGCCCGGACGGGCGAGGCCCTTGTACCAGTCCACGCCGTTGGCGACGATCGCCGGCACGTTGCACAGGGTCTCGACGTTGTTGACGCAGGTGGGCTTGCCCCAGACGCCGACGGCGGCGGGGAAGGGCGGCTTGGAGCGCGGGTTGGCGCGGCGGCCTTCCAGCGAGTTGATCAGGGCGGTTTCCTCGCCGCAGATGTAGCGGCCGGCACCGGTGTGGACGAACAGCTCGAAATCGAAGCCCGACCCGAGGATGTTCTTGCCCAGCAGGCCGGCGGCCTTGGCTTCGTCGATGGCGCGGTTGAGGTTGCGCGCTGCGTCGACGTATTCGCCACGCAGGAAGATGTAGCCGCGATAGGCCTTGAGCGCGCGGGCGCTGATCAGCATGCCTTCCACCAGCAGGTGGGGCAGCTGTTCCATCAGCATGCGGTCCTTCCAGGTGTTGGGCTCCATTTCATCCGCGTTGCACAGCAGGTAGCGGATGTTCATGGATTCGTCGGCTGGCATCAGGCCCCACTTGACGCCGGTGGGGAAGCCCGCGCCGCCGCGGCCCTTGAGGCCGGAGTCCTTGACGGTCTGCACGATGTCGGCCTGGGCCATCTCGCCCAGGGCCTTGCGTGCGGCTGCGTAGCCGTTCTTCTGCTGGTATTCCTCGAGCCAGACGGGCTGAGCGTCGTCACGCAGGCGCCAGGTCAGCGGGTGCGTCTCGGCGCTGCGCTGGATGCGGTTGGCTGGGCCGACGGAGGTGAGGGTCTTCATTGATAGGCCTCCAGCAGTTGCGCGACGCCGTCGGCGCTGACGTTGCCGAAGGTGTCGTCGTCGATCATCAGGGCCGGGGCCTTGTCGCAATTGCCCAGGCAGCACACCGGCAACAGGGTGAAGCGATTGTCGGCGGTGGTCTGGCCGAGGCCGATGCCGAGGTTCTGCTGGATGCTGCCGAGTACCGACTCATGGCCGCCGACGTAGCAGGTCATGCTGTCGCAAACGCGGATGATGTGGCGGCCCACCGGCTGGCGGAAGATCTGACTATAGAAGGTGGCCACGCCCTCGACGTCGCTGGCGGGGATGCCGAGGATCTCGCCGATGGCATCGGCGGCGCCGTCAGGCACCCAGCCGCGCTCCTTCTGGACGATCTTCAGGGCTTCGATGGACGCCGCGCGCGGGTCCTCGTAGTGATGCATCTCGTGCTCGATGGCCGAGCGCTCGGTTTCGCTGAGGGTGAAACGGTCGGTCTGGATAATGCTCATGTCAGCGGTCCACGTCAGCCATAACGAAGTCGATACTGCCCAGGTAGGCGATCAGGTCGGCCACCATGCTGCCGCGGATCACCGAGGGGATCTGCTGCAGGTGGGGGAAGCTGGGCGTCCGGATCCGGGTGCGGTAGCTCATGGTGCTGCCATCGCTCGTCAGGTAGTAGCTGTTGATGCCCTTGGTCGCCTCGATCATCTGGAAGGCTTCGTTGGCCGGCATGACCGGGCCCCAGGAAACCTGCAGGAAGTGGGTGATCAGGGTTTCGATGTGCTGCAGCGTGCGCTCTTTCGGCGGCGGCGTGGTCAGCGGGTGGTCGGCCTTGTAGGGGCCTTCCGGCATGTTCTTCAGGCACTGGTCGATGATGCGGATGCTCTGGCGCATCTCTTCGACGCGGACCATGCAGCGGTCATAGGCGTCGCCGTTGTGGGCCAGCGGCACTTCGAACTCGAAGTTCTCGTAGCCGGAGTAGGGGCGGGCCTTGCGCAGGTCGAAGTCCAGGCCGGTGGAGCGCAGGCCGGCACCGGTGACCCCCCATTCCAGGGCTTCCTTGGTGTTGTACTGGGCGACGCCGATGGTGCGGCCCTTGAGGATGCTGTTCTTCAGCGCCGCCTTGGTGTACTCGTCCAGGCGCTTGGGCAGCCATTCGACGAACTCCTTGACCAGGCCGTCCCAGCCGCGCGGCAGGTCGTGGGCAACCCCGCCGATGCGGTACCAGGCCGGGTGCAGGCGGAAGCCGGTGATGGCCTCGATGACCTTGTAGGCGCGCTGGCGGTCGGTGAAGGTGAAGAACACCGGGGTCATGGCGCCGACGTCCTGGATGTAGGTACCCAGGAACAGCAGGTGGCTGGTGATGCGGAAGAATTCAGCCAGCATCACGCGGATGGTGTCGACCTTCTGCGGCACCTTGATGCCGGCGAGCTTCTCCACCGCGAGCACGTAGGGCAGGTTGTTCATCACCCCGCCGAGGTAGTCGATGCGGTCGGTGTAGGGGATGAAGCTGTGCCAGGACTGGCGCTCGGCCATCTTCTCGGCTCCCCGGTGGTGGTAGCCGATGTCCGGGACGCAGTCGACGATCTCTTCGCCGTCGAGCTGCAGCACGATGCGGAAGGCGCCGTGGGCAGAGGGGTGGTTGGGGCCGAGGTTGAGGAACATGTAGTCCTCGTTCTCGCCCTGGCGCTTCATGCCCCAGTCCTCGGGGTTGAAGCGGGCGGCTTCTTCCTCGAGTTGCTGCTTGGCCAGGGTGAGGCTGTAGGGATCGAACTCGGTGGCGCGCGCCGGGTAGTCCTTGCGCAGCGGGTGGCCTTCCCAGGTGGGCGGCATCATGATCCGCGAGAGGTGCGGGTGGCCGGTGAAGTGCACGCCGTACAGGTCCCAGACTTCACGCTCGTACCAGTTGGCGTTGGGCCAGATACCGGTGACGCTGGGCAGGTTGAGGTCGCCTTCCTGGAGCGACACCTTGATCATCACGTCGCTGTTACGCTCCATGGAGATCAGGTGGTAGAACACGGTGAAGTCGGCGCCCGGCAGGCCGCGGCGCTGCGTACGCAGGCGCTCGTCGACGCCGTGCAGGTCGTACAGCATGACGAAGGGACGCGGCGAATTGCGCAGGAAGGTCAGCACCTCGACGAGCTTCTCGCGAGCCACCCAGATAACCGGCATGCCGGTGCGGGTGGCCTGGAGGGTGAAGCTCTCGGCGCCAAAGCGGGAATTCAGTTCAACAACGACATCTTGGTCGTCAGCCTTGTAAGGCGGAATAGACAGAACGGTGTCTGCAGTCATGGTCTCGGTCGCTTTCGGTCAACGTACAGAGTGAGCCGGGCCTCTTCTTGTGGAAGAGACCGGATCAGACTTCGTCGGGGCTGCGCAGGTTGGTGACCTGGATACGCTGTTCGCGGCGCTGTTCCTTCTGCGACGGCATTTCGGCACGGTAGATGCCTTGGTCGCCGACGACCCAGGAAAGCGGGCGGCGCTCCTGGCCGATGGACTCCTGCAGCAGCATCAGGCCTTGCAGGAATGCCTCCGGACGAGGAGGGCAGCCAGGGATGTACACGTCCACGGGGAGGAACTTGTCCACGCCCTGGACCACCGAGTAGATGTCGTACATGCCGCCGGAATTGGCACACGAGCCCATCGAGATCACCCACTTGGGCTCCAGCATCTGCTCGTAGAGGCGCTGGATGATGGGCGCCATCTTGATGAAGCAGGTGCCGGCGATGACCATGAAGTCGGCCTGGCGGGGTGATGCACGAATGACTTCTGCACCGAAGCGGGCGATGTCATGCGGCGCCGTGAAGGCGGTGGTCATCTCCACGTAGCAGCAGGACAAACCGAAGTTGTACGGCCACAGGGAGTTCTTGCGACCCCAGTTGACTGCACCGTTGAGAACATCTTCCAGCTTGCCCATGAAGATGTTCTTGTGGACCTGATCTTCTAGCAGGGGGTCGGAAACGATCTCCCGCTCACCGATCGGGTACTGCTCGTTGGGAGCAGTCGGATCGATCCGAGTAAGTTTGTATTGCATCGCCAAAGCCTCATTGTTTTAGCTTCGCCTGCCGATTGCGACGACCTTCGGGGGCCCAGTCGAGGGCTCCGATGCGCCAGAGATAGGCAAGACCTGCCAACAGAATTGCTATGAAAATGGTAGCTTCGATGAGGCCCGCCCACCCGCTTTCGCGAACGGATACGGCCCAGGCGAAGAGAAAGAGGGCTTCGACGTCGAAGATCACGAAGAGCATCGCGACCAGATAGAATTTTGCGGAGAGGCGCAGGCGGGCACTGCCGGTGGGGAGCATCCCAGATTCGAAGGGTTCGTTCTTGGCGCGACCGTGGGCGCGGCTGCCGAGCAGGCTCGATACGCCGAGCATGAAGGCGCAGAGGCCGATGACGCCCAGCAGGAAAACAGCGAAACCCCAGTTATGGGAAAGAATGGCAGTGGCTTCCGACATGCCTGAACTCCTTCAACAAGGAACGGCGTTCACTCGTTATTAAAATGATCCTTGCCCGCACAAGAGTGCCCGGCAATCTATTCGGACAATTTTATGCCCGTATGGGCGTACAAGTAAATTTTTCAGACTAAAAAATTAACCCGAAAGCCAGTTTAAACACCTTGTACAGCTCTGAAAGCCTAGGGCGGCGGGGGTTCCGGTTTTTTGTCAGGCTTTGGTCGGATTGCGGCGCTATGCCGCAGGGCACAGATACAGGCTGGTTAATGATAGTCATTATCATTTGACTGGAGAATATATAACCACTACAGAGCGAGTCCTACGAAAGTGGTTAAAACATGCGCACTTAATAGCCGCTGTTACTCACAACTTCTTTCCTCTATGCCTAATTCTTATGGGGCTATCGTTGTTGCTCTGACGACCTTGTACTAGCGTGCTAGGTGCGTCGTGGATACGGCGCGTTCCCCCTGTTTCCCTGTCGTACTCAGTGGGTCGGCTGGACCACGGATTCGCCTGCCTGGGCGCGCTGGTCCACTTGAAAAACAAGAAAAAAGAGGGAATCGCCATGGGCGTTGCCAAGTCGCTGCGTCATTGCTTCGTGCTCCTGCTGTTCTTCCTGCCGTCCTTGCCTGCCCACGCCGAGCTCGGCGATTACGGGTTCTGGCGGACCTTGATCAACCTCACCTCGCCGCCCAAGGCCGACAACAAGGTCCTGCCCGAGCAGCGGGTCGGGCCCTATCCGTTGCTGGCCAACCCCGCCGGGTTCGATTCCGGCTTCAAGGCGGGCAACTACTACGCCTGGCAGACGGTGCAGCTCGCGCCCGAGACGGGTGCGGTATGCGGTAACGGCTCGCCCTACAAGTTCTTCGTCAATCGGGTGCCCAATACCAGCAACACCATCATCTATATGGAAGGCGGCGGCGCCTGCTGGGACTACGCCAGTTGCACCGGGCAGACCGGCATCCGCGGTGCGCGCAACCCCAACGGGATTCCCGATGACTACATGAAGCTGCTGAACCCCAGCGCCAGCCTGGTCAGCCCCTTCGTGGTGCGGCTGCATCCCTGGACGCGGGTGAAGACGCAGAACTGGAACATGGTCTATGTGCCCTATTGCACGGGCGACATCTATTCCGGCGACAAGGTGGCGGTCTACCAGGACCCCACCGGGCAGAAGCCGCAGCTGATCTGGCACCACAACGGGCTGCGCAATACCCGTGCGGTGACGGCCTGGCTCAAGGACAACCTGGAGCGCCCGGAGCAGATGTTGTCCACCGGCTGCAGCGCCGGCGGGGCGGGGAGCCTGATCAGCCATGCGGTGACCCGCCAGGACATCGCGCCCACCCGCGGTTTCATGATCGACGACTCGGGGCCGGTGTTCAGCGCGGTGGCAGGCGGCAGCAACCAGGCCTACCCGTCGCTGCCATTGCAGACTTTCATCCGCCAGGCCTGGGGCCTCGACAATGGCCCGCTGCAGTTGCTGCAGAGCCGCCTGCCGGGCGTCACCCTCAACGACCTGGGCAGCATCTACCCGGCGCTTTCCGCGAACCTGCCGGGTGATCGCCTCGGGCACACGCACTTCTGGAAGGACCTCAACTACTCGTCGTATTCCTACGAGCGCTTCTATCCGGAGATCGCCAACGCACCGGACCAGGCCACCAAGGAGGCGTTGATCCACGCCAAGTGGGACGTGGACACCGGTCGCCTGCGCAATACCCTGGCCAACCTGCACAATTTCGGCGGTTACTTCCCGCAGTACCGCGCGGTGAACGAGAGCCATTGCACCAGCATCATCGAGTTCGCCAATGCCGATATCCAGGAGCAGAACCTGCAACTGGATGATTTCGTCACCAATGTGCTGGATGGCAGCGGGCCGGTTATGGATGCCTCCGAGACGAGCGATGCGGCCGATCGGGCCAAGCCCTTCAACCTGCTCTACTACATTCTCAACCAGCTGCTCTGATGGAGGGGCGCGAGGCGGGCGATCCGCCTCGCGGCCTTAGTGGTAAGCCTGCTCGCGGGCCTGCTGCAGGCGCTGCCTGAGGTACTCGTCGCGGCTCAGGCCGTCGGGGATGTTCTGCATCGCCAGCACTTCTTCGACGATGCGCTTTTCTTCCTGCTTGTAGTGATCGAACTGGGGCGAGGGCTTCGCCGCCAGCTTCTTCTCCAGCGCATCGCTGCGGGCCTTGTAGCGTTGCAGCAGGGCATTGGCCCGCGCTTTCTGTTCTTCCACGTCCGTGCTGGTCGCCTGGATGAGGGCGATCTGCAGCATCAGCGATTCGCTTGCTGCCAGCTCGCCGCTCTGCTCGTGGGCCTGTACTTCCTCGGCCAGGCGGGCGGCCTGTTGCTCGCGCGCTTCGGCCGAGAGGCCGGGCGCGGCCTTGAAGAAGTCGCGGTAGGCCGAGTGAAACTCCAGGCGCTTCTCGTATTCCGTCATCCGCGCAGGATCGATGCGCGGCGTCCCCGTCGTCTCCGGCGCGTCGCTCGCCGAAGAGGCAGGCGCCTGGGTGGCCTGTGGTGAGCGCTGGGCGGCGACCTGGGCTTCGGGGGGCAGGCGCCAGTAGAGGGTGGCGGCGGCGGTAACCGCGGCGATCGCAGTGCTTGCCAGGATGAGATGGATTCGTGCCATTGGGGCTCGCCCTTCCAGTTGGGACATTCGTACAGCTTAGTCAAGGCTCGCGCTTGCGGGTGACCCAGGCCCAGATCATTTCGCAGCGGATGGGCTCGATGCCGGTTTCGTCGGTGATGATCACTGCGACACGGACTTCGCCCCGGTCCTCTTCGTGGATGCGGCGGACCTGCTCGGCGTCCAGTTCGGCCACCGCTTTCAGGCCGCCTGTGGCGCGCTTGAGGTAGTCCACGTGCAGGCTCTTTATCAGCGGCAGCTTGTCGTCCGGCACGTTCATGCCCACCAGCAAGCCGGTGGCGGACTCTGCCAGCAATGCCATGGCGGCCGCATGCACGCCCTTGATGTGATTGCGCACGCGGGGGCGATTGGCGAGGCTCATTACCGCGCGCTGCTGGCTCAGGTGATGGACGCGCACGCGTGCGGTGCCGGCGAAGCGGACCTGGCTGCCTATCAGCAGGCTCAGGAGGGGCGTGTGCAGCGTGGCGGGCAGTCGGCTTACCAGGGCGGTGGCGCGACTCAGACGGTTGGCTGGCATGGATGGGCCCTTGGTGAATGGGCGGCCAGTCTGTCACCGGTAAAAAGGACCGGCCATTGCTGGCCGGTCGCAAATGCCTGGCACTTCGGCCAGTGGCTGGGGGGATCAGAGAATGCGGCGGCGGTCCTCTCGGGTGATGACCACCGTGGAGGAGCGCGGCCGCTTGCCCGGTCCGTCCGGCCAGGTGCTGGTCAGGTTGGTGGGCGTGGAGCCCTCGCCCGGGTGCTGGATGTTGACGAACAGGGTGCGGAAGTCCGGGGTCGCGGCGATGCCGGTGACCTCGGCGCCCAGCGGGCCGACCAGGAAGCGCTTGAGTTCGCCGGTGCGCGGGTCCGCCACCAGCATCTGGTTGTTGCCGAAGGGACCGGAAGCCAGTTGGCTGCCGCTCATGTCGGTCTGGATCCACAGGCGGCCGTCGTCGTCGAACCACAGGCCGTCGGGGCTGGCGAGGATGTTGCTGGCATCCAGCGGCTTGCCGCTCGGGCTGCGGCTGTCGGTTTCCGGGCCGGCAAGCATGAACAGGTTCCAGTTGAAGGCCTTGCCTGCATAGTCGCGGCTCTGTTCGCGCCAGCGGATGATATGGCCGTAGGCGTTGACCGGGCGCGGGTTGGGCGCATCCGGCGTGGTGCGTGCGGTGTTGTTGGTGAGGGTGAAGTACACCTCGCCGTTGTCGGGGTTCACCGCGCCCCACTCGGGGCGGTCCATCTTGGTGGCGCCGACCACGTCCGCCGCCAGACGGGTGTTGATCAGCACCTCGCCCTGGTCGGCGAAGGCCACGCCTGCGGCGAGGCAGGCCTTGAGGAAGGATTTGTCGTTGATGTCCAGCGCCAGCCACTGGCCGCTGCCATCGGCGTTGAAGCGCGCCACGTACAGGGTGCCTTCGTCGAGCAGGCGGCCGTTGCTGCGGCCGGGGCGGTAGGCGTCGCGGCTGACGTATTTGTAGATGTACTCGTTCTGCGAGTCGTCGCCGGAATAGCACACCACCGGGCGGCCGGCCTTCACCGGGGCGAAGATCAGGCCTTCGTGGGCGAAGCGGCCCAGGGCGGTGCGCTTGACCGGTACGGAGTCGGGTTCGAAGGGGTCGATCTCGACGATCCAGCCGAACTGGTTCGGCTCGTTGCGGTAGTCGCCCTTGGCGTCGGCGGCCTTGCGGGTGGCGTCGAAGCGCTCGAACTCATCGCCGGGGAGGGTTTCCCAGCCGAAGCGGCTGCCGTTGCGCAGGCCGTAGCGTTTCAGCTCGCGGGGCAGGTCGGCGTCGCGGGTGGAGAAGTAGCCGGCCCAGTTCTCCTCGCAGGTGAGGTAGGTGCCCCAGGGCGTGAAGCCGTTGGAGCAGTTGTTCTGGGTGCCGCGTGCGGCGGTTCCGTTGGGGCTGTGGCGGGTCTGCAGCAGCTTGTTGCCGCGTGCCGGGCCGCTGATCTGCATCGGCGTGGCGGCGGTGATGCGCCGGTTGCGGCGGCTCGGCACCACCGTCCACTCGCCGCGCACGTCACGGCGGATCTCCACCACCGATACGCCGTGGGCGTTGATCTCCTTGCGCACTTCCTCGGCGCTCGTGCGCTTGCCGCTCACGACGGTCGGGCCATTGGGGTGCAGCAAGGGCGCATCGATGTACTCGTGGTTGAGTACCAGCAGGCCGTGGTCGGAGCGCAGGCCCAGGCCGTGGCGGGTGTCGATGGGGAAGAAGTGCATGCCGTCGTGGTGCATGCCGGTCTGTTCGGCCTGGTCTTGAGCGCTGTTGCTGGCGTCCTCGGCGAACGCCGGGTAACGGCCGGTGATGGGCGTGCCCCAGGGAATGAAGGGCGTTGCCTTGTAGCCCGGCGGCACGGTGATGGTGTCGGCGCGGCCGGCCGGGATGCCTTCGAAGGCCAGTCGGCGGCGCGGCTTGAAGGGGAAGCCGAGGCTGCGGGCCTCATCCTGGCCGGCCTCGGCCTGGCCGGGCAGGGATACGCCGAGGAAGGCGAGGGCGCCGAGTGCGGCGCCACCGGCCAGCACCTCGCGGCGTTTCACGCCTTCGATCAGCTCGCTGATGTGGGGGTTCCGGGACTGGTTGCTCGGCACTTCGTCGCCATTTCCAAAGAGGACGGCGTTCTCTTTCTCGTTGTTCAAGGCTCTGTCTCCATACGGGCGAATCGGCGGAGACTTGACGCTACGACCTGAAGGCGACGGAACTGTGACAGTGCGACGGGCGTGGTGCCTTATGTGCTGTGCCGCACAAAACGCTTCAGGGCGTCCCGGATGATGCAGGCGTCGGCTGGATGGCGAAGATCAGTGCGCCGCCGCGGAGCGCTTCGATCACCTGGTCGCGGTCGTCGTCGGACAGCACCAGGCAGCCGAAACTGCGCCCGGCCACGCCGTGCTGGCGGATGAACCTCTCCTCCATGTAGTCCATGGCGTGGATGACGATGGCGCGCTGCATGGCCTTGTCATTGCTCGAGTCCAGCCCGGCCAGGCGCATCGACAGGCCATGGCCGGGCTGTTCGCTCCGGTAGACCTCGCCGGTGCGGTAGGCGCCGAGGGCGGAGGCGTGGCTTTCAGGTTCGTTGGAGAAGCGCTCGGCGTAGCCGTCGTGGTCGGCATCCGAGCCCTTGCCATGGGCCACGCGGTAGCGCGCAAGCAGCTTGTGGGTGTGGCGGTCGTATAGAAGGAAGCGCTTCTGGTCAGAGCGCTGGGAGTAGTCGACCACGGCGAAACGCGGATGCTCGTTGTGCTGAAGGTGGTCGAGGATGGGCTGGAGCGTGCCTGGGGTGAAGCGTTGCTCCAGGTCGCCGGCATGGGCGAGGAAGGGGATCAGGGTCAGCAGGCAGGAAATGAGCGATCTGGGCATCGGATTGAAACCGTCGGCTGTCGGCCAGAGGTAAGTTCAGACGCGCGATGGATGCAAGGCGTTCCTCCGGGGAGGTTTCGCGGTGCATAAAAAAAGCCCCGGCATCGCTGCCAGGGCTTCGAGGCATCCAGCCGACCCGAGGGTCGTGCTGGTGAACAGTTCCTATTAGTGGAACTGGTTCATGGTGTTGTCTTTACCGCTTGCCTTCAGAGCCGCTTCGCCAGCGAAGTACTCTTTGTGGTTGTCGCCGATGTCGGAGCCAGCCATGTTCTGGTGCTTGACGCAGGCGATGCCCTGACGCAGTTCCTGACGCTGTACGCCTTTGACGTAGGCCAGCATGCCCTGGTCGGCGAAGTACCCTTTGGCCAGGTTGTCGGTGGACAGCGCGGCGGTGTGGTAGGTCGGCAGGGTGATCAGGTGGTGGAAGATGCCGGCGTGAGCCGAACCGTCGCGCTGGAAGGTGCGGATCTTCTCGTCTGCAACCTGGGCCAGTTCGGTTTCGTCGTACTCGACGCTCATCAGCTTGGCGCGGTCGTAGGCGGAAACGTCCTTGCCTTCGGCGACGAACGCATCGAACACCTGCTGGCGGAAGTTCAGGGTCCAGTTGAAGGACGGGCTGTTGTTGTAGACCAGCTTGGCGTTCGGGATGACCTGACGAATGCGGTCAACCATGCCCTTGATCTGGCCAACGTGCGGCTTCTCGGTTTCGATCCACAGCAGGTCGGCGCCGTTCTGCAGGCTGGTGATGCAGTCCAGTACGCAGCGGTCTTCGCCAGTGCCGGCACGGAACTGGAACAGGTTGGACGGCAGGCGCTTGGGACGCAGCAGCTTGCCTTCGCGGTTGATCACCACGTCGCCGTTCTTCAGCTCGGCAGGGGTGATTTCTTCGCAGTCCAGGAAGGAGTTGTACTGGTCGCCCAGGTCGCCCGGCTGCTTGGTCACGGCGATCTGCTTGGTCAGGCCGGCACCCAGGGAGTCGGTACGGGCAACGATCACGCCGTCGTCAACGCCCAGCTCGAGGAAGGCGTAGCGAACTGCGTTGATCTTGGCGAGGAAATCTTCGTGCGGAACGGTCACTTTGCCGTCCTGGTGGCCGCACTGCTTCTCGTCGGAAACCTGGTTCTCGATCTGGATGCAGCAGGCACCCGCTTCGATCATCTTCTTGGCCAGCAGGTAGGTGGCTTCCGGGTTACCGAAGCCAGCGTCGATGTCGGCGATGATCGGAACGACGTGGGTTTCGTAGCCGTCGATCTGGGCCTGGATCTCATCGGCCTTGACCTTGTCGCCAGCGGCGCGGGCGGCGTCCAGGGCGGTGAAGAGCAGATCCAGTTCGCGGGCGTCAGCCTGGCGCAGGAAGGTGTACAGCTCTTCGATCAGGCCGGAAACGGCGGTTTTCTCGTGCATCGACTGGTCCGGCAGCGGGCCGAAGTCGGAACGCAGGGCCGCGACCATCCAGCCGGACAGGTAGAGGTAGCGCTTGTTGGTGGTCTTCAGGTGCTTCTTGATGGAGATCAGCTTCTGCTGACCGATGAAGCCGTGCCAGCAGCCCAGGGACTGGGTGTAGACGGAGGCGTCGGCGTCGTATTCGGCCATGTCCTTGCGCATGATGGCCGCGGTGTACTTGGCGATGTCCAGACCGGTCTTGAAGCGGTTCTGGGCGCGCATACGAGCGACGGATTCCGGGTTGATAGCGCTCCAGCTGTTGCCTGCGGCTTCTTTCAGAGCGGCAACTGCCTTGATGTCGTTTTGATATGCGGACATGGTCAATCCTTCAAATGTGTTTGGTTGAGCACCGACTTCCCCCTGTGAAGCCCTTGAAGGCATCACGGGTAGCTCACCACAGAACGTCGAGAATGTGACCGGTACGAGTAGGACACTCGAGAGGAGGGGGTGACGAGACGAGCGGTACAGATGACTTCGCTGTCCGTCCTGTTCGCCTACGGCTCGTGGATGCCTTTGGCGGATCAGGTTCGGTTGGATCGTCGATCTGGCTGCTGCGTTAAACGCTTCCCCGTCCCTCAGGACAACTTCGTTCCAGTCGCAACCTCGTCGAACTGCCTTGTGGGCTGTAACAACACGGGACGGCTCGAAGGTATTGAGCGCGGCCCGGGAGCCCGTTGCAGGGCCCCTGGTTAGCGGGAGCGGGGCCATGATGCGCTTCAAACAAGTGTTCGTCAAACGTTTTGTAGTGATTTTTTCGCACTACTACATAAGTCTTAAGAACGACCGATTGGTCAGGGAAAGGGAGGGTCAGTCGAGGCTCTCGACCTTCAGGCGCATGGTCATGTTTTCGCCGCCCTGGGTGCTGCGGCGCTGCAGGAAGCCGCTGTCATCGGACTGGCTGGACTGATTGACGCCGCCGACCGTGATCCACTCGCCGAGGCGACCGCTGACACGGGTATCGGTGCTCTGCACGTCGATCACTCCGGGCTGGGACTGGCTCAGGCGGTCGCTGTTGCTGCTGATGCTGACGTGGACGATGTCGCCTGTGACGCTGGCGGTGACATAGAAGCCGCGGGTCACGTTGCGGTACTCGGTGTTGCTGTAGACCTGCCCGTAGGGGCCGGTGCTGGCGGTGGTGATGGGAACGCTTTGGCCGACCTGGATCAGCGCCGGGTAGCCCTCGCTGGCCTGAACCTGTTGCACGCCGCCGCCGCGGCTGTCGGTGCTGCGGCGGATGATGCGTACCTGGTCGCGGCCGCGCACCTCACCACGCCCCGCTTCCACATCCACGCCGCCTACGCTGGCCGAGCCGTTGACCGCGTAGCCACGATCGTCCTGGTAGTTGCTGTCGCTGGTGTCCACCGAGATCAGCAGGCGCTTGGGCGCGGTGTCCAGCTGGCCAAGGACCGTGCGCAGCTCCTGGATCTTCGCCGGCTCGGCATTGACGATCAGCTGGTTGCCGTAGGCGCTGACGCGGCCTTCGTTGCCGAGCACCGATTGCACCACGGGCATCACGTCCTCGGCGGTGCGGTAGTTGAGCGGGATCACCTCGGTCGCGGCCAGGAGCGGCAGGCTCAGGGCAATGAGCAGGGCGGCGAGGAGCGCGCGTGGGGTCATAGCAGGAAACTCCGCAGGTCGGGATCGCTGACGCTCTGTTCCCAGGCCTGGTCGAACTGGGCCTGGCGCAGGCGGCAGCGCCCGGGGTCGTTGTACAGAGCGTAGCCGGAGAAGCTATCCAGTTCCGGGCGCAGCAGCAGGCCGCGATCATCCACCAGCAGGTAGGCGCACTCTTCGTTGGAGTGATCGGGATTGAGCTTGCGGATCTGGCTGTTGCTGGACAGGCGTCGCACCAGGTTGAGCAGGCGATGGCCTTCCTTTACCGGGCGCGTGACGTCACGTATCAGGATGCGCAGGCGGTTGCGCGGGTTGGCCAGGAGAAAGCGGGTACAGGCGTCCTGGATGCTGCTGTGGTGGTAGAGCCAGGCTTCGAGGTCCGGCGTGTAGAAACACAGGTTGCGCTGCGCCTGCTGCAGCAGGGCGAGGGCGTGGGGGCGTGCATCGTCGGGCTTGGCGAAGCGCTGCAGGTCGGGGTGTTCGCCAAGGGTGTAGGGCGCTGGCTCCCAGGGGGCCGGCTCACGCAGATCCGGGACCGGGTTGTGGACCTCGAAACGCCCCGGTGACTGGAATTCGATGGCCGGCAATTCGGCATCGGGCTCTTGGTTTTCCGGGGCGTTGGGTTCCATGTCGACCTCTACTGGCTGTCGCGCACCATGTCCACGTGGGGGATGCCGGCTTCGAGGAACTCGCCGCTGACGACGCGGAAGCCGTGGCGCTCATAGAAGGGGGTGGCGTGCACCTGGGCGGAGAGCATCTGCTGTTTGAGGCCGCGACGCTCCGCTTCGGCGATCACCGCTTCCAGCAGGCGATCGCCGACCCGCAGGCCGCGCCAGTCCTTGAGTACCGAGACGCGGCCGATATGTCCGTCGGGCAGCAGGCGCGCGGTGCCGATGGCGTAATCGCGCTCCAGGGCGAGGAAGTGGACTGCGTCGACGTCTTCCGCATCCCATTCCTGCTCCGGCGCCACCGCCTGTTCGGCGATGAACACGGTTTCACGGATGCGGCGCAGGTCGGCATTGTCCTTCTGCCAATCGGCGATGCGGACGTGTATCTCACTCATCGGCAAACTCCAGACTTCCTTGCTTGACCAGTTCCCACAGAAGCTTACGCCCGTCCTCGTCGGCCAGCCATTGGCCGAGGTTGTCGATGTGCAGTGCGTCGCTGGCGCAGACCAGTTTCAGCAGCTCGCGCAGGCTGCTGGGCAGCAGGCGGCTCTGGCCGCTGGCGAAGAGCACCAGGCCGATATCCACTTCGGACCAGGCCATGCGGGCGCTGGGGTTGCGGATCAGCACGGCGCCATCTTCCAGGGCGCCGACGAACTCGTCTTCGTCCACTTCGGTGCCGGCGACCAGTTCGGGGTAGCGCGGCTCGGTCATGAACTGGCCGAACCAGGTCAGCAGTAGGCGTTCGTCGCTCATGTGCTCGGCCAGCAGGGCCTTGAGGCGATCGAGGGCGTCCTGCTGGATCTGGTAGGGGTCGCTGACCGGCGCGATGTCGGCGTCGCTGTAGCGTTCTTCGTCAGGGATGAACTGGGCGAGGAAGTCGGTGAAATGGGTCAGCACTTCAGCGGCGCTAGGGGCGCGGAAGCCGACCGAGTAGGTCATGCAGTCGTCCTCGGCGATGCCGAAGTGGGCCAGGCGCGGCGGCAGGTAGAGCATGTCGCCGGGCTCCAGCACCCACTCATCGGTGCCCTGGAAGTCGGCGAGGATACGCAGGTCGGCGTGGGGCAGCAGCGGGCTTTCGGCGTCGCACATCTGGCCGATCTTCCAGCGGCGCTGGCCGTGGGCCTGGAGCAGGAACACGTCGTAGTTGTCGTAGTGCGGACCGACACCACCGCCCGGCGCGGCGAAGCTGACCATGATGTCGTCGATGCGCCAGCTGGGCAGGAAGCGGAAATGTTCCAGCAGCTCGGCGACTTCCGGGACGAACTGGTCGACGGACTGGACGAGGAGGGTCCAGTCCTTTTCCGGCAGGTCCTGGTAGGTGTCTTCGGAGAACGGGCCGCGGCGGAGTTCCCACGGGTGCTCGCCATGTTCGATCACCAGGCGCGATTCGACTTCCTCTTCCAGGGACAGGCCGGCCAGTTCGTCGGGGGAGATGGGGCTCTCGTAGTCCGGGATGGCCTGGCGGATCAGCAGAGGTTTCTTCTGCCAGTAGTCGCGGAGGAATTCACGGGCGGAGATGCCGCCGAGGATTTGCAGGGGAAGATCGGAAGTCATGGCGGAACCTTTCAAATAAAAACGCCCGGCACAGCCGGGCGTGCAAGGGGGCGATAGCCGTCAGATACGCTTGGCCTGGGCTGCCGCGTTGCCGATGTAGGCGGCGGGGGTCAGCTTGCGCAGTTCGGCCTTGGCTTCGGCCGGCATGTCGAGGCCGTCGATGAAAGTCTGCAGCGCTTCGGGGCTGATGCCCTTGCCGCGGGTCAGTTCCTTCAGCTTCTCGTAGGGATTTTCGATGGCGTAGCGGCGCATCACGGTCTGGATCGGTTCGGCGAGGACTTCCCAGCAGGCGTCCAGGTCGGCGGCGATGCGTGCTTCGTTCAGTTCCAGCTTGCCGATGCCCTTGAGGCTGGCTTCGTAGGCGATGACGCTGTGGGCGAAGCCGACGCCGAGGTTGCGCAGCACGGTGGAGTCGGTCAGGTCGCGCTGCCAGCGGGAGATCGGCAGCTTGCTGGCCAGGTGCTGGAACAGTGCGTTGGCGATGCCGAGGTTGCCTTCGGAGTTCTCGAAGTCGATCGGGTTGACCTTGTGCGGCATGGTCGAGGAGCCGATCTCGCCGGCGACGGTCTTCTGCTTGAAGTAGCCGAGGGAGATGTAGCCCCAGACGTCGCGATCGAAGTCGATGAGGATGGTGTTGAAGCGGGCGATGGCGTCGAACAGCTCGGCGATGTAATCGTGCGGCTCGATCTGGGTGGTGTAGGGGTTGAAGCTCAGGCCCAGGTCACCTTCGATGAATTCGCGGGCGTTGGCTTCCCAGTCGATTTCCGGGTAGGCCGAGAGGTGGGCGTTGTAGTTGCCCACGGCACCGTTGATCTTGCCCAGCAGCGGTACGGCGGCTACCTGGGCGATCTGGCGCTCCAGGCGGTAGACGACGTTGGCCAGTTCCTTGCCCAGTGTGGTGGGGGAGGCGGGCTGGCCGTGGGTGCGGGAGAGCATCGGCACGTCGGCGAAGCGGATCGCCAGCTCACGGATGGCCTCGGCGGTCTGGCGCATCAGCGGCAGCAGCACGCCGTCGCGGCCTTCGCGCAGCATCAAGGCGTGGGACAGGTTGTTGATGTCCTCGCTGGTGCAGGCGAAGTGGATGAACTCGCTGACCTTAGCCAGTTCGGGCAGCTTGGCGGCCTGCTCCTTGAGCAGGTACTCCACGGCCTTGACGTCGTGGTTGGTGGTGCGCTCGATTTCCTTGATGCGCTCGGCGTGCTCCAGCTGGAAGTTCTCGGCCAGCTCGTTCAGCAGAGCATTGGCTTCGGCAGAGAAGGGGGCGACTTCCGGAACGCCGGAGTGGGCGGCAAGGCGCTGCAGCCAGCGGACTTCGACCTGTACGCGGAAGCGGATCAGGCCATATTCACTGAAGATCGGGCGCAGTGCGCTGGTTTTGCCGGCGTAGCGGCCATCGACGGGGGAAACCGCGGTGAGCGAGGAGAGCTGCATGGGGCGTTCTCGGACAATCGGTCAACGAAAAGGGCGCACATCATACACGAAAACCGGCCCCGATAACGCGAGCGGGCTTGCGCCGTTCGGCGCTTGCCCACGAATTCAGTTGCGCAGCATGGGGTAGAGCTCGCCCAGCAACTTGCGGCGACTGAACAGCAACTGCCAGCGATGGCCGCCGAGTTGGCGCCAGAGGCGGGCGGAGCGGATGCCGGTGAGCAGCAGGGCGCGGATCTTGGCGGCATTGCTGGGTTGTTGCAGGTGGCGCATGTCGCCATGGACCTGGATGCGCTGGCGGAAGGTGCTGAGGGTGTCCTGGTAGAGGCTGCCGCACGAGGCGATGACGTTGTCGTGGACCACGCCGAAGTGCTGCGTCTGCTGCTGGATCTGGTCGAGCCGGCTACCGATCAGTTGCAGCATGTCCTCGCGCTTGTTCAGCTGGCGCTCCAGGGTCAGGAGTGACAGGGCGTAGCGCAATGGTTCGCGCTGCAGGCTGCTGGGCTCGCGTTCCAGGGCGCTGATCAGGGCCTTGTAGCCGTCGCGCAGGTTGATGTCGTCGCCGCCATAAACGTCCAGGGTGTTCTTCGGGTCGCGAACCAGCAGGCTGCCGAGCATGCAGCCCAGCGGGGCTTCGCTGACCTGGCCGGTCTTGGCGATCTTGTCCACCAGCACGGCGGCTTCGAACACGGCGCCCAGTGCTACCAGTTGTTCCTGCAGGGGCGTCATGGGCGGCGCACCTCGGCGTCCCAGGCTTCGGCCGTTTCGATCACGCCACCACCCAGGCAGATTTCGCCGTCATAGAAGACTACCGACTGGCCGGGCGTTACAGCCCGTTGGGGATCGTCGAAGACCGCACGATAGCCATTGGCGGTGCGCTCCAGGGTGCAGGCCTGGTCGCTCTGCCGGTAGCGGACCTTGGCGGTCAGGGGGCGGGGCTGGTCGAGCTCGATCGGATTGACCCAGAAGATCTCCGACACGAGCAGGGCGCGGGAGAACAGCCAGGGGTGTTCGTTGCCTTGGCCGACGACCAGTACGTTGCGCGCGACGTCCTTGGCCAGGACGTACCAGGGTTCGTCGCTGGCGTCCTTCATGCCGCCGATGCCGAGGCCCTGGCGCTGGCCGATGGTGTGGTACATCAGGCCGTGGTGGCGGCCGATGACTTCGCCGTCGGTGGTTTCGATGTCGCCGGGCTGGGCTGGCAGGTATTGCTTGAGGAAGTCGCTGAAGCGGCGCTCACCGATGAAGCAGATGCCGGTGGAGTCTTTCTTCTTCGCGGTGGCCAGGCCGTGTTTTTCGGCAATGGCGCGGACTTCGGGCTTCTCCAGTTCGCCGACGGGGAACAGGGTGCGGGCGATTTCCTTGCCGCCGACGGCGTGGAGGAAATAGCTCTGGTCCTTGTTCGGGTCCAGGCCCTTGAGCAGTTCGGTGCGGCCGTCGATGTCGCGGCGACGTACGTAATGGCCGGTGGCGATGAGGTCGGCACCGAGCATCAGGGCGTAGTCGAGGAAGGCTTTGAACTTGATCTCGCGGTTGCAGAGGATGTCCGGGTTGGGCGTGCGGCCCGCCTTGTATTCGGCGAGGAAGTGCTCGAACACGTTGTCCCAGTACTCGGCGGCGAAGTTGGCTGTGTGCAGCTTGATGCCGATGCGATCGCACACGGCCTGGGCGTCCGCCAAGTCTTCCTTGGCGGTGCAGTATTCGGTGCCGTCGTCCTCGTCCCAGTTCTTCATGAACAGGCCTTCCACCTGGTAACCCTGTTCCATCAGCAGGAGGGCGGAAACGGAAGAGTCCACGCCGCCGGACATGCCGACGATCACGCGGGTTTTGGCTGTATCGGACATAAGACTCTGGGACTGCTGCAAAAAAGAACGGGATTCTAACAGGTGCGGTCGGCTCGGGCGATCACGCCGGGTCGCGGATCAGGCTCAGTGGGAAGCGTTCTCCGGCCAGGTAGTCGTCGATGCAGCGGATGATCAGCGGACTGCGCCATTGTTCGCGGTGGGCCAGGAGCTCGTCACGGGTCAGCCAGCGCGGGCCAATGATGCCGGTGTCGAGCTCGCGCTCGGGGCGGTGGCGCAGCGGGCGCGCGGCGAAGCAGACGCGCTGGTAGGTCACGCCGTTGCTCGGAGCTGTATAGAGGTAGATGCCGGTGACCGCGGTCAACTCGACTTCCCAACCGGTTTCCTCGAGGGTTTCGCGCAGGGCGGCCTGGATGAGACTTTCGTCGGCTTCCAAGTGGCCGGCAGGCTGGTTTAATACCGCCCGGCCATCCGATATCTCCTCGACCATCAGAAAACGGCCCTGGTCTTCTACCAGGGTGGCGACTGTGACATGGGGGGTGAAGCGCATGGGATCCTCCTCGGTGGGCGGCCAATCTTAGTCATCCGCGGAGGGGGAGGCGAGAGGAGCGGCAATCCGGAAGCAAGCTGCTAGGATGAATAGCGCTTGCTCAGGTGGCCATGTGTAGCGATGTTGTAGTTTGACTACATGCACGGCTAAAGCACAGGTTTCATGCGGGTTTAACTGCCAGCCTGCTCTGCGTGAACAAGGAAAAGTGCGTGACTTTCTGTAGAAAAACTACAAGAATGTCCCGCCTTTCCGAGACCCAAGATCCATCCGTCGCGCCGACCGCGTGATGGTTGTCAGACCACGAGAACTACGGAGTCCAGCATGGGATACCAAAAGATCCAGGTGCCTGCTACCGGTGACAAAATCACCGTCAATGCCGATATGTCCCTGAACGTCCCGAATAACCCGATCATCCCCTTCATCGAAGGTGATGGCATCGGCGTCGACATCAGCCCAGTCATGATCAAGGTGGTAGATGCCGCCGTTGCCAAGGCCTACAACGGCACTCGCAAGATCTCCTGGATGGAAGTCTACGCTGGCGAGAAGGCCACCCAGGTCTACGACCAGGACACCTGGCTGCCGAAAGAAACCCTGGAAGCGGTGCGTGACTACGTCGTTTCCATCAAAGGCCCGCTGACCACTCCGGTCGGTGGTGGCATCCGCTCCCTGAACGTGGCCCTGCGCCAGGAGCTGGATCTGTATGTTTGCCAGCGCCCCGTTCGCTGGTTCGAAGGCGTGCCCAGCCCGGTCAAGAAGCCCGGTGACGTGGACATGGTGATCTTCCGTGAGAACTCGGAAGACATCTACGCAGGCGTTGAGTGGAAAGCTGGCTCCCCTGAGGCCGAGAAGGTCATCAAGTTCCTCACCGAGGAAATGGGCGTCAAGAAGATTCGCTTCACTGAAAACTGCGGTATCGGCATCAAGCCGGTTTCCCTGGAAGGCACCAAGCGTCTCGTGCGCAAAGCCCTGCAGTACGCCGTGGACAACGATCGCAGCTCCGTGACCATCGTCCACAAAGGCAACATCATGAAGTTCACCGAAGGTGCCTTCAAAGAGTGGGGCTACGAAGTCGCGCGTGAAGAGTTCGGCGCCGAGCTGCTGGATGGCGGCCCGTGGATGCAGTTCAAGAACCCGAACACCGGCAAGAACATCGTGGTGAAAGACGCCATCGCCGACGCCATGCTGCAGCAGATCCTGCTGCGTCCGGCCGAGTACGACGTGATCGCCACCCTGAACCTGAACGGTGACTACCTGTCCGACGCCCTGGCGGCCGAGGTGGGTGGGATCGGTATCGCTCCGGGTGCCAACCTGTCCGACACCATCGCCATGTTCGAAGCGACCCATGGCACTGCGCCCAAGTACGCTGGCCAGGACAAGGTCAACCCGGGCTCGGTCATCCTCTCCGCCGAGATGATGCTGCGCCACATGGGCTGGACCGAGGCTGCCGACCTGATCATCAAGGGCACCAACGGTGCCATCGCTGCGAAGACCGTGACTTACGACTTCGAGCGCCTGATGGACGGTGCCAAGCTGGTTTCCTGCTCTGGCTTCGGCGACGCCACCATCGCTCACATGTGAGACTGATGGTGTAAACAAAAAGGCCGGTCATCATGACCGGCCTTTTTTATGCCCTAAGGAATGGGCTCAAGCTTCGACCGTGCTGCCCTGGGGGAGGCTGGCAGTGGCGGCAGGTGCTTCGGAGTTTGCCGTGACCGTACTGATGTTCACGGCGTGCAGGCCTTTGGGGCCCTGGATGATATCGAAGCTTACCGGTTGGCCAGCTTTCAAGGTTTTGTAACCATCCATCTGGATGGCCGAATAATGGGCGAACAGGTCCTCATCTCGGCCGTCAGCGAGGATAAATCCATAGCCCTTGGCGTTGTTGAACCACTTGACCTTACCGCTAACCATGCTGATATCCCTCTGCAAAGGACTCCATCACTGGAGTATCATCCACTTCGACCCCGCGCCTGTTTCGACCGAATGGACGAGGGTGCGGAACCCCTGATACCCGTAGGTGGGTATCCATTGTTTGTAACACCGTTTTGCCTTTAGTCAAGGCGATGCAGCGACCAGCCGAGAAGCGGGTCAAAGTCCAAACGGCGTCTTCCTTTCGCCTATCAAGAAGCTTTATTCCAGCATGCATGCAAGCAGCCAGATTCGACTAACATTCAATCAGGATCGCCCTGGGCATCATGGGGACGACGACACGGGTCTGGTCGTCCAGGAAGCCAAGCCGATCCTTCAGGCGCCACCTATGTATAAGGTGGTCATGTTTAACGATGACTACACGCCGATGGATTTCGTCGTCGAGGTTCTTGAGGTGTTCTTCAATCACAACCGCGAAACGGCGACCAAGGTCATGCTGACCGTTCACACCGAGGGGCGGGCGGTCTGTGGGGTGTTTACACGCGATATTGCTGAAACCAAGGCTATGCAGGTGAATCAATACGCGAGAGAGAGTCAGCATCCGCTACTCTGTGAGATCGAGAAGGACGGTTAACGCCGACCGCTTGGGTATGAGGTGAAGCTATGTTAAACCGTGAGCTCGAAGTCACCCTCAATCTTGCCTTCAAGGAGGCCCGCGCCAAGCGTCATGAGTTCATGACGGTCGAGCATCTGTTGCTTGCCCTTCTTGATAACGATGCCGCTTCTGCAGTGCTGAAAGCCTGTGGCGCGAACCTGGACAAGCTGCGGCATGACCTGCAGGAATTCATTGACTCCACCACGCCGCTGATCCCTCAGCATGACGAGGATCGCGAAACCCAGCCCACGCTCGGTTTCCAGCGCGTGTTGCAGCGCGCCGTGTTCCACGTACAGAGCTCGGGCAAGCGCGAAGTCACCGGTGCCAATGTGCTGGTGGCCATCTTCAGTGAGCAGGAAAGCCAGGCGGTATTCCTGCTCAAGCAGCAGAGCGTCGCCCGTATCGATGTCGTCAACTACATCGCCCACGGCATCTCCAAGGTGCCCGGCCATGGCGAGCAGCATGATAGCGAGCAGGAAATGCAGGATGACGAAGGTGGGGAATCTTCTTCCGCTGGGCATCCGCTGGATGCCTATGCGAGCAATCTGAACGAGCTGGCGCGCCAGGGGCGCATCGATCCTCTGGTCGGGCGTGAGGCCGAGGTCGAGCGCGTGGCGCAGATCCTTGCCCGTCGCCGCAAGAACAACCCGTTGCTGGTGGGGGAGGCGGGCGTCGGCAAGACGGCCATCGCCGAGGGCCTTGCCAAGCGCATCGTCGACAATCAGGTCCCCGACCTGCTGGCCGACAGCGTCGTCTATTCGCTGGACCTTGGGGCATTGCTGGCCGGTACCAAATACCGTGGTGACTTCGAGAAGCGCTTCAAGGCGCTGCTGAACGAGCTGCGCAAGCGTCCGCACGCCATCCTCTTCATCGACGAGATCCACACCATCATCGGTGCTGGCGCAGCCTCGGGGGGGGTAATGGACGCGTCCAACCTGCTGAAGCCGCTGCTCTCTTCCGGCGAGATCCGCTGCATCGGCTCCACAACCTTCCAAGAGTTCCGTGGCATCTTCGAGAAGGACCGCGCCCTCGCGCGGCGCTTCCAGAAGGTCGATGTTACCGAGCCTTCCGTTGAGGACACCGTCGGCATCCTCCGTGGCCTGAAGGGGCGCTTCGAGCAGCACCACCATATCGAATACAGCGATGAGGCGTTGCGTGCGGCTGCGGAGCTCGCGGCGCGCTACATCAACGACCGTCATATGCCCGACAAGGCCATCGACGTCATCGACGAGGCGGGCGCCTACCAGCGCTTGCAGCCCGAAGACAAGCGTGCTCCGCGTATCGATGTTGCCCAGGTCGAGGACATCGTCGCCAAGATCGCGCGGATTCCTCCGAAGCACGTCACCAGCTCCGATAAGGAGTTGCTGCGCAACCTCGAGCGCGACCTGAAGCTGACGGTATTCGGCCAGGATGCGGCCATCGACTCCCTGTCGACTGCCATCAAGCTGTCCCGGGCAGGTCTCAAGTCGCCGGACAAGCCTGTGGGTTCCTTCCTCTTCGCCGGCCCCACCGGTGTCGGCAAGACCGAGGTCGCTCGCCAGTTGGCCAAGGCCATGGGGATCGAGCTGGTGCGCTTCGACATGTCCGAGTACATGGAGCGGCACACTGTTTCGCGCCTCATCGGTGCGCCTCCGGGGTACGTCGGTTTCGATCAGGGTGGATTACTCACCGAAGCCATCACCAAAATGCCGCACTGCGTCCTTCTGCTCGACGAGATCGAGAAGGCGCATCCCGAGGTCTTCAACCTGCTTCTGCAGGTCATGGATCACGGTACGCTCACTGACAACAACGGCCGCAAGGCAGACTTCCGTAATGTCATCGTGATCATGACCACCAACGCGGGGGCTGAAACCGCTTCGCGCGCTTCCATCGGCTTCACTCATCAGGACCACTCGTCCGATGCGATGGAAGTGATCAAGAAGAGTTTCACGCCGGAGTTCCGCAACCGCCTGGACACCATCATCCAGTTCGGTCGCCTCACTCACGAAACCATCAAGAGCGTCGTCGACAAGTTCCTGACCGAGCTGCAGGCGCAGTTGGAAGACAAGCGCGTTCAACTGGTCGTCAGTGACGAGGCGCGTAGTTGGCTGGGTGAGCGTGGCTATGACGCGCAGATGGGGGCTCGACCCATGGCGCGCCTGATTCAGGACAAGATCAAGCGGCCGCTGGCGGAGCAGATCCTGTTTGGTGAGTTGGCCGAGCACGGTGGCGTGGTCCACATCGACGTGAAGGACGATGAGCTCGAGTTCGACTTCGAGACCACTGCTGAAATGGCCTGATGCTGATGTGGAGAAACGCAAAAAGCCCGGCGATTGCCGGGCTTTTTATTGTTTGCCTGATTAGCGGGCGCGGTAGGTGATGCGGCCTTTGCTCAGGTCGTAGGGGGTCAGCTCGACGCGAACCTTGTCACCGGTAAGGATGCGGATGTAGTTCTTGCGCATCTTGCCGGAAATATGCGCGGTGACGACGTGCCCGTTTTCCAACTCCACGCGGAACATGGTGTTGGGCAGGGTATCGATGACAGTGCCTTCCATTTCGAAGCTGTCTTCTTTCGACATGCAGTAAAGCCCTCGGTATCAATGATTGGCCGGGTGCAAACGGCGCCTGGCAAAAACGGCGTGCATTGTGCCCGAAAAATGCATCGTAAGCCAAGGGTTTCAGGTGAGGGTGACCCAGCGCTGATTGACGAAGAGCTCAATGGGGCGGTATTGGGTCTTGTAGTTCATCTTCCTGCAGTTCTTGATCCAGTAGCCGAGATAGACCGCCTGGAGGCCCAGGCGCAAGGTCTCGCCGATCTGCCAGAGGATGGCGAAGCGGCCGAGGCTGCGGCGCTCTTCCGATGGGTCGTAGAAGGTGTAGACGGCGGAGAGGCCGTTGGGCAGGACGTCGGTCACGGCGATCGCGACCAGTCGACTCTCCAGGCGGAATTCGTAGAAGCGCGAGAAAGGCAGGTCGCGGACCAGGAAGGTGGAAAACTGATCGCGACTTGGTGGGTACATGTCGCCGTCGGCATGGCGCTCCTCGATGTAGCGCACATAGAGGGCGTAATACTCTTCGTTGAATGCTGGGCGCACGGCACGGACTTCGATGTCGGTGTTGCGCTTGAGTATGCGTCGCTGCTGACGGCTGGGTGCAAAGGCTTCGGCGGGGATGCGGGCCGGTACGCAGGCTGTGCAGCGTTGGCAATGTGGGCGGTAGAGGTGGTCGCCACTACGGCGGAAACCCATTTCCGAGAGCTCGGCGTAGACCTCCACATCCATCGGCTGGCTGGGATCGAGAAACAGTGTGGTGGCCTGTTCCTCGGGCAGGTAGCTGCAAGGATGCGGTTGAGTGGCATAGAACTTCAGGCGAGCCAGCTCGGTCATGGTCGAATCTCGAAAAAGCCTTCCGCAAGTGTAAGCCAGGCTTGGCGACTCGCCTAGGCGACAACCCAGTTGGCGCTGTTGGGTTGGTCGAGATAAAGCTGGAGGTAGCGCGAGAACTTCTCACGGGTGATCGAGCGGGCGCCGAAGCTGTGCAGGTGCTGGGTCGGCATCTGGCAGTCGATGAGCACGAAGCCCCAGTCGTTGAGGTGTCGGGTGAGGGTCACGAACCCGACCTTGGAAGCGTTATCGGTGCGGCTGAACATGGATTCGCCGAAGAACAGCTTGCCCATGGCGAGCCCGTACAGGCCGCCGACCAGTTCGTCATCCAGCCAGACCTCGACCGAGTGGGCGATGCCGCGGCGATGCAGTTCCAGATAGGCGGCCTGCATCGGCGTGGTGATCCAGGTGCCATCGGTGTAGCTGCGTGGCCCGGCGCAAGCCTCGATGACGGCGGCGAAACACTGGTCGAAGGTGACGCGGAAGCGTTGCTGGCGGATCAGCTTGGCGAGGCTGCGGGAAACGTGCACCTCCTGTGGGGGTAGAACGGTGCGCGGGTCGGGTGACCACCAGAGGATCGGCTGGCCATCCTGGAACCAGGGAAAGCAGCCGTGGCGATAGGCTTGGACCAATCGTTCGGGGGACAGGTCGCCGCCGGCCGCCAGCAGTCCGTTGGGCTCGCGGAGGGCGCGCTCGAGGGGCGGGAAGGTGAGGTTTTCGCGGCTAAGCCAGGTCAGCATGGGAAGGGGAGGGCGGCGTGAGGTGCGCCGCCCCTGCGCCTCAGTTGTCGTCGAGGAATTTTTCGGCATCCAGCGCGGCCATGCAGCCGGCGCCTGCCGAGGTGATCGCCTGGCGATAGACGTGGTCGGCCACGTCGCCAGCGGCGAAAACGCCCTCGATGCTGCTGGCGGTGGCATTGCCTTCGGAGCCGCCGCGGACCACCAGGTAGCCGTCACGCATTTCCAGTTGGCCCTGGAACAGTTCGGTGTTGGGCTTGTGGCCGATGGCGATGAAGACGCCGGCCAGGGGCATTTCCTTGGTTTCGCCGTTGGTGGTGTCTTTCAGTCGGACGCCGGTCACGCCGGTGGCGTCGCCCAGCACCTCTTCCAGGGTGTGGTTCCAGTGCAGGCGCACATTGCCGTTCTTGGCTTTCTCGAACAGTTTGTCCTGGAGGATCTTCTCCGAGCGCAGCTTGTCGCGGCGGTGGATCAGGTGGACTTCCTTGGCGATATTGGAAAGGTAGAGGGCTTCCTCGACGGCGGTGTTGCCGCCGCCGATCACGCAGACCACCTGGTTGCGGTAGAAGAAGCCGTCGCAGGTGGCGCAGGCCGAGACGCCCTTGCCGGCGAAGGCTTCCTCGGACGGCAGGCCCAGGTACTGGGCGGAGGCGCCGGTGGCGATGATCAGTGCATCGCAGCTATAGGTTCCGCTGTCGCCCTTGAGAATGAACGGGCGTTGCTGCAACTCGGCGGTATGGATGTGGTCGTAGACGATCTCGGTGTCGAAGCGTTCGGCGTGCTTCTGCATGCGCTCCATCAGGGCGGGGCCGGTGAGGCCTTCGACGTCACCCGGCCAGTTGTCGACCTCGGTGGTGATGGTGAGTTGGCCGCCCGGCTGGATGCCGGTGATGACAACGGGTTTGAGGTTGGCGCGGGCGGCATACACGGCAGCGGTGTAACCGGCTGGGCCGGAGCCCAGGATGATCAGGCGTGAATGCTTGACGTCGCTCATAAAAAGGCCTCATAAGTCTTTGTCACAAAAGAGAATGCATGCTCAAATTGAGCGCTGCGCAAGATGCTGGCGGCTATGCTACACCGAAGCACGAATCAGCCGCAAAACGCCCCGCGGCCAGGGCGGACGCTGTGGCGCCGGGCGGTTAAACCCGTACAATGGGCGGCATTTCCGCCAGTAACCGATTCTTGAACGCGCCAAGGGCGCAGGAAAAAAGGCGTTTGAAGAATTCCACGAGTACTGCCCAGACGCCCGTCTGGCGCCAGCAACTGCATTACCGCCTCAAGGAAGGTGCGCTGATCGCGCTGGGCGCGTTGTGCCTCTACCTGTGGATGGCGTTGCTCACCTACGACTCTTCCGATCCGGGCTGGACCCACACCAGCAATGTCGAGCAGGTACAGAACGCCGCAGGCCGCCTGGGCGCCTGGTTCGCCGACATCCTCTTCATGGCCCTGGGCTACTTCGCCTACATCTTCCCGTTGCTGCTTGCGATCAAGACGCTGCAGGTGTTTCGTCATCGCCACCAGGCCATCGACTGGAGTGGCTGGCTGTTCTCCTGGCGCCTGATCGGGCTCGTCTTCCTGGTGCTTTCGGGTGCCGCGTTGGCCGATATCCACTTCCAGGACAGCGTCGGCATGCCTGCATCCGCCGGCGGTGCGCTGGGCGAAAGCCTCAGCCACCTGGCGGTCAACGCCCTGAACGTGCAGGGCAGCACACTGATGTTCTTCGCCCTGTTCCTCTTCGGCCTGACGGTGTTCACCGACCTGTCGTGGTTCAAGGTGATGGACCTGACCGGCAAGATCACTCTCGACCTGGTCGAACTGATCCAGAGCCTGATCAACCGCTGGTGGAGTGCGCGTGCCGAGCGCAAGCAGCTCGTGGCCAAGCTGCGCGAGGTGGATGACCGCGTCAACGAGGTCGCCGCGCCCGTGGTTCGCGACAGTCGCGAGCAGGCGAAGGTCAAGGAGCGCCTGATCGAGCGCGAAGAAGCCCTGGCCAAGCACATGATCGAGCGCGACAAGCGTCCGGCACCGGTCATCACCCCCCCCGCGCCGGCCAAGGCTGCCGAGCCCAGCAAGCGCGTGCAGAAGGAGAAGCAGGTCCCTCTGTTCGTCGATAGCGCCGTAGAGGGCACCCTGCCGCCGATCTCCATCCTCGATGTGGCCGAGAAGAAGCAGAAGAGCTACTCCCCCGAATCCCTCGAGGCCATGTCACGCCTGCTGGAGATCAAGCTCAAGGAGTTCGGCGTCGAAGTGATAGTCGAATCCGTGCACCCGGGCCCCGTGATCACCCGTTTCGAGATCCAGCCCGCCGCAGGCGTCAAGGTCAGTCGTATCTCCAACCTGGCCAAGGACCTGGCGCGCTCCCTCGCCGTGATCAGCGTCCGCGTGGTGGAGGTCATTCCCGGCAAGACCACCGTGGGCATCGAAATTCCCAACGAAGACCGCCAGATCGTGCGCTTCTCCGAAGTGCTGTCCTCGACCGAGTACGACGAGGCCAAGTCGCCGGTCACCATGGCCCTCGGCCACGACATCGGTGGGCGCCCGGTGATCACCGACCTGGCCCGCATGCCGCACCTGCTGGTGGCCGGTACCACTGGCTCCGGTAAGTCCGTGGGCGTCAACGCCATGATCCTGTCGATCCTGTTCAAGTCCACGCCCGAGCAGGCGAGGCTGATCATGATCGACCCGAAGATGCTCGAACTGTCGATCTACGAAGGCATTCCGCACCTGCTGTGCCCGGTCGTGACCGACATGAAGGAAGCCGCCAACGCGCTGCGCTGGAGCGTCGCCGAGATGGAGCGGCGCTACAAGCTGATGGCCGCCATGGGCGTGCGCAACCTGGCGGGCTTCAACCGTAAGGTCAAGGACGCGGAGGAGGCCGGCACGCCGCTGACCGACCCGCTCTATCGCCGCGAGAGCATGGAAGACGAAGCGCCGCTGCTGAAGCAACTGCCGACCATCGTGGTGATCGTCGACGAATTCGCCGACATGATGATGATCGTCGGCAAGAAGGTGGAAGAGCTGATCGCCCGTATCGCGCAGAAGGCACGTGCGGCGGGCATCCACCTGATCCTCGCCACCCAGCGCCCCTCGGTGGACGTGATCACCGGCCTGATCAAGGCCAACATCCCGACCCGCATGGCCTTCCAGGTCTCCAGCAAGATCGACTCGCGCACCATCCTCGATCAGGGCGGCGCCGAGCAACTGCTGGGCCACGGCGACATGCTCTACCTGCCGCCGGGCACCGGCTTGCCGATCCGTGTCCACGGCGCCTTCGTCTCCGACGACGAGGTGCATCGCGTGGTCGAGGCCTGGAAGCTGCGTGGCGCTCCCGACTACATCGAAGACATTCTCGCGGGCGTCGACGAGGGTAGTGGTGGCTCCAGCGGCGGCTTCGATGGCGGTGAGGGCGGTGAAGGCAGTGAGGAAGACCCGCTCTACGACGAGGCCGTGCGCTTCGTCACCGAGAGCCGCCGCGCGTCCATCTCCGCGGTACAGCGCAAGCTCAAGATCGGCTACAACCGCGCCGCCCGAATGATCGAGGCGATGGAGATGGCCGGCGTGGTCACGCCCATGAACACCAACGGCTCGCGTGACGTGATCGCGCCGGGCCCGGTTCGCGACTAACCCTGAACGGAATTCTGATGAGGACCCCCATGCGACTGATCCGCATGCTGCTCGTTGCCGCACTGAGCCTTGGTGCCATGCAGGCCCAGGCTGATGACCAGGTGGCCATCGCCCGCCTGACCGAAATGCTCAACAAGGCCCAGACCATCACCGGTCGCTTTTCCCAGCTGACCCTCGATGGTTCCGGTACCCAGTTGCAGGAAACCTCCGGCGAGCTCGCCCTCAAGCGCCCGGGCCTGTTCCGCTGGCACACCGACGAGCCGATGGAGCAATTGCTGGTTTCCAATGGACAGAAGGTCTGGCTGTATGACCCGGACCTGGAACAGGTCACGATTCAGACCCTTGATCAGCGCCTCACGCATACGCCGGCGCTGCTGCTGTCCGGCGATGTGTCCAAGATCAGCGAGAACTTCGAGATCAGCCACAAGGAAGGGGGCGACGTGGTCGACTTCATCCTCAAGCCGAAGGCCAAGGACACCTTGTTCGACACCCTGCGTCTGTCCTTCCGCAATGGCGTGATCAACGACATGCAACTGATCGACAGCGTCGGCCAGCGCACCAACATCCTCTTCCTCGGCGTGAAGATGAACCAGTCCATCGACGCCGCCCAGTTCGACTTCAAGGTTCCGGAAGGCGCCGACGTCATCCAGGAATAAGAGGTTTCACGCGTACCCATGGACCTGTTCCGTTCCGAGCCCATCGCCCAGCCCCTGGCCGCGCGCCTGCGTGCCAACAGCCTGGACGAGTACGTTGGCCAGGAGCACCTGCTGGCGCCGGGCAAGCCCCTGCGTGAGGCGCTGGAGCAGGGGGCGTTGCACTCGATGATCTTCTGGGGGCCGCCCGGGGTGGGCAAGACCACCCTGGCCAAGCTTCTGGCCCAGGTCAGCGATGCCCATTTCGAGACGATTTCCGCGGTGCTCTCCGGCGTCAAGGAAATCCGCCAGTCGGTGGAGATGGCCAAGCAGCAGGCCGCCCAATACGGGCGCCGCACCATCCTCTTCGTCGACGAGGTGCATCGCTTCAACAAATCCCAGCAGGATGCCTTCCTTCCCTATGTCGAGGACGGCACGCTGATTTTCATCGGTGCCACCACCGAGAATCCTTCGTTCGAGCTGAACAACGCGTTGCTTTCCCGTGCCCGGGTCTATGTGCTCAAGAGCCTGGACGAAGCGGCACTGCGCCGTCTCGTCGATCGGGCGCTGAACGAGGACAAGGGGCTCGGCAAGCGAAAGCTGCGCCTGCCTGATGAGAGCTTCGCGATCCTGGTAGCGGCAGCCGACGGCGATGGCCGGCGCTTGCTCAACCTGCTGGAGAATGCGGCGGACCTCGCCGAGGACGACAGCGAGATCGCCCCCGAGCTGCTGCAAAATCTGCTCGGTGACAGCCGTCGTCGTTTCGACAAGGGTGGCGAGGCCTTTTACGACCAGATTTCCGCGCTGCACAAGTCGGTGCGTGGCTCCAGCCCCGACGGTGCGCTTTATTGGTATGCGCGCATGATCGACGGTGGCTGCGACCCGCTCTACATCGCGCGCCGCGTGGTGCGCATGGCCAGCGAAGACATCGGCAATGCCGACCCCCGTGCCTTGAGCCTGTGCCTGGCCGCCTGGGATGTGCAGGAGCGCCTCGGCAGTCCGGAAGGTGAATTGGCGGTGGCCCAGGCCATCGTCTACCTGGCCTGCGCGCCGAAGAGCAACGCTGTCTACACCGCCTTCAAGGCGGCCATGCGTGATGTCGCCGAGAATGGTTCCCACGAGGTGCCGCTGCACCTGCGCAATGCGCCGACCAAGCTGATGAAGCAGCTCGGCTACGGCGACGAATATCGCTACGCCCATGATGAGCCGGATGCCTATGCTGCGGGCGAGGACTACTTCCCAGAGAAGCTCGAGCCCCGCCAGTACTACCAGCCTGTGCCTCGGGGGCTGGAGCTGAAGATTCGCGACAAGCTCGATCACCTGGCTGGGCTCGATGCGCGCAGCCCCAGAAGGAGAAGGCCTTGAGCCCCTTGATTCTCTCGGTGTCCCTGGGGGGTATCGTCGGCACCCTCCTGCGTTTCGCCACGGGCAACTGGGTGGCTGCCCACTGGCCTCGTTACTTCTACGCCGGTACTCTTGCCGTCAATATCGTCGGCTGCCTGCTCATCGGCTTTCTCTACGGCCTGTTCCTCCAGCGTCCTGAAGTGCCTGTGGAGATCCGTGCCGGGCTCATGGTCGGTTTCCTGGGCGGCCTGACGACGTTTTCATCCTTTTCCCTGGACACGCTGCGCTTGCTGGAAAGCGGCCAGCTGCCCCTGGCCTTTGGCTATGTGGCGGTGAGCGTGCTGGGAGGCCTGCTCGCGACCTGGGCCGGCCTGACACTGACCAAATTCTGATAGACGGGAACCTCACATGCTCGATTCCAAACTGGTACGCACCCAGACCCAGGACGTGGCCGATCGCCTCGCCACCCGTGGCTTCCAACTGGACGTGGCGCGCCTCGAATCTCTGGAGAACCAGCGTAAGTCCGTGCAGACCCGCACTGAGCAGCTGCAGGCCGAGCGCAACAGTCGCTCCAAGGCCATTGGCCAGGCCAAGCAGCGCGGCGAGGACATCGCGCCGCTGCTGGCCGATGTCGACCGCATGGGGACCGAGCTGGAAGAGGGCAAGCGCGAACTGGAGAGCATCCAGGCCGAACTGGACAACCTGCTGCTGAACATCCCCAACCTGCCGGACGCCTCCGTACCCGTGGGCGAGGATGAAGATGGCAACGTCGAGGTCCGCCGCTGGGGTACACCGCGCAGCTTCGATTTCGAGATCAAGGACCACGTGAGCCTGGGTGAAATCCATGGCTGGCTGGACTTCGAGACCGCCGCCAAGCTCTCCGGTGCACGCTTCGCCTTGCTGCGCGGCCCCATCGCCCGCCTGCACCGCGCCCTGGCGCAGTTCATGATCAACCTGCATACCGCCGAGCACGGCTACGAAGAGGCCTATACCCCTTACCTGGTCCAGGCCCCGGCACTGCAAGGCACCGGCCAGTTGCCCAAGTTCGAGGAAGACCTGTTCAAGATCGGTCGCGAGGACGAAGCGGATCTGTACCTGATCCCTACCGCCGAAGTGTCCCTGACCAACATCGTCGCCGGTGAAATCCTCGACGTGAAGCAGCTGCCGTTGAAGTTCGTCGCCCACACCCCCTGCTTCCGCAGCGAAGCGGGCGCTTCCGGTCGCGACACGCGCGGCATGATCCGCCAGCACCAGTTCGACAAGGTCGAGATGGTGCAGATCGTCGAGCCGTCCAAGTCCTTTGAGGCACTGGAAGGCCTGACCGCCAATGCCGAGAAGGTCCTGCAACTGCTGGAGCTGCCGTATCGCGTTCTCGCCCTGTGCACCGGCGACATGGGCTTTGGCGCGACCAAGACCTACGACCTGGAGGTCTGGGTGCCGAGCCAGGACAAGTACCGCGAGATTTCCTCCTGCTCCAACTGTGGTGACTTCCAGGCCCGCCGTATGCAGGCTCGCTACCGCAACCCGGAAACCGGCAAGCCCGAGCTCGTGCACACCCTCAACGGCTCCGGCCTGGCCGTCGGCCGTACCCTGGTAGCCGTGTTGGAGAACTACCAGCAGGCGGATGGTTCCATTCGCGTGCCGGACGTCCTCAAACCCTACATGGGCGGTATCGAAATCATCGGTTGATCCTCGCCGCCCCGCGTGCGCGGGAGCGGTTCGAGCTTTCCCGAGCGCCCGCGTTCCGGCTCCTGCCGGATGCGGGCGTCGTTTTCCACGGCAACCACTGCAGCAAGGCGCTCCCATGGATTTCCTCCCGCTCTTCCATAACCTCAAGGGCCGTCAGGTGCTCGTCGTCGGCGGTGGCGAAGTCGCACTGCGCAAGGCCCGCCTGCTGGCGGATGCCGGAGCGGTTCTCCGGGTGGTAGCGCCGCAGATCGACAGTCAGTTGATTAAGCTGGTGGGGGCTTCGTCGGGGCTGGCCCATGTCCGTGGCTATGCGGAGGCGGACCTCGATCAGTGCGTGCTGGTCATTGCCGCGACCGATGACGAGTCCCTCAACGCATTGATCTCGCAACAGGCCCAGGCGCGCGGCGTGCCGGTCAACGTGGTCGATGCGCCGGCGCTGTGCAGCGTGATCTTTCCCGCCATCGTCGACCGTTCGCCGCTGATCGTCGCCGTGTCGAGTGCCGGGGATGCCCCAGTGCTGGCCCGGCTGATCCGCGCCAAGATCGAAACCTGGATTCCTTCCGCCTATGGCCAGTTGGCGGGGCTCGCCAAGCGCTTCCGCAGCCGGGTCAAGACCCTGTTCCCCGATGTGCAGCAACGACGCGTGTTCTGGGAGGACGTTTTCCAGGGGCCGATCGCCGAGCGCATGCTTGCCGGGCAGCCCGCCGAAGCCGAGCGCATGCTCGAAGAGCGTGTGGCCGGTGGCGGTGCGAAGCGGGCGCTGGGCGAGGTCTACCTGGTGGGCGCCGGCCCCGGTGATCCCGACCTTTTGACGTTCCGCGCCCTGCGCCTGATGCAGCAGGCCGATGTGGTGCTCTACGACCGCCTGGTGGCGGGCCCGATCGTCGAGATGTGCCGGCGCGACGCCGAACGCATCTATGTGGGCAAGCGTCGTTCGGAGCATGCCGTGCCGCAGGAGGAGATCAATCGCCTGTTGATCGACTTGGCGCGCCAGGGCAAGCGCGTGCTGCGCCTGAAGGGAGGGGACCCGTTCATCTTCGGACGTGGTGGCGAGGAGATCGGCGAGCTGGCGGCCAACGGCATTCCCTTCCAGGTGGTGCCGGGCATTACCGCCGCCTCGGGCTGCGCGGCCTATGCCGGTATCCCGCTGACCCACCGTGACCACGCCCAATCGGTGCGCTTCGTTACCGGGCACCTGAAGGACGGCAGTAGCGACCTGCCCTGGAACGACCTGGTCGCGCCGGGCCAGACCCTGGTCTTCTACATGGGCCTGGTCGGCTTGCCGACTATCTGCAGCGAGCTGATCCGCCACGGGCGCTCGGCCCATACCCCGGCCGCCCTGGTGCAGCAGGGCACCACCAGCAACCAGCGGGTTTTTACCGGCACCCTCGGCGACTTGCCGCAGCTGGTCGCCCAGCATGAGGTGCATGCGCCCACGCTGGTGATCGTGGGCGAGGTGGTGCAGCTGCGTGACAAGCTCGCCTGGTTCGAAGGGGCTCAGCTCGACTGAGCCACCCCTTTACCGGGCAGGTGGTCGCGGCCGTGGGGCTGGTTGAAGTCCTGCAGCGGGCCTGCGGGGATGATCCCGGTCGGGTTGATGGTGCGGTGGCTCGCGTAGTAATGCCCCTTGATGTGCTCGAAGTTCACCGTTTCGGCCACGCCTGGCCACTGATAGAGCTCACGCAGCCAGCCAGACAGGTTGGGGTAGTCGGCAAGGCGCCTCAGGTTGCACTTGAAGTGCCCGTGGTAGACCGCATCGAAACGTATCAGCGTGGTGAAGAGTCTCCAGTCGGCCTCGGTCACGTGGGCTCCTGCCAGGTAGCGACGCTCGCCCAGTAGCGCTTCCAGCCTGTCCAGCTCGCGGAACAGTTCGCCGAAGGCTTCCTCGTAGGCTTCCTGGGTGGTGGCGAAGCCCGCCCGGTATACGCCGTTGTTGATGGCCGGGTAGATGCGCTCGTTGAGGGCGTCGATCTCCGTCCGCAGGGCCAGCGGATAGAAGTCCTGGCGATCGTTCGTGAGGCCGTCGAACGCCGAGTTGAACATGCGGATGATCTCGGAGGATTCGTTACTGACGATCCGCTCCTCGAATGTGTCCCACAGCAACGGCACGGTCACGCGACCGGTATACCCGGCATCATCGCGGGTGTAGCGCTGATGGAGATAATCCAGGTTGCCGAGGGCATCGCCACTCGATCCATGGCTGCGATCGAAGGTCCAGCCGTTCTCCAGCATCAGCCAGCTGACCACCGAGATGTCGATCAGGCTTTCCAGCCCCTTCAGCTTGCGGAAGATCAGCGTGCGGTGTGCCCAGGGGCAGGCCAGTGATACGTAGAGGTGATAGCGCCCCGGTTCGGCTGTGAAGCCACCCTTGCCGCTCGGGCCGGGCGACCCGTCAGCGGTGATCCAGTTGCGCCGGCGTGCGCTTTCACGTTGGAAGCGGCCGTCCTTGGCAGTGTCGTACCACTTGTCCTGCCATTTGCCTTCGACCAGCAATCCCATGGCTCTGACCCTCTGAATTGGAAATTGGGCTCAGTCTAATGGTGTTGAGTCGATTGAATAGCGCAAATTCAAAGTGTTTTTTATCGATTAATTCGAAGCGTTTCGCTCTTTCCACAGTCGCTCGGCTTCGCTGAAGGCAGCCTCGCGGGGATGACCGAGACCGCGCAGCGCGAGTGCCATGGTGCCGAGGATGGCGAGTCGGGCGTAGGCATCGTCGATGCTGCCGTCCCACACGCCCTCCAGCTGCGCCGCTTCGATGCGCTCTGGTTTGACATGGCGCAGCGGCGATAGGGCGGGCCACTCTTCATCCCAGGCCTCGCCGCCTTCGGTGCCGAAGAGGTGGCAGGCGGCATCCGGGTTCACTTCGATCTCGCCGCCCTCGCCCTTGATGACGATGGCGTGGTCCCCCAGTAGCTGGCTGGCTTCCCTGTGCACCGCCTGGTAGCCGGGATGGAAGATGCTCTGCAGGCCGCAGCGGGCGCCGAGTGGGTTGAGAATGCGAGCAAGCGAGTGGATGGGAGAGCGCAGGCCGAGGATGTTGCGCAAGTCGATCATGCGCTGCAGCGTCGGCGCCCAGGCCCCCAGAGGGATGAAGGCGATGCGCTGGTGGTCCAGCGCCTGGCTGACCTCCTGCCAGTCGGCGCAGTCGGGGATGCCCAGCAGCTCCAGGCATTGTTCGGTGTAGATGCGCCCGGCCGTGTGCAAGCCGCCGCCGTGCAGCAGGATGCGTACCCCGCCATTGGCCAGGGCCTTGGCTGCCAGGAGGAACCAGGGGTGGTGGCGCTTCTTGCCGGCGTAGCTGGGCCAGTCGATGTCCACCTGGATTGCCGGGGCATGGTTGCGCGCGCGGAAGGCTTCGGTGAAGCCGGCCAGCTCTTCGGCGCTTTCTTCCTTGTGCCGCAGCAGCATGAGGAAGGCGCCGAGCTGGCTGTCTTCGGTCTTGCCCTCCAGCAGCATGCCCATGGCCTCGCGGGCTTCTTCGCGGCTCAGGTGGCGGGCGCCACGCTTGCCCTTGCCCAGGATGCGGACGAACTGGGCGAAGGGGTGTTCAACAGGGGCGGCGGGAGTCATAGGCAATTGGTCGGCTTGGGCAGGCCGGCGAGCTTGGCGGCAAGCTTGGCCGGTGCGCCCTTGAACAGGTGGTTGAGGTGCAGGCTGTTGCCCTTTTCCGGGCCGAGCTGCTGGGCGACGTACTTGATCAGCGGCCGATTGGCCGGCGACAGCTGGAATTCGGCATAGAAGCGCCGCAGCAGCTCGAGGATTTCCCAGTGCTCGGCCTGCAATGTGATCTCCTCCCGCGCGGCGAGTGCTTCCGCCACGGGATGGGACCAATCGGCCAGCTCCTGCAGATAGCCATCCTTGTCGAGCGGGATGCTGCGTCCGTTCAGATCGAGGCTGCTCATAGCCAGCTGTTCACCTTGTCGTACTGCACGCATAGCGTCACGAAGCCGGGGTAGTCCAGCAACTTGATGCGGCTGGGCTGGCTGCCGATTGCGCGCGCCGCCACGTCTTCTTCCAGCGCGAATAGGGCAATGCCTTCGGGGAGCTGCTCCAGGCATTGACGTGGGTGGGTCGAGGCGCGCAGGGCCTGGACGGCTTCACCGCTGAGCAGGATAGCGTCCTGGTTGCCCACCAGGCGCAGGCAACTGTCGAAGTGGTCGTCGCCAAACGGCGAATGGGAAAGCAGGTGCAATGTACTCATCAGAGGGTGATCACTTGGTCATGGCGCTCGATAAGGGTGCGCAAGGCGGCATCATCCAGCACTTCGACGGGAAGATTCAGGCTGTCGGTGGCCAGGCCGCGCTGGCTCAGGCTGTGGGCACTGGCGTAAAGCGATTCCACGCCGAACAGCGGCAGTGCCTGCAGGTTGGCGGTGAGGTCCTTCTGCTCCAGCCTGCCTGGAGCCTGGCTGCTGGCGAGTTGGAAGACACCGTCGTCGAGGAACAGCATCGCCAGCGGCAAATCGAAGGCGCCGCCGGCCAGTGCGATATCCAGCGCTTCGCGCGCACCAGGGCCGGCCCAGGGCGCGCGGCGGGTGATGATCAACATGGATTTGGCCATTTCAGTCCCCCCCGAAGCAGATCAGGCGATCGGCCATCTGCGCGGCTTCATGCAACTGGCCCAGACCGGATAGCTCCCAGCCCGGTGCCAGGTTGGCGGCTGCACGACCATAGCGCTCGGCCTCCTCCTGGTTGATCACGCCCCGACGCAGGGCGGCGGCGATGCAGACCACGCCATCCAGTTGGTGATCGGCCACGAACCTGGACCAGTCACGGGCGATGTCCGGCTCGTCCTGTGGGGTCACTACATTGGCGGAGGCGCTGTGAACGCCGTCCTGGTAGAAGAACAGGCGCGTGATTTCATGACCGCTGTCCAGCGCCGCCTCGGCAAAGCGCAGGGCGCGGCGGGAGGAGGGTGCATGGGCAGGAGCGAAGAGGGCGATGGCGAATTTCATGACAGTGCTTCGAGCGGGATAGCTGGGCGCATGATACGGCTTGCGACCGGCTTTTGCAGGCAAGAAAAAGCCCGCCGAAGCGGGCTTCTCCAAGGCACAGCTATCAGTCGTCGCCGCTCATCACGCCGAAGATCTGCAGCAGGCTGACGAACAGGTTGTAGATCGATACGTACAGGCTGATGGTCGCCATGATGTAGTTGCGCTCACCACCGTGGATGATCGCGCTGGTCTGGAACAGGATGCAGACCGAGGCGAAGACCACGAAGCCGGCGCTGATTGCCAGCTGCAGGCCGCTGATGTCGAAGAAGAAGCTCGCCAGCATTGCGCCGATCAACACGAAGAAGCCAGCGGTGATGAAGCCACCCAGGAAGCTCATGTCCTTGCGGGTGGTCAGCACGTAGGCGGACAGGCCGAAGAACACCAGTGCCGTCATGGCGAAGGCTGAACTGATCACTTCACCGCCATTGGGCATGCCCAGGTAACGGTTGAGGATCGGGCCAAGGGTGTAGCCCATGAAACCGGTCAGGGCGAAGGTGGAGAGCAGGCCCCAGGCCGAGTTGCGCAGCTTCACGGTAAGGAAGAACAGACCGTAGAAGCCGATCAGCACCACGAAAATGCTCGGGTAGGCGACGCGCATCTGCTGCGCGACATAGGCGACCAGGCCGCTGAATGCCAGGGTCAGCGCCAGCAGCCCGTAGGTGTTGCGCAGCACACGGCTGATTTCGAGCCCGCCGGCCTGCGCCTGGTTCAGTACGTAATCTTGATCGCTCATTGCAAAACTCCTGCAAGAAATTGGGTCCGTGACCGCAGTCGCTCGAAATCATAACAGAGGTCCGTAGCGGCTCTGTTGCGAGAGTTTGACAGCGTGTTGCGTTCGGGTAGTATGGCGGCCCGCAAATGCGGAAGTGTGGCCGAGTGGTTGAAGGCAGCGGTCTTGAAAACCGCCGACGGGAAACTGTCCGTGAGTTCGAATCTCACCGCTTCCGCCATATTCCTGCGCAGCAAAGCCCCGTTATGCGGGGCTTTGGCGTTTCTGGTACATGGGGATCTCCGAGTGCTCGCTCGTCAAGCTCATCCATATAACGGTCATACCTTCTGGGTTTGGAGCCTCCTCGGTCGATGGAGAGGCGACGAACTGCCGATAACTGCGTAGGGATCGCTCGACTGCTTGTCGGCGCCACGTGGTTTGGCGAGGCCGGCAGTGCTTTAACTACAACTCATGTCTCAGTCGCTGCGCCGTGGTTGTACGCGGCTTTCGTTCCAGCCATTGGCGTGCCATACCTTTAGATCGGTCCTGTGATGCGGGCTTAGGCGCAGGCGTCTCCTTACCCGGTGCTCGATTGTCAGTCCTCATGGTCTGTGTTTTGCTGGCGCTTGCTATTTGACGGTTATGAATCAAGCTAGGTCTTGTGAACCAGTCTTGATAATGTATCTGCCTTTCCACAATCCAGCCGCCCAGGCGGTCTGCGATGCACTGTGAGGTGTCGCTTGATTAGGGTACTGGTGGTCGATGACCACGATCTGGTTCGAACGGGTATTACGCGCATGTTGGCCGACATCGACGGCCTGCAGGTGATCGGGCAGGCCGACAGCGGCGAGGAGGCCCTGAAGAAGGCGCGCGAGCTCAAGCCGGATGTCGTACTCATGGACGTGAAGATGCCCGGCATCGGCGGTCTGGAGGCCACCCGGAAGTTGTTGCGCAGCCAACCCGATCTGAAGGTCGTAGCCGTTACCGTGTGTGAAGAGGACCCGTTTCCTACACGCCTGCTTCAGGCAGGTGCTGCCGGGTACCTGACCAAGGGCGCGGCGCTGGAAGAGATGGTCCAGGCCATCCGCCAGGTCTTTGGTGGGCAGCGCTACATCAGTCCGCAGATCGCTCAGCAGTTGGCACTCAAGTCATTCCAGCCGCAGACCAGCGGTTCCCCCTTCGATCTTCTTTCGGAGCGTGAGATCCAGATCGCCCTGATGATCGCCAACTGCCAGAAGGTGCAGACCATTTCCGACAAGCTCTGCCTGTCGCCGAAGACCGTGAATACCTACCGCTACCGGATCTTCGACAAGCTTTCCATCTCCAGTGACGTCGAGCTGGCCCTGCTGGCCGTGCGGCACGGCATGGTGGACGCCGTCAGCTAAGATGTCCGACATTTTCGACGCAAGTGATTTCCTTGCCGCCTGCAGTGGGCGTCCGGGTGTTTACCGGATGTTCGACGAGGGCGGCAAGCTGCTCTATGTCGGCAAGGCAAAGAACCTCAAGAAGCGCCTCGCCAGCTACTTCCGCAAGACCGGGTTGGCGCCCAAGACTGCCGCCCTGGTTGCAAAGATCGCGCAGATCGAGACTACCGTCACCGCCAACGAGACCGAGGCGCTGCTGCTCGAGCAGACCCTGATCAAGGAGTGGCGACCGCCTTACAACATCCTCCTGCGTGATGACAAATCCTACCCCTACGTGCATCTCTCGGATGGCCCCTATCCGCGCCTGAGCATTCACCGCGGTGCGAAGAAGCAGAAGGGGCGCTATTTCGGCCCCTATCCTAGTGCGGGGGCGATCCGCGAGAGTCTTGCGTTGCTGCAGAAGGCGTTCCTGGTGCGCCAGTGCGAGGACAGCTATTTCCGTAACCGTACCCGTCCTTGTCTGCAGTACCAGATCAAGCGCTGCAAGGGCCCTTGCGTGGAGCTCGTGGAGCCTGCCGAGTACGCCGAGGACGTTCGCCACTCGGTGATGTTCCTCGAGGGACGCAGCAATGCATTGGCGGCGGAGCTGTCTGCCAGCATGGAGCAGGCTTCCATGCGCCTGGAGTTCGAGCGTGCCGCCGAACTGCGTGATCAGGTCGCGATACTGCGTCGCGTACAGGACCAGCAAAGCATCGAGGGCGGCACCGGCGATGTCGATGTGGTCGCTGCCATCGTCAACCCGGGCGGCGCCTGCGTGCACATGATCAGCGTGCGGGGCGGGCGGGTGCTCGGCAGCAAGAACTTCTTCCCTCAGGTGGCGATAGAAGAGGAGGTGGGTGACGTGCTGGCTGCCTTCGTCGCGCAGTACTACCTCGGCAATCTGGAGCGCGATCTGCCTCAGGAACTGATCGTCAACACCGCCCACGAAGACTTCCCGACGCTGATTGAGGCCATCGCCGAGTTGCGTGGACGCGAGCTGAGCATCAGCCATCGGGTGCGGACCAACCGTGCGCGCTGGCAACAATTGGCCGTCACCAATGCCGAGCTGGCCCTGGCTGCGCGCCTCGCCAATCGTCAGCACATGGCCAACAAGTTCGAGGCACTGGCCGAAGTGCTGGAGCTGGAAGAGCCACCGCAACGGCTGGAGTGCTACGACATCAGCCACTCCAGTGGCGAGGCGACAGTCGCATCCTGCGTGGTCTTCGGCCCCGAGGGCGCTCTCAAGTCGGATTACCGCCGTTACAACATCGAAGGTGTCACGGCGGGGGATGACTACGCCGCCATGCACCAGGCACTCACTCGGCGATTCAGCAAGCTCAAGGACGGGGAGGGCAAGCTGCCTGACATCCTTCTGGTGGACGGCGGCAAGGGGCAGATGGCTATGGCGCAGGAAGTGCTCCAGGAGCTGGCGGTGCCGGACCTGATTCTTCTAGGCGTGGCCAAGGGGGTGACCCGTAAGCCCGGTTTCGAAACCCTCTACCTGAACGACGCCGCCCATGAATTTACGCTGCCTGCGGATTCACCGGCGCTGCACCTCATCCAGCAGATCCGCGACGAGGCTCATCGCTTCGCCATCACCGGCCACCGTGCTCGTCGTGGCAAGGCGAGACGGACCTCGAGTCTCGAAGAGGTAGCTGGTGTCGGTCCGAAGCGCCGTCGCGACCTGCTCAAGCATTTCGGTGGGCTGCAGGAACTGGGGCGTGCCAGCGTCGAGGAGATCGCCAAGGCGCCTGGTATCAGTAAAAAGCTCGCGGAGTCGATTTATGCGGCTCTGCACAGCGAGTAGAATGCCCGCTCATTTCCGGTTCAGCTGTCACGATGAATATTCCAAATCTCCTCACCGTTCTGCGCGTTCTGCTGATTCCCGTCTTCATCCTGCTGTTCTACATGCCGTTCTCCTGGAGCTATCTGGCAGCCAGTGCGGTATTCGCCATCGCAGCGGTGACCGACTGGTTCGACGGCTACCTGGCTCGCCGCTGGGAGCAGAGCACGCCCTTCGGCGCCTTCCTCGATCCGGTCGCGGACAAGTTGATGGTCGCCGTCGCTCTGGTGCTGCTGGTAGAGGAGCACCACAACCTGTGGTTGAGCCTGCCTGCCGCAATCATCATCGGCCGCGAGATCGTCGTGTCCGCTTTGCGGGAATGGATGGCCGAGATCGGCGCCCGTGCGCATGTGGCGGTATCCAACCTCGGCAAGTGGAAGACCGCCGCGCAGATGCTGGCGTTGGTCATCCTGCTGGCCAATCCGCCGCATTTCACCTTCTGGGTGCTGGTGGGCTACGTGCTCTTGATCGTCGCTGCCGGGCTGACCCTGTGGTCCATGCTGCACTACCTGTTGGCTGCCTGGCCGCATCTCAGCACCGAGCCGAAAAAGAAATAAACTATTTTTGAATCAAGGGGTTGACGGGCGCTAATGAATCTATAGAATGGCGCCCGTCACCAAGACAAAGCGGGAATAGCTCAGTTGGTAGAGCACGACCTTGCCAAGGTCGGGGTCGCGAGTTCGAGTCTCGTTTCCCGCTCCAGATTGTCGCGATAGACGCCGCCCAAAGCGGCGTCTTCGTTTGAGGCCGGATGGCAGAGTGGTCATGCAGCGGATTGCAAATCCGTGTACGCCGGTTCGATTCCGACTCTGGCCTCCAATATAAAACCCCGCAGGTTCACGCCTGCGGGGTTTTTTCTTTGGTGCTGTCATGCATCGTTGTGTAACTTCCGGACTCGTTTCCGCAAGACGCCATCAAGTGGTTGGATTCACGACCGCGCCCTGGTGTCGGTAGTTGCGCTTGGTTATCTTCGCTGCTTCGACCAGTCGGTTGAATGTAGATAGCTGATCTGCGTGGTTTTTTTCGGTGCGCTCGGTTTTTTCGTCAGCTTGCGCGAGCGGTGGGGGGTGTATATAGTCCTGCCCTCGCGAATGGAGGGGCTTCCTTTCCAGTGCGCCGCGCTACCGCCCGAATGGCGAAATCGGTAGACGCAAGGGACTTAAAATCCCTCGGGGGAAACCCCGTGCCGGTTCGACCCCGGCTTCGGGCACCATATGAATCAAGGGCTTGCGTGCATCCTGTACGCAGGCCCTTGTTGTTTTTGGTAGGCAATTCAGCGAGTTGGGATGAGCTGGTGTTCGCAATCGGAGTGGGCACTTCCAGGGGTGTTGCGATATAAAATCCGGTGTCTCGTAAACTCCGCTGGTTCCTGTTGGTCAGATTCATCGAAACAACTCAAATAAAGGCCTTACATGTCCAAACTCGCAGAATTCAAAGCCCTCGAAGCCAAACTCGCCGAGCAACTTGCCCAGCTCGATGCCTTGAAGAACGATAAAGAACTCAAGCGTGAAATCGAATTCGAGCAGAAGTTGCGAGCGCTGCTCGGTGAATACGATTACTCCCTGCGCAATATAATCGCGATCCTCGAACCGTCGGCTTCGCGCAGCCCCGCGTCGGTCAAGGCGCGCGGCCAACGCCGTGAGCGTGCCATCAAGATTTACATCAATCCCAAGACCCAGGAGCGTGTGGAAACCAAGGGTGGCAACCATGCCGTGTTGAAAGCGTGGAAAGCCGAGCATGGCGCTGAGGTCGTGGAGTCCTGGCTGCAGTAAAGGACTTCCTCTGTTTCGCAATGAGCCCGCTTCGGCGGGCTTTTTGTCATCTGTGGCGGAAGGCTCTGGCAGCTGTTGACTGTCACGCTGTCAGTCCACGCAGAGCACCTTGAGTAACACCTCTCTTATATTTCCGCGATTGTGGAGCGAGGCCTTATCGCTGCGGTGGATAGGCCGCGCCGAAAGTGTGTATGCACTTCACAGGTTCGATTTTCAAACTCTTGTCCCCCCTTCTTTGGGTCGGTGGCCCCGAAGGTGCGGGTAACTAGCCTCCAGATGCCGATATCCAGGCGCGCGTCGATAAAGACCCGGGATGAGAGGAGTCAAGGAAATGATCAGATATGCCCTAGTTGTCCTGCTGCTGTTCGCTGGCCAGATCGCCCAGGCCGCGACCATCAATGCCAACCTGCAGTTCTACTTCTTCGGGACGCTGGCCCTGAAGCCGAGTGGTCTGGGCACCACCATCACCTGCAATGTGGAGCTCACCGGTATCGCCAACCCGTCGATTGCGACGATCGTGAACGCCAAGTTCACCGGATTGGGCCTGTGCCCGGCCCTGAGCGCCGCCGGGCTGCCCTGGTCCTGGACGCCCACCAGCGTGACGAGTGCCTACTTGGCGGGAGTGAAGCTCTCGCTGGCAGGTACTGCTTGCAGTACATCCCCAGTCACCCTCAACGGTGCCTGGAGCAATTCGAGCACCGCCTTCACCGCATCGCCCTATCAGCCGCTGGGAGGCTGCATCGTGCAGTCGCTGTTCCTGTCTCCGACGCCGTCCTTCACCATCAGCCCGTGACATCCTTGCCCGGCGGCGCGAGTCTCCAGCGCGCCCCGGGCTGGTCAGGCGCTGAGTTTCTTGGGGTGTGGCACGCCCGCCTGGATGCGCTCGTAGACTTCCTTGCGATGCACCGCGACATTCCTCGGCGCGATGATGCCGAACTTCACCTGGTGTCCGTGGATGCTGATCACTTCCACAGTGATGCCGCCTTCAATGACGAAGCGTTCGCCGACCGAATTGATGAGGAGCTGCATGTCGGGTCTCCCTGCAGGGTTGTCGTGAGGCGTTGTGGCAGCACTCCCCGGACGTTGCCATGGCTCCGTGACTGGCGTGGATTGCAGCTGCCTGATCACCTGACCCATCGCCCGGTTTCGAAGTTCCCGCTATCTCCATGCATGGCCATGCCGTTGCGCTTTCCCGACCAAGGATGGGGGCGGCTCCGCTTGTCCGATTCCCTGTGTGCTGCGTGAACCGCTTCGCCGGGGCGGTGCCAAAGTTGAAATTTTTCTTGCAGTGGCCCGTCTCGCCCGTGCCTCGCGGCACTTTTCAGCTAGCCTCAGTGCTGCCTGAAGGAGTCAGGTTCAAGAGGTCGATGAATGGAATCCAAGGAACAGCAACTGGTTCGCCTGCTCAGTCTCACCACCCGCAGCCTTACCCACCTCACTGCCGCGATGACCGAGATGTCGTTCGAGATGATGCGCAGCGACGACCAGGCCATCAAACAGGCCGGGCAGCGCATGATCGACCACCTGGCGGCCATCGGTGCCGGTCTCGACCAGCATTGGGAAACCCTCGGCACCTACGCTGGCGAGCCCGTGGTCCACGAGGCCACGGAAACCCTGGTCGAGGTCGAACTCAACTTGCCCGCCGACGAGCGCTGAGCGCCATCACGGCGCGGTCATCCCGCTGTCACCGTTCTGCCACCGGAGTCCGCTGCAATCCCCGTATCCATACGGGGAGGGTGAGCCATGCAACTGTGCGTCGTCGGGGCGGGTTATGTCGGGCTGGTGGCGGCGGCCTGCTTTGCCGAAATGGGCAACCGGGTCGTCTGTGTGGAGCGTGATTCCTGGCGCCTCGCGCGCCTGCAGCGTGGCGAACCGACCATCTACGAGCCCGGCCTGGAAGCCATGCTGAAGATGCACCTCGCCAGCGGCCAGTTGAGCTTCAGTGCGCAGTTGGAGGAGGGGATCGACCGGGCGGAGATCATCTTCATCGCCGTCGGCACCCCCAGCGGCGAGGACGGTTCCGCCGACCTTTCCCACGTGCTGGCGGTGGCCGACCAGCTGGGTGCCGCGCTGCGCCGCCCTTGCCTGGTGGTGAACAAATCCACGGTGCCGGTGGGCACGGCGGAGCGGGTGGCCGATCGCATCCAGATGGCGCTCGCGCGGCGCGAGCTGGCGTTCACCGTTCCGGTGGCGAGCAACCCCGAGTTCCTCAAGGAAGGCTCGGCGATCGACGACTTCATGCGCCCGGACCGCATCATCATCGGCTGTGACGACCCGGCCTCGGGCGAGCTGTTGCGGCGCCTCTATGCGCCGTTCTCGCGCAACCACGACCGGGTGCTGGTCATGGCCACCCGCGCCGCCGAGTTCAGCAAGTACGCCGCCAATGCCTTCCTCGCCACGCGCATCTCCTTCATGAACGAGATGGCCGGTCTCTGCGCGCGCCTGGGCGTCGATGTGGAGGAGGTGCGCCGTGGCATCGGCAGCGACCGGCGCATCGGCACCCACTTCATCTATGCCGGTTGCGGTTATGGCGGCTCGTGCTTCCCCAAGGATGTGCGCGCGCTGATCCGCAGTGCCGAGCAGGAGGGCATCGAGCCCGGCATCCTGCGGGCGGTCGAGGCGCGCAACGCGCTGCAGAAGACCCTGCTGTTCCAGTCCGTGCGCGAGCACTTCAACGGCTTCGTGCGGGGCCGCACCGTTGCGATATGGGGGCTTGCCTTCAAGCCTGGCACCGATGACCTGCGCGAAGCGCCGAGCCTGGTCCTGCTCGATGCGCTGCTGGCTGCCGGCGCCCGCGTCCGTGCCTGCGATCCGGTGGCCGCGCCAGCCGTGGCGGCGCGCTACCCGGAGCAGCTCGCCAGTGGCCAGCTACACTTGGGCGACTCGCCGTACCAGGCCGTGGAAAATGCAGACGCCCTGGTGCTGGTGACCGAATGGAAGCAGTTTCGCCAGCCGAACTTCGAGCGGATTCGCGGTCTGATGAAAATGCCGGTCATCTTCGATGGCAGGAATCTCTATGACCCGGCGCAACTGGCCGATCTGGGGTTTCTTTATCGCGGCATCGGACGCCCAGCAGCTGGGCATTGTAAGGCGACTGCGGCCTGATTAGACTGCGCGGCAGTTCGCCCAACACCCCACCTTTTCAAGGTTAAACATGATCAAGAAATGCCTGTTCCCGGCCGCTGGTTACGGTACCCGTTTTCTGCCCGCCACCAAGGCCATGCCCAAGGAAATGCTGCCGGTGGTGAACAAGCCACTGATCCAGTACGGCGTTGAAGAGGCCCTGGATGCGGGTCTCAGCGAGATCTCCATCGTCACCGGCCGCGGCAAGCGCGCCCTGGAAGACCACTTCGACATCAGCTACGAGCTGGAGCACCAGATCAAGGGCACCGACAAGGAGAAATACCTGGTCGGCATCCGTCGCCTGATCGACCAGTGCAGCTTCTCCTACACCCGCCAGGTGGAAATGAAAGGCCTCGGCCACGCCATCCTCAGCGGCCGCCCGCTGATCGGCGACGAACCTTTCGCCGTGGTCCTGGCGGACGACCTCTGCCTCAACCTCGACGGCGACGGCGTGCTGACCCAGATGGTCAAGCTGTACAACCAGTTCCGCTGCTCCATCGTCGCCATCCAGGAAGTGCCGCCGGAGGAAACCTCCAAGTACGGCGTGATCGCCGGCGAGATGATCCGTGACGACATCTACCGCGTGAACAGCATGGTCGAGAAGCCCAAGCCGGAAGACGCCCCGTCCAACCTGGCGATCATCGGCCGCTACATCCTGACCCCGGACATCTTCAAGCTGATCGAAGAGACCGAGCCGGGCAAGGGTGGCGAGATCCAGATCACCGACGCCCTGATGAAGCAGGCCCAGGACGGTTGCGTACTGGCGTACAAGTTCAAGGGCAAGCGTTTCGACTGCGGTGGCGCCGAAGGCTATATCGACGCGACCAACTACTGCTTCGAAAACCTCTACAAGACCGGCAAGGCCTACTGATCAGGCCGCGCTCGTCGCACCCACAAGGCCGCCTCCGGGCGGCCTTGTCGTTTCCGGCATCCACGCGTAGCCCGGGCTTCAGCGGGAGGCGATGTCATCGCGGCTCAGGGAATCACCATCTCCTCCGAGCCCGGTCCCAGCGGCTGACCGTAGCTGAACTCCACGTAGTTGCCCGCCGGGTCCCGCAGCCCGCAGTAGTAGCCCACCGGGTAGGGCTCGTCCCGGGGCGCCCAGACCAGGCAGCCCTCGGTTTCGGCGCGGGCGGCGATGGCGTCCACCGCCTCGCGGCTGTCCAGGGCGAAGCCGAAGTGGCTGTAGTCGTCCGGCGCCAGGTCGCGCGGGCGGCCGCCCGGCATGATCACGAAGATGAAGCGGTGCTCCTGCCCAGGCTCGGCCATCCAGACGATCCTCGAGCCCTTGCCGGCGCGCTCGTGGATCACCCGCATGCCACAGAACTGTTCATAGAAGCGGATGCACGGCTCCAGGTCGGGAACGTGCAGGGCGAGATGGGTGAGGGCAGGGCGCATGACGATTCCTCCTTCGCTGGGTCAAGCATAGGCCTGGCAACTGGTCAGCGGCGTGCGTTCAGGTATGCTGGCCGCCTGTTTCTGGAGACCCTGCCATGGCCTACGATTTCGACCTCTTCGTCATAGGAGCCGGTTCCGCCGGCGTTCGTGCCTCGCGCTTCGCCGCCGGTTTCGGTGCCCGCGTCGCGGTAGCGGAAAGCCGCTACCTGGGCGGCACCTGCGTCAACGTCGGCTGCGTGCCGAAGAAGATGCTGGTCTATGGCGCCCACTTCTCCGAAGACTTCGAGCAGGCCGAAGGCTATGGCTGGAACCTGGGCGAGGCGGGCTTCGACTGGGCCACCCTGATCGCCAACAAGAACCGCGAGATCCAGCGCCTCAACGGCATCTACCGCAACCTCTTGGTCAACAGCGGCGTCACCCTGCTGGAGGGCCACGCGCGCCTGGTGGACGCCCACACCGTGCAGGTGGGCGAACAGCGCTTCAGCGCCGAGCACATCCTCGTCGCCACCGGCGGCTGGCCGCAGATCCCGGAACTCCCCGGCCGCGAACACGCCATCAGCTCCAACGAAGCCTTCTTCCTCGAAGAACTGCCCCGGCGCGTGCTGGTGGTCGGCGGCGGCTACATCGCCGTCGAGTTCGCCTCCATCTTCCACGGCCTGGGCGCCAAGACCACGCTGCTCTACCGCCAGGAGCTGTTCCTGCGCGGCTTCGATGGCGCCGTGCGTACCCACCTGCGTGACGAGCTGACCCGCAAGGGCCTCGACCTGCAGTTCAACGCCGACATCGCACGCATCGACAAGCAAGCCGACGGCAGCCTGCTGGCCACCCTCAAGGACGGCCGCACCCTGGAAGCCGACTGCGTGTTCTACGCCACCGGTCGGCGCCCGATGCTGGATGGCCTGGGCCTGGAGAACACCGGCGTCGAGCTGGATGAGCGCGGCTTCATCAAGGTGGACGACGAGTACCGCACCGCCGAGCCCTCGATCCTCGCCCTGGGCGACGTCATCGGCCGCGTGCAGCTCACCCCGGTCGCGCTGGCCGAAGGCATGGCCGTCGCCCGTCGCCTGTTCAAGCCTGCCGAGTACCGCCCGGTGGACTACGACCACATCCCCACCGCCGTCTTCAGCCTGCCCAACATCGGCACCGTCGGCCTCAGCGAGGAAGATGCCCGTGCGCGCGGCCACAAGGTCAAGGTCTTCGAGAGCCGCTTCCGCCCCATGAAGCTGACCCTCACCGAGAACCAGGAGCGCACCCTGGTGAAGCTGGTGGTCGACGCGGAGAGCGATCGCGTGCTTGGCTGCCACATGGTCGGCCCCGAGGCGGGCGAGATCATCCAGGGCCTCGCCGTGGCCCTCAAGGCCGGCGCCACCAAACGCATCTTCGACGAGACCATCGGCGTGCACCCGACGGCCGCCGAGGAGTTCGTGACCCTGCGCACCCCGGTCGGGAACTGACGGGGCGATGGAGCGGCTCTTCTACCTGGCGGACCTGTTCGGCGTCGCCGTCTTCGCCATCACCGGCGCGCTCATGGCCGGGCGCAAGTCCATGGACCTGTTCGGCGTGCTGGTGATCGCCATCATCACCGCGCTGGGTGGCGGCACGCTGCGCGATGTCATCCTCGGCAACCACCCGGTGAGCTGGATACGCGACGACACCTACATCCTCGTCGCCTCCCTGGCGGCCGTGGGCACGGTGCTCTGGGTCCGCCTGACCCGCCCCATCAACGAAACCGGCCTGCTGGTGGCGGACGCCTTCGGCCTGGCGGTGTTCACCGTCTACGGCACCGAAGTGGCCCTGCAGCACCAGGTGCCGCTGAGCACCGCGGTGATCATGGGTGTGATCACCGGCGTCGCCGGCGGCGTGATGCGCGACGTGATCTGCAACGAGATCCCGCTGATCTTCCAGAAAGAGATCTACGCCATCGCCTGCGTGGCCGGCTCCCTGGTGTTCATCGGCCTGCTGCATTTGGGCCTGCCGCGCTGGTTCGACACCGGCGTGGCCATGCTGGTGGTGCTCGGCACGCGCCTGGCGGCGATCCGCTGGGGGCTGTCGTTGCCACGCTTCCACCTGCTGGACCGGGACTGAGCCCGCCCGGGCTCGCTACCGCGCCTGCTCCGTGGCGGGCCGTTCGGCCCGTACTTCGATCGTCACCTCGCCACCCCGCGCGAAGCGCAGCGTCAGCGGAAAGCGCTCGCCATCCTCCAGGGCACCCTTCAGGCCCACCAGCGTCAGGTGGCTGCCCATAGGCGCCAGCTTCAGCACGCCGCCGGGCGGCACGCCGAAGGACACCAGCGTCATCACCCGCCGTGCCTCGCCGATGCGCACCGTAGTCTGCAGGTCCACCCGCCAGGCGCGAGGCGTACTGGCACCCACCAGGCGATCGCCCTGGGCGCCCGTGTCGGTGATGTCCAGGACGACCACGGCAGCGGTGGCATCCCAGTCGGAGGGCTGCGCCCGCGCATCACCGAGCGACAGCTCGGCGGCCTGGGCGGCGGCCCCGGCCAGCAGCATCAGCACGGCCAGGGCGTGGCGTTTCCAGGGCAGCGAAGTGGGCAGGAGGAGAGGGCGCATGGAGAGGTCCGGAAGGCGGTGGATCGCTGCGTACGATACCACCGCTGGGGGCGCCCTCAGTCCGCCGCCGGCAGGGCGACTTCCGAGAGCGGCACCGGCATCACCACCGGGGTGCCTTGGGGCAGCGCGGCGCGGGTGCGGGCGACCATGCCCTGTTCATCCAGCAGGCGGATGGTCTGCGGCCGCTCGGGGTCGTTGCCGAAGAAATCCTCCCAGTGGCCGAGCACCACGAGGCGCGGTCGGCTGACCTTGAGCAGCGCGTCGGGGTAGTGCTGCACCTGGTTCCACGAGCCGACGCAGAGAATCTCCACGTCGATGCCCTTGCCGTCGGCGAGGATCGGCGGGAAGCCGTAGGGCGGCGTGCTGGCCGAGTCCTGGTAATGGATGCGGTACACCGGCTTGCCGGTCTCATCCAGCAGGTCGACCAGCCAGGCCAGGGTCTGGCCTTCCTTCCAGTTCCATACGGCTGTCGGCAGCTCCGTCAGGTCCTGGTCGTAGCTGCCGCGCAGGAAGGTCATCCCGGCGAAGTGCGGGGCGTGCATGCTCTGGATCGGCATGGCGCGGAAACGTCGGTCCCTGGAGTAGAACCACGTCCCCGGCTGCGCCGTCGTGCCGGGCTCGCCGGCTTCCTTGATGTTGGCCATGGCCGGCTCGGCATTGACGATGCGTGCCGCCGGCAGCGCTGCCCGCAGGATGTGCCCGGCGGTGGCCGAGCCATAGGCGATGGCATTGGGCGCCTGCTTCTGCATCACCCGTGGCACGTCGAGCAGGTGGTCGTAATGGGCGTGGCCGATCAGCAGCATGCTGACGTCATCGGCAGGCGGCATGCGCGCATCGATGGCCGCTTCGTCGGCCTTCACCCGCAGGGGCGGCAGGCCGAGGAAGGCGGGATTGCTGAAGGAGGGGGCGAACAGCAAACCTTCGCCACGCCAGTGCAGCAGGTAACCGCCGACACCCAGGTATTGCAGCTTCGGCGGGGGCGCATCGCGCTCGAACGTAAGCGGCAGGTTCACCGGGTCGCGGGCGCACCCGGCCAGGCTGAGCAGGAGCAAAAAGGCGTATCGGCGCACGTGGGTCCCTCCGGTTGGCATGGTCCGAGTGCACGAGTATGGCGTGCCGCCGCTGCGCTTTCACCCGTCGTTCGGGCGGTTGCCCGGGCGCGCGATTGGCGATTGGCGAATGCCCGGAAAACCGCGACACTGCACGCTGTTTTTGCGCCTCGCTTCATCCAGGGAGAGATCGAAATGCCCAGATTGCCGCTTCTTTTCGCCTTGCTGGCCTGCGCGGGTATCGCCCAGGCGGAAATCAAGACCCAGGAAATCCCCTACAAGGCCGCCGACGGCACTGCGCTGGTGGGCTACTACGCCTACGACGATGCCATCGAAGGCAAGCGTCCCGGCATCGTCGTGGTGCACGAATGGTGGGGGCTGAACGACTACGCCAAGCGCCGCGCGCGCGACCTTGCCGAGCTGGGTTACAGCGCCCTGGCCATCGACATGTACGGCGAAGGCAAGAACACCGAGCACCCCGCCGATGCGCTGGCCTTCATGCAGGCCGCGCTGAAGGATGGCCCCGCCGCCAAGGCGCGCTTCCTCGCCGGGCTCGACCTGCTGAAGAAGCAACCGCAGACCGACGCCACCAAGCTCGCCGCCATCGGCTACTGCTTCGGCGGCAAGGTGGTGCTGGACGCCGCCCGTCAGGGCGTTCCGCTCGCCGGCGTGGTCAGCTTCCACGGCGCCCTGGCCACCGCCACCCCGGCCACCAAGGGCAGCGTCAAGGCCAAGGTGCTGGTGGAGCATGGCGGCCAGGACAGCATGGTCACCAAGGCCGACGTCGCCGCCTTCAAGGAGGAGATGGACAAGGCCGAGGTCGACTACCGCTTCGTGCTCCAGGCCAAGGCCAAGCACGGCTTCACCAACCCGGATGCGGATCGCCTCAGCCACGCCGGCCACGGCAGCGAGAAAGGCCCGGACATCGGCTACAGCCAGGTTGCCGATGAGAATTCCTGGGCCGACATGCAGGGCTTCTTCAAGGACCTCTTCCCCCGCTGACCCCGTGTCCGCGCCGCCCTCAGCGTGACGGGCGGCGCAGGCGCGGCGCATGCCCCTGGCTGTCGTTGCGCTGCCCGGTACGGGCCTGGTCGCGACGCGCTTCCTCCACCAGCACCTGGTGATCGGCGATTTCCGCCGGCGTCTGTTGCGGGTCGTTCAGGTTGTTGCGCTTGCGCTGTGTCATCGACGTGTCCTCGTCATGCCTGGCACGCCCCCGTGAGTCGGTCGCGGGGGTCCTGTGCATGCCGGTGGAGTACAAGGAGCGGGCCCCGGTTCAACCTATGCTTGAGCGCGGGGCCGATGTGACGCACCTTCGGCCCGGGTGCCTGTCAAAAACAGAGCCCACACGTCGATATCGCTTAATGTTGTTCTAATAACAAAATAGCGCTTATGAAATGGCGTGATTCCATGATTCTGAGTTATCTTGATGCGATTAAAACAAGATATCGCCTGGAGCCGCTGATATGCATCCCCGCATTATCGAAGTAACCGAACGCCTCATCGCCCGCAGCCGACCCACGCGCGAGCGCTACCTGGCGATGATCCGCGAGGCCGCCGGCAAGGGGCCGCAGCGCGGCAAGCTGCAATGCGCCAACTTCGCCCACGGCGTCGCTGGCTGTGGCGGCGAGGACAAGCAGCGCCTGCGCCTGATGGACGCCGCCAACGTCGCCATCGTGACCGCCTACAACGACATGCTCTCCGCCCACCAGCCCTACGAACACTACCCCGAACGCATCCGCCAGGCGCTGCGTGAAGTCGGCTCCGTCGGCCAGGTCGCCGGTGGCGTACCCGCCATGTGCGACGGTGTCACCCAGGGCGAGCCCGGCATGGAGCTGGGCATCGCCAGCCGCGAGGTGATCGCCATGTCCACGGCCGTGGCGCTGTCGCACAACATGTTCGACGCGGCGGTGTTTCTCGGCGTCTGCGACAAGATCGTCCCCGGCCTGATGATGGGCGCGCTGCGCTTCGGCCACCTGCCCACCCTGTTCATCCCCGCCGGGCCCATGCCCTCGGGGCTGTCGAACAAGGAGAAGGCCGACGTCCGCCAGCGCTACGCCGAAGGCAAGGCGACCCGCGACGAGCTGCTGGAATCCGAGATGGCGGCCTACCACGCCCCCGGCACCTGCACCTTCTACGGCACGGCCAACACCAACCAGATGCTGATGGAGATGATGGGCCTGCACCTGCCGGGTGCCTCCTTCGTCAACCCCGGTACGCCGCTGCGCGATGCCCTCACCGAGGAGGCCGCGCGCCAGGTCACCCGGCTCACCCGGCAGGCCGGCGCCTTCACGCCCATCGGCGAGCTGATCGATGAGCGCGTGCTGGTCAACTCCATCGTCGCCCTGCATGCCACCGGTGGCTCCACCAACCACACCCTGCACATGCCGGCCATCGCCCAGGCCGCTGGCATCCAGCTCACCTGGCAGGACATGGCCGACCTCTCCGAGGTGGTGCCGACCCTGGCCCACGTCTATCCGAACGGCAAGGCCGACATCAATCACTTCCACGCGGCGGGCGGCGTGGCCTTCCTGGTGCGCGAGCTGCTCGATGCCGGGTTGATGCACGAAGACGTCAACACCGTCGCCGGCCCCGGCCTGCGCCGCTACACCCGGGAACCCTTCCTCGAGGACGGCCGCATCGCCTGGCGCGACGGCCCGGCGAAGAGCCTGGACGAGAGCATCCTGCGTCCCGTCTCCAACCCCTTCTCGCCGGAAGGCGGGCTGCGGGTGATGGAGGGCAACCTCGGGCGCGGCGTGATGAAGGTCTCCGCCGTGGCGGCCGAGCACCAGGTGGTGGAGGCCCCGGCGCGGGTGTTCCATGACCAGCAGGCCCTCGCCGACGCCTTCGCCGCCGGCGAGCTGGAGCGCGACATGGTGGCGGTGATGCGCTTCCAGGGGCCGCGCTGCAACGGCATGCCCGAGCTGCACAAGATGACCCCCTTCCTCGGCGTGCTGCAGGACCGCGGCTTCAAGGTGGCGCTGGTCACCGACGGGCGTATGTCCGGCGCCTCCGGCAAGATCCCGGCGGCCATCCACGTCTGCCCCGAGGCCTACGACGGAGGTCCACTGGCGCGCGTGCGCGACGGTGACATCATCCGCGTCGATGGCCAGGCCGGGACCCTGCGGGTGCTGGTGGACGCCGACGCGTTCGCCGCCCGCGAACCGGCGCCGATCCAGCACAACGCCGAGGTCGGTTGTGGCCGCGAGATGTTCGCCTTCATGCGGGCCGCGTTCAGCACGGCGGAGCAGGGGGCGAGCGCCTTTACATCCAGCCTGGAGAACCTGAAGTGAAGCTGGCGCTGGTCGGCGATATCGGAGGCACCAACGCACGTTTCGCCCTGTGGCGCGATGAGCGGCTGGAAGCGGTCAAGGTCCTGGCGACGGCGGATTTCGCCACCCCGGAGCTGGCCATCCAGCATTACCTGGCGGGCCTCGGCCTGGCACCGGGCGCCGTCGCCGCCGTCTGCCTGGCCTGCGCCGGGCCGGTGGGCGGCGAGGATTTCCGCTTCACCAACAACCACTGGCGCCTCAACCGCCGCACCTTCTGCGAAGCGCTGGGCGTCGAGCGGCTGCTGCTGATCAACGACTTCTCCGCCATGGCCCTGGGCATGACCCGCCTGCACCCCGGTGAACGCATGACCATCTGCGAAGGCGAGGCCGAAACGGATCGCCCGGCGGTGGTCATCGGCGCCGGCACCGGCCTTGGCGTCGGCACCCTGCTGCCCCTTGGCGAGGGGCGCTGGGCCGCATTGCCGGGGGAGGGCGGGCATGTCGACCTGCCCATCGGCAGCGTCCGCGAAGCCGAGCTGTGGCGCTACCTGCACGAGCGCCAGGGCCACGTCAGCGCCGAGAACATCCTCAGCGGCGGCGGCCTCCTGCAGCTGTACCGCGCCAGTTGCGCCCTCGACGGCGTCGAGCCGCACCTGGACAGCCCGGCCGCCATCACCTCGGCGGCACTGGCCGGCGACAGCGAGGCGAAGGCGGTGCTGGAGCAGTTCTGCGTCTGGCTCGGCCGCGTCGCCGGCAACAACGTGCTGACCCTCGGGGCCCGTGGCGGGGTCTATGTGGTCGGTGGCGTGGTGCCGCGTTTCGCCGAGTTCTTCAAGGCCAGCGGCTTCGCCCGCGCCTTTGCCAGCAAGGGCTGCATGAGCGATTACTTCAGTGGTGTGCCGGTCTGGCTGGTCACCGCCCAATACCCGGGCCTGGAAGGCGCGGGCGTGGCGCTCCAGCAGGCCTTGCAGGCCTGAGGCGCAAACACGGGAAGCAGACGCGTTGCACGTTCCCGGCACGGCGCCTGATGTAGGGTGGGCCACGCTTCACCGGTCCACCGATGGCGCTCGCCGGGTGCGCGACCCCGAACGGACATGACCCATAACAACAAGGGAAGGCCCACGTGAGCCAAGCCGGTAAAACCATCCTCCTGGTCGATGACGACGAGGAAATCCGCGACCTGCTGCACACCTACCTGAGCCGCGCCGGCTTCCAGGTGCGCACCGTGGGCGACGGCGCTGCCTTCCGCCAGGCGATGGGCGAAGTGGCCGCCGACCTGGTGATCCTCGACGTGATGCTGCCCGACGAAGACGGCTTCAGCCTGTGCCGCTGGGTGCGCGAGCACCAACGCCTGGCCCATGTGCCGATCATCATGCTCACCGCCAGCTCCGACGAGGCCGACAGGGTGATCGGCCTGGAACTGGGCGCCGACGACTACCTCGGCAAGCCCTTCAGCCCCCGCGAGCTGCAGGCGCGCATCAAGGCGCTGCTGCGCCGTGTCGGCTTCGCCCAGGAGCGCGGTGCCGGCGAGGCCCAGGTGCTGGCCTTCGACGAGTGGCGCCTGGACATGGTCAGCCACCGCCTGTTCCACATCGATGGCGAGGAGGTGATCCTCTCCGGCGCCGACTTCGCCCTGCTCAAGCTGTTCCTCGACCACCCGCAGCAGATCCTCGATCGCGACACCATCGCCAACGCCACCCGTGGTCGCGAGGTGATGCCCCTGGAGCGCATCGTCGACATGGCCGTGAGTCGCCTGCGCCAGCGCCTGCGCGACACCGGCAAGGCGCCGCGGCTGATCCGCACCGTGCGCGGCTCGGGCTACCTGCTGGCGGCCCAGGTCTCGCCCCATGCCTGAGCGCCGCTGGAACCCGATGCCGCGTTCGCTGCTCGGGCGCATGCTGTTCCTCACGCTGCTGGTGGTGCTCCTGGCCCAGGCGCTGTCCAGCGTCATCTGGGTCTCGCAACTGCGTGCCAGCCAGATGGAGGGCCTGCTCACCAGTGCGCGCAGCCTGGCCCACTCCATGGCCGCCAGCGTCGCCTACTTCCGCTCGCTGCCGCTGGGCTACCGGCCACTGGTGCTGGACCAGCTGCGCAGCATGGGCGGCACGCGCTTCTTCGTCTCGCTCAACGACAAGCCGCTGAACATGCAGGTGCTCCCCGCCACCCCGCGCAAGGCGGCCGTGCTGGACGTGGTGGACGCCGTCCTGCGTGAGCGCCTGGGCAAGCAGGTGGACCTCTCCGTGCAGTTCGTCAGCCCGGACGACCTGCGCATCTTCAATGGCGAGCTCAAGCTCGACGAACTGCCGCGCTCCTGGGCCCACTACGCGCTGAGCCTGGAGCCGCTGAACCCGCCGGTGCTGGTGACCCAGATCCAGATCGCCCCCAATGAGTGGCTGTACCTCGCCTCGCTGATGCCGGCGCCCTACGTCAGCCTCGAGGACCAGGGCCTGCCGGCGCAGCAGCTGTGGTTCATCATCCTCACCAGCAGCTTCCTGCTGCTGTTCATCGGCCTGCTGGTGCATTGGCAGAGCCGGCCGCTCAAGCGCCTGGCCGCCGCCGCACGGGACATGTCCCTGGGCGCCGACGTGGAGCCGCTGGCGGAGGCGGGGGGCAGCGAGGTGGTGGAGGTGAGCCGTGCCTTCAACAGCATGCGCGAGCGCATCAGCCGCTACCTCAACGAGCGCAGCCAGCTGTTCAGCGCCATCTCCCACGACCTGCGCACCCCCATCACCCGGCTGCGCCTGCGCGTCGAGCTGCTGGAGGACGAAGCGCTGCAAGCCAAGTTCGGCCGCGACCTCGACGACCTGGAGCTGCTGGTCAAGGGCGCCCTGCAATGCGTGAAGGACACCGACATCCACGAGAACATCGAGCCGGTGGACCTCAACCACCTGCTGCACTGCCTGGTGGACCCCTACCTGGGCAACGGCCGCGTCACCCTCGAAGGCACCGCGCGCCGGCCCTTCCCGGGCAAGCCCCTGGCGTTGCGGCGCTGCATCGGCAACCTGGTGGACAACGCCCTGAAGTACGGCCAGCGTGCCCACCTGCACATCGAGGACGGCCGCGACGCCTTCGTGCTGCACGTGGATGACGAAGGCCCCGGCGTACCCGAGCAGCGCCTGGAGCAGGTCTTCGAGCCGCATTTCCGCCTCTCCGGCCAGCAGCAGGGCTACGGCCTGGGCCTGGGCATCGCGCGCAACATCGCCCACAGCCATGGCGGCGAGGTCAGCCTGCGCAACCTGCGCGAGGGCGGCCTGCGGGTGACCCTGGAGCTGCCCCGCGTCGCCGACTGAGCCCCGCTCGCACCCGCGCCCATCAGGGCCAGGGCTCCAGTCCCAGCAGCCGGCGCCCGTGCTGGCTGAGTTCGGCGCGGGCGAAGTGGCGGCGCTCGTACTCCCTCGGGTCGCCAGGGAAAGGGTCGCCCAGCGGGTGGGTCTGCGCAGCCCAGGTGTGGATGCGCGCCTGGCGCAGCGGTTGATTGTCGAAGTCCGCCGGGAACATCGAGATGTACTGCGCCAGGCGCACGCGGTCCTCCGAGCGGTTGGGGCGCACGCCGTGGGCCAGCAGGCTGTTGAAGATCAACAGGTCGCCTTTCTCCAGGCTGACGTTCTCGATGCGGTGCTCGCCGATATCCGGCTTGAACGGGTTGGCGCCTTCGGGCTGGCGTTCCCACCACTGCTCGATCTCCGCGAAGATCCCGGGCACGCACTGGAAGCCGCCGACCTCGTCGTCCTGCGCCGCCAGGGACAGCACGCCCTGGGCCGCGATGGGCAAGGGCCGCTGGGACACGTCGACGTCGAAGTGGATGAATCCGTCCTTCCTGCCCGCCGCGCGAGCCGCCTTGTTCGGCGGGTTGAGGTTGGCGCGGTCGATGGCCACCCACAGGTCCTCGCGGTCCCAGATGTCGACGAAGGCGTCGTAGATGCGCCGGTTCTGACGGGTGTCCCACAGGCTCTGGTGGTTGTAGACCTCGACCATGCCGGTGTTGTTGAGCTCGGTCATGCGGTGCTCGCGCAACTGCGGGCGGTACCAGGTGGCCGGGTCGTGCGGGTCCATCTCCTGGAAGCGCCAGAGCATCTCCACCACCGCATCGGCCTCGGCGGCACTGACCGCGTTGCGCACGATCACATAGCCCTTGCGGGTCCAGTGCTGCCAGTCGGCCTCGCTCAGCACCCGCAGTGGGCGGCGCTTGTCGATGGCCTGCAGCGGCGTGGCGGAGCTGCCCGCACCAGGGTGGTTGCCGTGCCCGTCGGTGTAGAGGTTCGCCATGTCGGTCTCCTGCGTCGTCGTTATGGGAACGGTTCGCAGGCTACCCAGCGGTGCAGGGCGACGCTGCCGCGGTTAAAGGCCAAAACCGATACTTTTATGGCGTGATGCCAGGCCCGGGTTCGGCTATCGTGCCGTTCATGCGCGCATTCCTCGAAACCATCACCCCCGACGACGGAGCCTCCTGGGCCCTGCTGAACCGCCGTCTGGAGGAGGGCATCCCGTTCGAATGGCACCACCACCCGGAGTACGAGCTGACCCTCACCCTCAACAGCCGTGGCCATCGCTACATCGGCGACGACATCGAGCCCTACGACGATGGCGACCTGGTGCTGGTCGGCCCCGGCGTGCCCCACAGCTGGTGCTCAAGCGAGCGGATCGACGCGGGGTCGCCCCACGTGGCGCTGGTCATCTGGTTCCACCGCGACTGGGCCAACGGCCTGCTGGCCATGTTCCCCGAGCTGCGTGACATCGGCGTGCTGCTGGCGGGTGCCGAGCAGGGGCTGGGCTTCGGTGCGGCGACCCGTACCGGCGTGCGCCCGCTGATCGAGGCGATGCCGGGGGCGGAGCCGGGCCGGCGCCTGATGCTGCTGCTGGACGTCCTGTTGCTGCTCTGCCGCGACCCGGAGATGCAGCCGCTGGCCAACGCCCCGGCCACGCCCGCCAGCCTGCCCACCGCCGACCCGCGCATCCAGCGGGTGCTGGACCGGCTGCACCAGGGCTTCGCCGCGCCGGTTTCCATTCCCGAACTGGCCGAGCTCGCCTGCGTCAGCGTCTCGGCTTTCCATAGGATGTTTCGCCGCCACACGCGGATGACCGCCGTGCAGTACATCACGCGGCTGCGCATCGGTCGCGCCTGTTCGCTGCTCATCGCCACCGACCTGCCGGTGGTGCGCATCGCCGAGCAGGTGGGCTACGCCAACCTCTCGCTGTTCAACCGGCAGTTCCTCGCGCTCAAGGCCAGCACCCCGAGGGACTTCCGCCGCGTCCACCGCAAGGCAGCGAACCCGCCCCCGTCGAGGTCGGCAGTGGAGTGAGCCCCGTGACGTGTTTTCCGCCCTGTGTAACCGAACCGTGACCTTCGGACATCCCTTTGTTACCCGGCGCCCCGACCATCCTGTTTAGACTTCCGGCAAGCGCAAGCACCGACTTGCACAGCCATAAAAACAAAAAGGTGATCCCCTCATGAATGCTCTCTCTCGCCTGGCCGTTGTCGTATCCCTCGCTTCGCTCTTCCCCCTTTCCGCCCTCGCCGGTGAAGTGGAGGTCCTGCACTGGTGGACCTCCGGTGGCGAGAAGCGCGCCGCCGAAACCCTCAAGGAACTGGTCGAGAAGAAGGGCCACACCTGGAAGGACTTCGCCGTCGCCGGCGGTGGCGGCGAGGCCGCGATGACCGTGCTCAAGACCCGCGCCGTTTCCGGCAACCCGCCTTCGGCCGCACAGATCAAGGGGCCGGACATCCAGGAATGGGGCGAGCTCGGCCTGCTCACCGAGATGGACAACGTGGCCGAGGAGGGCAAGTGGGACGCGCTGCTGCCCAAGCAGGTCGCCAGCATCATGAAATACGAGGATCACTACGTCGCCGTGCCGGTCAACGTGCACCGGGTCAACTGGCTGTGGATCAACCCCGAGGTGTTCAAGAAGGCCGGCGCCACGCCGCCCACCACCCTCGATGAATTCTTCGTCGCCGCCGACAAGCTCAAGGCCGCCGGCTTCATCCCCGTCGCCCACGGTGGCCAGCCCTGGCAGGACGGCACCACCTTCGAGAACATCGCCCTCAGCATTCTCGGCCCGCAGGACTACCACAAGGCCTTCGTCGAGCTCGACCCGGCGACCCTTTCCGGCGAGAAGATGGTCAAGGTCTTCGCCACCCTGCAGAAGCTCCATGGCTACATCGACGCCAACGCCGCCGGCCGCGACTGGAACTCCGCCGCCGCGCTGGTCATCAACGGCAAGGCCGGCATGCAGATCATGGGCGACTGGGCCAAGGGCGAATGGACCGCCGCCGGCAAGGTGGCGGGCAAGGACTACGTCTGCGTGCCGTTCCCCGGCACCCAGGGCAGCTTCGACTACAACATCGACTCGCTGACCCTGTTCAAGCTCAAGGACGACGCCAACCGCAGCGCCCAGGAAGACCTGGCGCGCATCGTCATGGGCACCGAGTTCCAGACCCTGTTCAGCCAGAACAAGGGCTCCATCCCGGTGCGCCAGGACGTCGACATGAGCGGCTTCGACAGCTGCGCCCAGGCCTCCATGAAGGACTTCAAGGAGGCCGTCGGCAACGGCGGGCTGCAGCCGAGCATGGCGCACCTGATGGCCTCCTCGGGCTACGTCCAGGGCGCGGTGTTCGATGTGGTCACCAACTTCTTCAACTCGCCCTCGGCGGACCCGAAGAAGGCCGCCCAGCAGCTGGCGGCCGCCATCCAGGCCGTGCAGTAAGCACCCGGGCCGCCCCGGCGGCCCGCTCCTTTCCCTGATTCGCAACGGTGCCGGCAGGCGCCACGGCTTCCTGCTGCCTGGTTTTGCCTTCCCGGGGCGTCCGGGCGACCTGCCATACGGAGTGATCCATGAGTTCGACCGCCGTCTTCGCCAAGGCTTCACCGCTGGATGCGCTGCAGCGCTGGCTTCCCAAGCTGGTCCTGGCGCCGAGCATGCTCATCGTGCTGGTGGGCTTCTACGGCTACATCCTCTGGACCTTCCTGCTGTCGTTCACCAACTCGCGCTTCATGCCCAGCTACAAGTGGGTGGGCCTGCAGCAGTACGAGCGCCTGTGGGACAACGACCGCTGGTGGGTCGCCAGCCACAACCTGCTGGTCTATGGCGGGCTGTTCATCACCATCAGCCTGGCGATCGGCGTGTTCCTCGCCGTGCTGCTGGATCAGCGCATCCGCCGCGAGGGCTTCATCCGCACCGTCTACCTGTACCCCATGGCGCTGTCGATGATCGTCACCGGCACCGCCTGGAAGTGGCTGCTCAACCCCGGCCTGGGGCTGGACAAGCTGCTGCGCGACTGGGGCTGGGAGGGCTTCCGTCTCGACTGGCTGGTGGACCCGGACCGCGTCGTCTACTGCCTGGTGATCGCCGCCGTGTGGCAATCCTCCGGCTTCGTCATGGCGCTGTTCCTCGCCGGCCTGCGCGGGGTCGACCAATCCATCGTCCGCGCCGCCCAGGTGGACGGCGCCAGCCTGCCGACCATCTACCTGCGCATCGTCCTGCCGAGCCTGCGCCCGGTGTTCTTCAGCGCGCTGATGATCCTCGCCCACATCGCCATCAAGAGCTTCGACCTGGTGGCGGCGATGACCGCCGGCGGCCCCGGCTACTCCTCCGACCTGCCGGCGATGTTCATGTACGCCAGCACCTTCACCCGTGGGCAGATGGGCCTGGGCGCTGCCAGCGCCATGCTCATGCTCGGCGCCGTGCTGGCGATCATCGTGCCCTACCTGTATTCCGAACTGAGGAACAAGCGCCATGACTAGCCTGGCCGGAAAACCCCCGTTCAGCCTCAGCCGCCTGGCCATCCACGCGACCCTGATCGTCGCCTGCGCCCTGTACCTGGTGCCGCTGGTGGTGATGCTGCTGACCAGCTTCAAGACCCCCGACGACATACGCACCGGCAACCTGCTGTCGCTGCCGGACGTGTTCACCCTGATCGGCTGGGCCAAGGCCTGGACCCAGGTCGGCGGCTACTTCTGGAACTCGGTGATGATCACCGTGCCGGCGGTGCTGATCTCCACGCTGCTCGGTGCGCTCAACGGCTATGTGCTGTCCATGTGGCGCTTCCGGGGCTCGCAGCTGTTCTTCGGCGCGCTGCTGTTCGGCTGCTTCCTGCCGTTCCAGGTGGTGCTGCTGCCGGCGTCCTTCACCCTCGGCAAGTTCGGCCTGGCCAACACCACCGCCGGCCTGGTGCTGGTGCACGTGGTCTACGGCCTGGCCTTCACCACGCTGTTCTTCCGCAACTTCTACGTCAGCATCCCCGATGCCCTGGTGCGTGCGGCGCGGCTCGACGGGGCAGGGTTCTTCACCATCTTCGGGCGCATCCTGCTGCCCATGTCGGTGCCCACCGTCATGGTCTGCCTGATCTGGCAGTTCACCCAGATCTGGAACGACTTCCTCTTTGGCGTGGTGTTCGCCAGCGGCGACAGCCAGCCCATCACCGTGGCCCTCAACAACCTGGTCAACACCAGCACCGGGGCCAAGGAATACAACGTCGACATGGCCGCCGCGATGATCGCCGGCCTGCCGACCCTGCTCGTCTACGTATTCGCCGGCAAGTACTTCCTCCGGGGGTTGACGGCTGGCGCGGTCAAGGGCTGAACGCCGCTGCGCGTGCCCGCGACGCTACTCATTTGTGGAGATTGATATGGCAACCCTCGAACTGCGCAACGTCAACAAACGCTACGGCAGCGGCCTGGCCGACACCCTCCGGGACATCGAACTGTCCATCGACTCGGGCGAATTCCTGATCCTCGTCGGCCCCTCGGGCTGCGGCAAATCCACCCTGATGAACTGCATCGCCGGGCTGGAAGACATCACCGGCGGCGCCATCCTGGTCGACGGCGCCGACATCAGCGGCATGAGCCCCAAGGACCGCGACATCGCCATGGTGTTCCAGTCCTACGCCCTGTACCCGACCATGAGCGTGCGCCAGAACATCGCCTTCGGCCTGAAGATCCGCAAGCTGCCTGCCGCCGAGATCGAGGCCGAAGTCAGCCGCGTGGCCAAGCTGCTGCAGATCGAGCACCTGCTCGAACGCAAGCCCGGCCAGCTCTCCGGCGGCCAGCAGCAGCGCGTGGCCATGGGCCGGGCCCTGGCGCGGCGGCCGAAGATCTACCTGTTCGACGAGCCGCTCTCCAACCTCGACGCCAAGCTGCGGGTGGAGATGCGCACCGAAATCAAACTGATGCACCAGCGCCTCAAGACCACCACCGTCTACGTCACCCACGACCAGATCGAAGCCATGACCCTGGGCGACAAGGTGGCGGTGATGAAGGACGGTGTCATCCAGCAGTTCGGCACCCCGCAGCAGATCTACAACGACCCGGCCAACCTCTTCGTCGCCGGCTTCATGGGCTCGCCGCCGATGAACTTCATCCCCCTGCGCCTGCAGCGCCGCGACGGCCAGCTGTGGGCCCTGCTGGACAGCGGCCAGGCCCGCTGCGAGCTGCCCCTGGGCGAGCTGGGGGAGGGCATCGAAGGGCGCGAAGTGATCCTCGGTGTGCGCCCCGAGCAGATCCTCGCCAGCGCGCCGGCCGACGCCAGCCTGCCGAGCATCCGCGCCGAGATCGAAGTCACCGAGCCCACCGGCCCCGACACCCTGGTGTTCACCAGCCTCAACCAGACCAAGGTATGCTGCCGCCTGGCGCCGGACGCCGCGCCGCAGATAGGTGAAACCCTCTCGCTGTATTTCGATCCCACCAAGGTATTGCTCTTCGACGCGCAGAGCGGCGAGCGGCTGGGTGGGCTGGGAAAGTCACGAACCGCTGAGCGCGCGGGGAATGTCGCGCAGTTCAAGGGGCGTTGAAAGGAAGGCCGCCCCGGCTGCCATCCGAGCCCAGGGACGGCCCTGATATCCAAGGCAATACAACAATAAAAACTGGAGTGGATATGAACGTGAAGAAGAGTTGGTGGATGCTGCCCTGCGCCATGCTGGCGCTGCCCGGAGCGGCCAATGCACTGGAATTCACCGGCTACATGCGCAGTGGCGCCGGCAGCTCCACCGACGGCGGCACCCAGTCGTGCTTCCAGCTGCCGGGGGCGCAGTCCAAGTACCGCCTCGGCAACGAGTGCGAGCAGTACATCGAGCTGGACCTGCGCCAGGACGTGTTCAAGCTCGACGACGGTTCGGTGATCAGCCTCGAAGGCATGGCCCAGCTGTACAACCAGTACGGCCATACGCCCAAGTTCACCGGCGACTACGGCTTCGCGCGGATGAACCAGATGTACGCCGAGTGGAGCAACATGCCCGCCCTCAATGGCGGCTCTTTCTGGGCGGGGCGTCGTTTCTACAAGCGTAACGACATCCACATCTCCGACTTCTACTACTGGAACCAGAGCGCCACCGGCTTCGGCTTCGACGAAGTGGCCATCGGCGACCTGAAGTACAGCTACGTCTTCTCGCGCAAGGACAACTACGACCAGAAGCCCTACATCAACCGCCACGACTTCAACGTCGGCGGCTTCCAGACCAACCCCGGCGGCGAGATGGAAGTGGGCTTCAGCTACATCGACAAGCCCGACAGCACCGACGCCCACAGTGGCTGGGCGGTGACCGCGCAGCACAAGCAGAAGCCCTTCGCCGGCGGCGCCAACACCTTCGCCCTGCAATACGGCCGCGGCCCGGGCACCGGCCTGGGCTACACCGGCGACCCGACCCTGGACAACAGCGCCTCCAGCTGGCGCGCCGTGGAGTTCTTCGACTGGCAAATCACCCCGCGCTTCGGTGGCCAGTTCGAGGTCGTCTACCAGAAGGACAAGCGCCCGGACGGCGCCGACCAGAACTGGCTGTCGGTGGGCGTGCGCCCGGTCTACGCCATCACCGAGCAGTTCAAGCTGGTCACCGAACTGGGCCGCGACCAGGTGGAAGCCCCCGGCGGCACCCGCAAGCTGACCAAGTTCACCATCGCCCCCACCTGGTCGCCCGCCGGCCCGGGCTTCTGGGAGCGCCCGGAAATCCGCCTCTACTACACCTACGCCAGCTGGAACGAAGCGGCGCAGCGTTCGGCCAGCCTGCTGGCGGCCGGCTCGGCGCTCTCCGACACCGGCGCCTACGGCACCGACCTGCACGGCTCCAACGTCGGCGTGCAGATCGAGTACTGGTGGAAGTGAGCCTGCGCGGCGCGGCCCTGCGATGAATCGTGGCGAACCGCGCCGCCATGGCCTGGAGCTGGCGGCGACGGAGACGGCGGAGCATCCGCTCGCCGGGCTCTTCGTCCCCGGTGTGCGCCAGGTCTTCCGCTGGGGCAGCGAGCAGGGGCGCGAGCTGCTGCTGATCGATCACCCGCGCTGCCGCGCCATCTTCGCCCGCCAGGGCGGCCAGCTGCTGCACTTCCAGCCGCGCGGCGAACGTCCGCTGCTCTGGTGCGCCGCGCGCTGGCCCAGGCTGGGTGCGATCCGTGGCGGCGTGCCGGTGTGCTGGCCCTGGTTCGGTCGCCACCCGCAGGAAAGCGGCTGGCCCCACCACGGCTGGGCACGCCTCACCGACTGGCGCCTGCAGGAGCGCGAAAGCTCGGACGCCGGCGTGCGCCTGCGCTGGCGCCTGGCCCTGCATGACTGGGAGGTGGAGCTGCAGGCGGAGCTGGGCGATGAACTGGCGCTGACCCTGACCACCCGCCATGGCGACCAGGAACCCTGCGTGCTCAGCCAGGCGCTGCATGCCTATTGGCGCATCAGCGACATCGCCCGGGTCGCCGTGCTGGGGCTGGAGGGTGCCAGCGGGCAGGACCTGCTCAACCGCCAGCGCTTCACTCAGCAGGGCGAATTGCGGCCGATGGAAGGCTGCCACCGCGTCTTCGACCACACCGGCCCGCTGCACCTGCAGGACGCTGGCTGGCAGCGCCGTTTGCGCATCGACACCGGCGGCTCGCCCAATACCGTGGTCTGGCACCCCGGCGGCCGCCCCCTGGCCGACGTTGGTTGGAAGGAAGGCCTCGGCTTCGCCAGCATCGAAGCCGCCGCCTGCGGCACCGGCAGCCAGGTCCTCGCGCCCGGGGAAGAAGCGCGCATCCAACTGCGAGCAAGGGTGGAGTGAATCGGCAGGTAGCCCGGGCTTCAGCCCGGGAGCGGGCATTCCCGGGCTACGAAACTCGACAGGATGAACGCGTGCCGTAGGGTGTGCCGTGCGCACCTCCGCTCGGTGCTTCCGGCGAGTCCGAGGTGCGCGCAGCACACCCTACATCCGGAGTGAACGGCGGCTGCATGCTCCGAGGCCTGGCTGTGCTCACTCCTGGGGGGCAAAAGCAACGCCATGCTCCAGGAACGTGGATGTTTACTCGCGAACGCGCCATCCCCCGACCACCGGCCCCGAATCAATCCCGCCACCCTGGGTCTGCCTTTTAAAGGGCCTCAGCCCGGCTCTTCGTCCGATGGGTAGCGGCTGGCGTTGAGGCTTTCCTTGATCTTGCGCAGGTGCGGCTGGAAGTCGACGCCGCGGCGCAGGGTCACGCCGGTGGCCAGCACGTCGAGCACGGTGAGCTGGATGATGCGCGAGGTCATCGGCATGTAGATGTCGGTGTCCTCCGGCAGGGGGATGTCCAGGCTCAGGGTGCTGGCGCGGGCCAGCGGCGAGCCGGCGGCGGTCAGGCCGAGCACCGAGGCGCCGTTCTGCCGCGCCAGGCGCGCCACTTCCACCAGCTCGCGGGTGCGGCCGGTGTAGGAAATGATCACGAACAGGTCGCCGGTGTGGGCCACCGAGGCGAGCATGCGCTGCATCAGCACATCGGAATGGGCCGAGACGGCGAGGTTGAAGCGGAAGAACTTGTGCTGGGCGTCCAGCGCCACCGAGGCGGAAGCGCCCAGGCCGAAGAAATGGATCTGCCGGGCCTGGATCAGCAGGTCCACGGCGCGGCTGATCAGCTGCGGGTCGACGGCGTTGCAGGCGCTGTCCAGGGAGGCGATGGCGCTGCCGAAGATCTTGCGCGTATAGGCCTCGGGGCCGTCGTCCGCCTCTACCGCGCGGCTGACGTAGGCGGCGCCGCTGGCCAGGCTCTGCGCCAGCTGCATCTTCAGCTCCGGGTAACCGTTGACGCCGAAGGAGCGGCAGAAGCGGTTCACCGTCGGCTCGCTGACGCTGGCGGCCTGGGCGAGGGCGGCGATGCTGAAGCGGGTCGCCTGCTGTGGGTCCTGGAGAATGACTTCGGCGACCTTGCGTTCGGCCTTGTTGAGGTCTTCGAGTCGTCCCTGGATCTGCTCCAGAAGATTGCGTACGCGGTCCATGTAGGTTCCTTGCAAGGGGCCTGCAAAATCGGTGGCCTATCGTAATGAGGGGCACCGACCAGAGCCAGAGGTAACAGGAGGGTGACAAAATGTTGTTCTTATTACTACATTTATTCTTGAAATGGCCATTCTCACCGTGTATTTCTAGTTCAACCTCGTAAAAGAACAATCATTATGGCTTCCTTATCCGTAGAACCCTGCACCTTCGCGTTGTTCGGCGCCCTCGGCGACCTGGCCTTGCGCAAGCTGTTCCCGGCGCTCTACCAGCTGGACCGCGCCGGCCTCCTGCACGCCGACACGCGCATCCTCGCCCTGGCCCGCGAAAGCGGGGAGGGCGGCGCCCGCCTGGCATCCATCGAGGAACACCTGCGTGGCTACGTGCCGGAGCGGGAGATCGACGCAGACGTGCTGCAGCGCTTCATGGCGCGGCTGAGCTACCTGCCCATGGACTTCCTCCACGCGGAGGGCTACCAGGTGCTGGCCGAGCGCGTCGGCCCCGAGGAGCGGCTGATCGCCTACTTCGCCACGCCGGCTTCGGTCTATGGCGCCATCTGCGAGGGCCTGGCCCGCGCCGAGCGCGCCCGCCACACCCGCGTGGTGCTGGAGAAACCCATCGGCCACGACCTGGAATCCTCGCGTCGGGTCAACGACGCGGTGGCCGTGCATTTCCCCGAGAACCGCATCTACCGGATCGACCACTACCTGGGCAAGGAGACGGTGCAGAACCTCATCGCCCTGCGCTTCGCCAACAGCCTGTTCGAAACCCAGTGGAACCAGCACCACATCTCCCACGTGGAAATCACCGTGGCCGAACAGGTGGGCATCGAGGGGCGCTGGGGCTACTTCGACGAAGCCGGCCAGCTGCGCGACATGATCCAGAACCACCTGCTGCAGCTGCTCTGCCTGATCGCCATGGACCCGCCCAGCGACCTCTCCGCCGACAGCATCCGTGACGAGAAGGTCAAGGTGCTCAAGGCCCTGGCGCCCATCACCGCTGCCCAAGTGGCGCAGCAGGTGGTACGCGGCCAGTACATCGCCGGCAGCACCCAGGGCCGCCCGGTGCCGGGCTACCTGGAAGAAGAGAACTCCAACACCCAGAGCGACACCGAAACCTTCGTCGCCCTGCGTGCCGACATCCGCAACTGGCGCTGGAACGGCGTGCCTTTCTACCTGCGCACCGGCAAGCGCATGCCGCAGAAGCTGTCGCAGATCGTCATCCACTTCAAGGAGCCGCCGCACTACATCTTCGCCCCCGAGCAGCGCCCGCTGATCAGCAACCGGCTGATCATCCGCCTGCAGCCCGACGAAGGCATCTCCCTGCAGGTGATGACCAAGGACCAGGGCCTGGACAAGGGCATGCAGCTACGCAGCGGCCCGCTGCAGCTGAGCTTCTCCGACACCTACCGCAGCGCGCGGATCCCCGATGCCTACGAACGCCTCCTGCTGGAGGTGATGCAGGGCAACCAGAACCTCTTCGTGCGCAAGGACGAAATCGAGTACGCCTGGCAATGGTGCGACCAGCTGATCGACGGCTGGAAGCAGCTGGGCGACTCCCCCAAACCCTACGCGGCCGGCACCTGGGGGCCGGTCGCATCCATCGCATTGATCACCCGTGACGGCAGGAGCTGGTATGGCGATCTGTAATCTCGACCTGCCCACGCAGGTCACCGGGGTCAGCCTCGGCAGCCCCGAACAACTGGCCGGCGAACTGGCCCTGCACGTGGCCGGTGCCCTGCGCTCGGCCATCGAAACCCATGGCGTGGCCTCCCTCGTGGTGTCCGGCGGGCGCAGCCCCATCGCCTTCCTCGAGCGCCTGTCCGCCCAGGAGCTGGACTGGTCCCGCGTGGCCGTGAGCCTCGCCGACGAGCGCTGGGTGCCGGTCGGCCACGCCGACAGCAACGAAGGCCTGGTGCGTCGCCACCTGCTGCGCGGCCCGGCGGCCAAGGCACGCTTCATCGGTCTCTATCACTCCGCCGCCAGCCTGGACGAGGCGGCGCGCCTGGCCGATGCCGCGCTTGCCGAGTTGCCGCAGCCCATCGACGTGCTGGTGCTGGGCATGGGCGAGGACGGCCACACTGCCTCGCTGTTCCCCAAGAGCCCCGGCCTGGACGACGCCTTGAGCCACGCCTGCACCCGGCGCTGCGTGCCCATGCAGGCGCCGAGCGTGCCGCGCCAGCGCCTGTCCATGCCGTTGCCGCTGCTGGCCGGCGCGCGCCTCACGCTGCTGGCGGTGCAAGGCCAGGCCAAGCTCGACACCCTGGCCACCGCGCTGGCCGGTGAAGACGTGGCGGCCATGCCCATCCGCGCCTTCCTGCGCCAGCCCCTCGAGATCTACTGGTGCCCCTGAGCCCGAAGGACCTGTCATGACCGCGAATCCCTCTCCATCGCGCAACGTGCCGAGCATGGCCGAGAAGGTCGAGATGATCGACCGGCTCTGCGCCGAAGCCCGCATCCTCCCGGTGATCACCATCGAGCGCGAGGAACACATCCTGCCCCTGGCCGATGCCCTGGCCGCCGGTGGCCTGCGCGCCCTGGAAATCACCCTGCGATCCGAGCACGGCCTTACCGCGATCCGCCTGCTGCGTGAACAGCGCCCGGACCTGCTGATCGGCGCCGGCACCGTGCTGGACGAACAGATGCTCGCCGACGCCGAGGCCGCAGGCGCGCAGTTCATCGTCACCCCCGGCTGCACCGCCGAGCTGCTGGATGCCGGCCGGCAAAGCCCGCTGCCGTTGCTGCCCGGCGTCGGCAGCGCCTCGGAAATCATGCTCGGCCACGCCCGTGGCTATCGGCGCTTCAAGCTGTTCCCCGCCGAAGTGGTGGGCGGTGCGGCGGCCCTCAAGGCCTTCGCCGGGCCCTTCCCGGGCATCCGCTTCTGCCCCACGGGCGGCGTCAAGCCGGACAACGTGCGTAACTACATGGCCCTGCCCAACGTCATGTGCGTGGGCGGCACCTGGATGATGGAAAGCGCCTGGGTGCGCGCCGGCGACTGGGCGCGCATCGAAGCCACCACCGCCGAAGCGCTCAGGCTGCTGCAGTGATGCCGCGTTTCGCGCGGGTGTCGGTGGTGTCCACCGTCATTCCCGCGAACGCGGGAACCCACTGAACGAGCGGAACCCACTGAAAAGCACAGTGCAGCGACGCCCCCAACAAGCAACACAGACCCCAGCGAGGATCGCCCCATGTCCCGTTTCGCCCCCGAAACCCTGTTCCCCCATGCCGACGACATCCCCGAAGCCTGGCGCCTCGGCGCGCCGGCGGAGCAGCGCGAATACCTGGTGGACGGCGAGCTGCGTCGCTGGGACGGCCCGCTGGCCACGGTGCGCAGCCCGATCTTCCTCAAGGGCGAGCAGGGCGAGGAACAGGTCATCCTCGGCAGCACGCCGCTGCTCGATGCCGATGCCGCGCTGCAGGCGCTGGACGCCGCCGTGCGTGCCTACGACAACGGCCAGGGCGCCTGGCCCAACCTGCGTGTAGGCGAGCGCATCCACCATGTCGAGCTGTTCCTGGCGCGCATGCGCGAGCGGCGCCACGAGGTGGTGCGCCTGCTGATGTGGGAGATCGGCAAGAACCTCAAGGATTCCGAGAAGGAGTTCGACCGCACCTGCGACTACATGGTCGACACCATCAACGCCCTGAAGGAGCTCGATCGCCGCTCCAGCCGCTTCGAACTGGAGCAGGGCACCCTCGGCCAGATCCGCCGCGTGCCCCTGGGCGTGGCGCTGTGCATGGGCCCCTACAACTACCCGCTGAACGAGACCTTCACCACGCTGATCCCGGCGCTGATCATGGGCAACACCGTGGTCTTCAAGCCGGCCAAGTTCGGCGTGCTGCTCATGCGCCCGCTGCTGGAAGCCTTCCGCGACAGCTTCCCGGCCGGCGTCATCAACATCATCTATGGCCGTGGCCGCGAGACCGTCAGCGCGCTGATGGCCAGCGGCAAGGTCGACGTCTTCGCCTTCATCGGCACCAACAAGGGCGCCAGCGACCTGAAGAAGCTGCACCCGCGCCCGCACCGCCTGCGCGCCGCCCTGGGGCTGGACGCCAAGAACCCCGGCATCGTCCTGCCGCAGGTGGACCTGGACAACGCCGTCAACGAGGCCGTCACCGGTGCGCTGTCGTTCAACGGCCAGCGCTGCACCGCGCTGAAGATCCTCTTCGTCCATGAAGACGTGCTCGAACCCTTCCTCGCGCGCTTCAGCGCCAAGCTTGCCGCGCTCAAGCCGGGCATGCCCTGGGAAGACGGCGTGGCGCTGACACCGCTGCCGGAACCGGGCAAGGTCGACTACCTCGCCACCCTGCTGCAGGACGCCACCGCCAAGGGCGCCCAGGTGGTCAACGAGGGCGGCGGCCAGAGCCGCGAGAGCTTCTTCTACCCGGCACTGCTGTGCCCGGTGAGCCCGGACATGCGCATCTACCAGGAAGAGCAGTTCGGCCCGCTGGTGCCGGTGGTGCCGTACCGCGATGTGCAGGTCGCCATCGACTACGTGCTGGATTCCGACTACGGCCAGCAGCTGTCGATCTTCGGCAACGACCCCGCCGAGGTCGGCCGCCTGGTGGACGCCTTCGCCAACCAGGTGGGGCGCATCAACATCAACGCCCAGTGCCAGCGCGGGCCGGACACCTTCCCCTTCAACGGGCGCAAGAACTCCGCCGAGGGCACCCTGTCCGTGCACGACGCGCTGCGCACCTTCTCCATCCGCACCCTGGTGGCCACGCGCTTCCAGGAAGACAACAAGACGCTGATCAGCGAGATCATCCGCAATCGCGAATCCAGCTTCATCAGCACCGACTACATCTTCTGATGCGCCTGGCCCCGATCCTCGCGCTGCTGCTCCTGGCCGGCACCGCACACGCGGCGGAACCGGCCTGCGGCGACCTCCTCGAACAGCTCGGGGTCGAGTCGCCCGGGCTGCACTTCGAGGGCTGCAAGCTGGAGGAGGGTGGCCAGCTGCGCCAGCTGGTGGCCGAGTACCTGGTACCCGGCCCCCAGGCCCATGGCGTGGAAAAGTTGCTGCACCAGCGCTTCGGCCTGCAGCCGCTGCGCTTCATGTGTTGCGGCTGGGACACCCGGCCCGCCAGCGCGCCCCACGCCAGCGGCCGGCCCTACGAAATCCGCATGAGCTCAGGGGAAACCCTGGAGAAGGACTGGGCGCGCATCGACCGCTTCCACGTCAGCGTCACCCTCTATCTCGAAGACCCATAGTCAGCCGCCGAGCATCGCTGCGTTGGGCTTCGCAACGCTCGGCGCCAACCTCCGGAGCAGACCCGTGCGTAGGGTGGATGACGCTTTTTTCATCCACCGGCGGTGTTGTTTGTGACACCGAGTTGGGGCAGCCCTGCGGCCTGCCTGGCGACTGAAGTCGCCCCTACGTCGCCCCTACAAGGTCGTGCCAAGGGGATTTCTTGTGGGAGCGAATTCATTCGCGATGGGGCGTTTGGGCAGCCGCAGCCACGTGCCGGCTGCGGGTCTTCGCGGCTGAAGCCGCTCCCACAAGGAGAGCCCGCTGCGACGCCAACCTCGGGAGGTGGTCCGGGCGTAGGGTGGATGACGCTTTTTTCATCCACCGGCGGTGTGGTCGGGAAGCGCGGAGTCAAGGCAGTCCTGCGGCCTGCTTGGCGACTGAAGTCGCCCCTACGTCGCCCCTACGAGGTCGTACCACGGTGGGCGGTTTCTTGTGTGCGAATTCATTCGCGACGGCTCCGTCTCGGGCTGAAGCCCGGGCTACGGCAGCCGTGCAGGGCGGGTGAGCCCCGCTAAACCACACCGGGTAACGCGATGTATCCTTCAGCCTCCGCGCCTCACCTGCAACCTTCGCGGTATCGCCAGCACCCCTGGCTGGTAGTCCCCGGCGATGGCCTGCAATGCACGCTCCAATACCTGTTCGGCGATCAGCTCGTGCTGCTGGCGCATGGAGTTCACCGGCAGCGGCAGGAAGTCCAGCAACTGGGTGTCGCCGAAGGTGCCGAGCTGCAGGTGCTGCGGCCAGGTGCCGTTCTCGCGCAGCACATCCAGCACGCCGGCCAGCAGCACGTAGGCGGTGGTCACCAGTGCATCCGGCAGGCGGCCCTGGCGCTCCAGCAGTTCCTGCATCATGCGCCGCCCGCACTCACGGCTGAATTCGGCGCCGCATTGCACGAGAGTCTCGCCGCCAAAGCCGGCCAGCGCGGCTCGGAAGCCCGCCTCGCGGTCGCGGCTGATGGGCAGCTCCGGCCGCGCGCCGAGCAGCGCCACCTGGCGCGGCAGCGGGTTCAGCAGGCTGCGGGTGAGCAAGTGGGCGGCCTGGTGGTCATCGCTCACCACCGAGCAGAAGCGCGCCGGGTCCAGCTCGCGGTCGACGGCGATCACCGGCAGCCCGGCGTGCAGCAACGCGCCCAGGCCCGGGTCCTGGGGCGGCAGGCAGCTGGCGACGATCAGCGCATCGCAACGCCGCGCGCTGAAAAGCTCCAGCAACTGGCGCTCGCTCTGCGGCTCGTCGTCGGAGCTGGCGATCAGCAACTGGTAGCCCCGCGCCCGCGCCTGCTGCTCCAGCAGCTTGGCCAGGCGCGCGTAGCTGGGGTTCTCCAGGTCCGGGAGGATGAAGGCCAGGGTGCGCGTCTGCCCACGGCGCAAGCCGGCGGCATGGGGATCGGGGCGGTAGCCGTGGGCATCGACCACCGCGCGCACTCGCTCGACGGTGGCGGGGGAGATGCGCTTTTCCTCGGCCTTGCCGTTGACCACGTAGCTGGCCGTGGTGACCGAGACGCCGGCCAGCCGGGCGATGTCGCTGAGTTTCAAATGCCGATTCCTTGTTCCTGCGCCTGCCCGGGGCACGGCGTGCGATTCATCGCATGGGCTTCAAGCCGCGAAGAATATCGAGTAACGTGCCGCCCGTTTAGTGAAACGATTCAGCAGGCGCTTTGTCCAGATAGTCGCGGGCCCTCTGCCAGGGTTCGGACAGCGCCTAAGCTGAAGATTCATCGCACAACGACAAAAGGGCCCCAAGGCCCGCGTGGAGGAAACGGCATGCTCGAACTCACCCCGGCATTGGTGTCCATGGGCCTGGCGGCGGCGGACAAGGGCGCCGCCCTGCAACGGGTGGCCGACCGGCTGGTGGGGGATGGGCTTGCCGCCGAGGGCTACCTGGCCGCGCTGCAAGCGCGTGAAGCGCAGGGCTCCACCTACCTGGGCCAGGGCCTGGCCATTCCCCACGGCACGCCGGAAACCCGGCATATGGTCCATGCCACCGGCGTGCGCCTGCTGCACTTCCCCGAAGGCGTGGACTGGGGCGACGGCCAGCGCGTGTACCTGGCCATCGGCATCGCCGCGAAATCCGACGAGCACCTGCGCCTGCTGCAACTGCTCACCCGCGCCCTGGGCGAAGGCGACCTGGGGGACGCACTGCGCCGCGCCGAATCCGCCGACGCCATCATCGCGCTGCTCCAGGGCGGCCCTGGCGAGCTGGCGCTGGATGAGCAACTGGTGGCGCTGGGCAGCACCGCCGAAGACTTCGACGAACTGGCCCTGGAAGGCGCGCGCCTGCTGCGTCGCGCCGGCTGTGTCGACAAGGGTTACGCCAACCAGCTGTTGCAGGGCGAGGCGCTGCCCCTGGGCGAAGGCCTCTGGTGGCTGGACAGCGATCAGGCGGTGAGCCGCCCCGGGCTCGCCTTCGTCGCGCCGCGCACGCCCCTGCGCCATGAGGGCCAGCCCCTGGCCGGGCTGTTCTGCCTCGCCAGCCGGGGCGATGCCCATGTGGCGCTGCTGGAGCGTCTCTGCGCGCTGCTGATCGAAGGCCGTGGCGCCGAGCTGGCCCGTGCCGCCGATCGCCGCCGGGTGCTGGAGACCCTGGCGGGCGACGCCACGGCCGACTGGCCGAGCCTGCGCGTGCCCCTGGCCAACGCCCACGGCCTGCATGCCCGCCCGGCCAAGGAGCTGGCACAGCTGGCCAAGGGCTTCGCCGGGGACGTCCGCGTGCGCGTCGCCGACAGCGGCCTGCCCGCGGTCAGTGCGCGCAGCCTGAGCAAACTGCTGGGCCTGGGCATCCGCCGCGGCCAGGTGCTGGAGCTGCTGGCCGAGCCGGGCATCGCCGACCAGGCCCTGCCGGTGCTGCGCCAGGCGGTGGAGCAGGGCCTGGGCGAGGAGGTGGAGCCCCTGGCGGACGGTGTCCCCGAACAGCCCGAAGCCGAGCAGCCGGAAGCCGCCCCCGCCGCGCCGCCGCCCGGCAGCCTGCTCAACGCCGTGCCGGCCGCGCCGGGCATCGCCATCGGCCCGGCCCATGTGCGGGTGGTGCGGGCGTTCGACTACCCCGCCCGGGGCGAGACGCCCGCCAGCGAGCGCAAGCACCTGCACCAGGCACTGGCCCAGGTGCGCGCGGAGATCGAGGTGCTGGTGCAGCGCAGCGAGGTGAAGGCCATCCGCGAGATCTTCGTCACCCACCTGGAAATGCTCGCCGACCCGGCCCTGGGCGATGAGGTGGAGGCCCGGCTGCAGCGTGGCGAGAGCGCTGCAGCCGCCTGGGCGGGTGTGATCGGCACCGCCGCCGCCCAGCAGGAGTCCCTGCAGGATGCGCTGCTGGCCGAGCGCGCCGCCGACCTGCGCGACGTCGGCCGCCGCGTGCTGGCCAAGCTCTGCGGCGTCGAGGAGCAGGCCGAGCCCGAACGCCCCTACGTGCTGGTGCTGGACGAAATGGCGCCCTCCGACGTCGCGCGGCTGGACCGTACCCGCGTGGCCGGCATCCTCACCGCACGCGGCGGCGCCACCTCCCACAGCGCCATCGTCGCCCGCGCCCTGGGCATTCCCGCCCTGGTCGGCGCCGGTGCCGGGGTGCTGGCCCTGGAGCCGGGCACGCCGCTGCTGCTGGACGGCGGCCGTGGGCGCCTGGTGGTGGCACCCGAACAGGCGCTGCTGGAGCGCGCCCGTGCCGAGCACCAGGACCGCGAGCGCCTGCTGCGCGAGGCCGAGGCGCACAAGCTGGAGCCGGCCCGGACCCGTGACGGCCACAGCGTCGAGGTCTGCGCCAACCTGGGCGACGCCGCCGGCGCCGTGGCGGCGGTGGAGCAGGGCGCCGAGGGCGTCGGCCTGCTGCGCACCGAATTCATCTTCATGGCCCATTCCCAGGCGCCCGACCTGGCGACCCAAGAGGCCGACTACCGCAAGGTGTTCGACGCCCTCGACGGCCGCCCGCTGGTGGCGCGCACCCTCGATGTGGGCGGCGACAAGCCCTTGCCCTATTGGCCCATCGCCCACGAGGAGAACCCCTTCCTCGGCCTGCGTGGCGTGCGCCTGACCCTGCAGCGGCCCAAGGTGATGGAAACCCAGTTGCGCGCCTTGCTGCGTGCCTCCGAAGGCCGGCCGCTGCGCATCATGTTCCCCATGGTCGGCAGCGTTGCCGAATGGCGCCAGGCCCGCGACATGGCCCTGCGCCTGGCGGAGGAAATCCCCCAGGCCGACCTGCAGCTGGGGATCATGGTCGAGGTGCCGTCCGCGGCGTTGCTGGCCCCGGTGCTGGCGCGCGAGGTGGACTTCTTCAGCATCGGCACCAACGACCTGACCCAGTACGCCCTGGCCATCGACCGTGGCCATCCGACGCTCTCGGCCCAGGCCGATGGCCTGCACCCGGCCGTGCTGCAACTCATCGAGCTCACCGTGCGTGCTGCCCATGCGCGGGGCAAATGGGTGGGGGTGTGCGGCGAACTGGCCGCCGACCCGCTGGCGGTGCCGCTGCTGGTGGGGCTGGGGGTGGACGAGCTCAGCGTCGCGGCGCGCAGCGTGCCCGAGGTCAAGGCGCGTATCCGCGAGCTCAGCCTGGCCGACGCTCAGGAACTAGCAGGCGTGGCGCTGGCGGCGGAAAGCGCCGAAGCGGTACGCGCCCTGGCGGAGAAATTCTGATGGCACGCATCCTCACGCTCACCCTCAACCCGGCGCTGGACCTCACCCTGCGCCTGCCGCGTCTTGAGCCCGGTGCGGTCAACCGCGGCCAGGCGCTGGTCAGCCACGCCGCCGGCAAGGGCCTCAACGTCGCCCAGGTGCTGGCCGACCTGGGCCACTCCCTCAGCGTCAGCGGCTTCCTCGGCGCCGGCAATGCCCAGCCCTTCGAGGCGCTGTTCGCCCGGCGCGGCTTCCACGACGCTTTCGTCCGCGTCGAGGGCGAAACCCGCAGCAACCTCAAGCTGGCCGAGGACGATGGCCGCATCACCGACATCAACGGCCCCGGCCCGGACGTGGACGCTGCCGCGCGGGACGAACTGCTGCGCCGCCTCGACGCCCTGGTGCCCGGGCACGACCTGGTGGTGGTGGCCGGCAGCCTGCCACGGGGCGTGGACGCCGACTGGTTCGCCACGCTGCTGCAGCGCCTGCATGGGCTGGGCGCACGGGTGGCGCTGGACAGCAGCGGGGCGGCCCTGCGCGCCGGGCTCGCCAGCGCGCCCTGGCTGGTCAAGCCCAATGTCGAGGAACTGGCCGAAGCCTGCGGCCACCCCGTCGACGGCCTGGCCGAACAGGCCGAGGAGGCCGCGCGCCTGCAGGCCGCCGGCATCGAGCACCTGGTGCTGTCCATGGGCGCCGAGGGCGTGCGCTGGTTCAACCGGGGGCAGGCCCTGCAGGCGCGGCCGCCCAAGGTGCAGGTGGCCAGCACCGTGGGCGCCGGTGATTCGCTGCTGGCGGGCATGGTCCACGGCCTGCTGGCCGGCTGGCCCGCCGAGCGCACCCTGGCCCATGCCACCGCCATCGCCGCCCAGGCGGTGACGCAGATCGGTTTCGGCATCAATGACCGGGCGCAGCTGGCGTCGCTGGAAAGCGGCGTCGTCGTGCAGCCCGCAGAAGAACGACACGAGGTTCCCCGATGAGATTCGTCCTTGTCACCGCCTGCCCCAACGGCGCGGTCAGCAGCCTGATCAGCGCGCGCCTGCTGGAGGCCGCCGCTCGCCGCCTGGGCTGGGCGCCTCAGGTGGAAATGCCCGGCGGCGAAGCCGTGCCCGCCGAAGCGCTGGCGGCTGCCGACTGGGTGCTGGTGGTGAAGACCGGCCCGCTGGACCTCGCGCGTTTCGCCGGCAAGCGCCTCTACCTGGCCACCCCGGCCGAGGCCCTGCACGAGCCGGAAGCCTTCCTCCAGCGTGCCGAGCGCGAGGCCCAGGTACGGGCCGAGCAGGCCGCGCCCGTGCCTGCCGTGGCCAGTGAGCGGCCACGCCTGGTAGCCGTCACCGCATGCCCCACGGGCGTCGCCCACACCTTCATGGCCGCCGAGGCGCTGAAGCAGGCCGCCGCGCGCCTGGGCATGGAACTGCAGGTGGAAACCCAGGGCTCGGTGGGTGCCCGCGACCCGCTGTCGACGGAGGCCATCGCCGCTGCCGATGTGGTGCTGCTGGCCACCGATATCGAAGTGGACACCGCCCGCTTCGCCGGCAAGCGCGTCTACCGCTGCGGCACCGGCGTCGCCCTCAAGCAGGCCGACGCCACCCTGCGCAAGGCCCTGGCCGATGCCCAGGTGCAGCAGGCCGGCAAGCCCGGCAGCCCCCAGGCCGAGGGCCAGGGTGAAGCGAAAGGTGTGTACAAGCACCTGCTCACCGGTGTGTCGTTCATGCTGCCGATGGTGGTGGCGGGCGGCCTGCTGATCGCCCTGTCCTTCGTCTTCGGCATCGAGGCCTTCAAGGAGCAGGGCACCCTGGCCGCCGCGCTGATGCAGATCGGCGGCGACACGGCCTTCAAGCTGATGGTGCCGCTGCTGGCCGGCTACATCGCCTATTCCATCGCCGACCGCCCGGGCCTGGCGCCGGGGATGATCGGCGGGCTGCTGGCCGCCACACTGGGCGCAGGCTTCATCGGCGGCATCATCGCGGGCTTCCTCGCCGGCTACTCGGCCAAGGCCATCAGCCGCTGGGTGAGGCTGCCGCAGAGCCTTGAGGCGCTCAAACCCATCCTCATCATCCCGCTGCTGGCCAGCCTGATCACCGGCCTGGTGATGATCTACGTGGTCGGCAAGCCGGTGGCCGGCATGCTCGCCGCGCTGACCCAGTTCCTCGACGGCATGGGCAGCACCAACGCCATCCTCCTCGGCGTGCTGCTGGGCGGGATGATGTGCGTCGACCTCGGCGGGCCGATCAACAAGGCCGCCTACGCCTTCTCCGTCGGCCTGCTGGCCTCCCACAGCTACGCGCCCATGGCCGCCACCATGGCGGCCGGCATGGTGCCGCCCATCGGCCTGGGCATCGCCTGCCTGCTGGCCCGGCGCAAGTTCGCCCAGAGCGAGCGCGAGGCCGGCAAGGCGGCGCTGGTGCTGGGGCTGTGCTTCATCTCCGAGGGCGCCATTCCCTTCGCCGCCAAGGACCCGCTGCGGGTAATCCCCGCCAGCATCGCCGGCGGCGCGCTCACCGGTGCGCTGTCGATGTACTTCGGCTGCAAGCTCATGGCGCCCCACGGCGGGCTGTTCGTGATGCTCATCCCCAACGCCATCAACCACGTGCTCGCCTACCTGCTGGCCATCGTCGCCGGCAGCCTGGTCACCGGCCTGCTCTATGCCGCGCTCAAGCGCGGCGATAGCCAGGAGTTAGTGCCCTCGTAGGATGGGTAGATCGGAGTGAAACCCATGCGGCGGTGCCTCGCACCCGATGGGTTTCGCCGGGCTCTACCCATCCTACGGACTCGTCCACCTTCCCCAACGGAGCCACGCAATGCCCCGCACCCTGAACAAGGACACCCGCCTGTGCATGTCGCTGTCGGGCCGCCCCGGCAATTTCGGTACGCGCTTCCACAACTCGCTCTACGAGCAACTGGGCCTGGACTACGTCTACAAGGCCTTCACCACCACCGACCTGCCGGCGGCCATCGGCGGCATCCGCGCGCTGGGCATCCGGGGCTGCGCGGTGTCGATGCCGTTCAAGGAAGCCTGCATCGCCCACCTCGACGAGCTGGACTCCTCGGCGGCGGTGATCCGGTCGGTCAACACCCTCGTCAACGACGACGGCCACCTCAAGGGCTACAACACCGACTACCTGGCGGTGGCCAGCCTGCTGCGCAGCCATGGCGTCGACCCGCAGGCGGACTTTGCCCTGCGCGGCAGCGGCGGTATGGGCAAGGCGGTGGCCTTCGCCCTGCGTGACAGCGGTTTCGCCAACGGCACCCTGGTGGCACGCAACGAGGCCCGTGGCCAGGCCCTGGCCGCCACCTGTGGTTTCGCCTGGCAGGCGGAGCAGGGCGGGTTGCGCCCGCGCCTGCTGGTGAACGTCACCCCCATCGGCATGGACGGCGGCCCCGAGGCCGGGCAGCTGGCCTTCGACGAGGCCACCATCGAGGCCGCCGAGGTGATCTTCGACGTGGTCGCCATCCCCGTGGAAACCCCGCTGATCCGCGCCGCCCGCGCCCTTGGCAAGCGGGTGATCACCGGTGGCGAAGTCATCGTGTTGCAAGCGGTGGAGCAGTTCGTGCTCTATACCGGCATCCGCCCCAGCGCCGAACAGATCGCTGAGGCCGCCGCCTTCGCGCGCAGCTGAGGGCATCCTCCAGGAGCACACCGATGATCAAGCAGGTAGGCGACACCCCGATCCTTCCCCTTCACCGCGCCAGCTGCCACTGCGGCGCGGTGGTGCTGGAACTGACCCTGCCCGACGGGCTGGTGAACCCGCGTCGCTGCGACTGTTCCCTGTGCCGGCGCAAGGGCGCCATCGTCGCCAGCGTGCCGCTCGCCGGGCTGCGTGTGGTGCAGGGCGCCGAACTGCTTAGCCTCTACCAGTTCAACACCCGCACCGCGCGGCACTACTTCTGCTCGCGCTGCGGCATCCACACCCACCACCAGCGCCGCTCCAGCCCGGACCAGTACGGCTTCAACGTCGGCTGCCTGGACGGGGTCAACCCCTTCGACCTGGGCGAGGTGCCCACCAGCGACGGGGTCAACCATCCGGCCGATCGCTGAGCGGGGGCGTCGGGTTTCACCCGACCTACGCAATGCCAGGGATGCACCGATCATGGGAGCGAATTCATTGGCTCTGTCTGCGTTAAGTGTTGCTAGAGGATTTGAGCCCAGCTGATTGCCGAGCTCTGGTGATGTTTCTGGTTTCGCCCCCCCGGGCGAGTCTCTTTTGGCAGTCGCCCCAAAAGAAACCAAAAGGGCTTGCCCCATCATCCGGCCCCGGCTTCGCCGGGGTTCCCTCACTCCATCGCCGCTCTGGGGGCCGGCGCGATGGGCCATCCATGGCCTGGCGCGCCTCTCGCGGCATCCATGCCGCTCGTCCCCCGGCGCAACGACTGCGTTCGGCCTCCTGGAGGGGCGTTGGCGGCTGCTCCAACTTTCTTCGTCCAGCGCATCACCACAGGTGCGCACAGGCTTTCGTAGGATGGTGTAGAGCGAAGCGAAACCCATGCGGTGGAGGTGGCACGAACTCTTGGGCGCCCGGAAAGCACCGTGCTTGAGCGCCTGCATTAAAACCACAACAGCTAACGCAGACAGAGCCAATTCATTCGCGATGCGACGCCACCCCACGCACAAAACACAAAGGCCGCTGTCCTCCCGGAGCAGCGGCCTTTTCGTTTCATCCCGGCTCAGGTGAGCAGGGCGATGAGGATGATGATCGGGATCGGTACACCCAGGAACCAAAGCAGCAGCGAACGCATGGTCAATCTCCTCGTTCAGCGAAGGGGGGCGGTGCGGTGGTAGGCGAGGCCGTCGGTCACCGTGTCGCGGCTGCGACCGCCACGGGTGGCGGCGAAGCTGGCGGTGAAGGCACCGATGAGCAGGGCGACGAACATCCACAGCGAGGCATGGATGCCGGCCTTGCGGGCCGCGTCGGCGGCCTGGCGGGCATCGTTCACGGCCTGCTGCGCCATGGCGTGGACCTGTTCGACGCGGGCCTGGGCTTCGGCCTGGGTCAGGTTGGTGCGTTGGGCCACCAGGCGCACCAGGTAGTCGTGGTCCTCGGGGCTCAGCTGGCCACCGTCGGCCAGGCTGCGCACGAAGATGCGCGCCACCACGCCGTGGGCGGCATCGTCGACGGTGGGGGCCGGCCGGTCGTCACGGAACAGCGTGTCGATGTAGTAGCCGTAGGGATTCTGGGCATCGTCGCTGGCGCCGGGCGCGGTTCCGGCGCTGGCACCGGCGGCGATCGCCGCACCGGCCTGCACGCCACCGCCCACCAGGTTGCCGACGGTGCCCACCAGCAGCGCGGCGGTGACCAGCGTGGCGACGGCCCAGGCGAGGAAGCCATGGGCGGTGTCGCGGAAGAACACCTCGTCGCCGTGCAGGCGGCTCCAGCGCAACCTCAGGCGCCCGGCGAGGTAACCGCCGAGGCCCGCAGCGGCCAGCTGGGTGAAGGCCAGCCAGGCGATGCCGGCGAAGCCCAGGCCCTCGGCACCGATGCCCTCGTGCTGCCAGGGCGAGATGGCCGCGAAGCCGAGGCCGAAGCCCAGCAGCACGAGGATCAGGGACAGCGCGGCGGCGGCCGCCGCGCCAGCGAATACCGCGCTCCAGGAGACGCCCGAAGCGTCGGTGACGTCCAGGGCGGTTGCGTAGGCATCAGAAGTGGTGTTCATCATCGTGTCCTTGTTCGGAGGCTCAACGCCGTGACCGCCAGGGGCAGCGGTCGCCGTACCTTTTTGTATGGCACTCATGGCGTTGGGTGCCGGAAGGCGAACAAAGGTTCAGGGATTATCTTGCGTGCGCCCCGTGCACCGGCGCGCTGGTGCGGCGGCATCCGCTCCTCTAAAGTTCGGCGACGCGTTTTCATCGTTTGGTATCGCCATGGGATTTCTGGATTTCCTGTTCAACCGCAAGCCCTCCCCGGATGACTTCGCCGTGCTCTTCGAGTCCGCTGCGCGCAAGGCCGGCTTCAAGGGCGAACTGACCTACCGCCCCCGGGAATTCCGCCTGGTGTATGGCGAAAGCGCCTTCTTCAACCTGCACAACGCCTACCGTGAATACTGCGGGCAGCGCGGCGCCAAGCGCCGGCAGGCGTTGCAGAGCTACATCACGGCGCTGTGCGAGAACCAGCGCAGCCTGGCGTTGCCGCTGGACGAGGCGCGACCGTTGCTGTTGCCGGTGGTGCGCAGCCGCGGAATGATCGAGGACCTGCGCCTGCACCACCTGCGCACCGAGGGCAACGACCTCGAATTCGATCCGGTCTACCTGCCCATGGGCGAGGACGCCGTGGTGCTGCTGGCCATCGACCACCCCGAGTCCACCGCCACCCTGGTGCAGGGCCCCGACAAGAGCTGGGGCATCACCCTCGAAGAGGGGATGGCCATCGCCCTGACCAACCTGCGCGACAGCACCGGCGACAGCTTCGTCGAGGTGGTGCCGGGGCTGTTCCGGGGCAACTGGAACGACAGCTACGACATCAGCCGCATCCTCCTGCCCGACGTGCTCGAGCGCCTGCCGCTCAAGGGCCGGCCGCTGTTCATGGTGCCCAGCCGCGAGACCCTGCTGGTGACCGGCGACCGTGACGGCCACGGCCTCGCGGCGATGGTCGAGCTGAGCCTGGAGGCCGCGACCGAGGGTCGCGCGATCTCCTCCGGGCTGTACTGCTACCAGGACGGCAAGGTGGCGCCCTACACCGTGCACAATCCGCTGCTGCAAGCCCGCCTGGAGCGCATGCGTCGTCTCGCCACCAAGGCCGAGTACGACACCCAGAAGCACGCGCTGGACCTGATCCACGAAGAGAACAGCACCGACATCTTCGTCGCCAACTACCAGCTGTACGCCGCCCAGGAAGATCCCGACCTGCTGTTCTCCGTCGCCAGCTGGACCGAGGGCGTGGACAGCCTGTTGCCCCGTGTCGACCGCCTGGTGCTGGTGCGCCCCAACGAAGACTGCAGCGACGCCGAGACCCGCGCCGTTTCCTGGGAACAGGCCATGGCGCTGCTGGGCGACCTGCTCGAAGAAGCCCCCGGTTTCTACCCGCCGCGCTACCGCACCCTGGGCTTCCCCGAACCCAGCCGCGCCGAGCTGCTGGATGAGGTGAACTAGCCGGCCTGGCCCAACACTGCTGCGCTCGATGTGGGGGCGCGCCGCGGCTGGCGGCTTTCGTAGGATGGTGTAGAGCGAAGCGAAACCCATGCGGCGGCGGTGGCAGAAACCCCAGGGCGACCGAACAGCACCGTGCTTGAGGGCAGGCGTCACAACCAACAGCGAACGTAGAAAGCGCCTTATGGAAAACGCCTACAAGGCAACGCCGTTGCGAGCCTACAAAGGGCTTGGATAGGGTTCCGCCGCTGCTTTCCACAGAAAGCAGTCGGGTGTGGAAGCCTGGGTAACAATGGAAATTGTGCGCGCCATAGCGACGTCTGGCGTCGGCAGTCTATGGCGGACCGTGTGAGTGGGCTCGCGCCCAGCCGGTTTTCGCGTGATTTCCCCGGTACTTCCACCTCGCACGGTCCGCCACCCTTCATGCAGTGGGTGGCGGCTCTATCACAGGATGGAGTACTGCCATGACCCTTCCCGAGATCACCCCTCGCATCTTCCTGCGTCACCAGCGTCAACTGCGCGCTTTCCTGATGGGCCACGAAGCCTGGTTTTCCACCCGCGACCTGCGCCGCCTGCTCAACACCGATATCAACCGCCGGACCCTGTTCCGCCTCTGCGACGACCAGCACCGCCGCGTGCGCCTGCGCACCGCCAACGGCTGGTTCGAGGAGGAAGCTGTGGTGAGCGAATCCGGCCTGCATGATCTGCTCAGCGTCTACTGCTTCCACCCGGAAAACCGCATGCTGCGGCGCTGGGTCAGCCAGGAAGTGGTGGCGGTGCTGCGCGTCGGTTGAGCGGCCTCCCAGGCAACGCGCCCAGTGGTGCGTTGCCAAGCCTGCCCCGGGCTGAAGCCCGGGCTACGTCGCCGGCGTGGCACACCCGTAGGTTGGCGCCGAGCCTGCGAGGCCCAACGCAGCGGTGCGTCGGGTAATGGGTCAGAACAGCGTTCGCAGTCGGTGTCCCCTGGGCGCACCACAGCCACCGTAGTTGCACAGGATGCTGTTGCCCGCCTCGGTGGGCAGCAGCTGCACATTGGCCTCGACGTCGAAGGCGATTCGGTAGCGGCTTGCAGCCTGGTCGGACAGCGGCACCATGAGCTGCGCGCGGCCGCAGTCGCCGGCGTCGACCGCCAGGTCCCACTGGCCGTAGGGAAGCTGGAAAGCGGCCGACTCCGCCGTTTCCAGCTGCACGGCGAGCTTGCCATTGATGTAGACGCTGGCCAGGCATTTGCGCCCCCACCAGGCATCGTCGCGGTTGACGATCAGGTACTGGCTCGGCTCGGCCGGTGTTTCCTGATAGGCGAACAACCGCTCTGACGGAACCGGCCAGGTCTGGTTGGCGGGGATCTGCTTGCTTTGGCAAGCGGTGAGCGACAGGCAGCAAAGCAGCAGGAGAGGGCGCATGGTTCATCCTTGAATGGGTGTTGCCGGGCGTGAATATACCTGGCCGCCCGAGACTGGAGAATGGGGCCTATCGCAAGATGGGTGGTGCCGCCAGGGCCCGCCGCTCGGGCGGTGGGCCGGTCCAAAGGCGGGGTTGCCACCGCGCCAGGGCGCTATTTACCCGCCTGGCCAAACTAAAGATTGGCTATACCTCCTGTGGGTTCCTGGCCTTACTGGCGGGTGTTAATTATCTGAGCCAGGGCTCTGGCATCCCGAGTGGCCTGCCTTTTTCCACGGGATGGGAACGGAACCCCTGTATCGGTCCGCTAAAGGATGCAGGTCAGCGGAAACATGGACATGTTGAACAACAATAACGAGCGGCTCATCCGCCTGCGGGATATCGAAAAGCGCTATCGGCTCGCCGAGCAGGAGCTGCGCATCCTCAGTGGGGTCTCCCTGGAGATCGCCCGGGGCGAGAGCTGCGCCATTCTCGGCAGTTCCGGTTCGGGCAAGAGCACGTTGCTGAACATTCTCGGCCTGCTCGACCTGCCCACCAGCGGCTTCTACCACCTCGCCGGGCACGATGTGTTCACGGCCAGCCCGGATGACCTGGCGGCGCTGCGCAACCGCCTCATCGGCTTCGTCTTCCAGAGCTTCAACCTGCTGCCCCGGCTCAGCGCACTGGACAATGTCGCCCTGCCGCTCAGCTACCGCGGCGTGGCCCTGCGCGAGTCCCGCGAGCGGGCTCATACCATGCTCGAGCGGGTGGGCCTCGCGGCCCGCGCCGGGCACCTGCCGGCGGACCTTTCCGGCGGCCAGCGCCAACGCGTGGCCATCGCCCGCGCGCTGGTGGGCGAGCCGGCGCTGATCCTCGCCGACGAGCCCACCGGCAACCTCGACGCCGCCACCGCCGAAGACATCATGCAACTGCTGCTGGAGCTCAACCGCGCCAGCGGCGTGACCCTGGTGATCGTCACCCACGACCCCGGCATCGCCGCCCGCCTGGAGCGGCGTATCCGCGTGCGCGAGGGCAGGGTGGTGGACGAGGCGGTCCCGGCATGACGCTGCTGGACGCCGCTCCGGCCCCCTCGCTGTCGCAGCTGCTGCACGAGGCGCTGGGCAGCCTGCGCAACCTCGGGCGGCGCTCGTTGCTGGCGCTGCTGGGGATCGTCATGGGCAGTTGCTCGGTCATCGCCCTGCTGAACATCGGGCAGAACGCCGCCGACCAGGCCATGAGCGTGTTCCGCGAGATGGGCACCGAGGCGGTGGTGGTGCAGCTGCCTTCATCCCCCCGGGGCGCCGATGGCCTGCCGCTGGCGCTGGACGGCCCGACCATCGAAGCGAGCGTGCCCGGCATCGAGCACGCCAGCCCGCTGGTGCTCTACAGCAGCCAGGTGGTGTTCCACGGGCGCACCCGCAACCTGGCGCTGGTCGGCGCCGATGCGTCGCTGGGCGAGGCCGCGCGGTTGCGGGTGGCGCAGGGGCGCTACCTGTCGGTTTTCGATGCCCGCCAGACTTTCGTTGTGGTCGGTGCCGAAGCGGCCCTGGCGCTGGGGGTTGCCGGTGATCCGCTGGAGGTGGGCGACAGCCTGCGCATCGACGACTACCAGTTCCAGGTGATCGGCATCCTCAAGCCCCAGGGCGCGGGCGGCATCATCCCCTTCACCGCCGATGAGTCGCTGTTCCTGCCGTTGGCGGGGATGGCGCGGGTCAACCCGGCGCCGAACATCGGCACGCTGATCGCGCGGGTGGTGCCGGGCCGGGACGTGCCCAGCACCGGCGAGCGGCTGCTGCAACGGATCAATCGCGAGATCGCCGGCGAACAGAAGGGCACGCTGCAGGTGGCCCAGCAGATGATCGATGCCATGCAGCAACAGACCCGCACCTTCACCTACCTGCTGGCGGCCCTGGGCGGCATCTCCCTGGTGGGCGGCGGGGTGGGGGTGATGAACGTGATGCTGATGAACGTCAGCGAGCGCCGCCGCGAGATCGGTGTGCGCATGGCGCTCGGCGCGCGGCAGCGGGACATCCGCAACCTGTTCCTGGTGGAGGCGGTGGCACTGACCGCCGCCGGCGCGGTATCCGGGGCGCTGCTCGGCGTGGCCGCCGCCTGGGGCTATGCGCGTATCTCCGGCTGGGAGTTCGCCATGGCGGCCTCGGCGTTGCCACTGGGCATGGGCAGCACGCTGCTGGTGGGGCTGTTCTTCGGCCTGTACCCGGCCATCTCGGCGGCGCGCCTGCAACCGGTGGAGGCGTTGCGCGATGCCTAGTCGCCTGTTCGCCGCGATCCTCGTGGCCCTGGTCCTGCCCGCCCAGGCCAAGCCCTGGGGCGAGGAGCGCCTGGACCCTTCCGCGCCGACCATGGAGCGCCAGGGCAACGGCCCGTTGCTCAGCGAGCAGATGGCCGACCTGACGCTGCTGGACGCCGTGTTCCTCGGCCTGCGCAACAACCGCAGCATCCAGAGCGGCTACCTGCGGCGCATCGCCGAGAAGTTCGACCTGCGCGTCGCCGAGGACGTGTTCAACCCCAAGCTCTACATCACCGGCAGCTACCGGGCCAACCGCAACCACCAGGACCGCTACCGTGATGGCCGCATCGGCCCCACCGCGACCGTCCTCAACGAATACGGCACCCAGTTCGCCCTGGGCTGGAGCAAGGGCTACAACGATGCCGACCGGGCAGGGCGCACGCGCAACGACGGCGTCGACCTGAGCATCATCCAGCCGCTGCTGCGTGGCGCCGGGCGCGAGGTGAACACCGCGCCGGTGCGCCTGGCCCAGCTGTCGGAGCAGGCCAACCGGCTCAACCTCAAATCCAGCGTGTCGCAGACGGTCACCGCCATCATCAGCGCCTACCGCAACCTGCTGCGCGCCCAGGAGCAGCAGCGCATCGCCCGCGCCGCGCTGGAGCGCACCCAGCAGCTGGTCTCGGTCAACCGCTCGATGATCGAGGCCGGGCGCATGGCCGAGTTCGAGATCGTGCAGACCGAGGCCGACCTCGCCACCCAGGAGCTGAGTGTGGAGGAGGCCGCCAACCAGCTGGACTCCGCGCGCCTGGAGCTGCTGCGCCTGCTGGCCCTGGACCTGTCCTCGCAGGTGCGCGCCAGCGACGCCCTGGAAGCCGAGCGCATCGAGGTCAACCGTGAACAGGCGGTGCGGCTCGCCGAGCAGCAGCAACCGGACTACCTGCGCCAGCTGATCAACCGCCAGCAGGCGGACATCAACCTGGTGGTGGCGAAGAACCAGCGGCTCTGGGATGTGTCTCTGGAAGTGGGTGGCAGCCAGACGCGGGACCGCTACGACTACCCGTACAGCAGCGGCAGCGACCGCTCCTGGGACAGCTACGCCGGGGTGCGCGTGGACATCCCCATCGGCGACCTGACGCGGCGCCAGGGCGAGGTGCAGGCACGGGTCAACGTCGAGGACCAGGAGCTGCAGGTGGCCGATGCGCGCCAGGCCCTGGAGCGCAACGTCACCGACGTGGTGCGCGACGTGGGCACGCGCTGGCGCCAGCTGGAGATCGCCAACCGTGCGCTGGAGCTGTCGCGGCGCAAGCTGGACATCGAGCGTGACAAGCTCAACGCCGGGCGCTCCAGCAACTTCCAGGTGCTCAGCTTCGAGAGTGACCTGCGCAACGCCGAGAACGCCCGCCTCAATGCGCTGATCGCCTACCTCGAGGCGCAGACGCAACTGGACCTGGCCCTGGGCATGACGCTCGACAGATGGGACATCTCGCTCAATGACTACTGACCGCTCCCCGCTGGCCCGCCGTGGCCTGCTGCTCGCCGTCGCCGTGCTGGTCATCGCCGGCATCACCTGGGGCCTGCGCGAGGCGCCCGGGGCGGCGCCGACGGCCATGCACTGGCAGCGCGTGGACCCGGCGCCGCTGGAGCACAGCATCGGCCTGGTGGGGCGCATCGAACCGGACAGGACCCTGGCGCTGGGCGCGCCTTTCGCCGGCATCGTGGCCGAATCCCTGGTGGAGCCGGGGCAGCGGGTCCAGGCCGGGCAGTTGCTGCTGCGCATGGACGCGGCCGAGACCGAGGTGCAGCAGCGCGATGCGCTGTCGGCCCTGCTCAAGGCGCGGCGCGCGGTGCAGGAGCTCAAGGACTGGGACAGCGGCGAGGAAATGTCCCGCGCGCGGCGGACCCTGCGCAGCGCCCAACTGGCCCTGGCCAGCACCGAGAAGAAGCTCGGCCAGACCCGCGCGCTGTTCGACCGCGGCATCATCCCGCGCAACGAGCTGGAGGACCTGGAGCAGCAGGCGCGCCTGCAACGCATGGACCTGAGCGCCGCCGAGCGCGACCTGGCCCGCTCCCAGGCACGCGGCGGTGGCGAGTACCTGCAGATCGCCGAAATGGAGCTGGCCAACGCGGAGGTCAAGCACGATGCGCTGCGCAAGCTGCTGGAGGCACGGGAGATCAGGGCGCCCTTCGCCGGCATCGTGGTGCCGGCCCCCGGGTTGAGCCTGGATGACGCCGCGCGCGGGCCGGTGCAGGCCGGCTCCCAGGTGACCCAGGGCGCGCCGCTGTTCGGCCTGGCCAGCATCGAGCGGCTGAAGATCGTGGCACGGGTTTCCGAGCTGGACGTCAACCAGCTGCGCGAAGGCATGGCGGTGGACGTGCAGGGCGACGGCTTCGAGGGCGAGGCGCTGCACGGGACGGTCAGCGTGGTGGGCGGCCAGGCGCTGCCGAGCACCCAGGGTGGCGCGCAGTTCGAAGTGATGGTCGCCATCCCCGACCTCAACGAGGAGCAGATGCGCCGTGTACGGCTGGGCATGAGTGCACGCCTGTCGATCCTCGCCTACCGCAACGAGTCCGCCATGGTCGTGCCCCCCGGCGCCCTGCGCAGCGTGGATGGGCGCTGGCTGCTGGACTATCGCCCCAGCCTGGAGCAGCCCGCGCGGGAAGTGCAGGTCCGCACCGGCCGTGCGACGCCGGCGGGTGTCGAGGTATTCGGCCTGGAGCCTGGGTTCGTCGGCATCTCCGGCTGAGCCTCCGCGTTTCGCATCCCCCGCCGGGTTTCAACCGGCCTACGCTGCATCCCCCGCAATCCCCGTAGGTTGGCGCCGAGCGTAGCGAGGCCCAACGCCGTGGGGCCCATTGAGACGCCGATGCGTTGGGCTTGGTGCCTAGGCCCAACCTTCGGCGTGCAGCGGTTTTCTGCTTCCAGTTCGCACGATCGCGCGCATTACCCGGCTTTCTGCCGGCAGATTCGCCGTGGATGGGCGCGGATTCATTTTTCGAACAATCAATTCATGCACCAGAACGATGCGCGTGGAGGAGGGGTGTCCGTTATGGAAACACCCGTCAAGCCCCGAGTTGTCGGGACAGTCAGCTATATGGCGAACGACCTTTGACGCAGGTGTGTAGGAAGTTCACGTTTTTGCGGCTCCGCTGGCAGGCTCTGGGGCGGGGGTGCCCAACCTTTTGCTAGGTATGAAATGCGGTCCAGCGACCTAATCTCGTTCCCGGCGCTACCCACTGGGAAGTCACCCACGAACGGCACGAGCCCGGGTCCCACAGGTAAGACGCCGATGAGTAACAACCCCTGGCGAGTCGGTAAAGATCGCTACGCATTGGAACGCAGCAGGGAGGTGGCAACGGATGCTCCATTTTTCGCCTGTTTCAGGCATCGCCCCTATCACTTGCCGGGAATCTGCCGCCCGGCTCCCTCGCCTCGTATCGAGCCTCGTGCCCGACCCGATGCGTCCTCTCCGCCCCGGTGGCGGAAGCGGTGGAAACCTTCTCGCAGGCCGTCGAATGTCCGTGGCCCTGCATCGAAACGAGCGTGATTGAACGACAGCGTTGAGGAACTCGTCCGGCACTTGCTTCGGCAGGTATCGGCCCGATCAGTGCCATGCGGACGTTGTTGGATGGATGACATGACGCAGCCTGGATAGCTGCACTTCGATTGTTATTCCTCTGCAACGGAAGTTGGCCTGGGAACTTGCCCGAAAACAGTGTGTGTCGTTGTTGATCGTTATCGGAGTTGGAATGACGTCCGCCGGTAACTTGAAGCAACGGGTGACCGGGCAAGTTTGAAAAGCGGTCATGGGTTAAACAGGAAGGTCTTCGTGGTGTATTCCCAGTGACCAAAAACAAAACCATGTTTTGCTTATCAACCAAGGAACGAAAACAATGAAAATGTCCAAACTTTCCGTTGCTACCGCTGCTCTGGCCCTGTGCATGGGTGCCTCCTCGGCCATGGCCGTGACCATCACCCCGGCCAACACCGCCTTCTCCGCCAAGGGTGTTTCGGTGGTCAAGCCCGGCTTCCTGTCGCCTGTGACCTGCAACGTGGAATTCATCGGTACCACCTCCGTGGGCGGTGCTGACAAAGCCACCATCACTGCCGTGAACATCACTGGCGGTGGGTTCTGCGGCGCAGCCAGCGCTGCTGGCCTGCCCTGGACCCTGACCGCCTCCAGCCTCACCGCTGGCAATGTCAGCGGCGTCAAGTTCACCGTGGCCGGTATCAACTGCAGCTCCTCTCCGGTGACCGTGACCGGTGGCTGGAGCAACGCTACCAACACCCTGACCCTGACCCCGAACCAGCCGGTTGGCTCCTGCACCATCCAGAGCCTGTATGTCAGCCCGACCCCGGCATTCACGCTGGTTCCGTAAGCGTGAGCGGCCTTCCCATCCCAGGGTGGGAAGGCCGTTTTCATTATCATTGGAATACTGTCGCGATATGGGTTCAGCACAGTGGGCAAGTATTTAAAGTTTCGCGCCATTAGTGAGGAAGTTTGATTTCCTGAACTATCAGTTGTGCAGGACACGCCCCGTGAGGCAGAAAATTATAATAAGCAAGGAGTTGTCATGAAGACGTATTCGAAGCGCCCCTCTCTTTTCAATTTCACGCGCAAGCGCAGTTTGCTGAGTTTGGCCGTACTCAGTGCCGTTATCGGTGCCCAGCAAGCCGAAGCCGGTGCCTTTGCCGTACCCACCTATGGCACGCCCGGTTGGGGCCGCGCCTTCGCCGGTGGTTCTGTCTGGAAGAACGACCCCAGCGCCGCCTTCAACAACCCGGCCGCCATGGCCTTCATCGAGCGGCCCATCGGCCAGGTGTCGGCGATCTATGCCGATATCGACATGAAATTCAAAGGGGAGGCCTATGACTACGCGGGCAACCCCCGAACTGAACTTGCTGACGTCAACACCGGCGAGATCAGGCAGCTTGGAGATGGCGGCAATGGTGGTTTCAGCAAGTGGCTGCCCACCCAGTTCCTGGTGATCCCGATCGGCGACCGCTTCGCCTTCGGTCTGGGCCAGGTCGTACCCATGGGCATGCGCAGCACCTGGGACAAGAACTTCAAGGGCAAGGACTTCGCCCTGGATACCAAGATCGAGACGGCAGCGCTGGCCGGCTCGCTGTCTTTCAAGATCGATGACCAGTGGGCCGTCGGTGGCGGGGTGGTTATCCAGCGCACCCAGGGCTTCGTGAGCCAGAACGTGGACCTGATGGCCGCCGCTGCGGCAAACCCGGGTTCCATTTTCGCAGGTGCCTTGCCCAGTGGGGTCACCAGGGCGACGATGCGTGTGAAGGTCGACAACGTATCCCCTGGCTGGTTTGCCAGTGTTGCCTGGAAGCCAACCGCCCAGGACACCTTGGGCCTGGCGTACCACGCCAAGATCAAGAACGAACTGGATGGCGACTATAACTGGCACTTCTCGGATGCGAATGGGCTCAACTTCCTGACCTCTCCCGAGCTCATGAACCCCACGGCCCTGGAGCAGGCGGGCTATGCCGGTCTGATACTCAATGCCAACGGCGACCACGCCGAGTCGCGCATGGACATCCCGGCCATGGCCACCCTGGACTGGGTGCATGACTTCAACGACAGCTTCAGCCTGGGTGCCAGCGTGACCTGGACCGAGTGGTCGTCCTTCCAGTCCCTGAAGCTGGAATCCCACGGCAACCTGATCGTCGACATCCCCTACAACTACAAGGACACCTGGATGTACTCGGTGGGCGGTGACTACCGCTTCAACGACCAGCTGACCCTGCGGGCGGGTGTTGCACTCGACCAGACGCCGACCCGCAACTCCACCCGCGATGCGCGCATCCCCGACGGCGACCGCACCTTCGTCTCCCTGGGCGGCAGCTACCGCTTCGCCTCCGACCCGAACCTGAGCGTGGATGTGGCCTATTCCCGCCAGTTCGTCGACGAGGGTCGCCTGCGCACCCAGAACCAGGATCGCCTGGGTGGTGGCCGTATCGACGGCAAGGTGGAATCCAAGGGGCAGATCTTCAGCGTCTCGGCCACCTACATGTTCTAAGGCTGGAAATTCCCCACCTGTGTCCTCGATCGTCACCCGGTTCCCGGGGCATCGGGCCGATCAGAACAGGCGGGGAAGTTGGGGCGGGTCCGGGCTCGTGTCCTCACCACGGGTGGGCCTGCCCCCTTTTTACGTCGGCCGCCGGAAGGAATCAGCGGCCCTTCTCTTTCCGCCGGGCAGGGCTGTCGCCTGTGCCGGAACCCTCGCGCCGCAAAGTCTGAACCCTTGGCCCATCCGGCCCTCTGGATAAAGAGGCGACCGAACGGGGACGGGGGATGAGACGAATGGGCCGGCGACCATGAGCTTCCTGCTGTGGATGGCAGTGCTCGGCGTGCTGCTGCTGATCCTGGCGCTGGCCTCGGCCTACCTGCGCTGGCTGCCGGTCACGTCCTCCTTGCTCTATCTCGCCTGCGGGCTGGCCATCGGACCCCTGGGGCTGAACCTGTGGCGGGATGATTTTCTCGACATCGTCCCCTGGCTCGAACACCTCACCGAAGTCGCCGTGCTGATCTCCCTGTTCATCGGCGGCCTCAAGCTGCGCCTGCCCTTGCACCATCCGAGCTGGATCAAGGCCTGGGTCCTGGCCGGGCCGGTGCTGATGCTGACCATCGCCCTGGGCACCTGGATCGGCCACCAGGGGCTGGCGTTCGGCCTGGGTGCGGCGCTGCTGTACGCCGCGATCCTGTCGCCCACCGACCCGGTGCTGGCCAGCCTGGTGCAGGTCAACCATGCCCGTGACGATGACCCCCTGCGCTTCAGCCTGTCCGGCGAGGCGGGGCTGAACGACGGCATGGCGTTCCCCTTCGTGGTCGGCGCGCTGGTGCTGCTGGGGCTGGGGCATCAAGGGCCCTGGGAATGGGCGTTGCTGTCCTTCGCCTGGGCCGTGCCCGTGGCACTGGTGCTGGGGTTCTTCCTGGGCAACCGGGTGGGTCGCCTGGCCATCAGTGCGCGGGTGCGCAATGCCGATACGGCGATCTCCGCCAACGTATTCCTGGGCATGGCCCTGGTGTCCCTGTCCTATGTCGGGGCGGAGCTGCTGGAGGCCTGGGGCTTTCTCGCCGCCTTCGCCGCCGGGGTGGGCCTGCGTCATGCCGAGATCCGCTCCAGCGGCGGCTCCGAGGTGCCGGCGGAGGAGGGCACGGTGCTCAAGGCCGGGCTGTCCGACGACGGCCTGCCGGTGAGCATCGAGTACGGCGAGGATCGCCGCGAGCACCGCAAGATCGCCGCCGGCACCCTGATCGTCGACATCCTCTCCTTCGGCGGATTGCTCGAACGGGCGCTGGAGGTGGTGCTGGTGATGCTCCTGGGCGCCGCGCTCAGCGCCTGCTGGGACTGGCGCGGTGTGTGGCTGGCCCTGGCGCTGTTCTGCCTGGTGCGGCCGCTGGCCTGCTGGCTCCTGTTGCCGCGCACGGGGCTGGATCGCTGGCAGCGCCTGCTGGTGGGCTGGTTCGGCGTGCGTGGCATCGGCAGCCTCTACTACCTGTGTTTCGCCCTCGATCACGGCCTGGAAGGCGCGGCGGCGCGCGAGGCCATGGGCATCAGCCTCACCGTGGTGGCCTGCAGCCTGCTGCTCCACGGGCTCAGCACCCAGCCGCTGCTGGACCTCTACGAGGCCCGGCAGCGAAGGGCGGGGGCCGGGCTCAGTCGGCGATGAGGTTGCGGCGGTCGTCCCTGGCGCCGGCGCCCACCAGCACCTGCGCCTCGTCCTCGCTGATCAGCGCGTTGCCGGCCGGGCAATGGATCACCGAGGCGCGCAGGTCGGCGTCGGTGGTGATGACGATGTCGCGGATCGGCATTTCACTGTGGTTGCCGTCCAGTTCGATGGCGCAGATGCCGCCATCCAGGTCGATGGTCACGGGCATGTCGGTGTCCTCGTGTGGCTGGGCTCGCTCGGTAGAAGCGCGGCCGCCCGCAAAGGTTCAGGCGGGGCGACCGCAGGCTCAGGAGTAGAAGGCCGAGTGGTGGGGAAAGTCGCCCACCCGCTCGCCGATGATCATTTCCGCCACCCAGCTCGTCAGCAGGCTGGTGTAGGCCTTCTGGCTGCGGTCGCTGCTGAGCGCGTGGTCGGCACCATCGAGGATGCGGTGGGTCAGCGAATGGGCCCGTTCGAAGGCCGAGCGGTAGCTCATGATGGTCGGGTGCGGCACGTAGTCGTCGTGCTCGGACTCGACGATCAGCACATCCCCTTCGAATGCCGCGCAAGCGGCCAGGGCGCGGTTCTCCGAGGGGCGCACGGCGGTGAGCCGGTAGCTCGCCAGGCGCTGGCGGTCGAGGGCGTCCTTGGGGCGTTGCCACTCGTCGTCCCAGTACAGGGCCGGCACCCGCAGGGCCAGCCAGCGCACTGCGCGCAGGGTGCTGAGGAGGGTGGCCAGGTAGCCGCCGTAACTGCTGCCGATCACGGCGATGGCCGAGGTATCGGTGGCCGGGTGGCTGGCCAGCAGGTCGTAGGCGGCGACGAGGTCGGCGAGGTTGTCCTCGCGGGTCACCGTCTTCTTCTGCACCTCGGTCTTCTCGTGGCCGCGCAGGTCGAAGGTCAGGCATACGCAACCCAGGCCGGCGATGCCCTTGGCGCGTGCCAGGTCGCGTTGCTGGCTGCCGCCCCAGCCATGGACGAAGAGGATGCCCGGCACCTTGGCCGCCGGGGTCAGGAAGGTCCCGGCGATCTGTTCGTTGCCCACCTGGATATCCACGCTTTCACTGCGCGTCGCCATAAGGTTCCACCCGTGCGAATTTGACGATGGGGCCGACCTCGGCGTCGTGACCCCGATAGAGCAGTGCCGCGCCGCCGGGCACTTCGAAGTCGCCGTAGCGCTCGACCGTCGCGGTGCGGATGCGGGTCAGCGCCGGGTCGGCGGCGAAGGCCTCGATGGCCAGCACCTCCGCCGCGCTGGCACCGCCGATGCGCCAGGATTGCTCCAGCACGCCCGAGCGCAACTGGCCGCGTGCGTTGATGCCCTGGGCGATGTCGTAGTTGCGTCGCGAGGCGATGAAGCCCGGGAAGCAGGCCTGGGCCGCCTGCTCGTACGCCCGCGCCTGCTCGATGGCCAGGCGCACCGGCTCGTTGCCGGCGAGGCTCAGCAGGTCCTGCCAGCCACCGCGAGCCACCACCAGCTCGGAGCCGCCATAGACGCAGGTGCCGGCGTTGTCCTCGGTCTGCGACTGGGTGCCGAAGTAGCTGGCGGTGATCCCGGCCAGTTGCACCTGGCCGACGCTGTAGGTGACGACGTCCTCGAGCTGCTCCTCCAGCACCAGGCCCCAGGTGGCGATCTCGTCCAGGTCCTGGAGAGCGATGGCCTCGCGCAACTGCTCGTCGTCGGTCACCCGGCACTGGCCGCGCCCGGCGGTGGCGCGCACCGGCTTGACCCGCAGCGGCCCGTTCAGCAGCAGGCGGATGCCGGCCTGCATGGCGTCGTCGATGTTGAAGGCGCTGTAGCCGCCGAGCACGGCGCGCCCGGCCAGGTGGGCGAAGCCTTCCGACCAGCCCGGCGGCGCATGGGCCGATGGGCCGGGCAGCGGATGGGTGATGGCCTTGGTGGCCATGAAGGGCTCGGCGACCAGGCCGCCGAAGAAGTCCGCGTCGGAGCGGATGCCCAGCTCGCGTGCCGTGCTGCGGCCGATCAGGGTGTCGTTGGGAATGATGTAGTGCGCCCGGGCGTCGCCGTCCCGGTGCAGGCCGAGCAAGGGCGTGCCGAGCAGGGCGGCGATGCGCTCGCCGAGCCATTGGTGGGTACGGCGCTCGTGCTCGGGGGCGTCATGGCGCAGATCGAGCAGGGCCACGCCCTGGCGGTTCGATGGGGCATCTGGCATGGGTGGCTCCTCGTGAGGGGCGAGAGGGGCAGGTCAGGGCGTCTGCCAGGTACCGCCACCGCTCTCGCAATCGATCTTCGCCTGCGCGGGGTCACTGGCCTGGTAGTGGTAGGTGACCACCTTGGCATCGGCGGGGATGTTCACCGGGTCGTTGCCTTCCTCGCCGCTGGAGCCGGGGTTGGCCAGGGCCTCCTGGGTCAGGGCGCCGGTGCAGCGGCCGAACCAGCCGCTCTTGCAACTGGCCACCTTGTGTTTTTCGCTCTGCAGCATGCCTTTGCTCTCGTTGCTGCAGGACCAGTCCACCGAGCCGGCCGGCATGCCCCGATGCTCGTAGCAGGTCTGGGCTTCGACGCCCGGGACCTGGCTGCTCGCCGAGCGGGTCTGCACCTGGCAGGCATCGGCCAGCGCCAGGGAGGAGGCCAGGCAGCCGGCCAGCAGCAAGGGCATCCTGAGGGTCATCGCATCGCTCCTCGCGCACCGTCGGCGCGCCATCTGTACGACTACTGCTGGAAGGGGGTCTTCACCAGGCTCGCCGGGCTGACCAGTTGCCGGCCCGGAGGCACGCGCTCCACCACCGGCAGGGGGTGGAGCTGATGCACGCTGGCACGCGGGCGGGCAGGGGCGATGCCGTGGTAGATGGCGGCGGCGCCGACCAGGATGTCGGCGAGCCCCAGCAGGCCGCGGGTGGCGACGCCCTTGCGGATGAGCAGGAGGCCGCCACCGATGGCGACCAGGCGTTGCAGGTTGGAGGGTTCGGCCATGGGATTCTCCTTGCGGCGAGCGTGTCAGGACGCCTGTTTCAGTGCTTGCACCAGCTCGTCCTTGCGCATGCTGGAACGACCGGGAATCTTCTTCGCCCGGGCGCGGATCATCAGGTCCGCCTTGCTGGCATCTTCCAGGCGGGTGCCGGGGCGCGGTGCCCCGTGCTTGGTCGCCACCGCCTGGCGTGCCGAGGATTTGCGCGCCGCCGCCTTGCTCGCCGAGGAGGTGCTGCGGCCCGAGCCGCCGGCCTTCTCGCCGCCGCCCGACTGCTTGTTCACCGTGGCCCAGGCCCGGGCTTCGGCTTCGCCATGGGCAATGCCCTTCTGCTCGTAGCTCGCCTCGATATGGGCGGCCTTGCGCTTCTGTTCTTCGGTGTATTTGTCCTTGCTTCCGCGTGGCATGGGAAACCTCCTTGCATCGCGTTCGTCTCGCCCCGCCGGCTGTGTCGCTGCGGAGCCCTCAGGATTTCTGAATGGCGGCACGGGGCAGAGTTCAGGTTTTTTGCCCCCCGAGCATGACCGGCGGTCGCGGTGCGGCGTGCGTAATGCACGATTAGGTTGAACTCCCGGCGCCTCCCGGCGGACTCACTCCCTATGAGGAAATCGCGGCCCGGCGTGCACCTGCACGCTCCTTGCGTGGGCCGCTCCGGGTTTCGGCGCAGGCCGCTTTCCCGTATCCGATCAGCAGACTGGGCAGAAGGACGAGGTGACATGAAAAGAGATTGGGAGCTGATCCGCGCATTGCTGCTGGAGATCGAGGCGCTCGGCCATGGCCAGCACTTCCACCCGCAGCCGCTCGCCGGCCACGGGCTGGAGATGGTCAGCCACAACCTGCACCTGATGTGCCAGGCGGGGCTGGCCGAGTGCACGCCGCACCACCCCTGGAACGGCGATCCGGTGATGATCGCCAAGGGGCTCACCCTCGCCGGGCACGACCTGCTCGACCTCATCCGCGATGAAGGCGCCTGGCGCGCGAAGCGGCAGTTCATCGAGCAGCGCATGGGCGGCGTGAGCCTGGAGACCCTGCGCTCCACCGCCATCCCGCCCGCCGTGGGAGACGCGGCGCGCCAGCTGCGCCTGGCGCAGAACGACGCCCAGTTCAGCTGAAGGGCACGGGGCGCCGGGCACGCCGCCCGTGCCACGTCCGCCATCCACCACCGGGCAAGGAGCAACACATGTCCACCGAGCAAACCCGCGCAGCGGCCGGCCCGACCCCGGTCGAGGCGTTCAAGCAGAACATCCTCGCCAAGCTCAAGTACGCCGTGGGCAAGGACCCGCGCAATGCCTACAGCCATGACTGGTTCGAGGCCGTCGCCCTGGCCGCGCGCGACCACCTGGTGGACAACTGGGAAGAGACCGAGGCGCAGGTCGACCGCAAGCAGCACAAGCGCGTGTACTACCTGTCCCTGGAGTTCCTCATCGGCCGCCTGCTGGTGGATTGCCTGAGCAACCTCGGCCTGCTGGAGACCGCCCGCGCGGCACTCGCCGAACTGGACGTGGACCTGGAGACCGTCCGCCAGGTCGAGCCCGACGCGGCCCTCGGCAACGGCGGCCTCGGGCGCCTGGCCGCGTGCTTCATGGAAAGCATGGCGACCCTGGGCCTCGCTGCCCACGGCTACGGCATCCGCTACGAGCACGGCCTGTTCAAGCAGGTGGTCAGCGATGGCTGGCAGCAGGAGCACACCGAGACCTGGCTGGATTTCGGCAACCCCTGGGAGTTCGAGCGCCCCGAGGTCAGCTACAACATCGGTTTCGGCGGCAGCGTGCGCACCGAGGATGACGGCGGCGAGATGCCGCGGCTGACCTGGGAGCCCAACGAGACACTGCGCGCCATCGCCTACGACACCCCCGTGGTGGGGTGGCGCGGTTCCAGCGTCAACACGCTGCGGCTGTGGCGCGCCCGCGCCATGGAAGACCTGCAGCTGGAGCGCTTCAACGCCGGTGACCACTTCGGCGCCGTGGCCGACGTGGTGCGCGCCGAGAGCATCTCGCGCGTGCTGTACCCGGCCGACAGCACCGAAGCCGGCCAGGAACTGCGCCTGCGCCAGGAATACTTCTTCGTTTCCGCCTCGCTGCAGGACCTGCTGCACCGCCACATGGCCGCCCATGGCGACATCCGCTCGCTGCCGGACAAGGCCGCCATCCAGCTCAACGACACCCACCCGGCCATCGCCGTGGCCGAGCTGATGCGCCAGCTGGTCGACGTCTACCGCATCGATTGGAACGAAGCCTGGGGCATGACCGTGGCGACGCTGTCCTACACCAACCACACGCTGCTGCCGGAGGCCCTGGAATCCTGGCCGGTATCGCTGATGGAGCGCCTGCTGCCGCGGCACATGCAGATCATCTACCTGATCAACGCCTTCCACATCGACTCGCTCCGGGCGCAGGACATCCATGATTTCAACCTGCTGCGCTCGGTGTCGCTGATCGAGGAGGACCACGGTCGCCGCGTGCGCATGGGCAACCTGGCCTTCCTCGGCTCCCACAGCATCAACGGCGTCTCGGCGCTGCACACCGACCTGATGCGCGAAACGGTGTTCCGCGACCTGCATCGGCTCTACCCGCAGCGCATCAGCAACAAGACCAATGGCGTGACCTTCCGCCGCTGGCTCTACCAGGTAAACCCGCTGCTCACCGGCTCCCTGGTCGATGCCTTGGGCGAGGACCTGCTGGATGCGCCGGAGGAGCGCCTTCGCGATCTCGAACCGCACGCCGACAAGGCCGGCTTCCGCAAGCTGTTCGCCGCCCACCGCCAGCACAGCAAGCGCGCCCTGGCGAGCCTGGTGCAGGAGCGCCTGGGCATCCACCTCGACACCGAGGCGATCTTCGACGTGCAGGTCAAGCGCATCCACGAATACAAGCGCCAGTTGCTCAACCTGCTGCACACCGTGGCGCTGTACCAGGCCATCCGCAACGAGCCGACCACCGACTGGGTGCCCAGGGTGAAGATCTTCGCCGGCAAGGCCGCCGCCAGCTACCACCAGGCCAAGCTGATCATCAAGCTGGCCAACGACATCGCCCGCACCATCAACGCCGACCCGACCGTGCGCGGGCTGCTCAAGGTGGTGTTCATCCCCAACTACAACGTCAGCCTGGCGGAGGTGATCATCCCGGCGGCGGACCTCTCCGAGCAGATCTCCACCGCCGGCCTGGAAGCATCCGGCACCAGCAACATGAAGTTCGCCCTCAACGGCGCGCTGACCATCGGCACCCTGGATGGCGCCAACGTCGAGATGAGCCAGCTGATCGGTGCCGAGCACATGTTCATCTTCGGCATGACCGCTGCCCAGGTGGAGCAGCGCAAGCGCGCCGGCGAGCTGGACATGAGTGCCGTGGTGGCCGGGTCCGAACGCCTGGCCGGCGCCCTGGAGGCGGTGCGGCGTGGCGTCTTCTCGCCGGACGACCCGCAGCGCTACGAAGCCCTGGTGGAACACCTGGTGCGCGATGACCGCTTCATGGTCTGCGCCGACTTCGACGCCTACTGGCACGCCCAGCGCCGCGTCGACGCCGCCTGGCAGAAGCCCGCGCAATGGTGGAAGTCCGCGGTGCTCAACACCGCCCGCGCCGGCTGGTTCTCCTCGGACCGCACCATCGGCGAATACGCCGCCGACATCTGGAAGGTGCCCACCAACCGGGATTGACCGGAGCAGAGCAGGGGGCTGACTCGTAGGGTGGACGACGCTCCACCCGTCCACCCTTCGCAGCTCGAACATGCCCTGGCAGGTGGATCACGCTGTCTGTGTAGGGGCGACGTCAGTCGCCAGGCGACGCGCAGCGCCGCCGCTCTGTGTAGGAACGAATTCATTCGCGATCGAGAGGGCACCGCGCGCCGGGTTCACCCGACCTGCCTGTCGCTCAACCATCGGGCTCACCTGCGACACCGCCAGGTGGAGGTAAAAAGCGACCTCCACCCTACACCCCTGTGTGAGAGCGAGCTCATGGGTGAGAGGCAGCGGTAGGGTGGACGACGCTTCCCCCGTCCACCACGCGGACCACCCGCAGGCAGGTTGCTTGGCGGGCGGTGCGACCGCCCTACCAGAACCCCGCCTGGCGGCGTTCGGTGACGTAGTCCAGGGGCAGGGCGAAGGCCTTGAGAAAGAAGGCGGCGAGGCGGGTGTCGATCACCGTTTCGTTGATCGAGGCCAGTTGGGCGGGGAGGGTGCGGGTCTCGTCGTTGCAGGCATAGAGCTCCTCGCGCACCACGCCCCGGTTGCCCACGTCGGCGATGATCCGGTAGCTGCTGGTGCGCGTCCCCGGGTTGCTTGCGGCGAGGCGCAGCTGGGGTTGCAGCGGGTCGCTGCTGTCCATCTCCACGGTCACTTCGATGCCGCCACGGCGGGCGTGGCGTGCCGCTTCCTCGAACAGCGGCAAGGCCTGGTCGACCAGGGCCGCCTCGACGTCGCGGAGGAAGTGGCGGGCGTCCTCGGGCAGAGGGGAGCTGATCGGTTCCGGGGCGGCTGGATTCATGGTCGGGCTCCGTCGGGTCATGGCCTGAGGGCCTGCCACTCTTCGAGCAGCGTGGGCCCCAGTTCGAATAGAGCCTCGCGGTCGGCATAGGTTTCACGCGTGATGCCCACCACCGTCAGCTGGCGGTCGCCGTCCTGCAGGCGGATGGTCAGGGTGCCGTCCGCTTCCACCACGCAGTGGCCATGGTGGAACGGCTGCAGGCGCTGGTTGAAGCGCTTTTCGATTTCCTGGGCACTGGGCTGGCTTCTAGGCACGGCAGCCACCTCGGATCGCTGGAGTGAATGGGATTTCCGTCGCGGTGTCTCGATGCGTTTCACCTTAAACCCTCAGTGCCGCGCGTAAATGCTGGCCAACGGCCCAGAGCCCGGGGCGACCCGAAATCGCCCCTGTTTACATCGGCTTGCGCGGGTGAAAAAAAGCCTGGCGGTTATTTGGCGGCAGCGCCGGTGATTGCACATGCCTATCGGCCTCTCCTGGCGCGCCATTGAGCCGCTCAATCGGCGCCTGCGCCCCGGCGCCGCGAGGCGCAAATAGATAGAACCTCTGCGCAGTGGTGCCCTCAGACCTAGTAGGCGCCGGACTGGCGTCTGCTCCACGACAACGTCAGATCAATGACCAGAGAGGACTCGTGCAATGGCTCAACACCGAGGTGGCAAAGGCAACTTCGCAGAAGACCCGCAACGCGCATCCGAAGCCGGCAAGAAGGGCGGACATGTAAGTGGCGGCAATTTCAGGAACGATCCGGCGCGCGCATCCGCGGCCGGCCGCAAGGGAGGACAGCGCAGCCACAGCAATAGCAGCAGCAGTGACTGACGCCCAACGGGGAGCGGCGGCATGCGGCCGCCGCTCCCCACCCTGCTGCACCACGCCGTGATTCACCGAGCACGCGCAACGCGTTGCCAGATTGGGCGCCTGAATGGGCGCCATATGTCGCCAGGAGACAGCCCCATGCCCACCGAAAAGAAGACCGGCAGCCAGCTCGCCGGTACCGACACCCCCGACCGTGAGAACAGCAACCGCAAGCTCGAGCAGCTGGACGAGTTCCGCGAGGACGCCACCGACGAGGCGCTGACCACCAACACCGGCACGCGCATCGCCGACAACCAGAACAGCCTGAAGGCCGGCGAACGCGGCCCCTCGCTGCTGGAAGATTTCATCCTGCGCGAGAAGATCACCCACTTCGACCACGAGCGCATCCCCGAGCGCATCGTCCATGCGCGTGGCGCAGCGGCCCACGGCTATTTCCAGGTCTACGAGCCGCTGGCCGAGCTGACCAAGGCCGACTTCCTCAACGAGCCGGGGAAGAAGACCCCGGTGTTCGTGCGCTTCTCCACCGTGCAGGGCCCGCGTGGCTCCGCCGATACCGTGCGCGACGTGCGCGGCTTCGCAGTGAAGTTCTACACCGACGAAGGCAACTTCGATCTGGTGGGCAACAACATGCCGGTGTTCTTCATCCAGGACGCCATCAAGTTCCCCGACTTCGTCCATGCGGTGAAGCCCGAGCCGCACAACGAGATCCCCACCGGCGCCTCGGCCCACGACACCTTCTGGGACTTCGTCTCCCTGGTGCCCGAGTCCGCGCACATGGTGCTCTGGACCATGTCCGACCGCGCCATCCCGGTGGCCTACCGGGGCATGCAGGGCTTCGGCGTGCACACCTTCCGCCTGATCAATGCCGAAGGGCGCAGCGTGTTCGTCAAGTTCCACTGGCGGCCGGTGTCGGGCGTCTATTCGCTGGTCTGGGACGAGGCGCAGAAGCTCGCCGGCAAGGACCCGGACTTCCAGCGTCGCACCCTCTGGGAAGACATCGAGAAGGGCGACTACCCGGAATGGGAGCTGGGCCTGCAGGTGATCCCCGAGGAGGACGAGCATAAGTTCGACTTCGACCTGCTCGACCCCACCAAGCTGGTGCCCGAGGAGCTGGTGCCGGTGCGCAAGGTGGGGCGCATGGTGCTCAACCGCAACCCGGACAACTTCTTCGCCGAGACCGAGCAGGCCGCTTTCCACCCGGGCCACCTGGTGCCCGGCATCGACTTCAGCAACGACCCGCTGCTGCAGGGGCGGCTGTTCTCCTACACCGACACGCAACTCTCACGGCTCGGCGGGCCGAACTTCAACGAGCTGCCCATCAACCGCCCGTTGTGCCCGTTCCACAACAACCAGCGCGACGCCCAGCACCGGCAGACGGTGAACAAGGGGCGCGCCGCCTACGAGCCCAACTCCATCGACGGCGGCTGGCCGAAGGAGACGCCGCCGGCGCCGCGCCATGGCGGTTTCAGCAGCTACCCCGAACCGCTGTCGGGCACCAAGCTGCGCAAGCGCGCCGACTCATTCGCCGACCACTTCTCCCAGGCCCGGCTGTTCTACAACAGCCTGAGCGAGACGGAGAAAGGCCATGTGGTCGCCGCCTACAGCTTCGAGCTGGGCAAGGTGGATCGGGTGCACATCCGCGAGCGCCAGGTGAAGGAAATCCTCGCCAATATCGACCTCGACCTGGCCCGGCAGGTGGCGGAGAACCTGGGCCTCACGCCGCCCCAGGGGCCCACGGTGCAGGTGCCGGAGATCGGCCTCAAGGCCTCGCCCGCACTGAGCCAGATGAACCTGCTGCCCGGCAATATCAAGTCGCGCAAGGTGGCGATCCTGATCGCCAACGGCGTGCAGGGCAGCGATGTGAAGTTCATCCAGGGCGAGCTGAAAAAGGCCGGCGCCAGCGCCAAGTTGCTGGCCCCCAGCTCGGCGCCGGTTAAAACGGCGGAGGGCAAGCAGCTGGTGCCCGACGCCACCATCGCCGGCTTGCCCTCCATCGCCTTCGATGCGGTGTTCGTGCCGGGGGGGGACAGTGCGGCGAAAACCTTCGGCGGGGATGGCGATGCGCTGCACTACCTGCAGGAGGCCTACAAGCACCTCAAGGCCATCGCGCTGTGCGGGGCGGCGGGCGACCTGGCCAGGCAGCTGCACCTGGAGGCGGACGAGGGCCTGCTCAGTGGTGCCGCCGCCAAGGATGTCGCCAAGCCGCTGTTCGAGGCCATCGCCAAGCACCGGGTCTGGGCACGGGAACCCAGGGCCAAGGCGGTGCCGGCCTAGCACCGGCCATCACGGGGCGGCGCGAGTCGCCCCGTGTTCCAGCTGGACGTGCACGCGCTGGCGCAGGTGCGCGGCCAGGCGCGCTTCATCCAGTACCGCAGCGGCGAAGCGGCGCAGGGCGCTCACGGCGCCCGGCTCGCTGCCGTGGGCGGGTTCGAGGAAGTCGTCCAGGCCGAACAGGTCGTCGCCACCGATGCCTGGTGCGTCCACCAGGGTCCAGCCGATGTCGCTGTCCATCAGGCGCCGTTGCAACTGCTCGCCGGGCTCGGCGGGGTGGCCCGATTCCTCGTCGAGCCAGTGGAAGTCGGCGATCACCACCAGGCGCTTGACGCCGGCCACGGCCAGGCCGTCGAGCAGGGCGGTGATGGCGCTGAACTCCACATCGAAGCCGGGGCCATGGCGGCGTGCGGCGAGCAGCGGCTGGCTGCACAGGTTGCACAGCACCAGGTCCATCCCCGCCACCGCGTGGCTGACGCCGAGGGCGTCGAACGGATCGCCGGGCTTGGCGCGGATGCCGGGCCGCGAGGGGATGGCGTTGAGGTCGTCGAGCAGCGCCATCGTTTCCCATTGACGGCCCAGGGCCTCGACCATCAGTGCGCTGCCCAGGCTGCCGAGCGCGCCGAACAGGGCGACCTTGCAGGCGGGGGTTTCGAGGTTCTTCATCAGGGGTCCTCGTTGGGTGGCGGGGGGCGTTGCATCTAGACCCTGCCCCCCGCTGCATTGGTTCAGCCAATCGCCCCGTGCGGCATGTGTCGTGGCCTGGCGGGAAAAAAGAGCAAACCTTTCGAGGGGCAGCCCCGTCGAAAAAGATGAGTCCGGTTTCATACGGCACCCTGCCGGTGGAGGTGACATGACGCTCTTCTGTCTGATCGGTGGTTGTTCCTGGTCGCCCAGCACCTCGGTGCACATCGGCAAGGAAGACTTGCTGTGCCAGGTCTGCGCACGTTGCGGTGCCTGCCGCTACACGCCCGCCAATGCCGTGCTGGAGCGCGTTGGGTCGTGACCTGGTGGGACCAGGTGCTGGCGACGCTGGCCAACGAGTTCTCCGACCTCGACGACCCGACCCAGGCGACCCGCGTGACACTGCGGGTGTTGCTGGCCGCGCTGCTGGGCGGCCTGCTCGGCTTCGAGCGCGAGCAGCACGGCAAGGCGGCCGGCATCCGCACCCACATGCTGGTGGCACTGGGCGCCGCACTCTTCGTCCTGGCGCCGCAGATGGCGGGGGCCGAATCCGATGCGCTCAGCCGGGTGATCCAGGGCATCGTCGCCGGCATCGGCTTCCTCTGTGCCGGCACCATCCTCAAGCGCGACAGCGTGGCCGAGGTGAAGGGCCTGACCACCGCCGCCGGCCTCTGGCTGACCACGGCCATCGGCGTCACGGTAGGCCTGGGGCGCGAAGCCACGGCGGTGCTGGCGACGCTGGTGGCGCTGGTGATCCTCAACCTGGTTCCGCACCTGGTGTCGCGTCTGGAACGACGCTACAGGCGATAGGCGAAACTCTTTTCCGTCGTCGCGACTCAGAATCTTGTGTGGCAGCCAGCAACAAGGAGCCTTTCGCCATGTTCCGAGACTTCAAGCACTGCACCGCGTGGACCGATGCCATGAAGGAAGGGCAGAGCTACATCGGCCTGATCGAGTACCAGCCCAAGCGCGAGGGCGCCGGCGTGCGGGTGCTCTGGGTGGTGGCACCGGGCTGCGTGTGCGAGAACGAGGCGGAGACCGCCGCCGACAACATGCTGCGGCAGATCCGCGACATCACCGTGGAAGGCAGCGTGATCTACAGCGACGGCGTGGCGCTCTGACCGCGCCCGCGAGGTGACCCATGGCACGTGCGATCTGGAAGGGCGCCATCAGTTTCGGCCTGGTGCATATCCCCGTGGGGCTGGTTTCGGCCACATCCTCCCAGGGGGTGGACTTCGATTGGCTGGACAAGCGCAGCATGGACCCGGTGGGCTACAAGCGCATCAACAAGCGCACCGGCAAGGAAGTGACCAAGGACGACATCGTCAAGGGCGTGGAGCTGGAGAAGGGCCGCTACGTGGTGATCAGCGAGGAGGAGATCCGCGCCGCCCACCCGGAAGCGACCCAGACCATCGATATCTTCGCCTTCGTCGACAGCGCCACCATCCCCCTGCAGAACATAGATACCCCCTATTACCTGGCGCCGGTCAAGCGTGGCGAGAAGGTCTACGCCCTGCTGCGCGAGGCGCTCGCCGGCACCGGCAAGGTGGCCCTGGCCAACGTGGTGCTGCATACCCGCCAGCACCTGGCGGCGCTGATGCCGCTGGAGTCGGCCCTGGTGCTGGTGATGCTGCGCTGGCCCGCCGAGGTGCGCGGCCTGGAGAGCCTGGAGCTGGGCAGCGCGGTGACCGAGGCCAAGCTGGCCAAGGCCGAGCTGGACATGGCCAAGCGCTTGATCAAGGACATGAGCGCGGACTGGCAGCCGGAGGACTACGTGGACACCTTCACCGACCGCATCATGGAGCTGGTGGAGCGCAAGGCCAGCCAGGGCCATATCGAGGCGGTGGAGGCGGCGGGCGGCGAGGAGGAGCGGCGCAGCGCCGACGTCATCGACCTCACCGACCTGCTCAAGCGCAGCCTGGGCGGCAAGCCCGACGCCAGGCCCGAGGCCAGGGCCAAGGCGGCCAAGGGCGCTGCCAAGCCGGCGCGCAAGACCCGAGACAAGCCCACGCGGACCAAGGCCAAGGCCGGTTGAGTCCGCATCCCTGCCGAGGTGTCCGCCATGGCCCGCCGTTCCAGCGACTACAACCGCAAGCGCAATTTCGACCTCACCTCCGAACCTCGCGAAGAGGCGCGGCCCCGTGGGCGCAGCAAGGCCGGTGCCCTCGGCTTCGTGATCCAGAAGCATGATGCCCGTCACCTGCACTATGACTTCCGCCTCGAGCTGGACGGCACCCTGAAGAGCTGGGCAGTGCCCAAGGGCCCGAGCCTCGACCCCAGGGACAAGCGCCTGGCCGTGCACGTCGAGGACCATCCGCTGGGCTATGCCGATTTCGAGGGCAGCATTCCCGCCGGGCAATACGGCGCGGGGGATGTGATCGTCTGGGATCGCGGCATCTGGCAGCCCCATGGCGATCCCAAGGCCGCCTACGAGGCCGGCAGGCTGACCTTCACCCTGGTGGGCGAGAAGCTCGGTGGCGACTGGAGCCTGGTGCGCACCCGCCTGCGCGGCAGCGGCGACAAGGAGCAGTGGCTGTTGATCAAGCAGGACGACGAGGTGGCGCGCCCGGCGGAGGAGTACGACATCGTTTCCGCCGAGCCGGCCAGCGTGCTCAGCGGGGCCGACGTCGGCAGCGACGCGCCGGCCGCCCGGCCGGGTGCCACCCGGCGCGCCGCGAAGGCTGGCGGCAAGGCACGCAAGGCTGCGGCGAGCGAGGAGCGCATGCCCGACAGCCTGGCGCCGCAATTGGCGACGCTGGTGGATGCGCCGCCCTCGGGGGACTGGCGCTACGAGATCAAGTTCGACGGCTATCGCATCCTCGCCCGCATCCGCGACGGCGAGGTGCGGCTGTTCACCCGCAACGGCAACGACTGGACCGCGCGCCTGCCCCTGCAGGCCCGCGACCTGGCGGCGCTGGAACTGGGCGACAGCTGGCTGGACGGCGAGGTGGTGGTGCTCGACGAGGACGGCCTGCCGAGCTTCCAGGGCCTGCAGAACGCCTTCGATATCGGCCGCAGCCACAGCATTCTCTACTACCTGTTCGATGCGCCTTTCCTCGATGGCCGTGACCAGCGCCAGCTGCCCCTGGAGGAGCGCCGTGCCGCCCTGGAGAAGGCGCTCAAGGGCCAGCGGCGCAGCCTGCTGCGCTTCTCCGAAGCTTTTTCCGCCAGCCACGAGTCGATCCTGGAGAGTGCCTGTTCCATGTCCCTGGAAGGGGTGATCGGCAAGCGCGCGGGAAGCCCCTATCGCTCGGCGCGCAGCCCGGACTGGATCAAGCTCAAGTGCCGCCGGCGCCAGGAGTTCGTGATCGTCGGCTACACCGCGCCCAAGGGCAGCCGCCGCGGGTTCGGCGCCTTGCTGCTGGCCGTCCATGACGAGCCGGGTGGTGAGGAGCTGCGCTATGCCGGGCGCGTCGGCACCGGCTTCGACGAGGCGCGGCTGGCCGATATCCATGGCCGCCTGCAGGCCATCGCCCGGGATGACAGCCCGCTGACCAGGGCCCTGCCGGCGGCCCAGCGCCGGGGCGTGCGCTGGGTGGAGCCGCAACTGGTGGCCGAGGTGGAGTTCGCCGAGTGGACGGGCGATGCCATCGTGCGCCAGGCCGCGTTCGTCGCCCTGCGCAGCGACAAGCCGGCGGAGCAGATCGTCCGCGAGCAGCCACGCAGCGCGGCCTCGTCGAAGATGGCGCCCGAGCCCGCCGCCGAAAAGGCCGGCAAGGGCGGGCGCCAGACACTGGCCAAGGTCTCCATCAGCCACCCGCAGCGGGTCATCGATGACCAGAGCGGCACCCAGAAGCTGGAACTGGCGCGTTACTACGCGGATGTCGCCGAGTGGGTGCTGCCGCACCTGAAGGGGCGCCCGGTGTCGCTGCTGCGGGCGCCGGAGGGTGTCGGGGGCGAGCTGTTCTTCCAGAAGCACGCCGAGCGCCTGGCGATCCCCAATATTCGTCACCTCGACCCGGAACTGGACCCTGGGCACGCGCGGCTGATGGAGATCGACACGCTGGAGGCCCTGGTGGGCGCGGTGCAGATGGGCGCCATCGAGCTGCACACCTGGGGCGCCACCAGCGACCGCATCGAACGGCCGGACCGCCTGATCCTCGATCTCGACCCGGACCCCAAGCTGCCCTGGAAGACCATGCAGGAGGCCACGCGGCTGACCCTTTCCGTGCTCGACGAACTGGGCCTCCAGGCCTGGCTGAAGACCAGTGGCGGCAAGGGCATGCACCTGATCGTCCCGTTGGCGCGGCATGCCGGCTGGGACGAGGTGAAGGGTTTCGGCAAGGCCATCGCCTCCTTCCTCGCGCGCCAGTTGCCGGAGCGCTTCGTCGACAGGATGGGGCCGAAGAACCGTGTCGGGCGCATCTTCGTCGACTACCTGCGCAACCAGCGTGGCGCCAGTACCGTCTGTGCCTATTCGGTTCGGGCGCGGCCGGGCCTGCCGGTGTCGGTGCCCATCGAGCGCGATGAACTGGAGCGCCTCAAGGGGTCGGCGCAATGGACCCTGGCCACGCTGCGCCAACGCCTCGACAGCCTGCAGCGCGACCCCTGGCACGACTACCTCGCCCGTCAACGCATCACCCGCGCCATGTGGGACCGCCTGCAAGCCGAGCCCGGGGATTGACGCCGCTGGGTGGATTTTCCTGAACCGCCTGGCGCGGGGCCAGTCCTGTTGAATAACAGGCCACCGACTCGGGAGACGACCATGAGCGACGAACAGACCCTTCCACCCCAGCACCAGGACCGGCAGCCGGGCCAGGAGACGGAGATGCGGCCGCAGCCGCTGACCATCGGCGAGTACTACCAGGCGGCCGGCAAGCTGGAGGGCATGACCGCGATCGTCACCGGCGCCGACAGCGGCATCGGCCGCGCCGTGGCGGTGCACTACGCCCGTGAAGGCGCCAATGTCGCGGTGCTTTACCTGGACGAGGTGGAGGATGCCGAACAGACCCGCCTGGAAGTGCAGGCGGCAGGGCGCGAGGCGTTGCTGTTCGCCGGCGACGTGGCCGATGGCGGGTTCTGTCGCACGGTCCTGGAGGCGGTGATCGCCAAGTGGGGCCGGGTGGATGTGCTGGTCAACAATGCCGGCGAGCAGCACCCGCAGGAGCGCCTGGAGGACATCAGCGAGGCGCAGTGGGAGAAGACCTTCCGCACCAACATCTTCGGCATGTTCCAGCTGACCAAGGCGACGCTGCCGCACCTGCGCCCGGGCGCCAGCATCATCAACACCACCTCGGTGACGGCCTACAAGGGCAACCCGACCCTGCTGGACTATTCCTCCACCAAGGGGGCGATCACCTCCTTCACCCGCTCCCTGGCGCTGAACCTGGCCAAGCGCGCCATCCGCGTCAACGCCGTGGCCCCGGGGCCGATCTGGACGCCGCTGATCCCTTCCACCTTCGATGCCGAGAAGGTCGGCCATTTCGGTGCCGACACCCCGCTGGGCCACCCCGGCCAGCCGGCGGACGTGGCACCGGCCTACGTCTACCTGGCGAGCGCGGACTCGGCCTACGTCAGCGGCCAGGTGCTGCACGTGAATGGCGGCATCGTGGTGAACGGGTAGGGCACTGCGTGTAGGTTGGCGCCGCGAGGCCCAACGCAGCGACATCCGCAATTGCAGGCCCTGTGGGAGCGGCTTCAGCCGCGAAAGACCTGTCGCATGCATTGGGCCGCGAGCTGGCCGGGTACTCCATCGCGAATGAATTCGCTCCCACAAATTGGCACCGCGTGTAGGTTGGCGCCGCGAGGCCCAACGCATCGACATCCGCAGTTGCAGGCCCTCCCCGTGGGAGCGGCTTCAGCCGCGAAAAGCCTGACGCAGGCACTGGGCCGCGAGCTGGCCGGGCACTCCATCGCGAATGAATTCGCTCCCACAGGCTGGCACCGCGCGTAGGTTGGCGCCGCGAGGCCCAACGCAGCGATGTCCGCGGTTGCAGGTCCTCCCCGTGGGAGCGGCTTCAGCCGCGGACGACCTGGCGCAGGCACCGGGCCGCGAGCCGGCCAGATGCGCCATCGCGAACGAATTCTCCCTCAAGATGCACCACGCCCGGCGGCACCGAGCGAGGTAAATCGCAGGCAAGAAAAAGCCCCGCTCATGCGGGGCTTTGGGTCGACGTGCCGGGCGTCAGGCGGTGAGGGCGCGCTGGGCGCGGTCGATCACCTGCTGGAGCTGGCTGGAGTTGCTGTACTGCTCCGGGTAGATGCGCTGGCTGTGGCAGGCGACACCGTACTCGCTGACGATGGTGAAGCTGAAGCCACCCTTGCGGGAAGGCGCGTTGATCTGGCACTGGAGCGGTGCAAAGGCGCGGGTGAGTGCGCTGATGGCTTGTTCTGCCTGGTGATGGATAGTCATGTTGTTAGGTCCTGCAAAATGCGGCAATCGGGCCGCGAAATAAAACTCCGAATCCGTCGCCCACCGTGGGCACACAGGATGATCCTTATCGGAGCGAATGAGCTGGTGGAAAGTTCCGCCTGTCAGCGGAGCGAGCCAGCCAAGTACTTTGGATGCCAGGTTGTAATCGTGGGCAAGGTTCTGGCCCGGTGATTGTCCTGATCAGACTTCTGGATGGGAGGCCAGGACGGATGCGTTGCCAGTGGGTGGCGGGGGCATCGGTCAGGTAACCATCGAGGAGACCGGTATCGCGTTGCGCCTGGGTGGCGCTGCCTGCGAGTGGCCGGATTGACTTACAGCTAGGTACTAGGTGCGCGATCATACGGCATGCTCCGATGATTGGATAGGGCCACCGGGGCCTGGATGTATCCGAATCTTTCTGTTTTCTAACGCTTGTTCATGACAATCCGTCGATTCTGCTTGCGGCGTCCCGTGCCGCCCATCGGACCTGTCCGATTCGCGGGCAAAAAAAAGCAGCTCGGGGGGCGAGCTGCATATTGGCCAAAGGGGGGGATGGCCATGGGAGGAGCATGCAATCTGGGGTGACTCAGCCTTTGCTGGGCTGCACGTCGCGGATGGCGTTGGACATCCGCTGGTCCTGTTTCAACAGTGCCCGCCGTACCTTGGCCAGCTGCTCGGGCGGCAGGCCGCTCTTGCCGAACATCTCCAGGGCGAACTGGCGGATCTGCGCATCGGTGTAGGGCGTCTCCCCGCTGTATTGCGGCGAGGCGCAGCCAGCCAGGGCGAGGGTGGCGAGCAGGGCGATGACTGCGATCGGCGTGTGCATCCGGCCCTCCTGTTCGGCTGTCTGCGTGGCGATGGGCGCAGATTAGCCAAGCGGCGGTCGAGGCAGAAATCATCAGGCTTGATAGTGATTATCGGGGTGGCGCATCGCGCACCGGGGAGGGTGCCGCCGGGGCGGCGGCACCCGGCGGGATCAGCGGTTGACGTCCACCACCACACGGCCGCGCACCTGGCCGTCCAGCAGCTCGCGGGCCACCTGCAGGGCTTCCTCCAGGCCGATCTCGCGGGTGATCTCGTCCAGCAGCGCCAGCTCGAGGTCACGGGCCAGGCGATCCCAGGCCTCGATGCGGTCGGCGCGCGGGCGCATCACGCTGTCGATGCCGGCCAGGGTCACGCCGCGCAGGATGAAGGGCGCGACGCTGGCGGGAAAGTCCATGCCCTGGGCCAGCCCGCAGGCGGCGACGGCGCCACCGTAGCGGATGCCGGCGCAGACGTTGGCCAGGGTGTGGCTGCCGACCGAGTCGATGGCGCCGGCCCAGCGCTCCTTGCCCAGCGGGCGGCCGGGTTCGGCGAGGCTGGCACGGTCGATGATCTCGCTGGCACCCAGGCGCTTGAGGTAGTCCGCTTCCTGCGGTCGGCCGGTGGAGGCCGCCACCTGGTAGCCGAGGCGGGCGAGCAGGGCGATGGCGAAGCTGCCGACACCGCCGTTGGCGCCGGTCACCAGCACCTGGCCCTTGTCCGGGGTCACGCCGTTGCGCTCCAGGGCCAGCACCGAAAGCATCGCGGTGTAGCCGGCGGTGCCGATGGCCATCGCCTGGCGCGGGGTGAAGCCGGCCGGCAGCGGGATCAGCCAGTCGGCCTTGAGACGCGCCTTCTGGGCCAGGCCGCCCCAGTGGGTCTCGCCCACGCCCCAGCCGTTGAGCAGCACCTTGTCACCGACCTTGAAGGCGGGGCTGTCGCTGGCCTCCACCGTGCCGGCCAGGTCGATGCCGGCGACCATGGGGAAGCTGCGCACCACCGGGCCCTTGCCGGTGATGGCCAGGCCGTCCTTGTAGTTCAGGGTGCTGTAGTCGACCTTCACGGTGACCTCGCCCGCGGGCAGTTGCGCCTCGTCCAGCTCGGCCAAACTGGCGCGGTAGCCGCTGTCGTCCTTGTCGATCAGGATGCCTTTGAACATCGGGTGTCTCCTCGTGCAGAACCTATGGAAAGGGACGGGCTAGCGGGGCAGCCCGGCGAGAAATCCCTGGATGAAGCAGTCCAGCGGCGCATTGCCGCGTACCAGCCGGGCGCGCAGCACGGCGCCTTCCCAGCCGATCCAGAAAAATGCGGCCCAGCGCTCGCAATCCGTGTCCGGAGCCAGCTCGCCCTCGGCCTTGGCCGCCTCCAGGCACAGCGCCAGGCGCTGCTGCCAACTGAGCAGGATGGCCTCCAGGGACTCGCGGAAGGCCTCCGGCAGCTGGGTCACTTCCTGGCCCAGGTTGCCCACCAGGCAGCCACGGCGGTACTCGAAGCGCTGCATGCCGGCCTTGGCGTCCTCGACGAAGGCCGCGATGCGCGCCAGCGGCGGTCGCGATGCGTCCAGCAGGCAGCGGTCGAGCTTGCGCGCGAAGTAGCCGGCGTAGTTCGCCAGCACCGCGTGGCCGAAGTCCTCCTTGCTCTGGAAGTAGTGGTAGAACGAGCCCTTGGGCACGCCGACGCGGCTCAGCACGGTATCGATGCCGGTGCTGAGGAAGCCCTGCTCGGTGAGGATCTCGGTGCCGCAACGCACCAGGGCGTCACGGGTGTCGGGGTTGTCGCGATTGACCTTGGGCGGTCGGCCGCGACGGGGCGTGGGTGTGGAATCGGTCATGGCGGGGGGATATTAGACCGACTGTCTAGAAAATCAATGGCGGGTGCGCCGCATTGCTCGCACCCGCCTCGCGCTGGCCCTTTATTCCGCGGCGACGAGCTGGCGGATCGCCTGTTCGAAATACTCCGCCGGCTGGCCACCGCTGATCAGGTGGCGGCCGTTGAGGATCACCGACGGCACCGAGCGGATGCCGTGGCTGGTGTAGAAGTTCTCCTCCTCGCGCACCTCCTCGGCGAAGCGGCCGGACTCCAGCACCTCCCGTGCCGCCTCGGCGTCCAGCCCGGCGGCTGCGGCCACCTCCACCAGCACCGCGCGGTCGCTGGGGTTGCGCCCCTCGCTGAAGTAGGCGGCCAGCAGGCCCTGCTTGAGCGCCAGCTGGCGGCCTTCCAGCTCGGCCCAGTGCAGCAGGCGATGGGCGTCGAAGGTGTTGTAGATGCGCCCGCGTGCCTGCATCTCGAAGCGGAAACCCACCTCGGCGCCGCGCTGGCGGATGTGCTCGCGGTTGGCCGCCACCTGCTCCGGCGTGCTGCCGTACTTCTGCTGGATGTGCTCGACGATGTCCTGGCCTTCCGGCGGCATGTCCGGGTTCAGCTCGAAGGGCTTGAAGGCGAGCGTGACCTCCACCTCCTCGCCGAGGTTGGCGATGGCCTGCTGCAGCGCGCCCAGCCCGACCGCGCACCAGGGGCAGACCACGTCGGATACGAAGTCGATGCTGATGGCCTTGCTCATGGGAAATGCTCCGTGATGGGGGAAGGCGCCCAGTCTATGCCTCGAAAGCGTGCACCGCGACGTATCGCACGACTGTCATCGGCCGGCGGTAAAAAAACAGCGGCCTGACGACGCTTCGCGGCTTGCGTCGGCGGCATCTTCAACCATGCTTGGTAATCCGCCCCGGCTGCTTCGCCGCTCGCGTCCCCGAGCGGCCGTGCCGTTCCCGTTCCGAACCCATCCCGACCATTACGAGGTGTAGACAATGGCCCGCGCGACCCCCATCAACCGCTACCGCAACATCGGCATCGTGGCCCACGTGGATGCGGGCAAGACCACCACCACCGAGCGGATCCTGTTCTACACCGGGGTCAACCACAAGATGGGCGAAGTGCACGACGGCGCCGCCACCATGGACTGGATGGTGCAGGAGCAGGAGCGCGGCATCACCATCACCTCGGCCGCCACCACCGCCTTCTGGTCGGGCTCGGCCAAGCAGTTCGACAAGTACCGCTTCAACATCATCGACACCCCCGGGCACGTCGACTTCACCATCGAGGTGGAGCGCTCCCTGCGCGTGCTCGACGGCGCCGTGGTGGTGTTCAGCGGCGCCGACGGCGTCGAGCCGCAGTCCGAGACCGTCTGGCGCCAGGCCAACAAATACGGCGTGCCGCGCATCGCCTACGTCAACAAGATGGACCGCGCCGGCGCCAACTTCCTCTGGGTGGTCGGGCAGATCAAGCAGCGCCTCGGCCACACCCCGGTGCCCATCCAGCTGCCCATCGGTGCCGAGGAGAACTTCGAAGGCCAGATCGACCTGTTGAAGATGAAGGCCATCTACTGGAACGACGCCGACCAGGGCACCAGCTTCCGCGAGGAAGAGATCCCCGCCAACCTCCTGGCCGAAGCCGAGGAGTGGCGCGAGAAGCTGGTGGAGGCCGCCGCCGAGGCCAGCGAAGAACTGATGAACAAGTACCTGGAGGGCGAGGAACTCTCCATCGAGGAGATCAAGGCCGGCCTGCGCCAGCGCACCATCGCCTGCGAGATCGTCCCCGCCGTGCTCGGCTCCTCCTTCAAGAACAAGGGCGTGCCCCTGGTGCTGGACGCGGTGATCGAACTGCTGCCGGCGCCCATCGAGATCCCCGCCATCAAGGGCACCCACCCGGACGACGAAAACCGCCACGACGAGCGCCATGCCGACGACGACGAACCCTTCTCGGCGCTGGCCTTCAAGATCGCCACCGACCCCTTCGTCGGCACCCTGACCTTCACCCGCGTGTACTCCGGCGTACTCAGCTCCGGCGACTCGATCCTCAACTCGGTCAAGGGCAAGAAGGAGCGCGTCGGCCGCATGGTGCAGATGCACGCCAACACCCGCGAGGAGATCAAGGAGGTACGCGCCGGCGACATCGCCGCGCTGATCGGCATGAAGGACGTCACCACCGGCGACACCCTCTGCGACCTCGACAAGCCGATCATCCTCGAACGCATGGACTTCCCCGAACCGGTGATCTCGGTGGCGGTGGAGCCCAAGACCAAGGCCGACCAGGAGAAGATGGGCATCGCCCTCGGCAAGCTGGCCCAGGAAGACCCGTCCTTCCGCGTGCGCTCGGACGAGGAATCCGGCCAGACCATCATCTCCGGCATGGGCGAGCTGCACCTGGACATCCTCATCGACCGCATGAAGCGCGAGTTCAACGTCGAGGCCAACATCGGCAAGCCCCAGGTCGCCTACCGCGAGAAAATCCGCAACAAGTGCGAGATCGAAGGCAAGTTCGTCCGCCAGTCCGGCGGTCGCGGCCAGTTCGGCCACTGCTGGATCCGCTTCGAACCGGGCGAGGACGGCAAGGACACCCTCGAGTTCGTCAACGAAGTGGTGGGCGGCGTGATCCCGCGCGAATACATCCCGGCGATCCAGAAGGGCATCGAGGAGCAGATGAAGAACGGCGTGCTCGCCGGCTACCCGCTGCTCGGCCTCAAGGCCACGGTGTTCGATGGCTCCTACCACGACGTTGACTCCAACGAGATGGCGTTCAAGATCGCCGCCTCCATGGCCACCAAGCAGCTGGCGCAGAAGGGCGGCGCGGTGCTGCTGGAGCCGATCATGAAGGTCGAGGTGGTCACCCCCGAGGACTACATGGGCGACGTCATGGGCGACCTCAACCGCCGCCGCGGCCTGATCCAGGGCATGGACGAAGCGCCGGCCGGGCGCATCATCCGCGCCGAGGTGCCGCTGGGCGAGATGTTCGGCTACGCCACCGACGTGCGCTCCATGTCCCAGGGCCGCGCCAGCTACTCCATGGAGTTCTCCAAGTACGCCGAAGCCCCCGCCAACATCGCCGACGCCATCGTCAAGAAACAGGGCTGATCCCTGCGCGGCCCTCTCTACCAGGGAGAGGGCCGCCGTAGCCCGGGCTTCAGCCCGGGACCTTCACACGCCGAAAACCCGCGCCAACCGCCACGACCACCGGCGAAATTCCCCTAATTTTCCCTCGCGCCCCGACGTCATCTGTTGCACAGACCTCCCACTTCGCGAGCCGCCCATGTCCCAGCATCCCCTCCTGTCGAACCTCCCGCTGCCCGGTGGGCAGAGCCTCGGTGCCGACGAAACCGATACCCGCCTGCACCTGACCCTCGACGGCCAGCCGCTGATCGACCTGGCGCTGCAGCGCGGCGCCGAACCGCGCCTGCAGGTGCTCGGCGCCCAGCCTTCCGCGCAGGCCCTGCACGCCGCCTGCTACTGGTTACTGGCCCGTGACCCGGCCTGCCAGCGCCTGCACTGGCAACTGCCCCAGGCCCCCGTCGAAGCCCTGGCCAGCGGCCTGCTGGTGGCGGCCGGGGCAGGGGAGTACCGCTGCGAGCGCGGCCAGTTCTGGCAGCTGCCCACGCCCTGGATCGCCGCCGCCGGCGCCTACCCGGAGCGCATGGTCATCAGCGACGGCAAGCGTCACCCGCAGCGCCCGCCCAAGCCCACCGGCGAGCTCTACCGTCGTTTCGATGCGCGCCTGGGCAGCTGGATCTCCCTGCGCGCGCTGGATATCGACAGTGACCTGGAGCGCTTCAACCGCTGGCAGAACTCGCCCCGCGTGCTGGCGTTCTGGCAGGAGGGCGGCGACCTCGACCAGCACCGCGCCTACCTGCAGAAGCTGCACGACGACCCCCACGCACTGACCCTGATCGGCTGCTTCGACGACCAGCCCTTCGCCTACTTCGAAGCCTACTGGGCCAAGGAAGACCGCATCGCGCCGTTCTATGCGGTGGACGACTACGACCGCGGCATCCACATGCTGGTGGGCGAGGAGAGCCATCGTGGCCCGCACAAAGTGGCCAGCTGGCTGGCGGCGCTGACCCACTTCCTGTTCCTCGACGACCCGCGTACCCGCCGCGTGGTGGCCGAACCCCGTGCCGACAACGCGCGGATGATCGGCCACATGCAGAGCCTGGGTTACTACCGGGAAAAGGAATTCGACTTCCCGCACAAGCGCGCCGCGCTCATGGCCATCGGCCGCGAACGCTTCTTCGATCGTTGCGTGCTGGCCTGAGCACACCACGTCATCCGCGTGTAGCCCGGGCTTCAGCCCGGGACCGGCGTCGAGGGAATCCCCGGACTGAAGTCCGGGCTACCGGTTAGAGATTTGCCCCGGGCACGAGTCGCGCCCGGGGCGGAAAACGGGGGAGGGGATCAGGCGGATTTTTCGCGGCGTTCCCCATCGTTGCCGGCGGCCTTCTCGGCTTCGGCGCGGGTCACCTTGCGGCAATGCACCAGGGCATCGCGAATCATGAAGTTCACCAGGGTCGGGGAGACGCCCAGCTCCTTGGCGATGTCCTTCTGCGGCACGCCGTGCAGGCGGTACATCTCGAAGGCGTAGCGGGTGCGCGCCGGCAGTTCGGCCAGGGCATCGGCGATGTGTTCGAGGGTCGCGTAGTTGATGTGCGAAGCCTCGGGCGAAGCCCCCAGGGTCACCACCACGTTGAGGCCCTCCTCCTCGGTGCCGGAATATTTCTGCTCCAGGGCCTGCTTGCGGTAGTGGTCGATGGCCAGGTTGCGCACGATCTGGAACAGGTAGCTGAGCTGCGCCTTGAACGACGAGGTGATCTGCGGGGCCGAATGCAGCCTGAAGAACGCATCCTGCACCACATCCTCGGCGCGGGAACGGCATCCGGTGATACGCGCGGCGATCTTCACGAGGATCGAGCGGTTATCGATGAATGCCTGGAGTAAGGGTGAATCGCACCTGCTTGTGGACAGTTGATCCGTCATGGAAATCACCTTGCGCTTGGGGAGGCAGAGGGCGCCGGGAAGGGGGCGGCCTGTTCAGCGGGGTAACAAATTATGTCCAATGATAATCATTGTCAAATGCGATGGATAATTAATATTCGACTTTCTGCAGGAGATCACGGGCAGGCTTCAGCTCTGTTGCAGCGCCGCTCTGCGTCGGCGCTTCCGATCAACGGCGCAGCGCGGTTCCGGGGCGGGGCGATCCGCTAATTATTTTCGTGCTCCATCCGTTCTCCTCTGTGAAAGCGCGGGCAGGTGGCCCCGCTGCATGGATTTCGCAGACAGGAGACAGACATGGTGTTCGATCGTGATGACGTGGTGTTCCAGGTGGTCATCAACCACGAGGAGCAGTACTCGATCTGGCCGGACTACAAGGCCATCCCCGCCGGCTGGCGCGCCGCCGGCAAGAGCGGGCTGAAGCAGGAGTGCCTGGCGTACATCGAGGAGCACTGGACCGACATGCGCCCGCTGAGCCTGCGCAAGCAGATGGAACAGGCCGAAGGGGTGGCCTGAGGTGAGCGCGCCGATCAGCCTGCGCCTGTTCTGCCTGCCGTATTCCGGCGCCAGCGCCATGGCCTACAACCGCTGGCGGCGCATCCTGCCCGCCTGGCTGGTGGTGCAGCCGCTGGAACTGCCGGGGCGCGGCATGCGCATGGACGAGCCGCTGCACACCCGCCTCGACACGCTGGTGGCGCAGCTCGCCCGCGAGGTCGCGCCCCAGGTGCAGCAGCCCTACGCGCTGTTCGGCCACAGCCTTGGCGGGCTGCTCGCCTTCGAGCTGGCCCACGCCCTGCGCGAGAAGGGGCTGCCCGAGCCCCTGGCGCTGTTCCCCTCGGCCACCGCCGGCCCGGCCCGGCGCAATGTCGATGACTACCGCGAAGCCAAGAGCGACGCCGAACTCATCGCCAGGCTGCGCAACCTCCAGGGCACCCCTGAGGAGGCCCTGGCCAACGAGGAGCTGCTGCGCCTGACGCTGCCCATCCTGCGTGCCGACTTCCTCGTCGCCGGCAGCTACGCCTACCGCCGGCGCGAGCCGTTGCAGGCGCCCATCCATGTGCTCGGCGGCAAGGCTGACGAGCTGCGCGTGGATGAGCTGCTGGACTGGCAGGACGAGACCGCCACCGGCTTCTCCCTCGACCTGTTCGAGGGGCACCACTTCTTCCTCCAGCAACAGGAAGCCGCCGTGCTGCGCACCCTCAAGCGCTACGCCGAGCAGCACCTGCTGCGCCTGCGCGCCCGCACGTCGCGCCAGGTTCCGCTGGCGGCCGGCTGAGCCGCCCGGCGCGGCCGTCGTGCCGGGCGCGCCCCTTCGTTTCAACGAACCCCGAATTCAAGCCGCATCAGGCAGGACGACAACATGATGGACGCCTTCGAACTCCCCAGCACCCTGGTCCAGGCCCTGCAGCGCCGCGCTGCCGAACAGCCGGAGCGCCTCGCCCTGCGCTTTCTCGAAGGCGAGGGCGACGGCGTGGTCATCAGCTACCGGGAGCTGGACCGGCGCGCCCGTGTGATCGCCGCTGCCCTGCAGGCGGAAGCGGAGTTCGGCGACCGCGCGGTGCTGCTGTTCGACAGCGGCCCGGATTACGTCGCGGCGTTCTTCGGCTGCCTCTACGCCGGCGTCATCGCCGTACCGGCCTACCCGCCGGAGTCCGCACGCCGCCATCACCAGCTGCGCCTGCTGTCGATCATCGACGACGCCGAGCCGGCCCTGGTGCTGACCAGCGCCGCCCTGCGCGAGCCCCTGCAGCAGATGAACCAGGATCTGGGCACTGCCGGCCCGGCACTGCTCTGCGTCGAGGACCTGCAGGACGAACTGGCCGACGCCTGGTGCGAGCCGGTGCTGGCCGCCGACGACATCGCCTTCCTGCAATACACCTCCGGCTCCACCTCGCTGCCCAAGGGCGTGCAGGTCAGCCACGGCAACCTGGTGGCCAACGAGCTGTTGATCCGCCGCGGCTTCGGCATCGGTGCCGATGACGTGATCGTCAGCTGGCTGCCGCTCTACCACGACATGGGCCTGATCGGCGGCCTGCTGCAACCCATCTTCAGCGGCGTGCCCTGCGTGCTCATGTCGCCGCGCTACTTCCTCGAACGCCCGGTGCGCTGGTTGGAGGCCATCGCCCAGTACGGCGGCACCGTCAGCGGCGGCCCCGATTTCGCCTACCGCCTGTGCTGCGAGCGGGTCAGCGCCGCGGCCCTGGCGCGGCTGGACCTCAGCGGCTGGCGCGTGGCCTTCTCCGGCTCCGAGCCGATCCGCCAGGACAGCCTCGAACGCTTCGCCGGCCAGTTCGCCGCCTGCGGCTTCTCCGCCGCCAGCTTCCTCGCCTGCTACGGCCTGGCCGAGGCGACCCTGTTCGTCACCGGCGGTGTGCGCGACCAGGGCATTCCTGCCCTCGGTGTGGACGGCGCCGCGCTAGCTCGGAACCGCATCGAGCCGGGCGCCGACAGCCTGCTGATGAGCTGCGGCTTCGGCCAGCCCGGGCACGCGGTGATGATCGTCGAGCCGGCCACCGGCGCCGCCCTCGGCGAAAACCAGGTGGGCGAGATCTGGGCCAGCGGCCCGAGCATCGCCCACGGCTACTGGCGCAACCCGGAAGCCACCGCCAAGGCCTTCGTCGACCGCGACGGCACCAGTTGGCTGCGCACCGGCGACCTGGGCTTCAAGCGCGACGGCGAGCTGTTCGTCAGCGGCCGCCTCAAGGACATGCTCATCGTCCGTGGCCACAACCTCTACCCGCAGGACATCGAGCGCACCGTCGAGACCGAGGTGGAGCTGGTACGCAAGGGCCGCGTCGCCGCCTTCGCCGTCGAACAGGACGGCGAGGAGGGCATCGGCATCGCCGTGGAGATCGGGCGCAGCGTGCAGAAGGCCCATGCGCCGGAAACCCTGATCCGCATGATCCGCCAGGCCGTGGCCGACGCCTGCCAGGAGGCGCCGCGCGTGGTGGTGCTGCTCAACCCCGGCGCGCTGCCCAAAACCTCCAGCGGCAAGCTGCAACGCTCCGCCTGCCGCAGTGGCCTGGAAGACGGCAGCCTCGACGCCTACGCCTGCTTCCCCGCCATCGACTCCAGTGCCGCGTCTGTCGCTCCGGCCGAAGCTGGTGAGTTGCAACAACGCATCGCTGCCCTCTGGGCCGAGCAATTGCAGGTGCCGGCAGTGAATGCCGACGACAGCTTCTTCCTGATTGGCGGCAACTCCATCGGCGCCGCCCAGGTCATGGCGCGCCTGCGCGACGAACTGGGCCTGGAGCTGGAACTGCGCCAGCTCTTCGAAGCCCGCTCCCTGGCCGAATTCACCGCCGCCGTGCAGGCCCAGCAGGCCAGCGGTGCACCGCGCCAGGGCGCCATCCCGCGCCTGCCGCGCAACCAGGACCTGCCGCAATCGCCGGCGCAGAACCGCCTCTGGTTCCTCTGGCAACTGGACCCGCAAAGCGCCGCCTACAACATCCCCGGCGGCCTGCGCCTGCGCGGCGAGCTGGACGAAGGCGCCGTGCTGCGCAGCTTCCAGCAACTGGTGCAGCGCCATGAAGCGCTGCGCACGCGCTTCCTCGAACGGGACGGCGTCGCCCTGCAACGCATCCTGCCGTCCCAGGAACTGAGCCTCTCGCGCCTCGACCTCAGCCACCTCGACGGCGCCGAGCGCGAGGCCCGCGCCGCCCAGTTGCGCGAAGAGGAGGCCCAGGTGCCCTTCGACCTGGAACAGGGCCCGCTGCTGCGCCTGACCCTGGTGCGCCTGGACGACGAACAGCACCAGCTGTGGCTGACCCTGCACCACATAGTCGCTGACGGCTGGTCGCTGAACCTGCTGCTGGACGAATTCTCCCGCCTCTACGGCGCCGCCTGCGGTGGCCCGGCGGCGGACCTGGCGCCCTTGCCCCTGGGCTACGCCGACTTCGCCGTCTGGCAGCGTCAGTGGCTGGCCGACGGCGAGGCCGAGCGCCAGCTGGCCTGGTGGCGCGAGCAACTGGGCGACGAGGCCCCGGCCCTGCAACTGCCCACCGACCGCCCGCGCGCCGCCCAGCGCAGCCACGCCGCCGCGCGCCACAGCCTGCGCCTCGACGACGACCTGGCCAAGGCCCTGCGCGGGCTGGCCCAGGCCGAGCATTCCACGCTGTTCATGGTGCTGCTGGCGGCCTTCCAGGGCCTGCTGTTCCGCCTCAGCGGGCAGGCGGACATCCGCATCGGCGTGCCCGGCGCCAACCGCCAGCGCCTGGAAACCCAGGGCCTTGTCGGCTTCTTCATCAACACCCTGGTACTGCGTGGCCAGCTCGATGGCCGCCGCACCTTCAGTGCACTGCTGGCCCAGGCCCGCGAAGCCACCCTTGGCGCCCAGGCGCACCAGGACCTGCCCTTCGACCGCCTGGTGGACGCCCTCGGCGGCGAGCCGTTCCAGGTCATGTTCAACCACCAGCAGCGCGACCTTTCGGCGCTGCGCCGCCTGCCGGGCCTGCTCGCCGACGAGCTGCCCTGGCACAGCCGCGAGGCCAAGTTCAACCTGCAACTGCACAGCGAGGAAGACGCCCGTGGCCGCCTGACCCTGGCCTTCGACTATGCCGCCGAGCTGTTCGATGCCGGCAGCGTGCGCCGCCTGGCCGAGCGCTTCGTCAGCCTGTTGCGCCAGGTGGCCGAGCAACCGTCACTGGCCCTGGGCGATATCCAGTTGCTGGACGAGGCCGAGCGCAGCCAGCTGGCCGGCTGGGCGCGTGCGCCGCAGCCCGTCGCCAGCCGCTGGCTGCCCGAGCTGCTGGAACGGCAGGCTGCCGCCGACTCGCAGCGCATCGTCCTCAGGTGGGCCGAGGGGCAGCTGGACAGCGCCACGCTGCACCGCCGCGCCAACCGCCTGGCCCATCGCCTGCAAGCCCTGGGCGTCGGCCCGGACGTGCCGGTGGCCATCGCCGCCGAGCGCTCGCCGGAACTGCTGGTCGGTCTGCTGGCCATCATCAAGGCCGGCGGTGCCTATGTGCCGCTGGATGTCGACTACCCGCGCGAACGCCTCGCCTACATGCTGCAGGACTGCGGCGCGCGCCTGCTGCTGACCCAGTCGCACCAGATCGAGCGCCTGCCCATCCACGAAGGCGTGCGCGTCATCGAGCTGGACCGGGAGGAGGGCGACTGGCCCGACAGCCCGCCGACCGCCGCCGTGCACGGCGACAACCTCGCCTACGTCATCTACACCTCCGGCTCCACCGGCCAGCCCAAGGGCGTCGGCAACACCCACGCCGCCCTGGCCGAACGCCTGGCCTGGATGCAGGCGCAGTACCGCCTGGATGCCAGCGACGTGCTGCTGCAAAAGGCACCGGTGAGCTTCGACGTCTCTGTCTGGGAATGCTTCTGGCCGCTGGTCACCGAGGCGCGCCTGGTCTTGGCCGCGCCCGGCGAGCACCGCGACCCGCGCCGCCTGGTGCAACTGGTGCGCGAATACGGCGTGACCACGCTGCACTTCGTGCCGCCGCTGCTGCAACTGTTCATCGAGGAGGAGGGGGTTGGCGAATGCACTTCCCTGCGCCGCCTGTTCTCCGGTGGCGAGGCGCTGCCCGCCGCCCTGCGCGACCGGGTGCTGCAGCGCCTGCCGGCGGTGCGTCTGGACAACCGCTACGGCCCCACCGAAACCGCCATCAACGTCACCCACTGGCAATGCCGCAATGATGACGGCGAGCGCTCGCCCATCGGCCAGCCCCTGGGCAATGTGCTCTGCCATGTGCTGGATGCCGAGCTCTCGGCCCTGCCGGTCGGCGTGCCGGGCGAGCTGTGCATCGGCGGCGCGGGTCTCGCCCGTGGTTACCTGGGCCGCGCGGCGCTGACCGCCGAACGCTTCGTGCCCGACCCCTTCGGGGAACCGGGCGCGCGCCTGTACCGCACCGGTGACCGCGCCCGCTGGGGCACCGACGGCGCGCTGGACTACCTCGGCCGCCTCGACAGCCAGGTGAAGCTGCGCGGCTTCCGCGTCGAGCCCGAGGAGATCCGCGCGCGCCTGCTGGCCCAGCCCGGCGTCGGCCAGGCCGTGGTGGTGCTGCGTGATGGCCCCGGCGGCCCACGCCTGGTGGGCTACTACTGCGCCAATGGCGCCAACGAAGAGGAAGCCCGGCAGACCGAGCGCCTGCTGCAGGCCCTGCGTGACGAGCTGCCGGAGTACATGGTGCCGGCGCAGCTGATGCGCCTGGAGGCACTGCCCGTCGGCCCCAGCGGCAAGCTGGACCGCCGCGCGCTGCCCGAGCCGGCCTGGCAGCAGGCCGAGCACCGCGAACCCGCCAGCGCACTGGAACAACGGGTCGCCGCCATCTGGCGCGAGGTGCTGGGCATCCAGCGCCTGGGCCTGGACGACGACTTCTTCGCCCTGGGCGGCCACTCGTTGCTGGCCACCCAGATCGTCTCCCGCACCCGCCAGGCCTGCGACGTCGAGCTGCCGCTGCGCGCGCTGTTCGAAGCCAGCACCCTGGAAGGCTTCTGTACCGAGGTGGCGCGCCTCCAGGCCAGCGGCCAGGTGGACAGCCAGGGCGTGATCGCCCATGTCGACCGCAGCCGCCCGGTGCCGCTGTCCTACTCCCAGCAGCGCATGTGGTTCCTCTGGCAGCTGGAGCCGGACAGCCCCGCTTATAACGTCGGCGGCCTGGCACGCCTCAGTGGCCCGCTGGATGTGGCCCGCTTCGAAGCCGCGCTGCAGGCCCTGGTGCAGCGCCACGAGACCCTGCGCACCACCTTCCCCAGCGAGAACGGCGTGGCCCGCCAGCAGGTGGCCGAGCAATCGTCCCTGGTGATGGGCTGGGAGGATTTCTCCGCCCTCGATGCCGACACCCGCCAGGCCCGCCTGCAGGCCCTGGCCGATGACGAGGCCCATCGGCCGTTCGACCTGGAAACCGGCCCGCTGCTGCGGGTGGTGATGGTCAAGGGCGGCGAGCGCGAGCACCACCTGGTGGTGACCTTGCACCACATCGTCACCGAAGGCTGGGCGATGGACATCTTCGCCCGTGAGCTGGGCGCGCTCTACGAGGCCTTCCTCGACGACCGCGAATCGCCCCTGGCGCCGTTGCCGGTGCAGTACCTCGACTACAGCGCCTGGCAGCGCCAATGGTTGGAAGCCGGCGAACGCCAGCGCCAGCTGGACTACTGGACGGCCCAGCTGGGCCACGAGCACCCGCTGCTGGAACTGCCGACGGACCGCCCACGCCCGCCGGCCCAGAGCCATCGCGGCGAGCTGTACCGCTTCGACCTGCCGGCTGCACTGGCCGAGCGCGTGCGCGCCTTCAACGCGGATAATGGCCTGACCCTGTTCATGACCATGACCGCCACCCTGGCTGTGCTGCTGCACCGCTACAGCGGCCAGCAGGACCTGCGCATCGGCGCGCCGGTGGCCAACCGCATCCGCCCGGAAAGCGAAGGGCTGATCGGCGCCTTCCTCAACACCCAGGTGCTGCGTTGCCAGCTCGACGGGCAGATGAGCGTCGCCGCGCTGCTGGAGCAGGTGCGCCACACCGTGATCGAGGGCCAGTCGCACCAGGACCTGCCCTTCGATCAGCTGGTCGAAGCCTTGCAGCCGCCGCGCAGCAGCGCCTACAACCCGCTGTTCCAGGTGATGTGCAACGTGCAGCGCTGGGAGTTCCAGCAGACCCGCGAGCTGGCCGGGATGAAGGTCGAGTACATCGCCAACGACGCCCGCGCCACCAAGTTCGACTTGAACCTGGAAGTCACCGACCTCGACCACCGCCTCGGCTGCTGCTTCACCTACAGCTCCGACCTGTTCGACGAGCCGCGCATCGCGCGCATGGCCACCCACCTGTGCAACCTGCTGGAAGCGCTGCTGGGCGACCCCGAACAGCGCCTCGCCGAACTGCCGCTGCTCAGCGACGACGAGCGCTTGGCACAGCTCGCCAACCTGGGCGAGGAGCCCGGCGAGCACCGCCTCGACGGCAGCATCCACCGCCTGTTCGCCGAGCAGGCCGCGCGCACGCCCAGGGCACCGGCGCTGACCTTCGCCGGCGAAACCCTCGACTACGCCACCCTGGACGCCCGCGCCAACCGCCTGGCTCACCTGCTGCGCGAGCGTGGCGTCGGCCCCGAGGTGCGCGTCGGCCTGGCCCTGGAGCGTTCGGCGGCGATGGTGGTCGGCCTGCTGGCCATCCTCAAGGCTGGCGGCGCCTACGTGCCGCTGGACCCGGAATACCCCACCGAACGCCTGCACTACATGATCGAGGACAGCGGCATCGTCCTGCTGCTGGGCCAGGCTGTGCTGTTCGACACCCTCGGTGAGCTGCCGGCCGGCGTCGGCCGCTGGTGCCTGGAGGAGGACGAGGCCGCGCTGGCCGGCTACCCCGCCCATGCACCGGTCGACCTCGCAATGCCGCAGCATCAGGCGTACCTCATCTACACCTCCGGCTCCACCGGCAAGCCCAAGGGCGTGGCCGTGAGCCACGGCGAGATCGCCATGCACTGCCAGGCGGTGATCCGTCGCTTCGGCATGCGTGCCGACGACTGCGAGCTGCACTTCTATTCCATCAACTTCGACGCCGCCAGCGAACGCCTGCTGACGCCGCTGCTGTGTGGCGCGCGCCTGGTGCTGCGGGCCCAAGGCCAGTGGGGCGCCGAGGATATCTGCCAGCTGATCCGCGAGCAGGGCGTGACCATCCTCGGCTTCACCCCCAGCTACGGCAGCCAGCTGGCCCAGTGGCTCGGCGCGCGGGGCGAGACCCTGCCGGTGCGCCTGGTGATCACCGGGGGCGAGGCGCTGACCGCCGAGCACCTGCAGCGCATCCGCGCGGGCTTCGCGCCCCAGGCCTTCTTCAACGCCTACGGCCCCACCGAGACGGTGGTGATGCCCCTGGCCGCCCTGGCCCCGGCGCAGCTGGAGGAGGGCGCCGCCAGCGTGCCCATCGGCCGCATGGTCGGCGCGCGGGTGGCCTGCATCCTCGACGCTGATCTGGCCCTGGTGCCGCCCGGTGCCATCGGCGAGCTCCATGTCGGCGGCGCCGGCCTCGCCCGTGGTTACCACCAGCGCCCGGGCCTCACCGCCGAACGCTTCGTGCCCAACCCCTTCGCCACCGATGGCGGGCGCCTGTACCGCACGGGCGATCTGGTGCGGCAGCGTGACGACGGCCAGCTGGAATACCTCGGCCGCATCGACCAGCAGGTGAAGGTGCGTGGCTTCCGCATCGAGCTGGGCGAGATCGAGGCGCGCCTGCTGGAACACCCGGCGGTGCGCGACACCGTGGTGCTGGCCCTGGACAGCCCCAGCGGCAAGCAGCTGGCCGGCTATATCGCCTGCGCGGCGGCGGAAGAGGGCAGCGATGCGCAACACGCGCTGCGCGAAACCCTCAAGGCGCACCTGCGTACCCAGTTGCCGGAGCACATGGTGCCCGCGCACCTGGTGCTGCTCGCCAGCCTGCCGCTGACCCCCAACGGCAAGCTCGACCGCCGCGCGCTGCCCGCGCCGGACCCGGAGCACAACCGCCAGCAGTACCTGGCACCGACCAGCGAGCTGGAGCAGAGCCTGGCGGCCATCTGGCGCGAGGTGCTCAACGTCGAGCAGGTCGGGCTCACCGACAACTTCTTCGAGCTGGGTGGCGACTCCATCCTCTCCATCCAGGTGGTCAGCCGTGCCCGCCAGCAGGGCATCCACTTCAGCCCGCGCGACCTGTTCCAGCACCAGACGGTGCAGACCCTGGCCGCCGTCGCCCGCCGCGAGGCGCTGACCCAGGTGGACCAGGGCCCGGTGACCGGCAGCATGCCGCTGACGCCCATCCAGCACTGGTTCTTCCAGCAGGCGCCGGAGAACGTCGCCCACTGGAATCAGTCGCTGCTGCTGGAAGCCGGCGAGCGCCTGGATGCGGGCCATCTGGAGCAAGCCCTGCAGTGCCTGGTGCAGCACCACGACGCCCTGCGCCTGTCCTTCAGCCGTGACGGCGACACCTGGCAGGCCGAGCACCGTGCACCCGCCAGCGAGGCCGACGGCCTGCTGTGGCAGGCGCAGGTGGATGATTTCGCCGAGGCCGACACCCTGCTGGCCGACGCCCAGCGCAGCCTCGACCTGGCCCAGGGCCCGCTGCTGCGCGCCTTGCTGCTGGACGGCCCGGATGGGCGCCAGAAGCTGCTGCTGGCCATTCACCACCTGGTGGTGGACGGCGTCTCCTGGCGCGTGCTGCTGGAAGACCTGCAAACCACCTATCGCCAGTTGCAGGCCGGGCAGACCCTGGCGCTGCCGGCGCGTACCAGCGCCTTCAAGGCCTGGGGCGAACGCCTGGCGGCCTATGCCGGCAGCGAGCCACTGCGCGAAGAACTGTGCTGGTGGCAGGCGCAGCTCGGCGGCGACGACGCGCCGCTGCCCTGCGACCGCGAGGCCGAGCAGGACCTGGAGCGTGATGCCCAGCGCATCACCCTGCGCCTGGACGCCGAGCGCACCCGCCAGCTGCTGCAGCAGGCGCCGGCCGCCTACCGCACCCGCGTCGACGACCTGCTGCTCACCGCCCTGGCCCGCGTGCTGTGCCGCTGGGCCGCGCGTGACTCGGTGTTGGTGCAACTGGAGGGCCATGGCCGCGAACCGCTGTTCGACGACATCGACCTCAGCCGCACCGTCGGCTGGTTCACCAGCGCCTATGCGCTGCGCCTGGCACCGGCCGAGGGGCTCGGCGCTGCCATCAAGGCGATCAAGGAACAGCTGCGCCAGGTGCCCCACAAGGGCCTGGGTTACGGCGTGCTGCGCCACCTGGCCGACCCGGCCACCCGCGCCGCCATGGCGGCGCTGCCGCCGGCGCGCATCACCTTCAACTACCTGGGCCAGTTCGACGGCAGCTTCGCCGAGGGCGCGCTGCTGCGCCCGCTGGAGGAGAGCGCCGGCCCGGCCCACGACGCCGACGCCACGCTGCCCAACTGGCTGAGCGTGGACGGCCAGGTGTTCGGCGGCGAGCTGCTGCTGAACTGGACCTACAGCCAGGCGCGCTACGACCGCGCCACGGTGCAGGGCCTCGGCGAAGCCTTCATCGCCGAGCTGCAGGCGCTCATCGCCCATTGCCTGGAGGAGGGCGCCGGTGGCCCGACGCCGTCGGACTTCCCCCTGGCGCACCTGAGCCAGGAGCAGATCGACCAGCTGCCGGTGCCGGCCGCCATCATCGACGACATCTACCCGCTCACGCCCATGCAGGAAGGCCTGCTGCTGCACACCCTGCTGGAGCCCGGCACCGGCATCTACTACATGCAGGACCGCTACCGCATCGACAGCGCGCTGGACGTGGAGCGCTTCACCCGCGCCTGGCGCGCCGTGGTGGCGCGGCACGAAGCGCTGCGCGCCTCCTTCGTGTGGAACGCCGGCGAAACCATGCTGCAGGTGATCCACAAGCCCGGCGCCACCGAAGTGGACGTGCTGGACTGGAGCGACCTCCCCGAAGACGGCCACGAGGCGCGCCTGCAAGCGCTGCACCGGACCGAGCGCGAGGCCGGCTTCGACCTGCTGCACCAGCCGCCCTTCCACCTGCGCCTGATCCGCCTGGGCGAGGCGCGCTACTGGTTCATGATGAGCAACCACCACATCCTCATCGACGCCTGGTGCCGTGGCTTGCTGATGAGCGACTTCTTCGAGGTCTACGCCGCCCTGGGCGAGGGTCGCGAGCCGCAGCTGCCATTGGCGCCGCGCTACCGCGACTACATCGGCTGGCTGCAACGCCAGGACCTGGGCCAGGCCCGCGCCTGGTGGCAGGGCAACCTGGCGGGCTTCGAGCGTACCACCCACCTGCCCAGCGACCGGCCGATCCTCCGCGAGCACGCCAACGACAGCGGCGGCATGCAGGTGGGCGACCGCATCACCCGCCTGGACGCCGCCGACGGCGCCCACCTGCGGGAACTGGCGCAGCGTCACCAGCTCACCGTCAACACCCTGGCCCAGGCGGCCTGGGCCCTGGTGCTGGCGCGCTACAGCGGCGAGCGCGACCTGGTCTTCGGCGTCACCGTGGCCGGGCGCCCGGTGGGCATGCCGGAGATGCAGCGCACCGTCGGCCTGTTCATCAACAGCATCGCCTTGCGGGTGAAGCTGCCCGCACCGGGCCAGCGCCTGGGCGTGCGTGACTGGCTGCAGGGGCTGCTGGCCAGCAACCTGGAGCTGCGCGAGCACGAGTACCTGCCGCTGGTGGCCATCCAGGAATGCAGCGAGCTGCCCAAGGGCCAGCCGCTGTTCGACAGCCTCTTCGTGTTCGAGAACGCGCCGGTGGAAGTCGCGGTGCTGGACCGTGCGCAGAGCCTCTCCGCCAGCTCGGATTCCGGCCGCACCCACACCAACTTCCCGCTCACCGTGGTCTGCTACCCGGGGGATGACCTGGGCTTGCACCTGTCCTATGACCAGCGCTACTTCGAGGAAGCGACCATCGACCGCCTGCTGGGCGAGTTCAAGCGCCTGCTGCTGGCCCTGGGCGAGCGCATCGAAGGCGACATGAGCGAGCTGCCGCTGCTGGGGGATGCCGAGCGCGAGCTGCTGCTCAACGGCGTCAACGACAGTGCCCGCGACTACCCGCTGGAGCAGGGCTACGTGCGCCTGTTCGAGGCCCGCGTCGCCGCGCACCCGCAGCGCATCGCCGCCCGCTGCCTCGACCGCCAGTGGAGCTACGCCGAGCTGAACCGCCACGCCAACCGCCTGGGCCATGCCCTGGGCACCGCCGGCGTCGGCCTCGACCAGCCGGTGGCACTGCTCGGCGAACGCGGGCTCGACCTGCTGGGCATGATGGTCGGCACCTTCAAGGCCGGCGCCGGCTACCTGCCGCTGGACCCGGCGCTGCCCACCCCGCGCCTGACGCGCATCCTCGAACTCAGCCGTGCCCCGGCGCTGGTGGCCACCCGTGCCTGCCGCGACCAGGCCATGCTGCTGCTGGAGGAGCTCGGCTGCGGCCAGCGTCCGCGCCTGCTGGTGTGGGAGGACGTGCTGCAAGGCGCCTGGCCGGAGCAGGACCCGGGTATCCACAGCGGTCCGGGCAATCTCGCCTACGTGATCTACACCTCCGGCTCCACCGGCCTGCCCAAGGGCGTGATGGTCGAGCAGGCCGGCATGCTCAACAACCAGCTGAGCAAGGTGCCGTACCTGGCGCTGACCGAGGCGGACGTGATCGCCCAGACGGCCTCGCAGAGCTTCGACATCTCGGTCTGGCAGTTCCTCGCCGCGCCCTTGTTCGGTGGCTGCGTCGACATCGTTCCCAACGCCATCGCCCACGACCCGCAGGCGCTGCTGGCCCATGTGCGCGAGCGCGGCATCACGGTGCTGGAGAGCGTGCCGTCGCTGATCCAGGGCATGCTCGCCGAAGACCGCGCCGTGCTCGGCGCCCTGCGCTGGATGCTGCCCACCGGCGAAGCCATGCCGCCGGAGCTGGCGCGCCAGTGGCTGGAGCGCTACCCGCAGGTGGGGCTGGTCAACGCCTACGGCCCGGCCGAGTGCTCGGACGATGTGGCCTTCTTCCGCGTCGATGCGGAGTCCACCGAAGGCGCCTACCTGCCCATCGGCAGCCCCACCGACAACAACCGCCTGTACTTGCTCGACGACACCTTCGAACTGGCGCCCCTGGGCGCCGTGGGCGAACTCTGCGTCGCCGGCACCGGCGTCGGCCGCGGCTATGTCGGCGACCCGCTGCGCACCGCCCAGGCCTTCGTGCCCAACCCCTTCGGCGCGCCGGGCGAGCGCTTGTACCGCACCGGCGACCTGGCCCGCCGCCGCGCCGATGGCGTGCTGGAGTACGTCGGCCGCGTCGACCACCAGGTGAAGATCCGTGGCTACCGCATCGAGCTGGGCGAGATCGAAGCCCGCCTGTTCGAGCGGCAGGACGTGCGCGATGCCGCCGTCAGCGTGCAGGAAGGCCCCACCGGCAAGTACCTGGTGGGCTACCTGGTGCCGCGCGAGGCCGAGCGCTTCGCCCGCGCCGCCTCGCCGGCCAGCCGCCTGGCGGAAGAGGGCGCCTGGTTCGAGGCCATCAAGCAGCAGCTGCGCGGCGACCTGCCGGACTACATGGTGCCGCTGCACTGGCTCGTGCTCGAGCGCCTGCCGCTGAACGCCAACGGCAAGCTCGACCGCAAGGCCCTGCCGCCCCTGGAATTCGGCCCGCTGCAAACCCAGGACTACCTGGCCCCGCGCAACGAGCTGGAAGCCACCCTGGCCGGCATCTGGGCCGAGGTGCTCAAGGCCGAGCGGGTCGGCGTGCGCGACAACTTCTTCGAACTCGGAGGGCACTCCCTGCTCGCCACCCAGATCGCCTCCCGCGTGCAGAAGACCCTGCAACGCAACGTGCCCCTGCGGGCCATGTTCGAGTGCAGCACGGTGGAGGAGCTGGCGAGCTACATCGAGTCGCTGGAAGGCAGCGTCGTCACCGAGGAGAAGGCCGCACGGCTGGAGGACTTGATGGCCAGGCTGGAGATGCTGTAACGGCAGCAGGGCAGGCGGAGCGGGGAGGGCTCCGCGTGCGTCGGCAGCATGGGGTGGCGCAGCGGCATTTCACCCAATCCCTGAACGCACGCACATAAAGGCCTGAAAAACCTACTTAAGTAGAACCCGCCGCCGCCGATACCAGAGGACGGCCCAGCGTTCGTGTCCGGTCCATTGCCGACCGGACGCCGACAACGCCTGTGGCCACCTCATGTATCTGCACCTTTTTGAGCGAGTTCCTCCATGCGAACCCTGAAATTCAGCCACAAGATCATGGTGGCAGCCTCCCTGGTGGTGATCGCTGCCTTCGCGTCCTTCGCGCTGTACAACGATTACCTGCAGCGGAACGCCATCCGCCAGAACCTTGCCAACTACCTCAACGATGTCGGCCAGGTCTCCACGGGCAACATCCAGCACTGGCTGGTGGGCCGCATGCAATTGCTGGAGAACCTGGCCGAATCCATCGAGGACGACGCCAGCGAGGCTGCCTTGGCCAAGAGCCTGCAGCACCGCAGCATCGCCGCCGCCTTCCTCTATGCGTACTACGGCCAGGCGAGCGGCACCTACACCCAGTTCCCGCCCAGCGAACTACCCGCCGGCTACGACCCGCGCCAGCGGCCCTGGTACAAGAAGGCGGCGCAGACCAGCGGCCCCGGCCTGACCGAGCCCTACCTGGCCGCCGACCCGCGCGACGGCCTGCTGATCACCATCACCCGCCCGGTGAGCGCCTCGGGTGCCCTGCAGGGCGTCGTCGGCGGTGACCTCAAGCTGAAGACGGTCGACGAGATCCTCAACTCCTTCGACCTGGGCGGCATGGGCTACGCCTTCCTGGTGGACGACAAGGGCACGGTGCTGGTCCACCCCGACCAGCAGCTGGTCCTGAAGAAGCTGCCGGACCTGTTCGCCGGCACCGCGCCGCGCCTGGAGTCCGCCCTGCAGAGCGTGAGCGACCGCAACGGCGAGGCGCGGATCGTGACCTTCCTGCCGGTGGAAGGGCTGACCGGGGTGCGCTGGTACGTGGGCCTGTCCGTCGACGAATCCAAGGCCTTCGCCGCCCTGCAGGAGTTCCGTGTATCCGCGCTGATGTCCACCATCATCGGCGTGGTCGCCATCCTCCTGCTGCTGGGCGGGCTGATCCGCATCCTGCTGCGCCCGCTGCACGTGATGAGCCACGCCATGAGCGGCATCGCCGAGGGCGAGGGCGACCTGACCCAGCGCTTGTCGATCGACTCCCGTGACGAGTTCGGCGAGCTGGCCGATGCCTTCAACCGCTTCGTCGAGCGCATCCACAAATCCATCCGCGAAGTGGCCTCCGCCACGCGCGAGGTGCACGAGCGGGTGAGCACCGTGGTACAGGCGTCGAACGCCTCCATGACCAACTCCAGCGAGCAGGCCGCCCGCACCGACAGCGTGGCCGCCGCCATCAACGAACTGGGCGCTGCCGCCCAGGAGATCGCCCGCAACGCCGCCGACGCTTCGGAGCAGGCCAGCGACGCCCGCCGCGACGCCGAGGAAGGGCAGGGCATGGTCGAGCGCACCCTGGTGGCGATGGGCGAGCTGTCGGAGAAGATCCAGGCGTCCAGCAACCACATCGAAGTGCTCAGCCAGAAGAGCAACGACATCGGCCAGATCCTCGACGTGATCAAGGGCATCTCCGAGCAGACCAACCTGCTGGCACTCAACGCCGCCATCGAAGCCGCCCGCGCCGGCGAGGCGGGACGCGGCTTCGCCGTGGTGGCCGACGAAGTGCGCAACCTGGCCCAGCGCACCCAGAGCTCGGCGCTGGAGATCCAGCAGATGATCGAGCAGCTGCAGACCGGCGCCCGCGAGGCCGTGGCGACCATGGGCGAAAGCCGCCACTTCAGCGACGACAGCGTGCGCATCGGCGGCCAGGCCGGCGAGAACCTGCGCGGCGTGACCCGCCGCATCGGCGAGATCGACGGCATGAACCAGTCCGTGGCCACCGCCACCGAGGAACAGACCTCGGTAATCGAAAGCCTGAACATGGACATCACCGAGATCAACGTCCTCAACCAGGACGGCGTGCACAACCTGCAGGCGAGCCTGAAGGCCTGTACCGAGCTGGATCAGCAGGTCAGCCGGCTGAAGCAACTGGTGGATACGTTCAGGATTTGATGGGGTGGTCCTGGCCCGGTGAACGGGCAGTGGATCGACTCTTAGCAAATGAAACAGCCCGCCTGATGGCGGGCTGTTTTTTGGGGTAGATGGGCTCGGCCGACATCAAGGAGCTGTGTACATGCATGACATCACCGATACCAAATCCGTAATAGGAGAAGCGGAACGATTGCTGGAGGAGGGGGACCCTCAGGTGGCACGCTCGATCCTCGCTCCCTATGTCGCGCAGCGAGTACCCGCGGCGCTGTTTCTCTATGCGTCGGTCAGTGCTCCCGGGGAGGGCACCGAGGCGTTCGAACGCAGAAGCTTCGAGATGCTCAGTGAGGCGGCTGAGCTAGGCCACGTCCCCGCAATCACTGCCTTGGCGAAGTGCTTCGATATAGGGGATCGGGTTGAGCAGGATTGCCAGCGGGCAGCCATCCTGTTCGAGCAGGCTGCTGCCTGCGGCCACCCGCAGGCGAAGCTCTATCACGGGTTGAATCTGTTCTACGGGTCGAATGGCATCAGGGCAGACCGGAAAGAGGCCATACGACTGCTACGAGAGGCTGAGGCTGAAGGTGTTCAAGACGAGCGGACAGCACTCAGATGAAGGTGCGCCGTAGTCGGTCGCAATGCGAGGAGTGATATGCGAATAGACGTTGAGCGTGACGCCTTGCCGCTGAAGGCTTACGACAGTTTCGAGCAAAGCATCGCCGCTGTCGGCAGGCAGGGGCAGGACGTGCTCGATCGCTGCATCAATCGAAGCCTTTGGAGAGCGCATCACTACAACGGGCGAGAACTGTTGGTCGAAACGGATGGCGGACGTTTCCTGCATGTCCATTGTCACGCGGGAAAAGTCGTGTGGCAGGTGCTGGAGTCGGGACCCGTTGACCTTGAGCCTTGCTTGCTGGATGAGTCGATCATGTTCAGATTTCCAAGCGGCGAGGAGGTTGCGTGGCACTGGCGGGAAACTCTGGACAGTTTTCGTGGAAGGCCATTCGCCCTTGCCGTGAGTGATGCGCTGCTGTTCATGTTCTGGCGCGACGGCCCTGAATATCTTTTCAGCTGTTATCGGTCGGAGAGCGACCTTTACCTGGTGCTGGGTGAGTGCTGAGCAGATGGGCCCACGCTGTTCAGGCAACTGAGGAATGTTTTCCTCCGGCGCAGCATGGAACCTGATTCGCCCCCACGTGGGTCGAGGGCGGGGGCCTTCTGCGACCAGGTACTGAAGAAGGCAACGGCTCATCTGCTCACGCGCGCGCCGTGGTCCGATTTTTCTATGCCTTGTTTCGAGAGGCTGGAAGGCGTTTCCCGGTGCCCAAGGCTATCTGGCATCACCCAGCCACTTCCGCTCCAGCTCCAGCAGCCGTCCATCCGCCCGCATCTTCTCCAGCGCCTGCTGCCAGCGGGCGACGATGCTGGCGTCGGTCTGCCGGGAGAAGGCGATGTAGCTACCCTGGTGCATCACCGGCGCGGCGTAGCGCAGTTGCTCGGGGGAGAGGCCTTCCTCGCGGGCCAGGGTGCCGACGCTGAGGGTGTCGGCGGCCACCAGGTCGGTTCGGCCCAGGCGCAGCAGGCGCATCATCTGTTCGGGCGTGTCGACGCCGTAGAGGTTGGCGAAGCCCATCTCCTGCAGGCGGCGATAGACCAGCCACTTGCGCGGGGCGGCGATGCGTTGCACCTTGCGCGCCTCGTCCAGGCTGGTGATGGCGGGGGTGTGGTCGGCGTGGGCGTAGAGTGCGGTCTCGACCTCCAGCAGCGGACCGACCAGTTGGTAGTCGGCCTCGCGCTCCGGGGTGCGCAGGATGGTGAAGACGGCCACGTCCGGGGTCTCGCGGGCGATCACCAGGGCACGCAGCAGTGGCAGGCGCTCCAGCTTGATGTTGTCGCCGGTCTCCCGGGCGATCGCGTGCAGCAGGTCGACGTCGAAGCCCACCAGCTCGCCATCGCGCTCGAAATGCAGGGGCGGGTGGTCGTCGGTGAGCAGGCGCAGTTCGGCGGCGCCTGCGGCCTGGATGGCGAGCATGGCACCGAGCAGCAAGCGGGTGAAAAGCCCTTTCATGAGGCGGTCTCGAAAACTCTCGGATTGAGCGTAGCCGGGCGGCGCGTTATCGGACGCGATGGAGCACCAGGCTGCCGAGGTCGATCAGGCGGCCAGGCTCGTAGCGCTCGATCACCAGCTTCTCATCCCAGCGTTTTTTCCTGAACGCATCCGGCTCGTGGGTCACGGTCAGCAGGTTGCCCTTGAGGGTGAAGCGCAGGGTCGCCTGGACGCGGTCGCGCACCTCCATGCCCTTGCGGTCCATGCGCACGGTGCTGGAACCGAATACCCAGTAGCCACGCAGGGGCGAGGCGAAGTCCAGGTCCGACCAAGTGCCTTGCAGGTCGGCCAGGGTCATCAGCGGGGGATTGGCCTGCTCGGCCGCCGCGTAGCTCGCCTCGGTGTCGTCTTGCGGCGCGGCATTCGCGGCGGGGCGCTCGGCGCTGCCGGGAGCCGGTGCCGGGGCGGGGGTCTCGTGGGCGATCTCTTCCTGGTTTCCCGGGATGCCGCAGGGGCGATCGGAAAACTGGGTGGCGCCGTTGGCGGCCTTGCATTTGAAGATGGCGGCGGATGCAGGTGCGGTGGGTGTGAAGAGCAGGGCGCAGGCGAGCAGGGCGGAAACGAGGGGCGGGCGCATCGAACATCCTTGTGACGGGGCCGGGATGGCGCTGGAGTCTATCCATTGTCCCGGGGCGACGACAGCCTCCTGTCCGCAGGCTTTACCGAGGCCGACCCGTACAGCGGGGGTTGATTGGGGGCGCTCGTGTTCCCGGTACGCGCGCTCATGAGTCCTCGCCCATCGCCTGCCGGTATTGCCGTGGCGTAAAGCCCGTGAGCTGCTTGAACTGGCGGCTGAAGGCGCTGTGGTCGGTGTAGCCGCATTGCAGGGCGACGTCGGTGATGGGCAGGTCGGTCTGCAGCAGGCGGTGGGCGTGTTCCAGGCGCGCCTTGCTGATCATCTGCCGGGGCGTGAGGTGGAACACCCGCTTGCAGTGGCGCTCCAGCTGGGCGACGGAGAGGCGGGCGATGCGGGTGAGGGTCTCCAGGGTGATGGGCTCGTGGAAGTGCGTGCGGATGTGCTCGTCCACGGCGGCCAGGCGTTCGTAGGCGGGGTGGCTGGCGCTGGCCGATTGCAGGTCCACCGAGATGCCCACCAGGCCGATCACCTGCCCGGCGCGGTCGTGCAGGGGGCGTTTGTGGGTCAGGCACCAGCCGGGTTCGCGACTGCCGTAGAGGTGCAGCTCCAGCTGGTCTTCCAGCACCTGGCCCTGTTCCAGCACGCGGCGGTCCTGCTCGGTGTAGCCGGGGCCGAGCTGGGCGGGGAAGACCTCCGCGCTGGTCTTGCCCAGCAGCGGCTGCAAGGCCTTCAGGCCGCAGCGCTGGACCAGGGTGCGGTTGGCCAGCAGGTAGCGCGCCTGGGTGTCCTTGATGAAGATCGCCGCATTGGGGATCGCATCCAGCATCGGCAACAGCAGCCGTGCGCTGGCCAGCAGCGCGTCCATGCTCTCGGGGCGTTCCAGCCCCTCGTCGGCGAACAGTCCTTCCAGCGGGTTCTGCGGCATCGTCCTGCCTCCCAGTGCGCGGCGAGTCGGCAGGTTGCCGCAGGTGGAGGAAGCCTGTCGAGCCTTGCCCGGTCATTCCGCCAACTGTGCCGATTTCGTCATGGGAACCGAGGAAATGCATCAAGCCCGCAGGCGCCCGGGCGGGCCAACCTATGGCCGTTGCAGACCTCGGGGCGCCGTCGCGCCGGTTCGTCTCCGTGCCTGATTCGTCGCCAGGCCCCGGTGCTGCACAGGGATCTCTCCAGCCCATCCAATAACGCACAAGAAGGCTACGCCATGTCTGGAAAGTTCAAGAAACAGCTGTCCCTGACGGACCTCACCTTCATCGGCCTCGGGGCCATCTTCGGCTCCGGCTGGCTGTTCGCGGCCAGCCACGTCTCCGCCATCGCAGGCCCGGCGGGCATCTTCTCCTGGCTCCTCGGCGGCTTCGCGGTGCTGCTGCTGGGCATCATCTACTGCGAGCTGGGGGCGGCGCTGCCGCGTGCCGGCGGTGTGGTGCGCTACCCGGTGTTCTCCCACGGCCCGCTGCTGGGCTACCTGATGGGCTTCATCACGCTGATCGCCTTCTCCAGCCTGGTGGCGATCGAGGTGGTCGCCTCCCGCCAGTACGCGGCGGCCTGGTTCCCGGGCCTCACCGAGGCGGGCTCCAGCGACCCGACGCTGATCGGCTGGCTGGTGCAGTTCGGCCTGCTGTGCCTGTTCTTCTGGCTCAACTACCGCAGCGTGAAAACCTTCGCCCGCGCCAACAACCTGGTCAGCGTGTTCAAGTTCATCGTGCCGCTGCTGGTCATCGGCGTGCTCTTCACCTTCTTCAAGCCCGAGAACTTCCAGGTGCAGGGCTTCGCGCCGTTCGGCCTCTCGGGCATCGAGATGGCGGTGTCGGCCGGCGGCATCATCTTCGCGTACCTGGGGCTGACGCCGATCATCTCGGTGGCCAGCGAGGTGAAGAACCCGCAGCGCACCATTCCCTTCGCGCTGATCCTCTCGGTGCTGCTCTCCACCGCCATCTACGTGCTGCTGCAGGTGGCCTTCCTCGGCGCGGTGCCGACCGAGCTGCTGGCCAACGGCTGGGCCGGGATGTCCAAGGAGTTCGCCCTGCCGTACCGCGACATCGCCCTCGTGCTCGGGGTGGGCTGGCTGGCCTACCTGGTGGTGGCCGACGCGGTGGTCTCGCCCAGCGGCTGCGGCAACATCTACATGAACGCCACGCCGCGGGTGATCTACGGCTGGGCGCAGACCGGCACCTTCTTCCGCCTCTTCACCCGCATCGATGAACAGTCCGGCATCCCGCGCCCGGCGCTGTGGCTGACCTTCGGCCTGTCGGTGTTCTGGACCCTGCCGTTCCCCTCCTGGGAGGCGCTGATCAACGTGGTGTCCGCCGCCCTGGTGCTGAGCTACGCGGTGGCGCCGGTGACGGTGGCGGCCCTGCGCCGCAACGCGCCGGACATGCCGCGCCCGTTCCGCGTGCGGGGCCTGGCGGTGATGGGGCCGCTGTCCTTCGTGATCGCCGCGCTGATCGTCTACTGGTCCGGCTGGGGCACCGTGTCCTGGCTGCTGAGCCTGCAGATCCTGATGTTCGTGATCTACCTGCTGTGCCGCCGCTTCGTGCCCACCGAGCACCTGGGCATCGCCCAGCAGGTGCGTTCGTCCGCCTGGCTGATCGGCTTCTACGCCGTGACCCTGCTGCTCTCCTGGCTGGGCAGCTTCGGCGGCCTGGGCGTGCTCGGCCACCCCTACGACACCCTCGCCGTGGCCGCCTGCGCCCTGGGCATCTACCACTGGGGCGCCACCACCGGCGTGCCGGCCGAGCTGATCCGCCTCAGCGGCGAGGACGAAAGCGAGGAGGGCACCGATGCGGACGTCGCGCCTTCCGCCACGGCCTTCCCCGGCCGCGCCTAGCCCACTGTCTGCAACCCGATGACCGGAAGGAGTCTGGCCATGAACGACCTCATCAACCTCAGCCTCTACCAGGTGCATGCCCTGGCACTGCGTGCGCTGACCGTCAACGGCATGGGCGAGGACCATGCCCGCGCCATCGCCGACACCATCACCCGAGGCCAGCGTGACGAATGCCACTCCCATGGCCTGTACCGGGTGCTGGTGTGCGTGCACTCGCTGCGCAGCGGCAAGGTGGACCCGCAGGCCCAACCAAGGATGAGCCGCCCGGCGCCGGCCATCGTCCGCGTCGATGCGCAGCGGGGCTACTCGCTGCTGGCGCTGCAGACCGGCCTGCCGCTGCTGGTGGAGCAGGCCCGCGAGCTGGGCGTCGCCGCCCTGGTGATCCGCAACTGCTTCCACTTTTCCGCGTTGTGGCCGGAGGTGGAGGCCATCGCCGCCGAAGGGCTGGTTGGGCTGGCCATGACCCCCAGCCACGCCTGGGTGGCCCCGGAAGGCGGCCGCCAGGGGGTGTTCGGCACCAACCCGCTGGCCTTCGCCTGGCCCCGCGAGGGGCGCGAGCCCTTCGTCTTCGACTTCGCCACCAGCGCCATCGCCCGGGGCGACATCGAGCTGCACGCCCGCCAGGGCAAGCCGATTCCCCTCGGCTGGGGGCTGGATGCCGAAGGGCGGCCCAGCACCGATGCGCGGGCCGTGCTGGAGGGCGCCATGCAGACCTTCGGCGGCCACAAGGGCTCGGCCCTGGCGGCGATGATCGAGCTGATGGCCGGCGCGCTGATCGGCGACCTCACCAGCGCCGAATCCCTGGCCTTCGACGGCGGCGCCGGTGCCACGCCGCTCCATGGCGAGCTGCTGCTGGCCTTCGACCCGGCGCGCTTTCTCGGCGGCGAGCTGGCGGCCGGCCGGCAGCGGGCCGAGGCGCTGTTCGCCGCCATCACCGACCAGGGCGCGCGGCTGCCGTCGCAGCGGCGTTTCGCCGCCCGCCAGCGCAGCGAACGCGAAGGCGTCTGGGTCGGCCGGGCGCTGCTGGACGACATCCAGCGCCTGATCGATCACCCCCATTCCCCGACCTGACGGAGCCGCCCCATGAAGCGCATCCATGTCATCGATTCCCACACCGGCGGCGAACCCACGCGCCTGGTGATGGACGGCTTTCCCGAACCCGCCGGCAGCACCCTCGCCGAGCAGCGCGACAGCCTGCGCGAGCACCACGACCACTGGCGCCGCGCCTGCCTGCTGGAGCCGCGCGGCAACGACGTGCTGGTGGGCGCGCTGTACCGCCCGCCGGTGACTCCGGGCGCCACCTGCGGGGTGATCTTCTTCAACAACGCCGGCTACCTCGGCATGTGCGGCCACGGCACCCTCGGCCTGGTGGCGTCCCTCCGGCACCTGGGGCTGATGGCCCCCGGCGAGCACCGCATCGACACCCCGGTGGGCACCGTCAGCGCCACCCTCCACGAGGACGGCCGCGTCACCCTCGGCAACGTGCCGGCCCACCGCCATCGCCGGCAGGTGCCGGTGGAGGTGCCCGGCCATGGCGTGGTCCATGGCGACATCGCCTGGGGCGGCAACTGGTTCTTCCTGGTCAACGACCACGGCCAGCGCCTGGAGCTGGATAACGTCGAGGCCCTGACCGCCTACACCTGGGCGATGCTGCGGGCCCTGGAGGCCCAGGGCATCCACGGCGAGGGCGGGGCGCTGATCGACCACGTCGAGCTGTTCGCCGCCGACGCCGAGGCCGACAGCCGCAACTTCGTCATGTGCCCCGGCAAGGCCTACGACCGCTCCCCCTGCGGCACCGGCACCAGCGCCAAGCTGGCCTGCCTGGCGGCGGACGGCAAGCTCGCCCCCGGCCAGCGCTGGGTGCAGGCCAGCATCACCGGCAGCCGCTTCGAGGGGCACTACGAGTGGGAGGGCGAGCGCATCCGTCCCTTCATCACCGGGCGTGCCCACCTCACCGCCGACAGCACCCTGCTCATCGACGAGCAGGACCCCTTCGCCTGGGGCATCTGAGCCCCGTTTTCCCGAACCCTGAATCCCTGCTCAAGGAGCGACAGCATGAACATCGATATCTACCGTGGCTGCATCCCCGCCCTCATGACCCCCTGCACCGACGCGCGCCAGCCGGACTACGACGCCCTGGTGGCCAAGGGCCGCGAACTGGTCCAGGCCGGCATGAGCGGCGTGGTCTACTGCGGCTCCATGGGCGACTGGCCCCTGCTCAGCGAGGCCCAGCGCCAGGAAGGCGTGGCGCGCCTGGTGAAGGCCGGCGTGCCCACCATCGTCGGCACCGGCGCGGTGAGCACCCGCGAGGCGGTGGCCCACGCCGCCCATGCCGCCAAGGTCGGTGCCCAGGGGCTGATGGTGATCCCGCGCCTGCTGTCCCGCGCGGCCTCTCCGGCGGCGCAGAAGGCGCATTTCACGGCCGTGCTGCAGGCCGCGCCGGAGCTGCCGTCGGTGATCTACAACAGCCCGTACTACAGCTTCTCCACCCGCGCCGACCTGTTCTTCGAGCTGCGCGGACAGCACCGCAACCTGATCGGCTTCAAGGAATTCGGCGGCGCCGACGCCATGCGCTACGCCGCCGAGCACATCACCTCGCGGGATGACGAGGTGATCCTCATGGCCGGCGTCGACACCCAGGTGTTCCACGGCTACGTCAACTGCAACGCCACCGGCACCATCACCGGCATCGGCAACGTGCTGCCCCGCGAGGTGCTGCTGCTGGTCTCGCTGAGCCGCCAGGCCGCCCAGGGCGATGCCCGCGCACGCCGCCAGGCCCTGGAGCTGAGCGCCGCCCTGGACGTGCTCTCGTCCTTCGACGAGGGCTGCGACCTGGTGCTGTTCTACAAGTATCTGATGGTGCTCAACGGCGACCGCGAGTACCGCCTGCATTTCAACGAGAGCGACGCCCTCAGCGACTCCCAGCGCCGCTACGCCGAGCAGCAGTACAGCCTGTTCCGCCAGTGGTACGCCAACTGGACCGCCGAGCAGAACCTCGCCTGAACCCGCCCGCCCCGCCGCCCGTGGGCGGTGGGGCCCACCCGCCATCCAGGATGCCCCATGACCCTCACAGGCAAGATGCTGATCGGCGGCGCAGCGGTGCCCGGCACCCGCGACGCCCTCCACGCCATTGACCCGGCCACCGGCCAACCCCTGCAACCCGCCTACCCAGGCGCCAGCCGCCAGCAGGTGGAACAGGCCTGCGCCCTGGCCTGGGCCGCCTTCGACCCGTACCGGGACACCACACCGGCCGCCCGCGCGGCCTTCCTCGACGCCATCGCGGATGCCATCGAAGCGCTCGGTGATGCGCTGATCGACCGCGCCATGGCCGAGACGGGCTTGCCCCAGGCGCGCCTGCAGGGCGAGCGCGGCCGCACCTGCCAGCAACTGCGTACCTTCGCCCGCACCCTGCGTGCGGGTGAGTGGCTGGACGTGCGCATCGACCGCGCGCAGCCCCAGCGCCAACCCCTGCCCAGGCCCGATCTGCGCCAGCGCCAGGTGCCCCTGGGGCCGGTGGCGGTGTTCGGTGCCAGCAACTTCCCCCTGGCGTTCTCCGTGGCCGGCGGCGACACCGCCTCGGCCCTGGCCGCCGGCTGCCCGGTGGTGGTCAAGGCCCATGGCGCCCACCCCGGCACCAGCGAACTGGTGGGGCAGGCGGTGGCCCGCGCGGTCGAACGCTGCGGCATGCCCGAAGGTGTGTTCTCGCTGCTGTTCGGCGCCGGCCGCGAAGTGGGTTTAGGCCTGGTGACGGACCCGCGCATCAAGGCGGTCGGCTTCACCGGCTCGCGCAGCGGTGGCCTCGCCCTGTGCCAGGCGGCCCAGGCGCGGCCGGAGCCGATCCCGGTCTATGCGGAGATGAGTTCGATCAACCCGGTGCTGCTGTTTCCCGCTGCCTTGCAGGCCCGTGGCGAGGCCCTGGCGCAAGGCTTCATCGCCTCGCTGACCCAGGGCGCCGGGCAGTTCTGCACCAACCCCGGCCTGCTCATCGCGCCGCGCGGTGCGGCGCTGGATGCCTTCCTCGCCCATGCCGCCGAGCAGCTGCGCCCGTGCAAGGCCCAGGTGATGCTCACACCCGGCATCCACCAGGCCTACGCGGCCGGGGCCGCAACCCTGGCCCGTCACCCGCAGGTGCGCCGGGTCGCTAGCGGCGAACCCGGGGACGGGCCGAACCGCTGCCAGGCGCAGCTGTTCGTCACCGACGCCGAGGCCTTCCTCGCCGACCCGCAGTTGCATGGCGAGGTCTTCGGCGCGGCGGCGCTGGTGGTGCAGTGCGAGGGCGCGGAGCAGGTGTCCCGCATCCTCGATGCCCTGGAGGGCCAGCTCACCGCCACCCTGCACCTTGACGACGCCGACCTCGATGCCGCCCACGGGCTGTTGCCGGCCCTGGAACGCAAGGCCGGCCGCGTACTGGTCAATGGTTGGCCCACCGGGGTGGAGGTGTGCGATGCCATGGTCCACGGCGGGCCGTTCCCGGCCACCTCGGATGCCCGTTCCACCTCGGTGGGCACCGCCGCCATCCAGCGCTTCCTGCGTCCGGTGTGCTACCAGGGCTTCCCCGATGCCTTGCTGCCGGCGGCGCTGCGCGAGGCCAACCCCCTGGGCCTGCGGCGGCTGCTCGACGGCGAGCGGGAGGCCTGAACATGGGCGATCTCCAGCCAGCGGACGTGGATGTCGCGGTGGTCGGCGCCGGCGTCATCGGTGTCGCCTGCGCCCTGCAGCTCGCGCGCCAGGGGCTGCGGGTGCAGGTGTTCGACCCCGACGGCGTGGGGCAGGGCGCCTCCTTCGGCAACGCCGGGCACCTGGCCACCGAGCAGGTGTTCCCGATCGCCGACCTGTCGATCCTCAAGCGCCTGCCGGGCATGCTCCTCGACCCCATGGGCCCGCTGCGCCTGGACTGGACCTACCTGCCGCGCGCCACCCCCTGGTTCCTGCGCCTGTTGCTCAACCTGCGGGCGGCGCCCTTCGCCCGTACCGTCGCCGGGCTGCGGGCCCTCAACGAAGCCAGCCTGGGCGCCTGGCGCCGCCTGCTGCAGGCCGTCGAGCGGCCCGACCTGCTGCGCGAGGACGGTTCGCTGCTGGTGTACGAGCAGGACGCCTCCCGCGTGGCCCTGCAGGCCCTCCAGGCGCGCATGGCCGGGCAGGGCGTGCCGGTGGCGTTCTGGGGAGCGGAGGCCGTTCACGCGGCGGCGCCCCAGCTCAGTGAGGGGATTCGCGGTGGGCTGTTCTTCCCGGCCACCGGGCACTTCATCGACCCGCACCGCGTGGTCGTCGAACTGGCGCGGGCGGCCGAGGCGCTGGGCGTCACCTTCCATCGCCAGCGCGTGCTCGATGGCCACCGGCTGGCGGAGGGCGTCACCCTGAGGCTGGACGGCGGCAGCCTGCGCGCCCGCCAGGTGCTGCTGGCTTGCGGCGCCCACTCCGCGCCGCTCACCGAACGCCTCACCGGCACGCGGGTGCCGCTGGACACCGAGCGCGGCTACCACCTGATGCTGCCCCGGGAGCAGGGGCGGCTGCCGTTCGCCGTCACCAGCCTCGAACGGCGCTTCATCATGACGCCCATGGCCGCCGGCCTGCGGCTGGCCGGCACCGTGGAGTTCGCCGGGCTGGAGAAGCCGGCGAACATGCCCCGCGCCTGGCAGCTGCACCGCCTCAGCCAGGGGCTGTTCCGCGACGAGCTGGACACCGAAGGCGCCAGCCCCTGGATGGGCTTGCGCCCCTCGCTGCCGGACTCGCTGCCGATCATCGACCGGGTGGGCGAGGGCCGCGTCCTGCTCGCCTTCGGCCACCAGCACCTCGGGCTGACCCAGGCCGCCGTCACCGCCGAGTACATCGGCCAACTGGCCCAGGGGCAGGCCGTGGCGGGGCTGGAGGCGTACCGGCTGGGGCGCTTCGCGAGCTAGTGCGCCCGGGTGCTGGTGCATGCTGCCGTGGGCCTCCAGAATGGCGGGCCTCGGCACAGGAGCCCCGCCATGGACGATCTTTTCCCCAATCCCTTCCTGCTGGCCGGTGGTGCCCTGAGCGCCATCGCCGCGCTGCTGCACCTGGGCTGCATCCGCTACGGCGCGCCCTGGTATCGCTTCTTCGGCGCCGGTGAGCGCATGGCGCGACTGGCCGAGGCCGGCAGCCCGGTGGCCACGCTGGTCACCCTGGCCATCGCCACGGTGCTGGGGCTCTGGGCGCTCTACGCGCTGCTGGCCGGGCTCGGCCTGCCACTTCCCCTGACACGGCCGGTGCTGTGCCTGGTCACCGCGGTGTACCTGCTGCGGGGGCTCGGCGGGCTGTTGCTGGTCAAGCGCGGGCTGGGCCGCAGCGCCGCCTTCTGGCTGTGGAGCTCGGCCATCTGCCTGACGCTGGGCGGGCTGCACCTGGTGGGGATTTCGCAGGTGTGGAGCGCGATCCAGGGGACCTGACCCGCGAGCCGCCTGCCTGCCGGTGATTGCGTCGTAGGGGCATGCCGGCCCCGGGGCAGGACGGGTGCGAACCCTTCGTGAGCCTGTGCCCACGCCCTCGCGCCCGGCCACGGCCAGGCCGTGCATCTGCTGCTCGCGTGAGCGCCTGCGATCTTTCCTGGCGACGATGGCGGGCTCGGGCAGCGCTCCGTCGTCCAGGATTCCACCGTGCTAGAAGGCCCCGTCGAAACTCACAGAGGGAATGACGGGATGAATCGCTTATCCATCAGGCAGAAGATCCTCCTCCTGGCCCTGCTGCCGGTCCTGGCGCTGGCCACGATCAGCGCCTGGCTGTTCGTATCCCAGGCCCGGGAACTGCGCGACCTGAGCCGCGACGACCTGCGCGAGTCGTTGCTGGCGGCCAAGCGCGAGCAATTGGCCAACTACATGGAGCTGGCCCTGAGCGCCGTGGCGCCGCTGGCCAATGGCGACTCGGCAGCGGGCCGTGAGCGCATCAAGGAGGCGCTGCGCAGTCTGCGCTTCGACGGCGGCAGCGGCTACTTCTTCGCCTACGACAGCCAGGGCGTGCAGGTGATGAGCGCCGACAACCCGGCCCGCGAAGGCACGGGCTATTGGGACTCCACCAGCCCCGAGGGTCGCCATCTGGTGCGCGAATACGTCGAGGCCGGCGCCGCCGGGGGTGGCTACGTGGAATACGGCTGGGCGCGGCCCGGCGAGGAGGAGCCCTCGCCGAAGCTCGCCTACGTGGTGCCGATGCCCGACAGCGACTGGGTGCTGGGCACCGGCTTCTACATCGACGACCTGGAAACGCAGCTCGCCGGGCTGGAGCGGGAATTCGCCGCTGCCGTGCGCCTGAGCCTGATCCGCAGCGCCGCCTCCGCCGCCATCCTGCTGGTGCTGATCGCCGCGCTGGCGATCCTGCTGGCACGCAGCATCCATCGGCCCCTGGACCAGGCGGTGCGGACCATGGAGAACATCGCCCGGGGCGAAGGCGACCTGACCCGCCGCCTGGACCCTTCCGCCGGCCACGAGCTGGGCACCCTGGCGCGGGCCTTCAACCACTTCGCCGAGCAGATCGGCCAACTGGTGCGGCAGACGCGCTCGTCCGCCGCCACCCTGGGAGCCGCCAGCGAGGAGCTGGGTGCCTTCATGGAGCAGACCGGCCAGGGCATCGCCAGCCAGCACGTGGAGAGCGACCAGTTGGCCACCGCCATGGAGCAGATGTCGGCGGCGGCCCTGCAGGTCGCCAGCAGTGCGGCCGGCGCGGCGCAGGCGGCCCAGGCCGCGGAGGACCAGGTACAGGGCGCGCAGGGCCTGGTGCGCAGCGCCGCCGAGGTGATCGACGGGCTGGAGGGCCAGGTGGAAAGCGGGGTCGAGATCATCCGCCGCCTGGGCAGCGAGTCCGAGGGCATCGGCGGCGTGCTGGATGTGATCCACGGCGTCGCCGAGCAGACCAACCTGCTGGCGCTCAACGCCGCCATCGAAGCCGCGCGTGCCGGTGACCAGGGGCGCGGCTTCGCGGTCGTCGCCGATGAGGTGCGCACGCTGGCGGGGCGCACCCAGAGCAGTACGGCGGAAATCCAGGAAATGATCGGCCGCCTGCAGGCCGGCGCTCGCGAGGCCATCGCCGCCATCGGCCAGATCCGGGGCGGCAGCGCCCGCGCCGTGGTGGAGGTGGGCCGGGTCGGCCAGGCCCTGGAGGCGGTCGTCGAGGCAACCACCACCATCAATGGCATGAACGCGCAGATCGCCGCTGCGGCGGAGGAGCAGACCCAGGTCTGTGAATCCATCAATGCCAACGTGCACCAGATCGCCGCCATCGCCGAACAGACCGCCGCCGGCTCGCGCAACGCCAGCGACATCACCCAGCGCCTGGGTGAGATGGCCGGTGGATTGCAGCAGCTGGTTGGGCGTTACCGGGCCGATTGAGGGGAGGGTGGTGCATCGCCGCCGCTAACGGCCGTGCACCACGCCCGGCATGGCGCTGCGGCTACCCGGGCGGGGGGCGTTGGCGCGTTTCCTGCTCAGGCGTCCGCTAGCGAGACCAGCCGCTCGAGCTGGTCCTTCGCCGGCATGTAGGTGGACGAAAGCATCATCCGTTCCCAGCTGAGCATCTTCTCGGTCGCCTGGCGCTGGGCCATCGGCGAGATGTCGAAGGTCACCGAATAGCGCAGGTCGAACAGCAGCGACCAGAGTTCGGCAGGTGACTCGATGCCATCGATATGAGCGATCAGCTGCTTGTGGATCTTGCTGACCTGGGCCTTGATGTCGCTGCTCTTGTCGCCGACCGGCAGCAGCTCCCGGGCCTTGGCCCTGCACGCCTGCATGCGCTGGTGGTGGGTCGTTGAAGCCGGGTCGGTGTCGCTGTCCGTATGGCTTTCGCGCAGGTAGGTGGCGAAGAGATCGAGGTTCTTGCGCACGATCTCGATGGCCTTGTTGGTATCGGCCCGGCCCGCCACCAGGTTCACCGGCGCGCTGTTCAGGTACTTGGCGATATAGAGCATCACATCCTTGCTGTTCTTGGGGATGCGCTTGAGGTTCCGCGACTGCAAGGGCTCGACCAGCACGTCGTAGAGCTTCTTGGCATCCGATCCGTACGCCTGGTTGATGGCACTGAAGACACGCTCGGCGTTCTTCCTGATCGACTGGCTCCAATGCACCATGTGGCGCCTGTCCTCGACGTCGCCCTGGCTCGAGCGCTGGTTGACCTTGATGCGCTTGGCGTTGGTGGTCCACTCCGGGCGGCCGGTCACCTTGACGTCTCCGGAGGCGGGGTCGATATGGACTCTCAGCTTGCTCTTGGTTTTCTGCGGGCCTCTTGGCATGGGCGTTCCTCCCTGATGAATGCTGCAAGAGACTAGATCAGAAAGGCGCTCCTGCACCTGCCTTCAGTCCGACGTCGAGTCACCCGGCCCAGGGCTGGCGGTTGCGCCGGGCCAGGGCTTCGATGGCGCGCACGCCGGCCTGCATCTTCAGCACCGCCGAGGCGTTGGCCGAATGCACGTGGATGCGCGGCGGCACGAAGCGGTGCAGGGCCACGGCCTCCTCGATCCACAGGATCACGTCGTAGCCGGTGCCGCGTTCGTCGTCGCCCAGGTCGTGGTCCAGGCTCAGCTCGCTGACCTGGCCCGTCTTCAACAGCGCGATCACCTCGTCCGGCCACCCGATGCGGACCCAGCCCTCGGGCGTGGTGCGTTCGTCGTCCAGATAGACCTTCATCGCCTCAGGCTCCTGTTGCCCAGCTGTAGAGCAGCCAGGTGTCGCGGGTTTCGCAGAAGTACAATTTCTCGTTCCAGCTGTCCTGCAAGGCCAGTGCAGGCGCGATCAACGGTTCGGGGAGGATCGGGGTGTCCAGCGGTTGCGGCTGGCCGTCGCGGAAGATTCCCCAGCGGTCGCTGTGCCAGGGGCGCGCAGGATTGGCGCGGCGCTCGATGATGGCGTGGCGGATGGCATCTCCCAGGCTGGTGATCTCCAGGGTCGCCTTGTCGGTGTCGACGCGAGTGGGCCGGGCGTTGGCAAGCTCAGGGAGCAGCCAGCGCTCCATCAGGTCGCCGACATGCTCGGGAGTCGTCTCCTCCCATGCCCATTCTTCCACCTGGTGCAGCTCGCGATTGAGCAGTGCGATCAGGGCCTGGGCGGGCGTCGCAACGCCCGACCTGGCGCAACGGTAGAGCCTGGCGTCGCAGAGGCCTTCATCCCGGGTACGAAACTCCAGCACCTCCACAGGGGTGGTCAAGGCGTGCAGAAGGCACTGGCGCATCAGGCCGGGCGCGGCCAGCAGTTCCTCCACCAGGGAGCGGTCCAGATTCGATTCCATTCAGCGTGCAGCCAGCCGGAGTGTGCGGGGTTGCGAAGTTTATCTTGCGCTGCATATCGCTTCACGCATTGCGTCTAAATCCCCACCGTCGCCCATCGTCTCCTCTGCACAAGGCCGAGAAGCGCCACAAGCGCACGGCCCGGAGCTTGATGCCACTTTATCGAGGGTCGAAGGATGCAAGCCGCTACCAGCCTGCCGCTGTCCGCCGCAGAAGAAGAGACGCTCTACCAGTTCGAGGAGACGCCGCTGCTGGCCCGCCAGAAGCAGCAGGAGTCCAATGCCCGCAGCTACCCCCGGCGCATCCCCCTGGCGCTCAAGCGTGCGCGCGGGCTCTATGTCGAGGACGTGGAAGGCCGCACCTTCATCGATTGCCTCGCCGGTGCCGGCACCCTGGCCCTGGGCCACAACCACCCGGTGGTGATCGACGCCATCCGCCAGGTGCTGGCCGACGAGCTGCCGCTGCACACCCTGGACCTCACCACCCCGGTGAAGGACCAGTTCGTCCAGGACCTCTTCGGCCTGCTGCCCGAGGGCCTGGCCCGCGAGGCGAAGATCCAGTTCTGCGGCCCCACCGGCACCGACGCCGTGGAAGCCGCGCTGAAGCTGGTGCGCACCGCTACCGGGCGCAGCACCATCCTCTCGTTCCAGGGCGGCTACCACGGCATGAGCCAGGGCGCCCTGGGGCTGATGGGCAACCTGGGGCCGAAGAAGGCCCTGGGCGCGGTGCTGGGCAACGGCGTGCAGTTCGCCCCCTATCCCTACGACTACCGCTGCCCCTTCGGCATCGGTGGCGAAGCCGGCGTGCGCGCCAACCTGCACTACCTGGAGAACCTGCTCAGCGACCCCGAGGCCGGCGTGCTGCTGCCGGCGGCGGTGATCGTCGAAGCGGTGCAGGGCGAGGGCGGCGTGGTGCCGGCGGACATCGAGTGGCTGCGCGGCCTGCGCCGCATCACCGAGAAGGCCGGCGTGGCGCTGATCGTCGACGAGATCCAGAGCGGCTTCGGCCGCACCGGCAGGATGTTCGCCTTCGAGCACGCCGGCATCGTGCCCGACGTTGTGGTGCTGTCCAAGGCCATCGGCGGCAGCCTGCCGCTGGCGGTTATGGTCTACCGCGAATGGCTCGACGTCTGGGGCCCGGGCGCCCATGCCGGCACCTTCCGTGGCAACCAGATGGCCATGGCTGCCGGCTCGGCGGTGTTGCGCTACCTCAAGGAGCACGATATCCCCGCCCACGCCGCCGCCATGGGCGAGCGCCTGGCCGGCCACCTGCGCGAGCTGCAGCGCGACTACCCGCAACTCGGCGACATCCGTGGGCGCGGGCTGATGCTCGGCGTCGAGCTGGTGGACCCGTCCGGCACGCCGGACGCCCTCGGCCACCCGCCCACCTACAGCGCCCTGGCCTCGCGCCTGCAGGCGCAGTGCCTGAAGCGCGGGCTGATCCTCGAGCTGGGCGGTCGCCATGGCAGCGTGGTGCGCTTCCTGCCGCCGCTGATCATCACCGCCGAACAGGTGGACGAAGTCGCCCGCCGCTTCGGTCGGGCACTGGCGGCCGCGCTGCGGGATTGAGTCGCCCATCCCGCCGCTGAAGCGTCCGCCTTCCCCGAGGCGCCCCGTCATGGGCGCCTCATGCATTTCGAGCAGGCCCCATGGCATCCCTATCCGATCGTGACGACAGGCTGTTCCGGGTGCGGCACCGCGCTGTCTGGCGGGCTGAATGGCGCCTTCTCCGTTGCGGCTGATCTGCCTGCCGTTCTGTGGCGCCAGCGCGCAGGTCTATCTGCGATGGCAGCGGCACCTGCCAGCCTGGCTGCAGCTTCACCCGCTGGAGCTGCCGGGTCGCGGCGAGCGTGCGCAAGAGCCCGCGCAGACCGATATCGCCGGGCTGGCACGACAACTGGCCCGGGAACTGGAACCGGCGTTGCGCCATGGAGACTATGCGGTGTTCGGGCACGGGCTTGGGGCCTTGCTGGCCTGCGAGTTGCTGCATGTCCTGAGGGCGCGGGGGCTGCCGATGCCGCGCTGCCTGTTCGTCTCGGGTGCGGCTGCGCCCACACCCCGGGATGAGTGCGGTGCCAGCCTGTTCCACCTGGGGCATGACCCGGCCCCTGTGACCGGCATCAGCGGGCCGATGGCGCTGCCACTCCTGCGCGCCGACTACCTGCTGTGCGTCGGCCACCGGCCCAGGCCGCGCACGCCGTTGGCTTGCCCGATCCACGTCCTTTCCGGCGCCGATGACCGGATCACCCGCGCCCAGCTCCGCGCCTGGGGCGATGAAACCTCTGCCACCCTCGAGTTGCGCCAGTTCGAGGGTGGCCATTTCTATTTCCACACCCTGGAAGCGGAAGTGCTGGGCTACCTGCTCGACGTCCTTGCCGCCAGGGTCGAGCGGCGGCGTTCGGGGGCCGGTCGCGCCCTGTCCTGGTGAGCCTCCCGCAGCAGGGGCGCGCGAAGGTTCCCCTGGGCGGCCAATTGTTTGATGCCTATGGAAATCCGCCCGTCCCGAGCGTTTGCGCAAGGGCCCGGCAGCGCTAATTTTCCGCGCCTTCCATCCGTTTTCCATGGACGACCGAGCCTTGAACGCTCGTTGCCCACGTGCACGGAAGAAGACCGATGAATGCAGAAGACTCCCTGAAACTCGCGCGCCGCTTTATCGAGCTGCCCCTGGAGAAGCGCAGGATTTTCCTCGCCAGCCTGCGCCAGGAAGGCATCGATTTCTCGGTGTTCCCGATTCCGTCGGGGGTGGAGTCCGCTGAGCGCGACACGCTGTCCTATGCCCAGCAGCGCATGTGGTTCCTCTGGCACCTGGACCCGCAAAGCGGTGCCTACAACCTGCCGGCGGCCGTGCGCCTGACCGGGCCGCTGGACGAGGCCGCGCTGGAAGCCGCCTTCGCCAGCCTGGTGGCGCGCCACGAGACGCTGCGCACGGTCTTCCGGCCAACCGAGGATGACAGCCTGCGCCTGGTCGCCTTCGACGCCCCGCTGGTCATCGAGCGTGACGACCTCGGTGCGCTGCCCGGCGCCGAGCGCGAGGTGGAGGTCGCCCGGCAGGCGCAGGAGCAATCCCTGCGACCCTTCGACCTGGCCAATGGGCCGCTGCTGCGGGTGCGCCTGCTGCGGCTGGCGGAGCGTGAGCACGTCCTGCTGCTGACCCTGCACCACATCGTCTCCGATGGCTGGTCGATGGGCGTGCTGATCGAGGAATTCTGCCGGCTCTACGACGCTCACGAGCAGGGGCGGGAGCCCGAGCTGGCGCCGCTGCCGGTGCAGTACCGCGACTATGCGCTGTGGCAGCGGCAATGGCTGGAGGCGGGTGAGCAGGAGCGCCAGCTCGGCTACTGGCTCGCGCAACTGGGCGACGAGCACCCGGTGCTGGAGCTGCCCACCGACCATCCACGCCCGGCGCTGCCGAGCTACCAGGGGCTGCGCCATGAGCTGGCGCTGGAGCCGGCGCTGTCGGAGCAGCTGCGCGAGCTGGCCAGGCAGCACGGGGTGACCCTGTTCATGCTGCTGCTGGGCAGCTTCAACGTCCTGTTGCACCGTTACACCGGGCAGACCGACCTGCGCATCGGCGTGCCCATCGCCAACCGCAACCGCAGCGAGATCGAAGGGCTGATCGGCTTCTTCGTCAACACCCAGGTGCTGCGCACCCGCCTGGACGGCCGCACCTCCCTGGGGGATCTGCTGCGCGACATCAAGGAGACCGCCCTCGGCGCCCAGGCCCACCAGGACCTGCCTTTCGAGCGCCTGGTGGAGGCGCTGAAGCTGGAGCGCAGCCTCAGCTACAACCCGCTGTTCCAGGTCATGTACAACCACCAGCCCGAGGTGGCGGATGTCACCACCCTCAAGGTGGGGAGCGGACTGGAACTGGGCGTGATCGACTGGGAGAGCCGGACCACCCAGTTCGACCTGAGCCTGGACACCTTCGAGAAGGCGGGCCGCCTGCATGCCTCCTTCACCTACGCGAGCGACCTGTTCGACGCCGCCACCATCGAGCGCCTTGCGCAACATTGGGCCAACCTGCTGCACGGCATGGTGCGCAACCCGCAACAGCGCGTCGGCGAGCTGCCGTTGCTGGCCGAGCCCGAGTACCGCCAACTGGTGGAGGGCTGGGGGTGCCACGAGCAGGCCCAGCCCGTCACGCAATGCGTTCATGAACTGTTCGAGGTGCAGGCCGCCCGTGATCCGGAGGCGCTGGCGCTGGTCTGCGAAGGCCAGCGGCTGACCTACGGCCAGCTGAACAGCCGTGCCAACCGCCTGGCCCATGTGCTGGTGGAGCGGGGCGTAGGGCCCGAGGTGCTGGTCGGTGTCGCGGTGGAGCGCAGCCTGGAGCTGGTGGTCGCGATTCTTGCCGTGCTCAAGGCCGGCGGCGGCTATGTGCCGCTGGACCCGCAATACCCCAGAGAGCGCCTGGCCGCCATGATCGAGGACAGCGGCTGCCGGCTGCTGCTGACCCAGGCCGCACTGCGCGAGCGCCTGCCGATCCCCGATACGCTGCCGACCCTGTGCCTGGACCACCAAGACGCCGGGGCACAGGCCGCCGGCGACAACCTCCCGCCGCGTGCGAGCCTCGGCAACCTGGCCTACGTGATGTTCACCTCGGGCTCCACCGGCCGGCCCAAAGGCGTGGCCATCAGCCACGGCGCCCTGGCCGGGCATGCCCATGCGGCGGTGCACTACTACCGCCTGGAGCGCGGCGACGGCGTGCTGCAGTTCGCCACCTTCAACTTCGACGCCTTCGCCGAGCAGCTGTACGGGCCGCTGATCCACGGTGCATCGGTGGTCATGCGTGGCACCGAGGTGTGGGACAGCGAGACGCTGTACCGGCAGATCCTCGAACAGCGCATCGCCGTCATGGACCTGACCACCGCCTACTGGAACATGATGGCCAAGGCGTTCGCCGCAGCCGGGCCGCGCGACTACGGCGTGCTGCGCCAGGTGCACAGCGGCGGCGAAGCCATGCCGCCGGAAGGGGTGCAGGCCTGGCGCCAGGCCGGGCTCGAACAGGTACGGCTGCTCAACACCTACGGGCCGACCGAGGCGACCGTCACCGCCACCACCTTCGACTGCAGCGACTATGTCGAGGGCCGCCAGGCGCTGCCACGGGGCCTGCCGATCGGTCGCGCCTTGCCCGGGCGCAGCACCTACCTGCTGGATGGCAACGGCCAGCCGGTGCCCGTGGGGGTGGTGGGCGAGTTGATGATCGGCGGCGAGCTGCTCGCCCGGGGTTACTTCCAGCGCCCCGGCCTCACCGCCGAGCGCTTCATCCCCGACCCGTTCTCCACCACCGGTGGCCGTCTGTACCGCACCGGTGACCTGGCGCGCTTCAACGAGGCCGGCGTCATCGAGTACGTCGGCCGTGTCGACCACCAGGTGAAGATCCGTGGCTTCCGCATCGAGCTGGGCGAGATCGAGGCGCGCCTGCTGGAGCTGGACACCGTCGGCGATGCCACGGTGCAGGCCGTGCAGGGCGAATCGGCGCTGCAACTGGTGGCCTATGTCGTGGCGGCGGACAAGGCCCTGGCCCAGGCGCCTGGCGATGCCCAGCACGAGGTGCGCGAGGGCATCCGCGAGCAACTGCGCGGCAGCCTGCCGGACTACATGGTGCCGGCGCATATCCTGTTCCTCGATGCGCTGCCCCTGAGCCCCAACGGCAAGCTGGACCGCAAGGCCCTGCCGCTGCCGGATGCGAGCCAGCTGCAACAGGCCTACGTGGCACCGCGCAGCGAGCTGGAGCAGCGCATCGCCGGTCTCTGGCAGGACGTGCTCAAGCTGGAGCGGGTCGGCCTGACCGACAACTTCTTCGAGCTGGGCGGCGACTCGATCGTCTCCATCCAGCTGGTCAACCGGGCCCGCCAGGCCGGCATCGCGTTCACCTCGCGCGATCTGTTCCAGCACCAGACCGTCCAGGCCCTGGCCGCCGTGGCCCGCCTCGGCGAGGCCGGGCAGGGCATCGACCAGGGGCCGGTCACCGGCGAGCTGCCCTTGCTGCCGATCCAGCACGGGTTCTTCGACGAGGCCATCCCCGATCGGCACCACTGGAACCAGGCGCTGCTGCTGCGCCCGCTCGAGCCGCTGCAGGCCGCCGCGCTGGAGCAGGCGCTGCACGCCGTGGTCGTGCATCACGATGCGCTGCGCACGCGCTTCGAACAGCGCGGCGAGGCCTGGCGGGCGGAACTGGCCGGCCTCGCGGCCGGCCTGCCGACCCTGCTCTGGGTGCGTGACGACGTGGCGGAGGACGACCTGCAGGCGCTGTGCACCGATGCCCAGCGCAGCCTCGACCTGCGCGACGGGCCGCTGCTCCGCGCGGTGCTGGCCACCCTGCGGGACGGCACCCAGCGCCTGCTGCTCGCCGTGCACCACCTGGTGGTCGACGGCGTGTCCTGGCGCATCCTGCTGGAAGACCTGCAGCGGGCCTACCAGCAAAGTGCCCAGGGCGAGCGACCGTCCCTGCCGGCCAAGACCAGCGCCTACAAGAGCTGGGCCGAGCAGCTGCAGGGTTACGCCCGGAGCGAGACGGCCAGGCGCGAGCTGGGGTACTGGACCGCCCAGTTCGAGGGTGTGACCACCGAACTGCCGTGCCGCAACCCGGAAGGCGGCCTGCAAAGCCGCCACGCGCGGGTGGTGCGCAGCCGGCTGGACCGGGCGCGCACCCGGCAGCTGCTGCAGCAGGCCCCCGCGGCCTACCGCACCCAGGTCAACGACCTGCTGCTCACCGCCCTGGCCAGGGTCGTGGGCCAATGGGCGGGGCAGGCGCATGTCCTGATCCAGCTGGAAGGGCATGGCCGCGAAGACCTGTTCGACGGTATCGACCTCAGCCGCAGCGTCGGCTGGTTCACCAGCCTGTTCCCGGTACGCCTGAGCCCGGCTCCGGGCCTTGCGGACACCCTCAAGCGGGTCAAGGAGCAGCTGCGGGCGATCCCCAACAAGGGCATCGGCTTCGGCATCCTGCGTCACCTCGGGCAGGCGGCGGACCGCGAGGCGCTGGCACGGTTGCCGCAACCGCGCATCACCTTCAACTACCTGGGGCAATTCGACGGCAGCTTCGACAGCCGCGAGGGCGCGCTGCTGGTGCCCGCCGGCGAGCGTGCCGGGGCCGAACAGAGCGCGGATGCGCCCCTGGACAACTGGCTGGGCGTGGAAGGGCAGGTCTACGACGGCGAGCTCGAACTGCGCTGGACCTTCAGCCAGGACATGTTCGACGAAGCCGACATCCGCCAGCTGGCGGACGGCTACGGCCTGGAGCTGCAAGCCCTGGTCGAGCACTGCTGCCAGGCAGACGCAGCGGGCCTCACGCCCTCGGATGTTCCCCTGGCCGATCTGGACCAGGCCCAGCTGGACTCGCTCGGGCTGCCCGCCCAGGCGGTGGAAGACCTCTACCCGCTGTCGCCCATGCAGCAGGGCCTGCTGTTCCACAGCCTCTACGAGCAGGGGGATGGCACCTACATCAACCAGTTGAGCGTGGACGTCGACGGGCTGGACCCGCAGCGCTTCCGCGACGCCTGGCAGGCGGCGGTGGACAGCCACGACATCCTGCGCACGGCCTTCCTCTGGCAGGGCGATCTGCCCCATCCGCTGCAGGTGCTCCACCGCCAGGTGAGCCTGCCTTTCGTGGAGCTGGACTGGCGTGGCCGTCGCGATATCGACGTGGCGCTGGCGCGTTTCCTCGAAGAGGACCGGGCACGTGGCTTCGACCTGTCGCAACCGGGCCTGCTGCGCCTGGCGCTGATCCGCACGAGCGACGAGCGCCACCACCTGGTGTTCACCAACCATCACATCCTGCTGGACGGCTGGAGCAGCTCGCAGCTGCTCGGTGAAGTCCTGCAGCGCTACAGCGGAGAGGTGCCTGCGCCCGCCGTCGGCCGTTACCGTGACTACATCCGCTGGCTGCACCAGCAGGATGCGGTGCGTGACGAAGGCTTCTGGAAGCAGCAGGTCGCCGAGCTGCAGGAGCCCACCTTGCTTGCCCAGGCCAGTGTCCAGCCCCAGGACCTGCTGGAGGCTGGCGGCCACCGCCTGCTCGATGCCGCGCTGGACCCGCAGCGCACCCAGCGCCTGAACGCGTTCGCCCGCCAGCAGAAGGTCACGGTCAACACCCTGGTGCAGGCCGCCTGGCTGTTGCTGCTGCAGCGCCACACCGGCGCCGGGGTGGTGGCCTTCGGCACCACCGTGGCCGGGCGCCCGGCCGAGGTGGCAGGCATCGAGCAACAGATCGGACTGTTCATCAACACCCTGCCGGTGGTCGCCGGCTCCCGGCCGGACCAGCGCGTGGCCGACTGGCTGCAAGCGGTGCAGGAGAAGAACCTCGCGCTGCGGGAGTTCGAGCACACGCCGCTGGCCAGCATCCAGCGCTGGGCCGGGCAGGGCGGCGAGGCCCTGTTCGACAACATCCTGGTCTTCGAGAACTACCCGATCGCCGAAGCACTCCGCCAGGGCGGGACGCTCGGGGTGCGTTTCGGCGCGGTCGGCAACTTCGACCAGACCCACTACCCCCTGAGCGTCGGCGTGACCCTGGGAGAAACCCTGGCCCTGCACTGCAGCTATGCGCCCGCCCGTTTCTCCGAGGCGGCCGTCGCCCGCGTTGCCGGGCAACTGCTGCACCTGCTGCAGGAATTCTGCGTATCGGCCGAGCGCCGGCTGGGCGAAATCGCCCTGGTCACCCCTGAGCAACGGGCGCGGCTGCAGGAGCAGAACCTGCCGCAGCCCTATGCGGTCGAGACGCCGGTGCACCGGCGTTTCGCCGAACTCGCCGCAACGCAGGGGCAGCGCACCGCGGTGATCTTCGCCGGGCAGCGCTTCAGCTACGCCGAGGTGGAGGGCCGCGCCAACCAGTTGGCCCATGAGCTGGTGGCCCAGGGCATCGGGCCGGAAGTCCGGGTCGGCGTCGCGCTGCCCCGTGGCGATGGCCTGATCGTCGCCCTGCTGGCGGTGCTCAAGGCCGGGGGCGCCTACGTGCCGCTGGACAGCAGCTACCCGCGCGAGCGGCTGGCCTACCTGATGAAGGATTCCGGGCTCGCGTTGCTGCTGAGCGACTCGCAACTGCTGCCCGCGCTGCCCGTGGACGCCGACCTCAAGGTGCTGGAACTAGACCGCCTCGACCTCTCGCGGCAGCCGCGCCAGGCCCCGGCGGTGCAGGTCGACCCGCACAACCTCGCCTACGTGATCTACACCTCCGGCTCCACCGGCCAGCCCAAGGGCGTGTGCGTCGCCCATGGCCCGCTGAGCATGCACTGCCAGGCGATCGGCGAGCGTTACGAGATGAGCGCCGACGACTGCGAATTCCACTTCATGTCCTTCGCCTTCGACGGCGCGCACGAGCGCTGGCTCACCAGCCTGACCCACGGCGGCTCGCTGCTGATCCGCGATGACAGCCTCTGGACCCCGGAGCAGACCTACCGCGCGATGCAGGCCGAAGGCGTGACCGTGGCGGCGTTCCCGCCCGTGTACCTGCAGCAACTGGCCGAGCACGCCGAGCGCGAGGGCAACCCGCCCCGGGTGAGGATCTACTGCTTCGGCGGCGACGCGGTGCCCAGCGCCAGTTTCGAGCGGGTGAAGCGGGCGCTGGACCCCGACTTCATCATCAACGGCTATGGCCCGACCGAAACCGTGGTCACCCCGCTGATCTGGAAGGCCGGGCGGGACCAGTCATGCGGCGCGGCCTATGCCCCCATCGGCAGCCGCATCGGCGACCGCAGCACCTACGTGCTGGACGCCGACCTCAACCCCGTGCCCCAGGGCATGACCGGTGAGCTCTACCTGGGGGGCAGCGGCCTCGCGCGCGGCTACCTGAACCGCCCGGGCCTGACCGCCGAGCGCTTCGTCGCCGACCCCTTCGGCAGCGCGGGCGGCCTGCTCTATCGCACCGGCGACCGGGTGCGCCAGCGTGCCGATGGCACCTTCGACTACCTGGAACGCATCGACAACCAGGTGAAGATCCGCGGCTTCCGCATCGAGCTGGGCGAGATCGAGGCGCGCCTGCAGGCCCTGGAGGGCGTGCGCGAGGCGGTGGTGGTGGCCCAGGAAGGCGAAGCCGGCAGCGGCAAGCGCCTGGTGGGCTACGTCGTCGCCAGCGACGACGCGGCCGGCTTCGTCGAGGGCCTGCGCGAGCAGCTCAAGGCCAGCCTGCCGGCGCACATGGTGCCGTCCCACCTGATGCGCCTGGAGCGCCTGCCGCTGACGCCCAACGGCAAGCTCGACCGCAAGAACCTGCCCCGCCCGGACCTCAGCCAGCTGCAGCAGGCCTACGTGGCCCCGCAGAGCGAGCTGCAACGGCAGCTGGCGCGGATCTGGGAAGAGGTGCTCAAGCTGGAGCAGGTCGGCCTGAACGACAATTTCTTCGAGCTCGGCGGTGATTCGATCATCTCCATCCAGGTGGTCAGCCGTGCGCGCCAGCTGGGCATCCGCCTCACCCCGAAAGACCTGTTCCAGCACCCGACCATCCAGGCGCTCGCCGGCGTGGCGCGCCAGGGCGACGCGACCCTGGCCATCGACCAGGGGCCGGTGCGCGGCGAGTCGCCGCTGCTGCCGGTGCAGCGGATGTTCTTCGACAACGACATCCCCCAGCGCCATCACTGGAACCAGTCGGTGATGCTCAAGCCGACCCGCCCCCTGCAGCCGGAGGCGCTCGAGCAGGCCCTGCAACGCCTGGTGGAGCACCATGACGGGCTGCGCCTGTCCTTCAGCGAAACCGAGGCGGGCTGGACGGCCCGCTACCAGGAGCCACAGGCCCAGGGCGAAGCGCTGCTGCAACAGGCCCGGGTCGCCGACGCCCAGGCGCTGCATGAACTGGGCAACACCGTGCAGCGCAGCCTGAGCCTGCAACAGGGCCCCTTGCTGCGTGCACTCCTGGCCACCCTCGATGACGGCAGCCAGCGCCTGCTGCTGGTCATCCATCACCTGGTGGTGGACGGCGTGTCGTGGCGCATCCTGTTCGAAGACCTGCAGCTCGCCTATCGCCTCATCGAAGGTGGCCAGGCGGTCGCGCTGCCGGCCAAGACCAGCTCCACCAAGGACTGGGCCGAGCAGTTGCAGGCCCATGCCCGGAGCACCGCCATGCAGGCGGAACTGGGTTACTGGCAGGCGCAGCTGCAGGGCGCCTCCGTGTCCCTGCCGTGCGACCATCCGCAAGGGGGCCTGACCCACCGCAGCGCCGTGGCGGTCCGTCGCCGCCTGGATGCCGGGCTGACCCGCCGCCTGCTGCAGGAGGCCCCGGCGGCCTATCGCACCCAGGTCAACGACCTGCTGCTGACGGCGCTGGCCCGCACCATCGCCCGCTGGACCGGTGAAGCGAAGGTGCTGGTCCAGCTCGAAGGGCACGGACGTGAAGACCTGTTCGATGCCATCGACCTGACCCGTACCGTCGGTTGGTTCACCAGCGTGTTCCCGGCCCGGCTGAGCGCCGAGGGGAATCTCGGGGCCGCGCTCAAAGGCATCAAGGAACAGCTGCGGGCGATTCCCAACAAGGGCATCGGCTTCGGCGTGCTGGCCCACCTGGGAGAGCCCCAGGCCCGCGCCGTGCTGGGCCAATTGCCCGTGCCGCGCCTGACCTTCAACTACCTGGGGCAGTTCGACGGCAGCTTCGATGAGGCCGATGCGGCGCTGTTCGTGCCGACCGCGGAATCGGGAGGCGAGGAGGTCGACCTGGAGGGGCCGCTGGGCAACCAGCTGGCCCTGGACAGCCAGGTATTCGGCGGCGAGCTGGATCTCAGCTGGACCTTCAGCCGCGCGCTGTTCGAGGTCGCCACCATCGAGCGCCTGGCCGATGACTACCAGAACGAGCTGCGTGCGCTGATCGAGCATTGCTGCAGCGCCGCGAACCAGGGCGTGACCCCGTCCGACTTCCCCCTGGCCCGCCTGACCCAGGCCCAGCTCGATGCGCTGCCAGTGGCCGCTGCGGCCATCGACGACCTTTACCCGCTGTCACCGATGCAGCAGGGCATGCTGTTCCACTCGCTGTTCGAGCAGGCCCGCGGCAACTACGTCAACCAGACCCGCCTCGACATCGAGGGGCTGGACCCCACGCGCTTCCGCGCGGCCTGGCAGGCGGTGCTGGACCGTCACGACATCCTGCGCACCGGGTTCTTCTGGCAGGGCGATCTCGAACAGCCGGTGCAACTGGTCTACCGCCAGCTCGACATCCCCTTCAGCCTGCTGGACTGGCGTGACCAGGCCAGCCTGGAGGCGGCGCTCGATGCGCTGGCCGAGGAAGAACGCGCCCGTGGCTTCGAGCTGGAACAGGCGCCGCTGATGCGCCTGGTCCTGGTGCGCACCGGCGACGATCGCCACCACCTGATCTACACCAACCATCACATCCTCATGGACGGCTGGAGCAGCGCCCAGCTGTTCGCCGAGGTGCTGCAGCACTACGGCCAGGGCACGCTGCCTTCGGTCCCGGGCCGCTACGGCGACTACATCGCCTGGCTGCAGCGCCAGGACGCGGCCGCTGCAGAAGTCTTCTGGAGCCGCCAACTGAGCGTGCTGGACGAGCCCGTGCGCCTGGCCTCGGTCTTCCCGAGGCCGGATGCCCACGACGCGACGGTCGCCCATGGCCTGCATGGCATCCAGCTGGATGCCGGGCAGACCCGCCAGCTCGGCGCGTTTGCGCGGGCCGCCAAGGTCACCGTCAACACCCTGGTACAGGCCGCCTGGCTGCTGCTTCTGCAGCGCCATACCGGCAAGTCGGGCGTGGTCTTCGGCGCCACCGTCGCCGGCCGCCCGGCGGACCTGCCCGGCAGCGAGCAGCAGATCGGCCTGTTCATCAACACCCTGCCGGTGGTCGCCAGCCCGCGCGGCGAACAGCGGCTGGTCGACTGGCTGCAGGCGCTGCAGGCCCAGAACCTGGCGCTGCGCGAGTTCGAGCACACCCCGCTGTTCGATATCCAGCGCTGGGCCGGGCAGGGTGGCGAAGCCCTGTTCGACAACATCCTGGTGTTCGAGAACTACCCGATCGCCGAGGCCCTGGAGCAGAGCGCTGCCCATGGGGTGCGTTTCGGCGCCGTGGACAGTCAGGAGCAGACCAATTACCCGCTGACCCTGATGGTCAGCCTCGGCGAATGCCTCTCGGTGCAGTTCAGCTACCAGCGCGAAGCCTTCGCCCATGACGCCATCGAGCAACTGGGTCGCCACCTGGGCCGCCTGCTGCAGCAGATGCCCGACGCCGCCGAGCAGCCGTTGGGCGAGCTGAGGCTGCTGGATGCGGCCGAGCACGAGCGTGTGGTCAGCGTGTGGAATGCCACCGCCGCCGACTACCCGCAGGCGCCCTGCATGCACCAGCTGTTCGAGGCCCGGGCCCGTGCCACGCCTGACGCCATCGCCCTGCGCTTTGATGGGCAGGCACTGAGCTACGGCCAGCTCAACCGCCAGGCCAACCACCTCGCGCACCGGCTCATCGGGCTCGGCGTGGTGCCGGACCAGCTCGTCGGTATCGCCCTGGAGCGTGGCGTCGAGATGGTGATCGGCTTGCTGGCCATCCTCAAGGCCGGCGGCGCCTACGTGCCGCTCGACCCGCAATATCCCCAGGACCGCCTCGCGCACATGGTGGAGGACAGCGGCCTGCAACTGCTGCTGACCCAGCCGGCCCTGGCCGGGCAGTTCGCCCTGCCGGCTGGCGTGCGCACGTTGCTGGTGGAGCCGGCGGCCAGCCTGGAGGAAAGCCCGGTCGACCCGCAGGTCGCGGTCGGCGGCGAGCACCTGTGCTACGCCATCTACACCTCCGGCTCCACCGGCAAGCCCAAGGGCGTGATGGTGCGCCACCAGGCCCTGGTCAATTTCGTCGCCAGCATGGTGCGGGAGCCCGGCATCGAGGCGGCCGATCGGGTGCTGTCGCTGACCACCTTCTCCTTCGACATCTTCGGGCTGGAGCTCTATGGCCCGCTGTTCCAGGGCGCCTGCGTGGTGCTGGCGGACCGGCACGGCGCCCATGACCCGGAGCGCCTGCTGCAACTCATCGAGCAGCAGCGGGTCAGCGTCATCCAGGCCACGCCGTCCACCTGGCGCATGCTGCTGGACCACCCCCGCGCCGCGATCCTGGCCGGGCGCACCTTCCTCTGCGGCGGCGAGGCCCTGGCCGATGACCTGGCCCAGCGCATGCTGGCCCTGGGCGCTGCCGTGTGGAACCTCTATGGCCCCACCGAGACCACCATCTGGTCGGCGGTCCACCGGCTGACCCCGGAGCAGCCGCACCCCTGGCTGGGGCGGCCGATCGCCAACACCTCGCTGTTCATTCTCGACGGTGATTTCGCACCGAACCCGGCGGGGGTGATCGGCGAGCTGTACATCGGTGGCGATGGCCTGGCCCGTGGCTACCACGACCGCCCGGCGCTGACCGCCGAACGCTTCCTGCCGGACCCGTTCGGCAACGGCACCCGCCTGTACCGCACCGGGGACCTGGCCAGGCACCGGGCCGACGGCGTGATCGAGTACCTCGGCCGCGTCGACCACCAGGTGAAGATCCGTGGCTTCCGCATCGAGCTGGGCGAGATCGAGGCGCAACTGCTCGCCCACCCGCTGATCCGCGAGGCGGCGGTCGTCGCCCAGGAAGGCCCCCTGGGCAGCCAGCTAGTGGCCTACCTGGTGCCCCACGAGGCTCTGGAGGTGGCCGAGCTGCGCAGCCAGCTCAAGGCGGCCCTGGCGTCGACGCTGCCCGACTACATGATCCCCGCCCAGTGGCTGGTGCTCGAACGCTTCCCCCTCACGCCCAACGGCAAGCTCGACCGCAAGAGCCTGCCCAGGCCGGATGGCAACCAGCTGCTGCGTGCCTACGTGGCGCCCGAGGGCGAGCTGGAGCGGCGCGTGGCCGATATCTGGCGGGACGTGCTCAAGCTGGAGCGCGTCGGCCGCGACGACAACTTCTTCGAACTCGGTGGGCATTCACTGTTGGCGACCCAAGCGACCGCACGGCTCCAGATGGAGCAGGGGGCTGCCGTGCCCCTCGACCTGCTTTTCAGAACCTCATCCCTGTCCGACTACGCGCAGCAGCTGGCGGAACACCTGACGCCTCACTCCAGCGACGACCTGAATGAGATGCACGACTTTCTCGCTGACCTGGAGGCCCTCTGACATGAACCAACCCGACAACCTCTCCCTGGTGCAGCGCTTCATCCGCCTGCCGCTGGCACAGCGCCAGGCCTTCCTCGACAAGCTGCGCAGCAAGAACATGAGCTTCTCGGCGCTGCCGATACCGGTGACGCGCCACGAGTTCCCCTCGCTGGAGCTGTCCTACGCCCAGGAGCGTCAATGGTTCCTCTGGCGCCTGGACCCCGACAGCGCCGCCTACAACATGCCCACCGCCCTGAGGCTGCGGGGTGCCCTGGATATCGAGGCGCTGCAACGCAGCGTCGACGGCCTGCTCGAACGCCACGAGGTCCTGCGCACGGTGTTCGTCGAGGACGGGCAGGGCCTGCGCCAGGTGGTGGTCGAGGCCGGCCGCCTGGCGATCGAGTTCCAGGCCCTCGAAGGCGCTGTCGACGAGGGGGCGATCAAGGCGTTCGTCGATGACGAAGTCGCCCGCCCGTTCGACCTGCAGCGGGGGCCGCTGGTGCGGCTGAAGCTGCTGAGGCTGGCCCAGGACGACCATGTGCTGGTCCTCACCCTGCACCACATCGTTTCCGACGGCGCCTCCTCGCAGGTGATGGTCGAGGACCTGATCGAGCTCTATCTCGCCCATGCCAGCGGTCGAGCGGCGGCGCTTGCGCCGCTGCCGATCCAGTATGCGGACTACGCGATCTGGCAGCGGAAGTGGATGGAAGCCGGCGAGCAGCAACGCCAGCTGGCCTACTGGACCGAACGGCTGGGCGATGCCGGCAGCGTGCTGTCGCTGCCGGCCGACCGTGCCCGACCGCTGGTCCAGAGCCATCGCGGTGCGCGCCTGGACCTGCAGCTGGAGGCCGCACTGGCCTCGGCGTTGCGCGAGCTGGCCCAGCGCCAGGGGCTGACCCTGTTCATGGTGCTGCTGGCATCGTTCCAGGCGCTGCTGCACCGCTACAGCGGGCAGGCGGACATCCGCGTCGGCGTGCCGATCGCCAACCGCAACCGCGTGGAAACCGAGCGCCTGATCGGCTTCTTCGTCAACACCCAGGTGCTGGATGCGGATATCCGTGGCGACATGCCCTTCACCGATCTGCTGGCGCAGGTCAAGCAGGCCGCCCTGGGTGCGCAGGCGCATCAGGACCTGCCCTTCGAGCAGGTGGTGCAGGCCCTGGCCCCCGAGCGTCAGCTCAGCCATGGCCCGCTGTTCCAGGTGATGTTCAACCACCAGACCGATGCGGCGGGCCAAGCCTTGCAACTGCCGGGGCTGCGCGTGGAGAGCCTGGACTGGAGCGCCCACACCGCCCAGTTCGACCTGACCCTGGACACCCTGGAAACAGCCGGCGAACTCGCCGCCTCGCTGACCTACGCCACCGACCTGTTCGATGCGGGCACCGTCTCGCGCCTGGCCGACCATTGGCTCAACCTGCTGCGCGGCATCGTCGCCGACCCGCAGTGCCGCGTCGGCGAACTGCCGCTGCTCGATGCCGAGGAGCGCCAGGCGAACCTGCAGCAGTGGAACCCGGCGGCCCGTGATTTCGACGTCACCCAATGCGCCCACCAGCGCATCGCCGAGCAGGCGCGCCTGCGCCCGGCGGCCATTGCCCTGCGCTTCGAGGCGCAGACCCTGAGCTATGGCGAGCTCGATACCTGGGCCAACCGCCTGGCTCACCAGCTGATCGAGCGCGGCGTTGGCCCAGATGTGCGGGTGGGCTTGGCCACCGAGCGTGGCCTGGAGATGGTGGTGGGCCTGTTGGCGATCCTCAAAGCCGGTGGCGCCTATGTGCCCCTGGACCCGAGCTACCCCGAGGACCGCCTGGCCTACATGATCGAGGACAGCGGCATCCGCCTGCTGCTGACCCAGCCAGCCTTGCTGCAGCGCCTGCCGATACCGGCGACGGTGGATGCATTGCTGCTGGATGGCGCGGCGGGCTACCCCGAGCATGATCCGCAGGTGGCGATGTCGCCGGCCAACCTGGCCTATGTGATCTACACCTCCGGCTCCACCGGCAAGCCGAAAGGCACGTTGCTGCCCCACAGCAACCTCATGCGGCTGTTCCAGGCCACCGAAGGCTGGTTCGACTTCGGCCCCCGGGACGTCTGGTCGCTGTTCCATTCCTATGCCTTCGATTTCTCGGTCTGGGAGATCTTCGGCGCGCTGCTGTACGGCGGCGAGCTGGTAATCGTGCCCCACGATGTGAGCCGTTCGCCGCAGGACTTCCACGCGCTGCTGGTGAGCACCGGTGTCACCGTGCTCAACCAGACGCCCTCGGCCTTCAAGCCGCTGATGCAGATCGCCTGCGCCGCCCAGGATGAGCTGGCGCTGCGTTACGTGGTGTTCGGTGGCGAGGCCCTGGACGTGCACAGCCTGCGCCCCTGGTTCGAACGTTTCGGCGATACCGCGCCGCAGCTGATCAACATGTACGGCATCACCGAGACCACGGTGCACGTCACTTACCGACCGCTGTCCCTGGCGGACCTGGAACATGACGCCAGCAGCCCCATCGGCGAGCCGATCCCGGACCTGTCCTGGTACCTGCTCGATGGCGAGCTCAACCCCGTGCCTCGTGGCTGCATCGGTGAGCTCTACGTGGGCCGTGCCGGCCTGGCGCGGGGCTACCTGAACCGTGGCGACCTGACCGCACAGCGTTTCATCCCCGACCCCTTCGGCGAGCCCGGTGCGCGCCTGTATCGCACCGGCGACTTGGCGCAGTACCGCAGCGATGGCGTCATCCAATACGTGGGGCGCATCGACCACCAGGTGAAGATCCGTGGTTTCCGCATCGAGCTGGGTGAGATCGAGGCGCGCCTGGCTGCGCTGGATGCCGTGCGAGAGGCCGTGGTGCTGGCCCATGAAGGGCCGACCGGCACGCAACTGGTGGGCTACGTGCTGCCAGCGAGTCCGCTGGAGGATGCCGGCGCATTGCGTGACGCCCTGAAAACCGGGCTGAAGGCCGAACTGCCGGACTACATGGTGCCGACGCACCTGCTGTTCGTGGAGCGCTGGCCGCTGACCGCCAACGGCAAGCTGGATCGCAAGGCGCTGCCGCAGCCGGATGCGAGCCAGGCGCAGCAGCACCATGTGGCGCCGCAGAGCGAGCTGGAGCAACGCCTGGCACTGATCTGGCAGGACGTGCTGAAGCTGGAGCGGGTAGGGCTCAACGACAACTTCTTCGAGCTGGGCGGGCACTCGTTGCTGGCCACCCAGATGGTGTCGCGGATTCGCCAGGAGCTGGGGCTCGACCTGCAGCTTCGCCAACTGTTCGAGAATGCCGACTTCAAGGCCTGCGTGAAGGTGCTGGAACAATCCGCAGGTGTGCAGACCCTGTCCATTCCACGGGTGGATCGCGGGCAGAGCCTGCCGCTGTCCTATGCCCAGCAGCGCCAGTGGTTCCTCTGGCAGATGGAGCCGGGCAGCGCCGCCTATCACATTCCTGCAGCGCTGCGGATCGAGGGCGAGCTCGACATCGAGGCACTGCAACGGGCCTTCGCGGGCCTGGTGCAGCGTCACGAAAGCCTGCGCACCACCTTCGTCCAGAGCGATGGGCAGGCCCGTCAACTGATCCACCCCGACCTGCCGCTGGTGCTGTCGCCCGAGGTGGAGGAGGGCGCGGACGAGGCGTACATCCGCGCCTTCGTGCAGAAGCAGGTCAGCGAACCCTTCGACCTCGAAAAGGGCCCGCTGCTGCGGGTCGGCCTGCTGCGCATCGCGCCGCAGGCGCATGTGCTGGTGCTGACCCAGCACCACATCGTCTCCGATGGCTGGTCGATGCAACTGCTGGTGCAGGAGCTGATGGAGGGCTATGGGGCCCATGGCCAGGGCCTGGCCGTGCGTCAGGACGCCTTGCCCATCCAGTACGCGGACTATGCCGCCTGGCAACGCCAGTGGATGGAAGCGGGCGAGCGCGAACGCCAGCTGGCCTACTGGACCGCCGCCCTGGGCGACGAGCACCCATTGCTGGAGCTGCCCACCGACCGCCCACGCCCGGCCCAGCAGAGTTTCGCCGGTGCCCGCCTGGCCATCGAGCTGCCGCCGGCATTGGCCGGGCAACTCGCCCAGCTGGCGCAGCGCGAGGGCGTGACCCTGTTCATGGTGCTGCTGGCCTCGTTCCAGGCGCTGTTGCATCGCTACAGCGGGCAGGCGGATATCCGCGTCGGCGTACCGATCGCCAACCGCAACCGCGTGGAGACCGAGCGCCTGATCGGCTTCTTCGTCAACACCCAGGTGCTCAGGGCCCAGGTCGATGGGCAGGTGCGCTTCGCCGATCTGCTCGGGCAGGCCCGGGATGCGGCGCTGGGCGCGGAAGCGCACCAGGACCTGCCCTTCGAGCAGCTGGTGGATGCCCTGCGCCCGGAGCGCAGCCTGAGCCACAGCCCACTGTTCCAGGTGCTCTACAACCACCAGAGCGCCGGTCGTGAGGCGCTGCCGTCCCTTCCCGGGTTGACGCTGAAAGCGCAGGACTGGGACAGCCACACCGCCCAGTTCGACCTGACCCTGGACACCCTGGAAGCAGCCGGTGAGCTCACCGCCTCGCTGACCTACGCCACCGACCTGTTCGACGCGGGCACCGTCTCGCGCCTGGCCGGCCACTGGCTCAACCTGCTGCGCGGCATCGTCGCCGACCCGCAGTGCCGCGTCGGCGAACTGCCGCTGCTCGATGCCGAGGAGCGCCAGGCGAACCTACGGCAGTGGAACCCGGCGGCCCGTGCTTTCGACGTCACCCAGTGCGCCCACCAGCGCATCGCCGAACAGGCGCGCCTGCGCCCGGCGGCCATCGCCCTGCGCTTCGAGGCACAGACCCTGAGCTATGGCGAACTCGATACCTGGGCCAACCGTTTGGCCCACCAACTGATCGAGCGTGGCGTGGGCCTGGATGTGCGGGTGGGCTTGGCCACCGAGCGTGGCCTGGAAATGGTGGTGGGCCTGCTGGCGATCCTCAAAGCCGGTGGCGCCTATGTGCCCCTGGACCCGAGCTACCCCGAGGACCGCCTGGCCTACATGATCGAGGACAGCGGCATCCGCCTGCTGCTGACTCAGCCAGCCTTGCTAGAGAGCCTGCCGATCCCGGCGACGGTGGATGCATTGCTGCTGGAGGGCGCGGCGGGTTATCCCGAGCACGAGCCGCAGGTGGCGATGTCGCCGGCCAACCTGGCCTACGTGATCTACACCTCCGGCTCCACCGGCAAGCCCAAGGGCACGCTGCTGCCCCACAGCAACCTCATGCGGCTGTTCCAGGCCACCGAAGGCTGGTTCGACTTCGGCCCCCAGGACGTCTGGTCGCTGTTCCATTCCTATGCCTTCGATTTCTCGGTCTGGGAAATCTTCGGCGCGCTGCTGTACGGCGGCGAGCTGGTAATCGTGCCCCACGATGTGAGCCGTTCGCCGCAGGACTTCCATGCCCTGCTGGTGAACACCGGCGTCACCGTGCTCAACCAGACGCCCTCGGCCTTCAAGCCGCTGATGCAGATCGCCTGCGCCGCCCAGGATGAGCTGGCGCTGCGTTACGTGGTGTTCGGTGGCGAGGCCCTGGACGTGCACGGCCTGCGCCCCTGGTTCGAACGTTTCGGCGACACCGCGCCGCAGCTGATCAACATGTACGGCATCACCGAGACCACGGTGCACGTCACTTACCGACCGCTGTCCCTGGCTGATCTTGAGCATGACGCCAGCAGCCCCATCGGCGAGCCGATCCCGGACCTGTCCTGGTACCTGCTCGACGGTGAGCTCAACCCCGTGCCCCGTGGCTGCATCGGCGAGCTCTACGTAGGCCGTGCCGGCCTGGCGCGGGGCTACCTGAACCGTGGCGACCTGACCGCACAGCGCTTCATTCCCGATCCCTTCGGCGAGCCCGGTGCACGCCTGTACCGCACCGGCGACCTGGCGCAGTACCGCAGCGACGGCGTCATCCAATACGTGGGACGGATCGACCATCAGGTGAAGATCCGTGGTTTCCGTATCGAGCTAGGCGAGATCGAGGCGCGCCTGGCTGCGCTGGATGCCGTGCGCGAGGCCGTGGTGCTGGCCCATGAAGGGCCGACCGGCACGCAACTGGTGGGCTACGTGCTGCCAGCGAGCCCGCTGGAGGATGCCGGCGCATTGCGCGACGCTCTGAAAACCGAGCTGAAGGCCGAGCTGCCGGACTACATGGTGCCGACGCACCTGCTGTTCGTGGAGCACTGGCCGCTGACCGCCAACGGCAAGCTGGACCGCAAGGCGCTGCCGCAACCGGATGCGAGCCAGGCGCAGCAGCACTACGTGGCGCCGCAAAGCGAGCTGGAGCAGCGCCTGGCGCTGATCTGGCAGGACGTGCTCAAGCTGGAGCGGGTGGGGCTCAACGACAACTTCTTCGAGCTGGGCGGCGACTCGATCATCTCCATCCAGGTGGTGAGCCGCGCCCGTCAGGACGGCATCCGCATCACGCCCAAGGACCTGTTCCAGCACCAGACCGTCCACGCGCTGGCCGGCGTTGCGCAGGTGGGCGACGAAGCGTTCGTCGTGGACCAGGGGCCGGTCCTGGGCAGCACGCCCTTGCTGCCGATCCAGCACGCCTTCTTCGCCGAGCCCATCCCCGAACGCCATCACTACAACCAGTCGGTGTTGCTGGCCCCGGCCAGCCCGTTGCAGCCCGGGGTGCTGGAGCAGGCCCTGCGCAGCCTGGTCAGGCATCACGATGCCCTGCGCCTGAGCTTCGTCGAGGGCGTGGAAGGCTGGGAAGCGACCCACCGTGACCTCGACCGCCAGGAGCAGGACTGGGCACACGCCAGCCTGCTCTGGGAGGCCCGTGTCGCGGATGCCGCCGCCCTGGACGCGCTGCTCGAGCGGGCCCAGCGTAGCCTGGACCTGCAGGACGGCCCGCTGCTGCGCGCGGTGCTGGCCACCCTGGCGGACGGCAGCCAACGCTTGCAGCTGGTGGTCCACCACCTGGCGATCGATGGCGTCTCCTGGCGCATCCTCTTCGACGACCTGCAGGCCGCCTACCGCCAAGTGCAGGGCGGCGAGCCGGTGCGGCTGCCGTCCAAGACCAGTTCGGTCAAGGCGTTCGCCGAGCAGATGCAGCGCCATGCCCGCAGCGAAGCCCTGCAACGGCAGCTGGGGTTCTGGCAGGAGCACCTGCAGGACGCTTGCGCCGAACTGCCCTGCGAACACCCGGATGCACCCCGTGAGGCGCGCCTGGCGCGCACCCTGTTCACCCAGCTGGGCCGGGAGGCGACCCGTCGCCTGTTGCAGGAGGCCCCCAAGGCCTACCGCACCCAGGTCAACGACCTGCTGCTCACCGCCCTGGCACGGGTGATCTGCCGCTGGACCGGGCAGCCGAACACCCTCATCCAGCTGGAAGGCCATGGTCGTGAGGAACTGTTCTCCAACATCGACCTGACCCGCACCCTCGGCTGGTTCACCAGCCTGTTCCCGGTGAAGCTCACGCCGGCGGGCGCCCTGGCGGCGTCGATCAAGGCGATCAAGGAGCAGCTGCGGGCCGTTCCCGACAAGGGCACGGGCTTCGGTGCGCTGCGCTACCTGGGGGACGAGAACGCCCGTGCAGCGCTGCGGGCACTGCCCGAGCCGCGCCTGACCTTCAACTACCTCGGCCAGTTCGACGGCAGCTTCGACGACAGCCAGGCGGCACTGTTCCGCCCGGCCCGCGAGGGTTCCGGCGCCGACCACAGCCCGCTGGCGCCCCTGGGCAACTGGCTGAGCCTCAACGGCCAGGTGTACGAGGGCGAGCTGAGCCTGGGCTGGACCTTCAGCCGCGAGCAGTTCGACGAGCAGACGATCCAGCGACTGGCCGATGACTATGCCGCCGAGCTGGAGCAGCTGATCGAACACTGTGCCCAGCCGATCAACCAGGGCGTGACGCCCTCGGACTTCCCCCTGGCCGGGCTTGGCCAGGGGCAGCTGGATGCGCTGCCGGTTTCCGCCCGCGAGGTCGACGACCTCTACCCGCTGACGCCGATGCAGCAGGGCATGCTGTTCCACAGCCTGTATGAGCCGGGCACCGGCCACTACATCAACCAGATGCGCCTGGACATGCAGGGGCTCGACCCCGAGCGTTTCCAGCGGGCCTGGCAGGAAGCCGTGGAAGCTCATGACATCCTGCGCAGCCGGTTCATCTGGGAGGGTGGCCTGGAGCGACCGCTGCAGGTCGTCCAGCGCCAGGTCGAGGTTCCTTTCGCACGGCACGACTGGCGTGGCCGCGATGACCTGGCCACCGCGCTCGATGCCCTGGCGACCGCCGAGCTGGAGCAGGGCTTCGACCTGGCCCGTGCGCCCTTGCTGCGCCTGGCCCTGGTGCAGGTCGGCGAAGGCGCCTGGCACCTGGTCTACACCCACCACCACATCCTCATGGATGGCTGGAGCAATTCGCAGCTGCTCGGCGAGGTGCTGCAGCGCTATGCGGGGCAGCAGGTGGTGCGCCAGGGCGGGCGCTACCGCGACTACATCGCCTGGCTGGCGGGGCGCGACCCCGTTGCCAGCGAAACCTTCTGGCGTGGCCAACTGGCGGCCCTCGACGCGCCGACCCGCCTGGCCGGGCCGGACCAGCCGCGCGCCTCCCGGGCCGACGAGCCCAGCCACGACAGCGTCCACCGCTCGCTTTCGCGGGAGGAATGCCAGCGCCTGGGCGAGTTCGCCCGGCAGCAGAAGGTCACGCTCAATACCCTGGTGCAGGCCGCCTGGCTGTTGCTGCTGCAACGCCATACGGGGCAGGACGGCGTGGCGTTCGGCGCCACGGTGGCCGGTCGCCCGGCCGAACTGCGGGGCATCCAGGAGCAGATCGGCCTGTTCATCAACACCTTGCCGGTGATCGCCAGCCCGCGCCCCGAGCAACCCCTCGTCGACCTGCTGCAGGCGTTGCAGGCGCAGAACCTGGCGCTGCGCGAGCACGAGCACACGCCGCTGTACGACATCCAGCGCTGGGCGGGGCAGGGCGGGGACAGCCTGTTCGACACCTTGCTGGTGTTCGAGAACTACCCGGTCTCCCAGGCACTGCAGGACAGCGCACCGGACGGGCTCGGCTTCGGCGCCCTCGGCAACCGGGAACAAACTAATTTCCCGCTGACCCTGGCCGTTCATCTGAGTGACATCCTCAACCTGCACTTCACCTATGCCAACGCTTGCTATTCCCGCGAATCGATCCAGGGCCTCGGTGACCAGATGGTGCACCTGCTGATGCAGATGCCCGGTTCGGACGCCCAGCGTCGTCTCGGCGAGTTCGGCCTGCTGGACGCGCCGATGCACGCCCGCGTGGTGGAGCAGTGGAACGCCACCGAGACCGCCCCGCGGGATGCTCGCCAGGTGCACCAGTGGGTGGCCTTCCAGGCACAGCGCCAGCCCCAGGCCGTGGCCGTGCTGGCAGAGGGGCAGAGCCTCACCTACGGGCAGCTCAACGCCCGGGCCAACCGCCTGGCGCACCTGCTGATCGAGCGCGGCGTGGGCCCCGATGTGCTGGTGGGGCTCGCCTTGCAGCGAGGGCCGCTGATGGTGGTCGGGCTGCTGGCGATCCTCAAGGCCGGTGGCGCCTATGTGCCGCTGGACCCGGCCTACCCGCAGGACCGCCTGGCCTACATGGTCGAGGACAGCGGCATCGCCCTGCTGCTCAGCGAGCGGGCCCTGGAGGCGCGGTTCGTCGACAGCGGCGTGAGCTGCCTGGCGCTGGACGGCCTGGACGAAGTGCTGGCCAGCCGCGACGAGCGCGACCCGGCGGTTGCGCCGGACGGGCAGAACCTGGCCTATGTGATCTACACCTCCGGTTCCACTGGGCGCCCCAAGGGCGTGGGCATCCGCCACAGCGCGCTGAGCAACCACATGGCGTGGATGCAGGATCGCCTGGCGCTGCAGGCCGAGGACCGCGTGCTGCAGAAGACCGCGATCAGCTTCGACGCCTCGGTCTGGGAGTTCTGGCTGCCGTTGATGAGCGGTGCGCAGCTGGTCCTGGCGAGCCCGGACCTGAACCTCGACCTGACCCGTCTCTGGGCCGAGGTGGTGCGCTGGCGGATCAGCGTCCTGCAGCTCGCCCCCTCGCTGCTGCAGGCCCTGCTGCCCCTGGCCCGGCGCGAGCAGCTGGCCACCCTGCGCCTGTTGCTCTGCGGCGGCGAGGCCCTGGGCCAGCACCTGGCGGACCAGGCGATGGCGCTGTTCGACGGTGAGCTGCACAACCTCTACGGGCCGACGGAAGCCACCATCGACAGCACCAGCCACCTCGTGGCAGCCGCCGAGGGTGACGAGCGCCGCACGGTCGCCATCGGCCGCCCGCTGGGCAACGTGCGCACCTATGTTCTCGACTGCGCGCTGCAGCCCTGTGCCATCGGTGCCGTCGGTGAGCTGTACATCGCCGGCGATTCGCTGGCCCGTGGTTATCACCAGCGACCGGCGCTGACCGCCGAGCGCTTCATCCCCGATCCCTTCGCCCGCAGCGGTCGCGAGGGCGGGCGGCTGTACCGCACCGGGGACCTGGTGCGCTACACCGCGGATGGCGTCATCGAATACATCGGGCGCATCGACCACCAGGTCAAGGTCCGTGGCCTGCGCATCGAACTCGGCGAGATCGAGGCCCGCCTGCGGGCCCAGCCGGAGGTGCGTGAAGCCGTGGTCCTGGCCCCGGACGGCCAGGCCCTGGTGGCCTATGTGGTCGCCGAGGCGGGTGCGCTGGAGCCGGCCGAAGCGCTGCTCGGCGAACGCCTGAAGGCGCGCCTGGCCGATCACCTGCCGGACTTCATGGTGCCCGGCCAGGTGGTGTTCCTGGACCGCCTGCCGCTGACCACCAACGGCAAGCTGGATCGCAAGGCACTGCCGGCGCCGGATGCCCGCCCGCTGCAGGTGGCCTACGTGGCGCCTGGCAGCGAGCTGGAGCTGCAGGTCGCCGCCATCTGGCAGGACGTGCTGAAGCTCGATCAGGTCGGGCTCGGCGACGATTTCTTCGAATTGGGTGGGCACTCGTTGCTGGCGGTGAACGTGGTGTCGCGCCTGCAACTGGAGCTGGGCATGAGCCTCACCCCGCAATTGATATTCCAGCACCCGGTACTGGGGGACTTCGTCGCCCAGCTGCAACAGACCGGGGCGCCAACGAGTACGTCGACATTGAGCAGGCTCGAGGCCCTGCTCGATGAAATGGAGGAGGTTTGATGGACAACACGGTTGCTTTACGCATCGCCAGGCGCTTCATCACGTTGCCACTGGAGAAGCGCAGGCAGTACCTGCAGAAGATGCGTGAAGAAAACGTGTCGCCGGCGAACCTGCCGATCCCGCCGGTGAGCGATGCGTTCGACAGCCTGCCGCTGTCCTTCGCCCAGGAGCGCCAATGGTTCCTCTGGCAGCTCGACCCGGACAGCGCCGCCTATCACATGCCCACGGCCCTGCGCCTGCAGGGCGCGCTGGATGTGGCGGCGCTGGAGCGCAGCTTCAACGCCCTGGTCGCGCGGCACGACAGCCTGCGCACCACCTTCGTCCAGGACGGTGAGGCGACCTTCCAGCGGGTCGGCTCGCCGGCACCGCTGACGCTGGCGGCCGAGCCCCTGGCGCAGGTTCCGGATGCCCAGCAGCTGCGCCAACTGATCGAGGAGCAGACCGAGCCGCTCTTCGACCTGCAGAACGGGCCGCTGCTGCGCGTGCGCCTGTTGCGCCTGGCCGATGACGATCACCTGCTGATCGTGGTGCTGCACCACATCGTCTCCGATGGCTGGTCGATGCAGGTCATGGTGGAGGAGCTGGTCACCTTCTATGCCGGCTTCAGCCGTGGCCAGGCGCCCGAGTTGCCGCCGCTGCCGATCCAGTACGCCGACTACGCCATCTGGCAGCGGCACTGGATGGAGGCGGGCGAGCGCGAGCGGCAGCTGGCGTACTGGACGGGCCTGCTCGGCGGGCGGCAGCCGGTGCTGGAGTTGCCCACCGATTTCCCGCGCCCGGCGGTGATGAGCTACCGCGGCGCGCGCCTGGAGATCGCGCTGGACGACGGCCTGTCATCCGGGTTGAAGCAGATGGCCCAGCGCGAGGGCGTCAGCCTGTTCATGGTGCTCCTGGCGTCCTTCCAGGCCCTGTTGCACCGCTACAGCGGGCAGGACGACATCCGCGTCGGCGTGCCCACCGCGAACCGCAACCGGGTGGAGACCGAGCGCCTGATCGGCTTCTTCGTCAACACCCAGGTCCTGCGCAGCGAGGTCGACGGCCAGGCGCCGTTCCGCGCGCTGCTGCAGGACGTCAAGCAGGCGGCGCTGGGGGCCCAGGCCCACCAGGACCTGCCGTTCGAACAATTGGTGGAGGCGCTGCAGCCGGAGCGCAACCTCAGCCATACGCCGCTGTTCCAGGTGCTGTTCAACCACCAGGCGGAGGGCCCTGCACGCGGGGCGCCGGTGGCTGGGCTGCGGGTCGAGGGGCTGCAGGGCGAGACCCGCACGGCGTCGTTCGACCTGACCCTGGAGACGCTCGAGCATCCCGGCGGCATCAGCGCCTCCATGACCTACGCCACCGACCTGTTCTGCGCCGCCACGGTGGAGCGCATGGCCGGCCATTGGCTGAACCTGCTGCGCGGCATCCTGGCCAGGCCGGAGCAGGCCGTCGGCGAGCTGCCGCTGCTGGATGCGAGCCAGCAGCAGGCGATGCTGGTGGAGCTGAACGACACGGCGGTTGCGCTTCCGGAGGCGCGTTTCGTCCATGAGCTGTTCCAGGCCCAGGTGACGCGTGATCCCGACGCCATCGCCCTGGTGATCGGTGGGGAACGACTGGGCTATGCCGATCTCAACCGCCGCGCCAATCGCCTGGCCGGCCGGCTGGTCGAGCTGGGCGTGGGGCCGGACCTGCTGGTGGGGCTCTCGGTTGCGCGCAGCGTGGACATGCTGGTGGGGCTGCTCGCCATCCTCAAGGCCGGCGGCGCCTACCTGCCGCTGGACCCGGCGTTCCCCGAGGAGCGCCTGGCCTACATGATCGAGGACAGCGGCATCGAGCTGCTGCTGACCCAGCGCGCGCTGGCCGAGCGCCTGCCGGTGCCGACGACGGTGCGGGCACTGCTGCTGGACGAGCTGGGCGACTCGCTGGATGCCTTCCCCGACATGGACCTGCCCACCCGGATCGAAGCGGAAAACCTCGCCTACACCCTCTACACATCGGGCTCCACCGGGCGCCCCAAGGGCGTGATGGTGCGCCATGGCGCGCTGACCAACTTCGTCGCCAGCATGGCCCGTGTGCCGGGCGTCGTGGCCGGGGACCGGGTGCTGTCGCTGACCACCTTCTCCTTCGACATCTTCGGCCTGGAGATCTACGTGCCCCTGATGGTCGGCGCGCGCATCGTGCTGAGCGGACCCGAGGTCGCCCAGGACCCCTACGCGGTACTGGACCTGGTGGAACGCGAGCAGGTGAACGTGCTGCAGGCGACGCCGTCGTCCTGGCGCATGCTGCTGGACAACGAGCGGGCGGAGGTCCTGCGTGGCTGCACCTTCCTCTGTGGCGGCGAGGCGCTGCCGCGCGAGCTGGCGGCCCGCATGCTGGTCCTGGGCGGCGAGGTGTGGAACCTCTACGGGCCGACCGAGACCACCATCTGGTCGGCCATCCACCGGCTTGGCCAGGAGGCCCCCGAGCCCTGGCTGGGACGCCCCATCGACAACACCGCGCTCTATGTGGTCGGCGCCGACCTGTCCCCCGTGCCCCATGGCGTGGCCGGTGAACTGCTGATCGCCGGCGACGGCCTCGCGCGCGGTTACTTCCAGCGCCCGGGGCTGACCGCTGAACGCTTCATTCCCAATCCCTTCAAGGCTGGGGAGCGCCTGTACCGCACCGGCGACCTGGCCCGTATCCGTGCCGACGGCATCATCGAGTACCTGGGTCGCATCGACCACCAGGTGAAGATCCGTGGCTTGCGCATCGAGCTGGGCGAGATCGAGGCGCGCCTGCAGGAGCAGGACGAGGTGCGCGAGGTCGCCGTGGTGGCGCAGGACGCCCCGGGCGGGCAGGTGCTGGTGGCCTATGTCGTGCCCCGCGACCTGCCGGCTGCCGAAGATGCCGACGCCCAGGCCCGGCTGCGTGACGGCCTCAACGACCGCCTGCGCCTGAAGCTGCCGGACTACATGGTGCCCGCGTACACGGTGCTGCTGGAGCGCTTCCCCCTCACGCCCAACGGCAAGCTGGACCGCAAGCAACTGCCCAGGCCCGATGCGCGGCAATGGCAGAAGGCCTATGTGGCGCCGCGTACCGAACTGGAGCGGACCATCGCCGAGGTCTGGGCGCAGGTGCTGCGCGTCGAGCGGGTCGGCGTGCACGACAGCTTCTTCGAACTGGGCGGGCATTCGCTGCTCGCCACCCAGGTCATGGCGCGCCTGCGCCAGGCCCTGCAGGCCCAGGTACCGCTGCGCCTGCTCTTCGCCCACCCCGAGCTCGATGCCCTGGCGCGCGCCCTGGAAGCGGACAGGCAGCCGGTCGAGCAGCCGATCCCGCGGGTTTCCCGGGAGCAGCCGCTGGAGCTTTCCCATGCCCAGCAACGGCAATGGATTCTCTGGCAGCTGGAGCCCAGCAGCAGCGCCTATCACATCCCGGCGGCCCTGCGCCTTCGCGGCGCCCTGGACCTGCCCGCGCTGGAGCGCAGCTTCGCCGCCCTGGTCGCGCGCCATGAAAGCCTGCGCACGTCGTTCGTGCTGGACGGCGAGCGGCCCCTGCAGGTGATCCACCCGGCGGCGCCGGTGGTGATCGAGGTCGAGGCGCTGGCCGCCGACGCCAGCGACGAGGCGATTCGGGCGGCGGTGGAGACCGAGACCCGGCGCCTGTTCGACCTGCAGGCCGGCCCGCTGCTGAGGGTGAAGCTGTTGCGGCTGGCCGAGGACGACCATGTCCTGGTGCTCACCCAGCACCACATCGTTTCCGATGCCTGGTCGATGCGCGTGATGATCGACGAGACGCTGAAACTCTATGTCGGCCACAGCCAGGGCCAGCCCGTAGCCCTGCCGGAGCTGCCGATCCAGTACGCCGACTACGGCCACTGGCAGCGGCGCTGGCTGGAGGAGGGCGAACAGGCCCGCCAGCTGGCCTACTGGAGCGCGCAGCTGGGCGGCGAGCAGCCCGTCCTGGAGCTGCCGACGGACCGGCCGCGCCCGGCACAACAGAGCTATCGCGGCGCGCGCATCGCCATCGCCCTGGAGCCGACCCTGGCGGTTGCGCTCAAGCAGCTGGCGCAGCGCGAGAACTGCAGCCTGTTCACGGTGCTGCTGGCCTCCTTCCAGGTGCTGCTGCACCGCTTCAGCGGGCAGGGCGACATCCGTGTCGGCGTGCCGATCGCCAACCGCAACCGCCTTGAGACCGAAGGCCTGATCGGCTTCTTCGTCAACACCCAGGTGCTCAAGGCCCAGGTCGACGGCCATGTGCCCTTCGCGACGCTGCTGCGCCAGGTGCGCCAGACCGCCCAGCAGGCCCAGGCGCACCAGGACCTGCCCTTCGAACAATTGGTGGAGGCGCTGCAACCGGTGCGCAACCTGAGCCACAGCCCGCTGTTCCAGGTGATGTTCAACCACGGCGGCGAGGTGCAGCGCGAGGTCACGTCCCTGGCCGGCCTGGCGCTGGAAGAGCTCAGCTGGGATGCCGGCACCGCGCAGTTCGACCTGACGCTGGACACCTTCGAGTACGAGGCGGGCCTTTCCGCCGCGCTGTCCTACGCGACCGACCTGTTCGACCGCGCCACCGTGGAGCGCATGGGGCAGCACTGGCTGAACCTGCTGCGCGGCATCGTCGCCAGCCCCAGCCAGGCCGTCGGCGAGCTGCCGCTGCTGGACGCCGCGCAACGTCATCACATGCTCTACGAGTGGAACCGCACCGGCGCCCACTACCCGAACCACCAGCCGGTCCATCGCCTGATCGAGGCGCAGGTGGCGGCGAACCCCGCAGCCTGTGCGCTGGTCTTCGCCGGCCAGGCCCTGAGCTACGGCGAGCTCAATGCGCGGGCCAACCGCTGGGCGCACCGCCTGATCGAGCAGGGCGTGACCGCCGACTCCCTGGTGGGGATCTCGGTGCACCGCAGCCTGGACATGGTCGTGGGCCTGCTGGCCATCCTCAAGGCCGGCGGCGCCTATGTGCCGCTGGACCCGGAATACCCCCGCGAACGCCTGGCCTACATGATCGAGGACAGCGGCATCGAGCTGCTGCTGACCCAGGCCGGGCTGCAGGAACAGCTGCTGATACCCGGTGGTGTGAAGACTTTGTTGCTGGACGATGGTGAGGCGCGGTTGCAGGGCTACCCGGCCGGCAACCCCGAGGTGCCGCTCGCCGCCTCGAACCTGGCCTATGTGATCTACACCTCCGGCTCCACGGGCAAGCCCAAGGGCGCGGGCAACAGCCATGGCGCGCTGACCAACCGCCTGTGCTGGATGCAGGACGCCTACGGGCTCGGCGAAGGTGACAGCGTGCTGCAGAAGACGCCGTTCAGCTTCGACGTTTCGGTCTGGGAGTTCTTCTGGCCGCTGATGTACGGCGTGCGCCTGGTGGTCGCCGAGCCGGGTGCTCACCGCGACCCCGCGCAGCTGATCCGGCTGATCGAGGACGAGGCCGTCACCACCCTGCATTTTGTGCCCTCGATGCTGCAGGCCTTCCTGCTGGACGAGAACGCGGGGCGCTGCCGCAGCCTGACCCGCATCGTCTGCAGCGGCGAAGCCCTGCCGGTGGATGCCCAGCAGCAGGTGTTCGCCCGGTTGCCCGGCGCCGCCCTGTACAACCTGTATGGCCCGACGGAAGCGGCCATCGACGTGACGCACTGGACCTGCCGCGACGAAGGGCGCGAGGCGGTGCCGATCGGCGAGCCCATCGCCAACCTGATGACCTACATCCTCGACCCCGAGCTGAACCCGGTGCCGGTCGGCGTCAGCGGCGAGCTCTACCTCAGTGGCCAGGGCCTTGCCCGTGGCTACCATCGCCGCCCCGCGCTGACGGCGGAACGCTTCGTACCCAGCCCCTTCGTGGAGGGCGAACGGCTGTACCGCACCGGTGACCTGGCCCGTTACCGCGCCGATGGCGTCATCGACTACCTGGGCCGTATCGACCACCAGGTGAAGATCCGTGGCCTGCGCATCGAGCTGGGCGAGATCGAAGCGCGCCTGCTGGACCACGACAACGTGCGCGAGGCCGTGGTCGTCGCCCTGGACGGGCGCAGCGGCAAGTACCTCAGCGCCTACCTGGTCCTGCAGGGGGAGACGCCGGACTGGCCGCTCCTGCGTGAGCAACTGGTCGCGCACCTGCAGCGCACCCTGCCCGAGCACATGGTGCCGCCGCACATCACCGCGCTGGAGCGCATGCCGCTGAGCCCCAACGGCAAGCTGGACCGCAAGGCGCTGCCGGTTCCGAGCCTGGACGAGGCGCAGAGCGCCTATGTGGCACCCGGCAGCGAGGTCGAGCGGGCCCTGGCGGAAATCTGGCAGGCGGTACTTGGCGTACCCGAGGTGGGCATCACCGACAACTTCTTCGCCCTGGGTGGTGATTCGATCAACTCGATCCAGGTGGTCAGCCGCGCCCGCCAGCGGGGCATCGCCCTGGCGCCTCGCGACCTGTTCCTGCACCAGACCATCCAGGCCCTGGCCCAGGTCGCCCAGCAGGGCGAGGCGAACCGGGTGGACCAGGGGCCGGTCACCGGAGAGAGCCTGCTGCTGCCCATGCAGCAGGGCTTCCTCGCCAGCGAAATCGCCCAGCCGCAGCACTGGAACCAGTCGATCCTGCTGACGCCCCGCGAGCCGCTGGACGTCGCGCGGCTCGGTGCGGCCCTCGAAGCGGTCGTCGCCCATCACGATGCATTGCGCCTGCGCTTCCACAAGACCGCCAGCGGCAGCTGGAAGGCGCGCCACGCGGCCGTGGCCGAGCAACCGCTCGAGCTCTGGCAAGGCACCGCTCGCGATGCCGATGAGCTCCTCGCCCTGGCCAACCGCGCGCAACGCAGCCTGGACCTGCAACAGGGCCCGTTGCTGCGCTGCAGCCTGATCGACATGGCCGATGGCAGCTCGCGCCTGCACCTGGCCATCCACCACCTGGTGGTGGATGGCGTGTCCTGGCGCATCCTCCTGGAAGACCTGCAGAGCGCCTACGAGCAGCTGTCGCGCGGCGAGGCGGTGAAGCTGCCGGCCAAGTCGACGGCATTCAGGACCTGGGCCGAGCGTCTGCACGACCATGCGGGAAGCGATGCGCTGGAGCGGGAGCTGGCCTACTGGACCAGCCGCCTCGACCAGCCCCTGCCGGAGTTGCCCAGGGCGAACCCCGAAGGCAGCCAGGCCTCGGCGCATGGGCATTCGGTGAGCCTGTCGCTGAGCGTCGAGCAGACCCAGCGCCTGCTCAAGCAGGCCCCTGTGGCCTATCGCACCCAGGTCAATGACCTGCTGCTCAGCGCGCTGGCCACCGCCGTCTGCCAATGGACCGGCCAGCCGGCCTGCCTGGTGGAGCTGGAAGGCCACGGCCGCGAGGAGATCTTCGACGGCATCGACCTGAGCCGCACCGTCGGCTGGTTCACCAGCCTGTACCCGGTGCTGCTGACCCCTTCGGAGAACCCGGGGGAATCGATCAAGCGCATCAAGGAGCAGTTGCGGGCCGTGCCGGACAAGGGCCTGGGCTATGGCGTGCTGCGCCACCTGGGCGCGCCGGATATCCAGCAGCGCCTGGCCGGGTTGCCCCAGGCCCGCATCACCTTCAACTACCTGGGCCAGTTCGACCAGAGCTTCGATGCGCAGGCGCTGTTCGTGCCGGGCGAGGAGGGCAGCGGTGACGGCCACGGCGACGATGTGCCCCTGGGCAACTGGCTGACCATCAACGGCAAGGTCTTCGATGGGCGCTTGAGCCTGGACTGGACCTTCAGCCGCGAGGTGTTCGACATCGCCGTGATGGAGCGCCTGGCGGGCGCCTATGGCGCTGCGCTGGAGCGGCTGATCGACCATTGCTGCGACGAGGGCATCCAGGGCCTGACGCCGTCCGACTTCCCGCTCGCCGGCCTGAACCAGAAGCAGCTGGATGCGCTGCCCGTGCCGGTGCCGCAGATACAGGATGTGTACCCGCTGTCGCCGATGCAGGCAGGCATGCTGTTCCACAGCCTGGCCGACGACGCCACCGGGCTCTACGTCAACCAGATCAGCCTGCCCGTCGAGGGCCTGGACGCCGAGCGTTTCGCCTGGGCCTGGGAGCAGGTGATCGCCCGCGAGGACATCCTGCGGACCAGCTTCCACTGGCAGAGCGGCTCGAGCGAGCCGGTGCAGATCGTCCACCGCCATGTACCACTGGACCTGCGGCAGGAAGACTGGCGGCAGCGTGAGCAGGGCGAAGAGGCCCTCGCCGAGCGCGCGGCGGCCGACTACCGGGAAGGCTTCGACCTGGCGCAGGCACCCTTGCAGCGCGTGTTGCTGCTGCGCCTGGACGAGCAGCGCCACCAACTGATCTGGACCTGCCACCACATCCTCATGGACGGCTGGAGCAGTTCGCGGCTGTTCGGCGAGGTCATGCAGTTCTATGCCAAGGGCCAGGTCGCGACCCGCAACGGGCCTTACCGTGACTTCATCGCCTGGCTGAAGCGGCAGGATGGGAACAGCCTGGAGTCGTTCTGGCGGGCACGCCTGGGCGAGCTGGAGCAGGCTACCTTCCTCGCCCAGTCGGTCTTCCCCCGGCATGCGCAGGACCTGCCAGGCCACGACGCCCTGTACACCCGCTGGGACGAGGTGCAGACCCGCCGCCTGCAGCAGGCCTGCCGCGACCTGCACATCACCCCCAACACCCTGATCCAGGGCGCCTGGCTGCTGCTGTTGCAGCGCTTCACCGGCCAATCCACCGTGGTGTTCGGCGCCACCGTGGCGGGGCGCCCGGCCAGCCTGGCCAATGCCGACAGCATCCTGGGCCTGTTCATCAACACCCTGCCGGTGATCCAGACCCTGCCGGCGGAGCAGCCCCTGGCGCAATGGCTGCAGCAGCTGCAGGCGTACAACCTGGAGATCCGCGAGCACGCCCACGCCCCCCTGGCGGATATCCAGCGCTGGTCCGGGATGGGCGGCCAGGGGCTGTTCGACAGCATCCTGGTGTTCGAGAACTACCCGATCGACGAACGCCTGGGCGAGGAGAACGACACCGGCCTGAGCTTCGGAGCCTCCCGCAACCACGATGTGACCAACTTCCCCATGGACCTGGCGGTGCACCTGGGGGACCGGCTGTCCATCGAGTACCTGTTCCTGCGCAACGCGTTCAGCGTCGAGGCGGTGGAGCGCATCCGTGTCACCCTGGAGCACATGCTGGAGGTGCTGATCGCCTCGCCGGAGGTGGCCCTGGGCAACCTCGCGCTGCTGCCGCCCGTGCAGCAGCAGGCCTTCGCCCAGTGGAGCGCGGCGCCTGTGGCCGATGAACAGCCGACGGCACTGCTGCCCGAGCTGATCGCCCGCCACGCCGCCGAGCGCCCGGACGCCGTGGCGCTGGTCTGCGGTGAGCGGCAGCTGTCCTATGGCGAGCTGGCGAACCTTTCGGACCGGCTGGCCCACCGCCTGCTGGCGCTCGGCGCAGGCCCGGAGAAGGTGGTCGGCGTGGCCCTGGAACGCTCGGTGGAGACGGTCGTGGCCTTCCTGGCGGTGATGAAGAGCGGGGCGGCCTACGTTCCCCTCGACATCGACTACCCGTCGGACCGGCTGGCCTTCATGATCGAAGACTCCGCCATGGCGCTGCTGCTGAGCCACAGCGGCGTGAAGGAGCGCTTGCCCCGGGTGGATGGCCCGCAGGTGTTGCTGCTGGATGGCTTCGACGAATGGGCCGGCAGCACCGAGCCGCTGCACAGCGGCCTGCTGGCGCAGAACCTGGCCTACCTGATCTACACCTCCGGCTCCACCGGGCGGCCCAAGGGCGTCGCGGTGACCCACGGCCCGCTGAGCATGCATTGCCAGGCGATCGCCAATTTGTACGAGATGGATACCGGGACCCGCGAGCTGCACTTCATGTCGTTCGCCTTCGACGGGGCCCATGAGCGCTGGCTGAGCACCTTGTTCAGCGGCGGCACCCTGGTCATCCGCGACGGTGCGCTGTGGACGCCCGAGCAGACCTTCGAGGCCCTGCACCGGCACGCCATCAGCATCGCCTGCTTCCCGCCGGCCTACCTCAAGCAGCTGGCCGAATACGCGGAGCAGAGCGGGCTGACCCCGCCACCGGTGCGCGTGTACTGCTTCGGCGGCGACGCGGTGCCGGAGCCGACCTTCGAGCAGGTGAAGGCCGCCCTGCGTCCCCGCTACTTCACCAACGGCTATGGGCCGACCGAGACCGTGGTCACCCCGATGCTGTGGAAGGTGCCGGCCAGCACCCGCTGCGAAGCCGCCTATGCGCCCATCGGTCGCGCGGTGGGGCAGCGCGCGCTCTATGTGCTGGACGAGAACCTCAACCCGCTGCCACCGGGCATCGCCGGCGAGCTCTACATCGGTGGCGAAGGCGTCGCCCGTGGCTATCACCGTCGTGCCGGGCTCAGCGCCGAGCGCTTCGTGCCCGATCCCTTCGGCAAGCCGGGCGATCGCATGTACCGCAGTGGCGACCTGGTGCGCCGCCGCGCCGATGGCGTGCTCGACTACGTCGGCCGCATCGATCACCAGATCAAGGTACGGGGCTTCCGTATCGAACTCGGTGAGATCGAGGCCTGCCTGCGCCAGTCGGGCGATGTCGACGACGCCGTCGTGGTCGCCCGGGACAGCGCTTCGGGCAAGCAACTGATCGGCTATGTGGTGACGCCGGGCGGCGAGCCCATCGGCGACCGCCTGAAGGCCGAGCTGCGGGCCAGCCTGCCGGACTACATGGTGCCGGCGCAGATCATCTGCCTGCCGCGCCTGCCGGTGACGCCCAACGGCAAGCTCGATCGCCAGGCGCTGCCGGAGCCCGCGTTCAAGGGCACCCGGTACGTGGCCGGGCGGACCCGCGACGAGCAGCTGATGGCGCAGGTCTGGGCCGAGGTGCTGCAGGTGGAGCAGGTGGGCATCACCGACAACTTCTTCGAGCTGGGGGGCGACTCCATCCTCAGCCTGCAAGTGGTGTCGAGGGTGCGTAACCACCCGGAGCTGAACATGGAGCTGAAGCTGCGGGACCTGATGCGCCACCCGACCATCGAGGCGATCTTCGGGCAGCGGCCGCTGGCGGATCAGCCCCAGGCGGACACCACCCAGGTGGCTGCCGAAGGCCAGTTCAACCTGATTCCGATCCAGCAGTGGCTGTTCGACGAACGCATGGAAGAGCCTCACCACTTCAACCAGGCGTTGCTGTTGCGCGCACGCCAGGCATTGAACCTGGCGGCCCTGGAGCTGGCGCTGCGCAGCATCGTCCAGCAGCACGACGCCCTGCGCCTGCGCTTCACCGAGGTCGGTGGGCGCACCCTGCAGCACTACCAGCCGTTGGCGGAGCTGCAGGCGCTCTGGGCATCGGAGCCCTTGCTCTGGCAGCGGGAGGTCGCGGACGAGGCGGAGCTGGAACTGTTCGCCGAGGAGGTCCAGCGCAGCCTGGACCTGCGCGATGGCCCGGTCTGGCGCACCGCCCATGTGGCCATGGCCAACGGCGAGACCCGGGTGCTGATGGTGATCCATCACCTGGTCATCGACACCGTCTCCTGGCGGGTGCTGCTGCAGGACCTGCAGATGGCCTACGAGGCCTATGACAGGGGCGAGACGCCCAGCTTCCCGTTCCGCACCAGCAGCTACCGCGCCTGGGCGGAAGGCCTGGGCGCCTATGCCGAGAGCTTCCCGGCCGAGGAACGGGACTACTGGCTCGCGCAGGCGCGCCAGCCGGGCAGCGAGCTGCCTTGCGACAACCCGCGGGGCAAGAACCAGGTGCGGCACCAGGCGGTGGCTCACCTGACCCTGTCCGAGGTGCACACCCAGCAGTTGCTCAAGCAGGTGCCGGCGGTCTATCGGACGCAGATCAACGACGTGCTGCTGGCGGCCCTCAGCCGCGTGCTGTGCCGTTGGAGCGGGCAAGCCTCGGCGCTGATCCAGCTGGAAGGGCACGGGCGTGAGGACCTGCTGGCCGACATCGACCTGAGCCGCACCGTCGGCTGGTTCACCAGCATGTTCCCGGTACGTCTCACACCGGGGCTGGACGACGACATCGGCGCCTCGGTCAGGGCCGTGCAACGCCAGCTGGCGGCGGTGCCGAACAAGGGGCTCGGCTACGGCGTCCTGCGCCACCTGAGCGGCCCGGAGGTCGCCGCGCAGTTGAGCGCCGCCCCCCAGGCGCGGGTCACCTTCAACTACCTGGGGCAGTTCGACCAGAGCTTCGACGACAAGGCCATGCTGGTGCCGGCGGCCGAGAGCTATGGCAGCTGCTACAGCCCCATGGCCGCACTGGGCAACTGGCTGGAAATCGTCGGGCAGGTGTACGACGGGCAACTGGCCTTGCGCTGTGTCTTCAGCAACCGCCGCTACCGCGTCGAGACCGTCGAGCAGCTGATGCAGGCCTACCAGGCCGAACTGGAGGCGCTGATCGAGCACTGCGTCGCGCAGGCGGCCTGAGTGTTCGTTGCGGTCCTTCGTACTGCCGGAGGGGCGCCATCTCGCATGGCCCCCTGCGGTGGATGTACCTCTTGATCAAGGAACCATGCGATGCCATTGCATCCAGAGCTGAACGCCTTCCTCGACCTGGCGGAAGAAAGCCAGGCCAGTGGCCCCGGGCCTTTCCATGCATCGTCCCCGCAACAGGCCAGGGAGGCCTTCGAACGCACCACCTTGCAGTTGCGCTGGGCCGCGCCGCAGGGCGTGCGTTCGACGGATTTCGAGTGCCGCAGCCGGGATGGCGCCTCGCTGCCCCTGCGCCTGTACCGGCCGTCCACTGCCAGCGGGACGCTGCCCGTCCTGGTGTATTTCCACGGCGGCGGCTACGTGGTCGGCAGCCTCGACTCCCATGACGGCGTGTGCCGCGAGTTCTGCGAGCGGACGCCGTGCGCGGTGCTCTCGGTCGGCTACCGCGTGGCCCCCGAGCACAGGTTCCCGACCCCGTTGAACGACGGTGCCGATGCGCTGACCTGGCTGGCCGCCCATGCCGGGGAGCAATCCCTGGATCTCACCCGCGTGGTCTTCGGCGGCGACAGCGTCGGCGCCACCCTGGCCACGGTGCTGGCCCGGGAGGCGGCGCGCTCGGCGGCGGCGGTCATCAGGCCCTGCCTGCAGCTCCTGTGCTACCCGGTGACCGATGCCTCGGCCAGCAGCTCGTCGATGCAGCTGTTCGGTGAGGGCTACCTGCTGGAAAGCGAGACCCTGGAGTGGTTCTACCGGCATTACGCGCGGGAGGCGGCCGACCGGCTCGATTGGCGCTTCTCGCCGTTGCTGGCGACCGACCATGCCGGCGTGGCGCCGGCGGTGATCGCCCTGGCAGGGTTCGACCCGCTGCTGGACGAGGGGCGGGCTTATGCGCGGCGCCTGCAGGAGCAGGGGGTTGCGGTGCAGGTGCTGGAGTTCGAGGGGCTGATCCACGACTTCCTGCGCCTGCGCAGCGTGGTGCCGGATATCGACGACGTCTACGCGCAGCTGGTGTCCGCCTTGCGCCAGGCGCTGGCGCGTTGAGCCGGCGATAGCACCGGCGGCCCAGGCCGCGCGATACCGGAAACCGGGCCAAGGCCCGGTTTTTTCATGGGAGGAGGAGGAGGGGATGTCCGCCCCCGAATGCTTGCCTCGACCCTGCACGGCAGCCATAAAAAGGCTCTGTCTGCGTTAAGTGTTGCTAGAGGATTTTAGCTCAGCTGATTGCCGAGTTTTGTTGGTGCTTCTGGTTTCGCCCACCCGGGCGAGTCCCTTTTAACAATCGCCTTAAAAGGAACCAAAAGGGCTTGCCCCATCATCCGGCCCGACTGCGTCGGGTTCCCTCACTCCATCGTTGCTCTGGGGGCCGGCGCGATGGGCCATCCATGGCCTGGCGCGCCTCTCGCGGCATCCATGCCGCTCGTCCCCCGGCGCAACGACTGCGTTCGGCCTGCTGGAGGGGCGTTGGCGGCTGCCCCACCTTTCTTCGTCCAGCGCATCGCCACGTGGTGCGCACAGGCTTTCGTAGGATGGGTCGGGCGGCGTTCCGCGAGCGAAGCGAAACCCATGCGGTGGAGGTGGCCCGAACTCTTGGGCGCCCGGAAATGGCCGTGCTTGAGCGTTTGCATTAAAACCACAACAGCTAACGCAGACAGAGCCATAAAAAAACCGGGCCTGAGCCCGGTTTCTTCATGCCGCTGGCGTTCACCAGTCGTAGGACACCTCGACCGAAGCGACACGCTCCTGGCCGTAGTAGCAGCCGAACGAGTAGTTGCAGTCCGACACGTATTCGCGGTCGAAGAGGTTCTGCACGTTCAGGCTGGCCTGGAGGCCTCGCATGTCGCTGGAGAGCTTGCCCAGGTCATAGCGGAGCGTGGTGTCGTAGACGACGTAGGACGGGGTGTGGAAGCTGTTGGCGGCGTCGCCCGGCTTGCGCCCGGTGTAGCGCGCGCCCACGCCCCAGGTGAGGCCGGCGAGGGGCGCCTGGACGAAGTGGTAGTCGACCCAGGCGGTCGCGGAGACGGGGGCCTGCGCCTCGCTGCGGTTGTCTTCGTTGCCGTAGGTTTCCTTGGTGTAGAAGGAGTCGATGTAGGTCGCGGCCGCGAGCACGTCGATGTTCTCGATGCTGGACTTGGCCTCCAGCTCGATGCCCCGGGAACGCACCTCACCCTGTTGCGACTGGTACTGGGGGTATTCGACGTCCCCGGTCAGCACGTTCTTCTGCTCGATCTGGAAAACCGCGGCGGTGATCAGGGCCTTCTCATAGGGCTGGTACTTCACGCCCACTTCGTACTGTTTGCCTTCGGTCGGCTCGAATGCCTTGCCACCGCGCTCGGGGGCGGCGGTGCCGACGGTCGGCAGGAAGGACTCGGAGTAGCTGATGTAGGGCGCCAGGCCGAAGTCGGTGACGTAGGTCAGGCCCACGCGGCCGGTGAACTTGTGGTCACGCTGTTCGGTGATGGTGTCGGCCAGCAGGTCCTTGTTCTCCACCTCGGCCCAGTCCTTGCGGCCGCCGATGGTGAGGATCCAGCTGTCGAGCTTGATCTGGTCCTGGGCGTAGAGGCCGATCTGGCGGATGGTGTTGTCCCACTTGGTGTCCAGCACCGGTGTCACGCTGCTGGTGTCGTAGTTGTTCTTGCCGTACAGGTCCACCGGCAGCACGTTGTAGGCGTTGTAGCCGTCGTACTTGCGGTTGAAGTGGCGGTAGTCGATCCCCGCCAGGGTGGTGTGCTCCAGGGCGCCGGTGTTGAACCTGAATTCCAGGTTGTTATCCAGCGTGTAGGCGATGTTGTGCTGTTGCCAGTCCAGCTTCACGCGGTTGGCGCGGGTGTAGTCGGTGTTGCCGTTGGTGTCGGTCGCGAAGCTGCGCAGGTAGAAGCCCTTGTAGCGGTCGCGCACGTCGATGTAGCGGGCGGTGGAGCGGAACTTCAGGTCATCGCTGAGGTTCTGGGTGAAGTCGTAGCCCAGGATGTACTGGTCACGCTTGTAGTCGTTGTACTTGGAGTCGCCGGAGAAGAAGTCGCGGTCGATCTTCTGCCCGGTGGGGCCACGGACCAGGCTGCCGACCATCGGCAGGGCCTGGTAGTCGAACAGGCCGTCGTCACGCTGGATCTGCGCCAGCAGGGTCAGGGAGGTGTCTTCCGACGGGGCCCAGGTCAGGCTGGGGGCGAGCAGCAGCCGTTCGTTGTTGGTGTGCGCGACCTGCTCGTTGCCTTTCTTGGCCAGGCCCACCAGGCGATAGGAGAACTGCTTCTCCTCGTCGATGGGGCCGCTGGTGTCGAAGGCGCCGTTCACCCGGTGGTAGCTGCCCAGGCCGAACTTCACCTGGCTGCGCTGCTCGGTGGTCGGGCGCTTGGACACCATGTTCACCACGCCACCCGGCTGGTTCTGCCCGTAGAGGACCGAGGACGGCCCCTTGAGCACTTCGACGCGCTCCAGGGTGTAGGGGTCGATCTGCGGTGCGCCACCCAGGCTGCCCGCGTAGGGCAGGTAGGCGCCGTCCAGGTACAGCGGGGTCGGGGCGAAGCCGCGGCTGGTGATCTCGTCGGCGATGGCGTTGCGATCGGTGAAGCCGTTGACGCCGAGGCCGGGCGTGTAGCGCAGGGCCTGGGTCAGGTTGCGGGCGCCCTGGGTCTCGATCTGGTCGGCGGTGATGACGTTGACGGCCTGGGGGATCTCCAGGATCGGGGTGTCGGTCTTGGTGCCGGTGGCGCTGCGGGTGGCCACGTAGCCGTCGACGGGGCCATAGGCCGATTCGACCGACTGGCCGGAAATGCTGATGGTGCTCAGCTCGAGGGAGTCGGAGGCGGAGCGCTTCTGCAGGATGGCGGTGTTGTTCTGCAGGCTGAAGGACAGGTTGGTGCCCGCCAGCATCTGCGCCAGGGCCTTGTCGGTGGAGAACCGGCCGACGACCGCCTGGCTGCGCAGGCCCTGGACGTCATCGGCGCTGTACAGCACCTGGAGGTCGGCCTGCTTGCCCAGGGTCAGCAGCGCGCTGGCCAGTGACTGGGCGGGAATGTTGAATTCGATCTCCTGGGCTTGTACCTGGGCGGCAACCGCCATGGAGAAGGCGAAGCCTAGCGCGGTGGCGTTGAAACCCGGCTGAAGCATACGGCGCATGAGCAATGCCTTGGTGAGGTTCGTAAGTCCCGGTAGCGCTGGCATGGTGGTCCTCTTGGTCGTCGAAGTGGTGGCGTTGTTTTTGATTTTTGATAAGACGGATGGCACTGGAAAAACCGGAAATAAGAATCGTGATCAATCACGCCGTCTGTAATTCGGTCACGACTTTCCCCGCTTCCATGCGCACCAGCTGGTCGGCGATGTCGAAATAGCGGTCGTCGTGGGAGATCACGATGATGGTCTTGCCCAGGCGTTTGAGGTCCGGCAGCAGCTCGGTGTAGAAGATGCGGCGGAAGGTGGGGTCCTGGTCGGCGGCCCATTCGTCGAACACCAGCACGGGCCGTTCCTCCAGCCAGGCGTTGACCAGCGCCAGGCGCTTGCGTTGCCCGGTGGACAGGTCGGTGGTGGTGAAGGAACCGTCCCGTACGCTCACCTTGTGGGCGATCTCCAGGCGCTCCAGGTAGGTGTTGGCGTCCTCGGGCAGGTGCTGGTCGCCCTGGACGACATCGTCGAACAGGTAGTAGTCGGCGAAGATGGTGGTGAACAGCTGGCGGTAGTCGTCCCGCGTGCGCGCGTTCACCGCCTGGTCGTTCAGGCGTATCTCGCCGTGTTGCGGGGCATAGAGGCCCAGCAGCAGCTTGATCAGGGTGGTCTTGCCGCAGCCGTTCTCGCCGACGATGAAGACGATGTCGCCCTGGTCGATCTTCAGGTTCACCGGGCCGAGGCGGAACGGGGCGCTGCCCTCGACGGCGGGGAAGGCGTAGGACACCTCGCGCAGTTCGAGGCTGCTGATGGACTTGTCCGGGCTGCCCTGGGCATTGAGGAGCAGGTGGGGCTCGGGCGAGGAGAACTGCTCCGACAGCTCGGCGATGCGGCGGAACGCGATCTGCGCCCGGCCGATGATCGGCAGCGTGCCGATCAGGTGTTCCAGCGGCCCCTTCATGTACAGCAGCACCAGGACGAAGCCGCTCATGACCGTCTTGTCGGCGCTCGGCCACATGGACTGCATGGCCAGGGCCAGGCCGATGACCACGAAGAACAGCATCGAGCCGAAGGACTTGGCGATCACGAAGGTGTTGATGGAGCGGATCTGCGTGTCGCAGATCTTCTCGGCCGTCTGCTCGATCCCGGACACATACATGCGGTTGCGGCGCGGGCGGTGGATCCTCAGTTCCTTGGCGCCTTCGGCGATGGCGCTGTAGTTCTTCTGCAGGTCGTCCTCCCAGTCACGGGCCTGCATGAACCCCTTGATGCCGTGGCCCTGGGCCAGGTACTGGACGGCGGTGCCGACGATGATGGCCACCACCAGCATCAGGAACATCGGCCAGGACAGCAGGGCCAGGTAGCCCATGCAGCCCAGGGTGACGGTGAACGAGATGGCCAGCGGGGCGAAGGCGAAGGCGAAGTCGCTGATGGTGTCGACGTCATGGGTCAGCACGGGGATCAGGCGATGGGTGCGGAAGCGCTCGATCTGCTCGATCGGCGCCGAGAGCACCTTCTCGCCCAGTTCCTTGCGCAGCTTGGCGATGATGTGCTGCCCGACGTAGTTGGTGCCGATGTCCGAGTAGATGGCGCTGCCCAGTGCCAGCAGGCACAGCCCTGCGAAGGCGGCCACGACGCCACCGCTCAGGCTGGTTTCGGAGTGCAGGGCGCCGTTGATGGTCGCCAGCAGCACCGTGACGCTGAGGCCGCCCACCATGCCCAGCACGATGGAGCTGATGACGATCAGTCGGAAAGGTTTGAGCAGCGTGAACAACTCTCTGATCACTCCGCGCGCGGGCCTGTTCATGGGGGGTACCTGCTTGAAGAGTTGGCGGGTGGCCGCTGCCACCCGCTGGGGCGCAACCCGTGGCTGCGCACCTCTTGAACGTCTGGCGAGGGGGCAAATTTAGCGGGGGGGGCTAAAGCTCCCTGGCGACCCGGAAGCCGATCCAGTCGCCGCGCTCGGTGGTGACCAGTGCGTTGCGGTTGCCGGAGCGGGAGAAGATCGGCGCCTCGCCCCAGTCGTTGCCGCGGATCTGCACGACCTCGCACGTCTCCTCCATCCACGGGCTGCCGTCGGTGGGGGCGCCGACGTAGCTGTCGTGCAGGCAGTCCGCCACCCATTCGTAGACGTTGCCGTGCATGTCGTAGACGCCGAAGGCGTTGGCCGGGAAGCTGCCCGCCGGGGAGGTGAAGTTGTAGCCGTCGGCGGCGCCGTAGGTGTTGGCGTGCTGGGCGATGCTGTACTCCTTGCCTTCGTCGAAGGGGAAGGGGAACGGGCCTTCGCTGCCGGCGCGGGCGGCGTACTCGCGTTCGGCTTCGCTGAGCATGCGGTAGTGCTTGCCGGTCTTCTTCGACAGCCAGGCGACATAGGCCTTCACCTCGTCGTAGCTGATGCACACGGCGGGCTGATCGGGGCCTTGCGGGTAGCTGGGCTTGCCGTTGCTGCACAGGCGCCCGGGGCGGTCGTCGCCGTCGGGGAGGGTGACCCTGGCCTCGCGCTGCCAGGCCTGCAGCTCCCTGGCCAGCACCTGGAACCTGCTGATGGCGAAGGGCCTGGCGAAGGTCACGGTGTGCAGCGGGCCTTCATCGGGCTGGCGGCCGACTTCGTCGTCGGGGGTGCCCATGGTGAAGCTGCCGGCGGGCAGCACGACCATCTCGGGGCAGTCCTTGCAGTCCTTGAACAGGGCGCCGGGCTTGTTCGCCTCGGCGGCGAAGGCCGGAGCGGCGGCGAACAGGGTGGCCACCAGGGCCAGGGGCTTGAGTGCATGCATGGCGGTTCTCTCGAAGGGCGAAAGGGTCAGGCGAGCTGCGGGGCGAGGATGGCCAGCACCCGGTCGATCTCGGCTTCGTCGTTGAGCAGGCCGGGGGCCAGGCGCACCACGGGGCCGACGTCGCGGTCCACGGCGTCGCTGATCACCTTGTGCTGCAGCAGGTAGCGGGCCACGGCGTCGCAATCGCGGCCTTCGACGCGGAAGAAGGTGAAGCCCGAGGACAGCGCGGGGCTGCGCGGCGTGACCAGCTGCACCCTGGCGTGCTCGGCGAGGCGGTCCTTGAGGTAGCTGTTGAGCTGGTGGATGCGGGCCTGGACATCGGCCTTGCCCAGCTCCAGGTGCAGCTCGAAGGCCTTGCCCACCGCCAGGCGATGGTCGAAGGCGTGGTAGCCGCCGGGGGTCATCAGGGTGCCGAAGGTCTCGCCCTTGGTGAAGGTGGGGACGCTGGGCACCAGATGGGGCTGCGGCGTCTCCTCGCGGGCGATGATGACGCCGGTGCCGCGCGGGCCGAACAGCCACTTGTGGGTGCCGGCGATGAAGTAGTCGCAGTTGAAGTCGGCGAAGTTCAGGTCCTCGACGCCGAAGCCGTGGACGCCGTCGACCACGTAGAGGATGCGGTCGGCTTCGTCTCGGCCCTGGTTGGCTTCCTTCACCAGCTGGCCGACCTCGCGCGCCGGCAGCTTCACGCCGCTGCCGGACTGCACCCAGGTCATGCCGAGCACGCGGGTCTCGGGGCGGATGGCCTGGCGGAGGTTGCCGAGCATCTCGTCCACCGAGGCGCTGTGCGGCGCCTTGAACAGCGGCACGCGGCGCACCCGGGTGCCCATCATCTGCTCGCGGTACTCCAGGCGGGTCAGGGTGGAGTAGTGCTCGTGGGCGCTGACCAGGATCTCCTTGCCCGGCGCCACCTGCAGGCCGCCGTAGATCATCGACAGGCCGTCGGTGGTGCTGCCGGTGAGGGCGACCTGGCCGGGGCGCACGCCGAAGTAGCGGCCGGCCCAGGCGCGCACGTCGTTCTCGTAGCCCCAGAGTTCCTCGCGGTCCCAGTCCAGCACCTCGCCGGGGTTGGCATCCAGCCGGGCGCGGAAGTGGGCGATGGCCTCGCGCACCACGCGGGGGTGGGAGGCGAGGAGGAAGGAGCAGAAGTGCAGGTAGGCCGGGTCCAGGTCGAACTGCTGGCGCAGCGCCTGCCATTTGTCCTTGGCCGGGCTGGCCGGCGGCGTGGCGGCCTGGGCGTCGCTGGCGAGGGCGGACCCCAGGGGCAGGGCGGCAGCGAGCAGGCCGGCGTGCTTGAGGAAGGTACGACGGTCGCTCATCAGCCACGCTCCGCTTGCGGTTGTGCGGCGCTGGCAGCGGCCGGTTTGGCGCGGCGCTGCACCTCCTCCCAGACGCGGAGGAAGTTGCCGCCCCAGAGCTTGGCGATATCGGCGTCGGAGTAGCCACGCAGGATCAGCTCGGCGGTGAGGTTGCGCGACTCGCCGACGTTCATCCAGCCCTCGACGCCGCCGCCGTCGTTGAAGTCGGAAGCGATGCCGACGTGGTCGATGCCGACCTTGCGCACGGTGTAGTCGATGGCGTCCACCAGCTCCTTGACGCTGGCGCGGGGCTCTTCCTCGAGGATGGCGTAGAGCGCGCTGGCGTACTCGCCGAAGCGCTGCTCCGGCCAGATGGCGATGATCGGGTCACCCGGCATCAGGGCATTGGCCAGGCCGTCGAGCGGCTGCAGGTCGAAGCGCGCACGCAGGGCGTTGAGCTTGTCCAGGGTCGGCTTGCTGAGGGGCTTGAGGTAGGCGGGGAAGCCCACCACCTGGATCACGCCGCCGCTTGCCTTGATGGTTTGCAGCTCGCGGTCGCTGAGGTTGCGCGGGATGTCCACCAGCGCGCGCGGCGCCGAGTGGGAGGCGACGATGGGGGCGCGGCTGAGGCGGGCGACGTCTTCCAGGGCCAGGGTGGACATCTGCGACACGTCGATGATCACGCCCAGGTCGTTGAGCCGCGCCACCGCCTGCTCGCCCAGGGGCGAGAGGCCGCCGAGGGCGTCGACGCTGTCGTTGAAGAAGGGCAGCGGGCGCGAGGAGTCGGCCCAGGCGTTGTTGCCCACGTAGCTGAAGCCGAACATGCGCATGCCGCGCGCGGCCCAGGTGTCCAGGGCGCCCAGGTCGTCGCCCAGGGGGTAGGCATTGAGCATGCTGATGAAGATGGCGAACTTGCCTTCGCCGTGCAGGCGGCGGAAGTCGGCCGGGGTGTAGGCGATGCCGACCTGGTTGGGGAAGTCGCGCACCATGCCGCTGATGATCCGGTAGCGCAGTTCCTGCTGGTGGCGCGCCTCGTCGACGAAGGCGGCGGTGGGGCGATGGGGGGCGTGGGGGCCGTTCCAGATCTCCGGCCAGCCGAAGATGGTCAGTGCCGCGCCGGAGAGGCGCCCGCGCCCGGCCTTGACCAGGTCGAACTGGCCTTCGCCGTCCTTGTCGGCCTCGTTGCCTCCGGTGCCGAAGTCCGGCGGCACGGTGATGTGGCTGTCGAAGGAAAGAATGCGGTCCTGCAGCTCCTCGGCGTGCTTCATCACCTCGCGCGGATAGCCTTCGGCGGGTCGTGGGAAGAGGAGGTACCAGGCCGCGGCAGCGACGAGGGCGAGGAGAAGCGCCAGGGCGAGGAGGTAGGGGGCCTTGCTGGAGCGGGTCGTGTTCATTGCCATCCCGTTGGTTGCCAGGGTCGATGCGGTTCCGGCGCCCGCCGCTGCGGGGTTCGCCTGTCACGGAGGAACGAGGGTGGCGGCGGGAAATTTAGCGCTGCAGGGGCGGTAAATTTGTTTCAGGGCCTCTCGTTCTAGCTGGATAGGCGTGGCTGACACGGATACGGATGTGACGATGAGGTTTTCCAGGCGGGGGTTCATGGCGGGGCTGGCGGTGGTCGGGGCGGCAGTGCCCGCGGTGTGGTACGCACGCCAGCCGGTGGACCACGACGACAAGCTGGAGAAGGACCAGGTGGAGACGCCTGGCGAGGCCAGTGTCGAGGCAGCCGCCGGCGAGGGCGTGAGCCTCACCGGCAAGCTGCGCGGCATCTGGGACCTGCGCTTCAGCGGCATGGACATCGGCCTGGACGATCTGCCCGTACAGGGCGTGCAGATGCTCCTCGATATCGGCCCCACCGGCCGTTCCCTGCGCGGTTTCATCGACCTGGGCGAGCGCCTGCGGAGTCGCGAAGAGCCCCGTTACCGGGTGCTGGGCGAGCTGGTGGCGGCGGATGCCGGGAAGCTGCGCTGGCGCCTGGTGCCGCAGGGCGAGTCGGCCCCCAGCCATGAGCTGGAGGCGATTCTCGACGAGGTCTGGAGCAGCTGGGGCGATGCCGGGGCGGGGACGCTGACCGGGCGCATCCGCCGTATAGACCGGCCGCTGGACATGCCCGAGCCGGACAGCCAGTTCGTCGCCACCAAGCGTGCCTTCCCCGAGGCGCACCAGGTCACCCCGCTGGCTCCGGCGCTGATGCGCTGGCTGGTATCCGCCGAACACCGGCTGTTCCACCAGCTCTGGCACGCCACGCGGGACAAGTGGCACCGCTTCGACGACGCCCGCCGCGATGCCCTGCGCGGCGCCGGCTGGCAGCCCGGCCCGCGTGACGCCGAGCGCGGTGCACGCGGGCGGCGCAAACACCTCAATGGCTCGGGGGAGGACTTCTTCTTCATGCACCGGCACATGCTCGGCCAGGCCCGTGCCCTGCAGCCCGACCTGCCGAACTGGACGCGCCTGCCGCTGCCCTCGCCCTATGTCGAGCACGATCGCCTGGGGTTCATCCGCTACCAGGAGAACCACGACGGCAACTCGGTACCGCCGGCCTGGCTGGCGGCCGATGACGAGGAGCTGAGCGAGTGGCTGCGCGGCATCAAGGCGGCCGAGACCTTCTTCAGCAACTTCCAGGTCTGGGAATCCCAGTACCAGGACCCGGACTACCTGAGCCGGCTGACCCTGGCGCAGTTCGGCTCCGAGGTGGAGCTGAACATCCACGACTGGCTGCACATGCGCTGGGCCACGGTCACCCGCGACCCGTCCAACGGCATGCCGGTGGTGGGCGACCGCGACCAGGCGGACTACGCCGCGCGCTGGTTCCGTGCGGAGAACGACTACCTGGGCGACCCCTTTTCCTCCCATGTGAACCCGGTGTTCTGGCGCTTCCACGGCTGGATCGACGACCGCATCGAGGACTGGTACCGCGCCCACGAGCGCGCCCACCCGGGCGAGGTGCAGCGCCGCGAAGTCAACGGCGTGCCCTGGTTCGCGCCGGGGCGCTGGGTGGAGGTGGCCGACCCCTGGCTCGGGCCGAGCACCCATGGCTGCGGCGGCATCGGCGATGCCGGTGGGGGAATGGGCGAGATGGAGATCGAAGCCATGAAGCTGGCCTTGCGCATCGCCTTCAGTGACGAGGGCGATATCAGCGACCTGCTGCGCCGCACCCCGCGCCGGCCCTGGTATGCGCGCAACCTGAAGTTGCCGGGCAAGGCCTGATCCGGCCTTGGCCCGCGTGGCGGGCATCGCGAATGAATTGGCTCTGTTTGCGTTAGCTGCTGTGGTTTTAATGCAAGCGCTCAAGCACGCCATTTCCGGGCGCCCAAGAGTTCGTGCCACCGCCACCGCATGGGTTTCGCTTCGCTCTACACCATCCTACGAAAGCCTCTGCGCACCTGTGGTGATGCGCTGGACGAAGAAAGTTGGAGCAGCCGCCAACGCCCCTCCAGGAGGCCGAACGCAGTCGTTGCGCCGGGGGACGAGCGGCATGGATGCCGCGAGAGGCGCGCCAGGCCATGGATGGCCCATCGCGCCGGCCCCCAGACGACGCTTGCGGCGAACGCACTTCAGTGCGGCCCGAAGGGCGAGCGTAGCGAGTAACGGCGATGGAGTGAGGGAACCCGACGCAGTCGGGCCGGATGATGGGGCAAGTTTTTTGGTTCCTTTTCACCGGGCTGGCGTTCCAGCGATTGGAAAAGGGACTCGCCCGGGAGGGCGAAACCAGAAACATCACCAGAACTCAGCAATCAGCTGAGCTCAAATCCTCTAGCAACACCTAACGCAGACAGAGCCAATGAATTCGCTCCCACGGGCGATGCTGCGCCTGGTGCGAATCGGGTTGCCCGGGCTTCAGCCCGGGGTGCGTTCGGCCAACTGATTGGCGTCCGGCGTCCAGCCGCCACCCAGGGCCTTGTACAGGGCGACGGCGGCTTGCAGGCGGGCGAGGCGCAGTTGCACGGCGTCGTCTTCGGCCTGGTAGAGGCTGCGCTGGGTTTCCAGCACGGTGAGCAGGGTCTCGGCGCCGGCGCGGTAGCGGTTTTCCGCCAGTTCGAAGGCGCGCTGGGCCTGGGCGAGTTCCTCGGCCTGCCACTGGCGCTGGCGGTCGAGGCCGTCGATGGCCAGCAGGGCGCGCTCCACGTCGCCGAAGGCCGCGACTATGGCGGCGCGGTAGGCGGCCAGCAGCTCCTCTTCGCGGGCCTGGCGCTGGCGATGGCTGGCGTCGAGGCGGCCGGCGTTGAAGATCGGCGCGGTGAGGCCGGTGGCGACGCTGTAGTAAGGGTTGCGCAGGATGTCGGAGAACTGCTCGGAGCCGGTGCCGAGGCTGGCGCTCAGGGTCAGGCTCGGCAGCATGGCGGCGCGGGCGACGCGTACATCGGCATCGGCGGCGGCCAGGCGTGCTTCGGCGGCGGCGATGTCGGGGCGACGGCCGAGCAGTTCGCTGGGCACCCCGGCGCCGATGCCGGGCCACTGGATGCAGGCCAGCTTCTCGCCCTTCAGGTGCAGCGCCTGCACCGGCTGGCCGAGCAGCGTGGCCAGGGCGACACGGGCTTCGCCGCCCTGCTGGCGCAGGCGTTCCAGGGCGCGTTCGCGGCCGGCCACCAGGCTGCGCTGCTGGGCCAACTCCAGGCGCGTGGCGGCGCCGGCGGCCTGGCGTGCTGCCACCAGTTCCAGTACCTGGCGGGCGTTGCCGAGGTTGCCTTCGGCGATGCGTACCTGTTCGCCCAGGGCCAGCACCTGCAGGTAGCTGCTGGCGACGCCGGCGAGCAGGGTCAGCTCCAGGGTCGCCTGGTCGAAGCGGCTGGCCTCCAGGCTGTGCAGGGCGCTGTCGCGGGCGGCGCGCCTGCCGCCCCAGAAATCCAGCTCGTAGCTGGCGCTGAGGCCGGTGGCATAGGTGTCGAAACGCGGCCTGTCGTGCTCGGCATCCAGGGCGCTGAAGCCTTCGTCACCCAGCAGTTGCTGGTAGCTGCCGCTCAGCTCGGCCTTCACGTCGGGCAGCAGCGGGGCGCCGGCGATCACGGCGGCGGCGCTGGCCTGGCGTATCCGTGCGCGGCCGGCGGCAAGATCGAAGCTGCCCTGGCGGGCCTGCTGGATCAGTTGGCTGAGTTCAGGGCTGCCGAAGGCGTGCCACCAGTCGGCGGTGATCTGCGCGGCGCCCTGGCGGTCAGGGGACTGCCAGTGGGGGGGCGGCGTGATCGCCGCCGTCGGTGTGGTATCGGCACCGGTGCAGGCGCCGAGCGCCAGGCACAGCGGCAGCAGGGTGCGGGGGGCGAATGCGGTCATGGGCTGGTCAGTGCGGTTACCGGGTCGAGCCGCGCGGCCTTGCGTGCCGGCATGAAGCCGAAGGCGACGCCGGTGGCCAGGGCGCAGGCGAAGGCGCCGAGCATGGCGGTGAGGGAGAAGGCGATGGCGACATCCGCCAGCAGCAGGGCGCCGCCCAGCAGCAGGGCGATGGCGATGCCGGCGATGCCGCCGGTGACCGAGAGCAGCGTGGCTTCGGTGAGGAACTGGCGGAGGATGTCGCGCTGGCGGGCGCCGGTGGCCATGCGGATGCCGATTTCGCGGGTCCGCTCGCGCACCGTCATGAGCATGATGTTCATGACGCCGATGCCGCCCACCAGCAGGGAGATGGCAGCGATGGCGCCGAGCATCAGCGACAGGCTGTTGCGCGTGCTGGCCTCGGCCTGGATCAGTGCGGCGTTGTTGGTCAGCTCGAAATCGCGGATGCCGCGGTGCAGGCGCAGCAGCAGGCGGTCGATGGCGGCCTCGGCCTGCTGCACGCGGCGGGCGTCGGCGGCGGCGACCACGACGAAATCCGGCTCGGGCTTGCCGAACAGGCGGATGCTGGCGGTGGAGTAGGGCACGACGATCTGCGAGTCGGCGTCCTCGTCGCCGGAGCTGGCGCCCTTGGCCGCCAGGGTGCCGATCACCTGGAAGGGCACGTTCTCGATGAGGATGTGCTGGCCGATGGGGTCGCGCCCGGCGAACAGCTTGTCGCGTACCTTCTGGCCGATCACCGCCACGGTGGCGGCGCTGTCCTCGTCGGCCTGGTCGAAGAAGGCGCCTTCGGCGACGGGCCAGTTGAGGATGCTGGGGAAGTCGACGCCGTTGCCGCGGGTGTAGGCCTGGAAGTCGAGGTTGCCGCGACGCACCAGGGTGTCGCCGCCGGTGACCGGCATGATCCGCTGCACCTGGGGCAGCCTGGACAGCGCGGCGATGTCGGCGAGGCTGACCACGCCTTCGGGTACGCGCGGGTTCGGCGAATAGCCGGAGAGGTAGATGATGTTGGAGCCGAAGGCGCCCATCTGCGCCATGACCTGGCGCTTGCTGCCTTCGCCGATGGCCAGCATGACCACCACCGAGGCGACGCCGATGACGATGCCGAGCAGGGTCAGGGCGGTGCGGAAGCGGTTCACCCACATCACCCGCCAGGCGGCGCGCAGGGCTTCGAGCAGTTCGCCCCGCCAGGCGCCGGGAGGCAGTTCGCGGCGTTCTTCGAGGCGTTCGCGCAGGTGGCTGGCGGGCAGTGCGCCGGCGTTGGCGCCGGGTGCTCGGGCGTCGGCGCTGTCACTGAGGACATGGCCGTCGCGCACTTCGATGATGCGCTGGGCGCGGGCGGCGACTTCGCGGTCGTGGGTGATGAGGATCACTGCGTGGCCCTGGGCGGACAGCTCCTCGAGCAGCTTCATCACCTCGATGCCGCTCTGGCTGTCGAGGGCGCCGGTGGGCTCGTCGGCGAGGATCACGTGGCCGCCGTTCATCAGCGCGCGGGCGATGGAGACGCGTTGCTGCTGCCCGCCGGAGAGCTGGTGCGGACGGTTGCCGGCGCGGCTCTCCAGGCCCAGGCGGCGCAGCAGTTCGGCGGCGCGTGCGCTGCGCTCGGGCGCGGGGATGCCGGCATAGATGGCCGGCATTTCGACGTTCTCGCGGGCCGAGGCGGAGGGGATCAGGTGGTAGCCCTGGAAGACGAAGCCGAAGGCCTCGCGGCGCAGCCAGGCCAGCTCGTCGACATCCAGTGCGGCGACGTCGCGGCCGGCGAAGCGGTAGGTGCCGGAGCTGGGGCGGTCGAGGCAGCCGAGGATGTTCATCAGGGTCGACTTGCCGGAGCCGGAGGCGCCGACGATGGCGACGAATTCGCCGGCCTCGATGCGCAGGGAGATGCCGCGCAGCACCTCGACTTCTGGCGCGCCGTTGCCGCCGTAGCGCTTGCGGACGTCGACCACTTCCAGCAGGGCGGGTTCGTGCAGGGCCTTCATCGGGCGTCGCCGGGTTCGCCGATCAGCAGGCGTTCGCCCTCGCTGAGCCCGGACAGCACCTGGACCTGCATGCGGTCGCGCACGCCGGTACGCACCCGGCGCTCCTCGATGGCGCCCCGGGCACCGACCACCAGCACCTTGTCGTCGTCCTGCAGTGCGGCGATGGGCACGGCCAGGGCGTTCTCGACGCGCTCGGAGACGAAGTGGACCTGGGCGGTCATCTCGGTCATCAGGGTGTTGTCCTGGTTGTCCACGTCCAGCAGCACGGTGTAGAGCACCACGCGGCCACCGCTGCCGGTGGGGCTGCCGCCGCCCTGGCTGAGCTGGTCGAGCGGGCGCGGCGGCAGCGGCAGCACCTGGCGCACGCGGGCTTCCCAGCGCCGGCCTTCGCCGCTGAGGGTGGTGAACCAGGCGGGCATGCCGGGCCGCACGCGGCCGATGTCGGCTTCCGAGACCTGGGCCCAGACGGTCATCGGCGAGAGCTTGGCGATACGCAGGATCAGCGGTGTCTGCTGCTGGGCGTTGAGGGTCTGGCCGACGCGGGCGTCGACCGCTACCACGGTGCCGGAGATGGGGGCGTAGATGCGCGTGTAGCCGAGCTCGGCCTCGTCGCTGCGCAGGGTCGCCTGGGCCTGGCGGATCTGGGCCTCGATCATGGCGATGCGCGCCTGGGTGGTGCGTACCTGGGCGTGGGCCACCTGCAGGTCTTCGTCACGGGTGGCGCCGCTGGCGGCGAGTTTCTGCTGGCGGGCGTACTGCTGGCGGGCCAGCGCGTGCTGGGCCTGCTGTTCTTCCCGCTGCGCCTTGAGGGTGTCGATGGAGGAGCGCCCGGCATCGACCCGCGCCTGCTGGGTGGAGGGGTCGATCTCCACCAGCAGCTGGCCTTCATCGACGCTGTCGCCGGGCTCCACGTGCAGCTTGCGGATCTGCCCGGAGGCCTGGGCGCCGACGTCGACGTAGCGACGTGGCTGCAGGGTGCCGAGGGCGCTGACGCTGCTTTCGATGGTGCCGACGGCGACGGTCACGGTGTCGCCTTCATGGACGGCGTCGGGCATGGCCTTCCAGGCGGCGAGCGCGAGGAGGGGGACGAGCAGCAGCGGGGCGAGGATCAGGCGGCGTGGAAGTCGTGGGGCGCTCATGGGATGTCCGGCTCTGGAGGGGCCCTGGCCGGCACAGGGCGACGGCGAAGGGGCGCTGCCAGATGAACGATCAGGGCGCGGGGAAATTTACCGGGTGGGGCGTTCCGGGCGTGGCGCCCGGCTTCACAGGCGCATCTTGCGGTTGCTGATCAGGGTGCTGCCGTCGGCCTGCTGGGCGAGGCTGACGGGCAGGACCTGGGGCAGGGCGCTGACCAGGCTGCGGATGTCGCGGGTGCTGTAGATGCCGCCGATGCGCTGGTCGGCGCTGGCCTGGTCGCCCAGTACCAGCGGGGCGTCGAGGTAGCGGTTGATCAGCGGCACGGCCTCGGCGAGGGTCAGGTCGTCGAGGATCAGCTTGCCGTCGCGCCAGGCCAGGGCCTTCTGCGTGTCCACGGCGCCGACCACCGGCTGCATGTCGCCCGGGCCGAAGCTGGCCTGCATGCCGGGGCTGAGGTTGCTGTCGTTGCCGCGCTGTTCGCTGCGCACCTTGACCGAGCCCTCGGTGACGGTGACCACGACGTTGTCCTGGTACTTCCAGACGTTGAAGCGGGTGCCGGTGACGGTGATCGAACCCTGGCCGGCCTGCACCACGAAGGGGTGGGCGCTGTCGTGGCTGACGTGGAAGTAGGCTTCGCCGCTGTCGAGGCTGACGCGGCGGCGGTCGATGAAGCTGGCGTAGCTCAGGCGCGTGGCGAGGTTCAGCTCCACGTCGCTGCCGTCGGGCAGGGTGACGCGGCGGATGCTGCTTTCAGCCTGGTAACGCTGGTAGCTGTCGGGCACCCAGCCGGCCAGCCAGCCGCTGTAGCCGGCCAGGGGCGCGGCGATCAGGGCCAGGGCCAGTGCACGTGCGTGGCGGCGGATGAAGCTGCGCGGGCGTTGGCGTACCGGCAACTGGGCGAGGGTCGGGGGTGGCGGCGGGAGCTGGCGGGGAATGTGCAGGCGGGGCGAGGGCTGGGTCGGCGGCAGGTGCTCGCTCAGGTCCCAGATCTCCAGCATCTCGGCGTATTCGAGGGCATGGCTCGGGTCGGCTTCGATCCAGGCCTGGAACTGGGCACGCTCCTCATCCGTGCAATCCTCCGCGTGCAGGCGCATGCACCAGTGGGCGGCGACCTCGACCAGTGAGTCGCTTGAGCTTTGGGAGGAGGCGTTGTTCATCAGGATTACCGGTTATGCCTGAATTCGAGTTCTGTATTCACACGGTGGAGCGGCACGCTGAAATATGAATCTTGATGAGAATTATTATAAATTTAATAATTTCAGACTGCCAGCATCACCCAAAGGGTGTGGCTTGATCCAGCTCAAGTGTATGCGCCGCATTCGTCAGGCGCCGGGGAAGCGACTTGGAAATCTACTATCGGGAGCTGTTGCGTTTTCTCAGTGCGAAGCTGGGGGATCGGCAGGCAGCTGCGGATGTGGCGCATGACGCGTATTTGCGGGTGATGGAACGCGCGAGTCAAGAGCGGATCGATTCGCCTCGCGCGTTTCTCTACCGAACGGCGCTGAACCTGGTGATCGACGAACACCGCCGCAATGCGGTGCGGCGCAACGAGCCGCTGGAGGTGCTGGACGAGGAGGAGCGTTACCACGCCCCATCGCCGCACCGCTCCCTCGCTCAAAGCCAGCGCCTGGGCATGCTGCAGCGCGCCCTCGACGAGTTGCCGGCGCTGTGCCGCGACGCCTTCCTGCTGCGCAAGCTGGAGGGGCTTTCCCACGACGAGATCGCCGAGCGCCTGGGGATTTCCCGGCCCCTGGTGGAGAAGCACATCGTCAACGCCATGAAGCACTGCCGCCTGCGCATGCGTGAGTGGGAGGCGGCCTGATCGACCGGTGAGCGCAACGCCCGCTGGCTAAATTTCATTTCCCTGTCCTCGTTCCTAGTCAACAGGCGGCCATGCAGGGCCGTCATCGAACGGCAACCGTCGCCCGGACGGGCGCACCTCCAGAGGATACTGGACATGACTCAGCCCCTGAACACCGCACTCCACGACCTGATCGGCATCGGCTTCGGCCCCTCCAACCTGGCCCTGGCCATCGCCCTGCAGGAGCGTGCCCGCAAGCAGGGTGCGCTGGATGCCCTGTTCCTCGACAAGCAGGCCGACTACCGCTGGCACGGCAACACCCTGGTGACCCAGAGCGAGCTGCAGATTTCCTTCCTCAAGGACCTGGTGTCCCTGCGCAACCCCACCAGCCCCTATTCCTTCGTCAACTACCTGCACCAGCACGGCCGCCTGGTGGACTTCATCAACCTCGGCACCTTCTACCCGTGCCGCATGGAGTTCAACGACTACCTGCGCTGGGTGGCCGGGCAGTTCCAGGAACAGAGCCGCTACGGCGAGGAAGTGCTGGCCATCGAGCCGGTGCTGGAGGGCCAGCGCGTCGAGGCGCTGCGGGTGATCTCCCGCGATGCCGGCGGCGAGACCCATGTCCGCGCCACCCGTTCTGTGGTGGTCAGCGCCGGTGGCACCGCGCGCATTCCCCAGGCCTTCCGCCATCTCAAGGACGATGCCCGGGTGTTCCACCACTCGCAGTACCTGGAGCGCATCGCCAGGCAGCCCTGCGTCGGCGGCAAGCCCATGCGCATCGCCATCATCGGCGGCGGGCAGAGCGCGGCCGAGGCCTTCATCGACCTCAACGACAGCTACCCCTCGGTGCAGGTGGACATGATCCTGCGCGGCTCGGCGCTCAAGCCGGCGGACGACAGCCCCTTCGTCAACGAAGTGTTCTCCCCCGAGTTCACCGACCTGATCTTCAACCAGACCGGTGCCGAGCGGGAGCGCTTCATCCGCGAGTACCACAACACCAACTACTCGGTGGTGGACATCGACCTGATCGAGCGCATCTACGGCATCTTCTACCGCCAGAAGGTCTCCGGCATCCAGCGCCACGCCTTCCACATCCTCAGCACCGTGGAGCGCGCCAATGCCGGCGCCGACGGCATCGAGCTGGTGCTGCGCAACAACGCCAGCGGCGAGCAGAGCGTGCAGCGCTACGACGCCGTGGTACTCGCCACCGGCTACGAGCGCCAGGCCCATCGCCACCTGCTGGAGCCCCTGGCGCAGTGGATGGGCGACTTCGAAGTGGGCCGCGACTACCGCATCCGCACCGACGAGCGCTGCCAGGCGGCCGTCTACATGCAGGGCTTCTGCCAGGCCAGCCACGGCCTCAGCGACACCCTGCTGTCGGTGCTGCCGATCCGCGCCGACGAGATCGCCGCCTCGCTCTACGCCCACATCGAGCCGGGCGCTCGTGTCGAGCGCGGCCTCCAGCAGGCCCTCGCCGCCGCCAGTTGACCGCGTCGCCCGCGCCGGCCCCGCCGGCGCGGTTCCCCATCCCTTGCGAGTACTTCCGATGCCCATGCGCAGCCTTGCCGCCGGTGTCGCAGCGTTGTTGCTGTGCCCGGCCTTTTCCGTTCTGGCCGCTGCCCCGGCCGCCACGCCGCGAGACACCCTCATCCGCTGGACCGCCCACGGCGTCCCGCATATCCAGGCGGCGGACGAGCGCGGCCTCGGCTATGGCATCGGCTATGCCTATGCCCGCGACAACGCCTGCCTGCTGGCCGAGGAGATCGTCACCGCCCGTGGCGAGCGCTCCCGCTGGTTCGGCGAGCAGGGCCAGTCCTCCGCCCACCTCGACAACCTGCCGTCCGACTTCTTCTTCGCCTGGCTCAACCAGCCGGCCTCGGTCGCCGCCTTCCGCCAGGCGCAGACCCGCGAGGTCGCCCAGCTGCTGGACGGCTACGCCGCCGGCTTCAACCACTACCTGGAGGAGGCCGATGCGCGCACCACCCATTGCCTGGGCGAGGGCTGGCTGCGCCCCATCGATGCCGACGACCTGCTGCGCCTGACCCGGCGCCTGCTGGTGGAAGGCGGCGCCGGGCAGTTCGCCGAAGCGCTGATCGGTGCCGCACCGCCCGGCGCCCGGCAGGCGCAGCTGGATTCCGGCTACACCGCGGCGCGCACCGAGGGCTTCCGCCTGGATCGCGGCAGCAACGCCGTCGCCCTGGGCGGCAAGCGCAGCGCCGATGGGCGCGGCATGCTCCTGGCCAACCCGCACTTTCCCTGGAGCGGCGCACTGCGCTTCTGGCAGCTGCACCTGACCATTCCCGGCAAGCTCGACGTGATGGGCGCCGCGCTGCCCGGCCTGCCGGTGGTCAACATCGGCTTCGGCCGTCAGCTGGCCTGGACCCACACCGTCGACACCTCCGCGCACTTCACCCTCTACCGCCTGGAGCTCGACCCCAAGGACCCGACCCGCTACCGCATCGACGGCCGTACCGAGAAGCTGAACAAGACCCGCCTGCAGGTGCAGGTGCGCGATGCCGCCGGCAAACTCTCGGTACGCAGCCATGACCTCTACGAATCGCGCTTCGGCCCGCTGCTCGTCTGGCCCGGCAAGCTGGAGTGGAGCAGCGGCGAAGCCTGGGCGCTGAAGGACGCCAACCTCGACAACACCCGCGTGCTGCAGCAGTGGTACGCGATCAACCAGGCCCGTGACGTCGACGCCCTGCGCGACGCGGTGACGACGATCCAGGGCATCCCCTGGGTCAACACCCTGGCCGCCGACGCCAGCGGCAAGGCGTTGTACATGAACCAGTCCGTGGTGCCGCACCTGCTGCCCGGGCAACTGGCCGAATGCGTGATCCCGCAGCTGGCCGCCGAAGGCCTGCCCGCCTTGCAGGGCAATACCAGCGCCTGCGAGTGGACCCGCGACGCTAGCGCCGCCCAACCGGGCATCACACCGGCGGCCCAGTTGCCGGTGCTGCAGCGCGAGGACTTCGTGCAGAACTCCAACGACAGCGCCTGGCTGAGCAACCCGGAGAGCCCGCTGGCCGGCTACTCGCCCCTGGTCAGCCGCGAAGGCCGCGAGCTGTCGCCGCGCGCGCGCTTCGCCCTGGGCCGCCTGCAGGGCGACGCGCCGCTCGGCGCCGACTTCCTCAAGGCGCTGGTCACCGACAACGAAGTGGCGCTGGCCACCGACCTGCTGCCCGGGTTGCTGGAGCTGTGCCAGGCCGAGGCGGGCAACGCCGCCCTGGCCGCGCCCTGCAAGGCCCTGGCGGCCTGGGACGGCAAGGCCAACCTCGACAGCGGCATCGGCTTCCTGCACTTCCAGCACTTCATGAAGGGCTTCGCCGAGATCGAGGACGGCTGGCGCGAGCCCTTCGACCCGCAACGCCCGACCGTGACCCCGCGCGGGCTGAACCCGGCGGCCAAGGACAAGGTCATCCAGGCGCTGGTTGCCGCCGGTGAGGAGGTGGCCAAGGCCGGTGTGCCCGAACAGGCCCGCTGGGGCGACATCCAGCGCTCGGGTGCCATCGGCATCCCCGGCGGCGACGGCCACTTCGGCGTCTACAACGCCATGCAGAGCGAACTGCAGGGTGATCACCTGGAAGTGGTCAGCGGCACCAGCTACCTGCAACTGGTGACCTTCGACGGCCAGGGGCCCCAGGCACGTGGGCTGCTGGCCTTCTCCCAGTCCAGCGAAGCCGGCTCACCGCACCACAGCGACCAGACCGGGCTCTTCGCCCGCCAGCCATGGCAGAAGCTGCCCTTCGGCAACGCCGAGATCGAGGCCGACCCGGCGCTGGAGCGCAAGGTGTTGAAGGTGAAGTGAGCGGATTCCACCGCTCCGTAGCCCGGACTTCAGCCCGGGGTCGCCGGCGGCGGGGCGTTGCTTGGCGAATGAATGGGCTGTGTCTGCTCGAGCTGTTGTGGATTCAAAGCAAAGAGCTGTGCTTTCAGGGTCTTGCTGGGCGCCTGGTATATCCACAGCATGGGTTTCGCTTCGCTCTACGCCATCCTACGAAGCGCTCGGTGCTCCGCCCTAGGGTGGATGGCGCTCTTTCCATCCACCAGCGGAGCCGCCGGGCAGCACGAAAGGTGGACCGGTGAAGCCTGGTCCACCCTACGGGGCCTGTGCGCTAGCCCCAGTAGAACCCGGTGGTGTCCGGGAAGGCCGAGGTCAGGCCGGCACCGCCGGCGCCTTTCTTCTGCCCCTTGATACGTAGGCCGTTGGCGCGGCCTACCACGTAGTCGCCGTTCTCCACCGTCATGTCCGACAGCGGGCGCTTGAAGTCTGCCGGGGCGACCCAGTCCTTGCCGTTCGCCGCATTGACCTTGGCCGAGCCGTTATAGGTGTGCGCCGAGGTGCCGCTGGTGAGCGCACGTTCTATGGTCTTGATCAGCTCGTCCTTGGTGCCCGTGCCGGGGAACATCGACTTGCTGTTGTACGACTGGCCACTGAACTTGAAGGTGGCCACGTGGGGGTAAGGGCAGAGCAGGCGTTCCTCCAATTTCTTCTTCGCCCATTCCGTCAGGTCGGCCTTGTTCGCCTGGGGCACGGCGAGAATGGTGTACTCGGTGATCTTGCTCCTGATGTCCTGAACCGCATGACCGCCCGCGCCGTCGTTGGGCTCGATCACGTTGTTGGTGTGCTTGCCGGATTTGAAGATATGGCAGATCACGTCCTGGTCGAGGGTGTAGCGCTTTTTCATCGGCGTCCGGTTCCTTGCTGCGAGTGAGTGTGCGCAGCAAGGTTAGCAACGGATCGGTGATTGGAAAGGTGCCCGGATGAAAGGCCGACGTGTCTGGGGCGGGGTTCGCAGCGTGGGTCACTGCCCGGGGTTGGAGGCGCCCGGTGCACCGGATGAGCTGGCGGCCTGCGCCGTCGGGTAGATACGCACGCGATTGGCGCTGGCTCGTACGGTCCGGTGTTCGTGCAGGCTCTCCTTGTGGGCGTTCCCGTACACCGAGCTGAGCGCGCCGGTATAGCCGTAGACCTTGCATGCGGTGTAGCCGAGGTCGTAGAGCTCATCCGTCAGTGATTGGCTGAAGTTCTGCGCGCCCTCCGCGCTGTGGCAGTTGTAGCACTTGATGGTGCCGGCGAAACCCTTCGACAGGCCCATTTCCTGCAACCGCAGCGCCACCTCGTCGGCGTTGAGGATGAAGTACCTGGCGCGGCTGCCGGCGTAGTTCTCGTCCGTCACCTTGAGCAAGTGATTGGACTTGTCGAGGATCCGCTGCACGTTGAGCCGATTGCCTTTTTCATCGAGGGTGCAGTTGTCGAAGATGCCTCTCATGCCGGCCACCGAGTGGCCCCGGATGTAGATCTGGTCGTCCTCGCCGAGGCCCCTCAGCATCGGGCTGCCCATGGAGCCGGGGTAGTACCAGAGCTGGTAGATGTCGTGGCATTCGCCATCGAGCACGGAGGATCTCTTTCCCTGGTAGCTGTGGATCCAGCTGTTGTTCTTGCTGGTGTATGAAAGCCCCGGCCGGGTCCCGGGCTCGCCCCGGTTGTCCCGGAAGTTATTGGCGTCGGGCATGACGAAGGGCACGAAGAGTATGCGTTTGGCCATTGAAGCGATCCTCCTTCCTGGTGGACGGCAGACAACGGCCCGGGGGCGCTTGCCGGAATGGTCGGCGGACTGTGCCGCACGGGCGGGGCGGATCGCAAGAGGCGATGCAGGCTACCGGAAGAAAGGGCCAGCCGCGCAGGACTGGCCATGATCATCTAGACGCGAAAGCGAACGAAACATGGGCGGCACGCCAGGCCGCACCGTTGACTTCTGTTGAGCAAGCCCCGGGTCAGCGTCGAACTGTAGATCTCCATGGAGGGGGTCCCCGGGTTCCTGTCCCCCGTCTTCTCGATCAGGCCGTTGTTGATGAACGCCAATACTCGCGCCCCCGATCCAGACGTTGATGTCGGCGATGTCCCGGCTGATGAGTCGGCCGTTGTTGATGAAGTTCCCATCCACCCTCGAACCCGCTTCCAGGTACAGAGTGCCGTTGATGCCGAATACGCCGGCACCTTCGATCAGCATGTCGGCATTTTTGGTCTGGCTCCCGCTCACGCTGCCGACGAGGTCCACCAACACCTCATGGCTGGCGTTGACGGTCCCGGTCAATGTCAGGTCGGTGTAGCTGGATGAGAGCGAGGCTGCTGGTGTCCAGCGTGGTCGCCAGCGCGCTAGCGGGAAGGACGGCGAGCGTGATGGCTGTTGCCAGGTAATGACGTGCGAAAAGGGTCTGCATATTGCCTCCGTGCGTACAGGCAGGTTTGCCTGAGGGGGCGGCAGACCAGGGTGGCAAGCTGGGTGGACTGAAGAGGCCGCGGAGCATTGGCGTGCAAAGAAGGAGGATCGTGTCGAGCGCCTCTTCCTCGCCTGAAAGGCCGGGCCGAGGGCGCGTTAAATGGCCATTCAGGCCCTGAAGCGGCCCTCAATCCTCCGGCAGGTTGTTGAAGATCTTCTCCAGCGTGCCGTTGAGCTTGGTGATCTGCGCTTCGCTGAGGTCCTTGAAGCTGTTGGTGAAGATGTGCGCGGTGGTGACCTGGATCTGCTCGGCGGTGCGGCGGCCGGCTTCGGTGATGGACACCTGGGTGACGCGGCCGTCGTTGCTGCAGGGGTTGGTGTCCACCAGGCCGTCGGCCTTCATGCGGTAGACGATCTTGGTGACGGTGGAGAGCTTGGCGATGGCGTGTTCGGAGATTTCCGAGATGCTCGACTCGCCGTTCTCCTTGAGGATGAACAGGATGCGCCAGCGCGGGATGTCCATGTCGATCTTCTTCAGTGCCTTCTCCATGGCCATGGAGTAGCGGCCATGCACCCGTGCCAGCCAGTAGAAGGGGAAGTCCTCCTTGCGGAAGTTGTCGCTGGCGGGGTTGTAGCGGCTCTGGCGTTTTTTCGGGGTGGTCATGGTGACTGCGTGCTGCTGCGGGTGGGGTGGGGGTGATTTATAGGGGGTTGCACGCGGGCTGTCGACAGGCGCTCGCCATTGCCTTGATGCAGGTCAGGTTCGGCAGGGAGGCCGGGGGCGCTGGCGGTGGGCTCGCGGCGGGCTGCGCCGCCGCGAGGGAGGAGTGGGGCGTCAGGCGATCCCTTCGCGCGCGAGGCTGCGGCGGAAGTGCCCGCAGCCCTTGCCCAGCAGGGCCAGGGTCAGCACCACGGCAGCCAGGTTGAGCAGGGAGACCGAGTGGCCGACCAGCGCCGGCGACTGGAACAGGCGGTCGGTGAGCAGCGCCACCAGGGTGGTGCCCAGGCCCAGGCCGATGAGGTTGGAGATGAGCAGGAACAGCGCCGAGACCTGGGCGCGCATCTGGTTGGGCGGGAGGATCTGCATGGCCGCGGTGGAGGCGGGCATGGGGAAGGAGGCGAAGAACATCGCCGGCACCAGCAGCGCCAGGGACAGCCACAGCTCGCCCACCTGGGTGAACAGCACCGCCGGCACGGCCATGCCGATGGCGCCTATCACCCCGGCGCGCATCGGTGCGTCGCTGTAGCCGCGCTTGGCGAGCCAGTCGATCAGCCAGCCGCCGCAGAGCACGCCGCTGGTGTTGGCCAGCAGCACGATCAGGCCGAGGATGTAGCCGGCCTGGCTCGGCGCCAGGCCGAAGCTGCGCATGTAGAAGGCCGGGGTCCAGCTGAGCATGCAGAACAGCGTCATGGCGTAGAAGGAGAAGCCCAGGTAGTGGCAGGTGAAGGTCTGCCGGTGGCGGCCGAGGAAGGCGAAGGCCTGGCCCAGGCTGGGCTTGTGCACCTGGCCGTTGGCATCCAGCTTCAGGCCCTTGCGCGCCGGGTCGCGCACGGTGGCGGCGATCAGCAGGGCCACCAGCAGCCCCGGCAGGCCGACCAGGAAGAAGGTCACCTGCCAGGGGCGCATGCTGCCCAGCAGGGGCAGGGTGACGCTGTCGAGGTTCTTCAGCAGGTCGATCACGTAGCCGCCGATGAGGAAGGCCACGCCGCCGCCGATGAAGGAGCCGATGGAGTAGATGGCCACGGCGCGGCCGAGCTTCTCCCGGGGGAACATGTCGCTGAGCATCGAGTAGGTGGCGGGCGACAGCGCCGCCTCGCCGATGCCGACGCCGATGCGGGCGAGGAACATCTGGGTGAAGTTCTTGCTCAGCCCGCACACGGCGGTGGCCAGGCTCCAGAAGGCGACGCCGATGGCGATGATCCTGGGCCGCGAGAAACGGTCGGCGAGCAGCGCGATGGGCATGCCCATGAAGGCGTAGAACAGCGAGAAGGCCAGCCCATGGAGCAGGCTGAACTGAGTGTCGGAGAGCTGCAGGTCGTGTTTGATCGGCTCGATCATCAGCGCGAGGATCTGCCGGTCAACGAAGGAGAAGATGTAGGCCACCATGCAGATGGCGACCACGTACCACTCGTAGGCGTAGCGTTTGCGGGTGAGGTCGGTGGGTGTCTGGCTGGTCATTCGGTTCGGCCCCTCGAGGCGGTGGTGATGAGGTATGCGGCAGCGTGGGAGGGAGCGGGGTAGTTCGGTGACGGCTGCGTTACCGATGTGCCTCGCCCTGGTGCGCCCTTTGTTGTTTTCATGCATCGCCAACTGGCAGGACCCGCTGTCGGCGAGCCCCGCCCTGTCTTTTTATGCCCTTGGCCCCCGGGGCTCTATGCGCCAGGCGCAGCCGCTGTTCCGGCTGCGCAGATTTGCTTCGCGTGGCGTGGAAATTGCTTTTCTTTTCCACTAATTTTGCGGTGCATGCAGTGGGCGTGCCGCACTGATCACGGGGCCGCCACCATGCTCGACGATGCATCCCTCCTGCAGCGCCATCGCCTGCTGAACCCCGCCGCCGGTATCGGCGAGGTCCGCGACAAGGTCAGCCACTACCTGTGGCCGCACCGGATGAACCTGCCCCGTGCGGATGCCCTGCATTCGGCGCTCTATGGCGTGTTCTTCGGCAGTTCGGCGCTGTTCGACCTGCACTACGGCGCGGAGGTGGAGATCGATGCCGGCGATATCGCCAGCTACTACCTGATCCGCATCACCCTGCAGGGCACCGGCACCGTGACCCTGGGCGCGCAAAGCGCGGCCATGCGCCGGGGCAGCCTGACCATTTCCTCGCCCTCCGAGCGCAGCCTGATCCGCATCGGCAAGGAGTGCCGCAACCTGATCCTGCGGGTGGAGCGTGATGCCCTGGAGCGCCAGCTGCAGCGCCTGCTGGAGCGGCCGCTGAAGCAGCCGCTGCTGTTCGACATCCAGGTGGCGGCGGGGCACCCGGGCATGGCGGCGGTGCGCGAGACGCTGGAGTACATCTGCCGCCTGCACCAGGGGCCGATGGTCGAGGACCTGGCGCCGACCCTGGGCAGCGGGCTGTCGGACTACCTGCTTTCGGTGCTGCTCACCCAGCTGCCGCACAACTACTCCGAAGCGCTGCGCGAGGACCGCCGCCAGCCCATGCCCTTCCATGTGCGCAAGGCCCGCGACTACATCGAAAGCCACCTCGACGAGCCCATCGCGCTGGCCACCCTGGCCGAGCTTTCCGGGGTCTCCATCCGCACCCTGCAGAACGGCTTCGCCCACTTCCTCAGGCAGACCCCCACCGACTACATGCGCAGCCGCCGCCTGGCGCGGGTGCATGAGGCGTTGCAGCAGGCGCGAGCGCAGGACAGCGTCACCGACATCCTCCTGCGCCATGGCGTCAGCAGCTTCGGCCACTTCGCCACCCACTACCGTCGCCAGTACGGTTGCCTGCCGTCGGAGACCCTGCGCGGCGGCCGTTGAGCGGCGCTGCGCACCCTGCATCCGTGCCTTCCCCGTTCGAACCCTGCCGGTAGCCCGGGCTTCAGCCCGGGAACGCCTCCGCGCCAACTCCCGGGCTACGGTGCAGAGCTGGCCTCGTGCCGTAGGGTGTGCCGTGCGCACCGCCGCACTGTGCTTCTGGCGAGATCCAGGTGCGCGCAGCACACCCTACGGACGAAACACGGGATGCTGCACGGCGTTCGCTCCCTTGAGGGGGCAGAGGCCACTCAGCCGGTAGCCCGGGCTTCAGCCCGGGAACGCCTCCGCGCCAACTCCCGGGCTACGGTGCAGAGCTGGCCTCGTGCCGTAGGGTGTGCCGTGCGCACCGCCGCTCGGTGCTTCCGGTGAGGCCCAGGTGCGCGCAGCACACCCTACGGGCGAAACGCCGGATGGCTGCATGGCTTTCTCTCCCTTGAGAGGGCAGAAGCAACACGCACGACTCAGCCGTCGAGAAAGCGCTGCGCCAGGTCCAGTTGCGAATTGGCCAGCTGGTGCAGCTCCTGGCCGATCTGGCTGTTGCGCTGGGCCTGGCCGGCGCTGCATTCGGCCAGCTCGGCGATCTGCGCGATCTGCCGGTTGACCTCCTCGGCGACCTGCCCCTGTTGCTCGATGGCGGCGGCCATCTGCAGGCTCATGCCGCTGATCTGCCCGACTTCCCCGCAGATGCGTTGCAGCGCCTGGCGCACCTGCTCCACGTCCTGCCCGGATTGCTGCGCCGCCAGCTCGCCGCGCCGCGCGGTGGCCAGGGCCTCGGCGCTGCCGTCGCGCAGGCGCTGGATGGATTGCTGGATCTGCCCGGTGGAGTCGCGGGTGCGCGAGGCGAGGGTGCGCACTTCGTCGGCGACCACGGCGAAGCCGCGTCCGGATTCCCCGGCCCGCGCCGCCTCGATCGCCGCATTCAGCGCCAGCAGGTTGGTCTGCTCGGCGATGCTCTGGATCACCGTGGCGATGCCGCTGATGGATTCGATGGATTCCGCCAGCCGGCCCACGGCGAGGTCGATGTCCGCCACCGACTCGCGCATGCCCTGCATCGAGGCCTGGCTCTGCTCGGCCAGGCGCTCGCCGTCGTGGGCCAGCTGGTCGACCTGGGTGGTGGCCTGGGCGGCTTCCTGCAGGTTGCGCGACAGCGCCTGGATGGTCGCGCTCATCTCGTGGATGGCCGCTGCCGACTGCTCGGCCTCCTGCAGCTGGCGGTCGAGCTGCTCGGCGCCGCTGGCCACCAGTTGCGCGGACTCCTCGCTGCGGGCGCGGAGGATCTCGCCGTTGATGCTGATCCGCGCCATCACCGTGCGCATGCGCAGCTTCTGGCTGTTGAGCGCCATCTCGAACAGGCCGCTGCCGCCCGATGCACTGCGGTAGATCGGCGCCAGCAGCGTGTCGCTGTACACCTGGGCGTGGCCGCCGAGGGCGCGCTGCAGGTCGCGGCGCTGGGTCGCCCGCCGTTGCCAGGCGGCGCCGATCAGCAGCGCCAGGGCCAGGCCGCCCAGTGCCGGTGCGACATGCCCGCCGAGGGTGGCGCCCCCCAGGAGCAGGGCCAGTGCCAGGCCGAGGCCCTGGCCGGCCAGCCATTGGTGCACGCGGCCGGCCAGCGGCAGCGGGGCGCGGCCCTGGCGCAGGCGCGCGTACAGAGCCTCGGCGCGGCGGCTCTGGGCGGCGTCGATGGGGTGGTAGACGGTGCCCAGGGCCACCAGCTCGCCGCCATCGAACAGCGGCACCACGTAGAGTTGGCTCCAGAAGCTCGCACCGTCCCGGGTGCGGCCCATGAGCGGGCCGCTCCAGGGGGTGCCGGCGCGCAGCGTCCGCCACATGCGCTCGATCACCCGCGCCGGCATCTGCGGGTGGTTGATCAGTTCGAAGCCCTGGTTCAGCAGCTCGTCGCGGCGGTAGCCGCAAAGCGCCAGGTAGGCGTCGTTGCAGGCCAGCAGGCGGCCGTCGGGGGCGAGCCGCGAGATGGGCGGCTCGACGAAGGCGGGCAGGGTGGCGAGGGAGGCGCCCATGATCACCAGCCCGCGCCGCGTTCGGCCTGCATCTTGCGCACCATGGCGTCGAAGAACTTCACCGCGAAGCCGCTCTCGCGGATCAGCATGGCGGTGAGGTCGGCGCACTTCTGGCTGACGGCTTCCGGCAGCGGGTTGTCCTCGCCGCCGAGGGCGCCGGCGGCGCACTGGATCTCCGCCGCGCGCTGCACCGTCCAGAGCAGGAAGAAGGCCTTGGCGATGCTGCTTTCACCCACTGCGATGCCGTGGTTGCGCAGCACCAGGATGTGCTTGTCGCCGAGGCTCTCGATCATCCGAGCCTTCTCGTCATCGAACAGGGTGATGCCCTCGAAGGTGTGGTAGCCGATGCGCCCGTACAGCTGCGCGCCGTAGAAGTCGTGGTGGCCGAAGCCGGCCTTCTTCTGCACCACGGCGGAGATGGGTGTGGTGTGGGTGTGGATCAGGCAGTGGATGTCGTCGCGGGCCCCGTGCACGGCGCTGTGCAGGGCGAAGCCGGCGGGGTTGGCGTCGTAGGGCGAGTCCTCCAGCTTGTGGCCGTCGAGGTCGACCTTGAGCAGGTTGGCCGGGGTCACCTCGCGGTAGTTGAGGCCGAAGGGGTTGACCAGGTAGTGGTGCGCGGGCCCCGGCAGGCGCGCGGAGATGTGGTTGAAGATGGTCTCGCTCCAGCCGAAGAAATCCACCAGGTGGTAGCAGTGGGCGAGCTGCACGCGCAGGGCCCATTCCTCGTCGCTGCAATGCTGGGGCTGGGTGATGGCGATGGCGTTCATGGAAGGCTCCTTGTTCAGTGGCTGGCGCTGCGGAAGCGCGCCAGGGCGATGAGGTGGCGGGTGATGGGCATGGGCAGGTCGAGCAGCTCGGCCAGTTCCAGCACGGCGTCGCCGATGGCGGCCAGCTCCAGCGGCCGGCCCTTGTCGTGGTCCTGCAGCATCGAGGTGCGTACGGCGCCCATGCCGGCGCCGAGTTCGAGGAAGGTCTGCGGGTCGATGTCCACCCGCGCGCCATGGCCGGCGGCCACCAGCAGCGCCTCGTGCAGGGTGGCGCGGGCCAGCTCGCGCAGGCCGGGCTGGCCGTAGAGCTGCTCCAGGGTGGCGCCGCTGACCACCGACAGGGGGTTGGAGGTGAGGTTGGCGATGATCTTGGTCCACAGCGGGTCGCGGATGCGCTCGCTGGCGCGGGCCTCGATGCCGGCGTCGGCGATCACCGCGCGCAGGCGTTCCAGCCGGGGCGTCAGGCGGTTGTCCGGCTCGCCGACGATCATCAGGTGCGGGTTGCTCGACTCGGCCACGCCGGGCGCCGGGCACTGTGCGGTGATGAACACCACGCAGCCGATCAGCCGCGCCGGATCGAGGGCCGCCAGCAGTGCGCCGTCCGGGTCCACCGCCGCGACAGGGCGCCCGGCGAAGCGCCCGTCGAGCCCGTGGAAGTACCACCAGGGCACGCCGTTGACCACCGGCACCACGGTCGTCTCGTCATCCAGCAACGGCGCGATCCGTGGCAGCAGCGTGGCAAGGGCCGGGGCCTTGGTGCAGAGGAACACCAGGTCCTGGGGGCCCAGTTCGGCGGCATGGTCACTGGCCTCGACGCGCGCCTGATGCGTGCCGTCGAGGTCGTGCAGGCGGATGCCGTCGCGGCGGATGGCGTCCAGGGTCTCGCCTCGGGCGAGCACGCTGACCCGCTGGCCGCTGGCGGCGAAACGGGTGGCGAGGGTGCAGCCGATGGCACCGGCACCGGCGATGCAGATACGCAGGGGAGGTTGCTTCATGGGTTCGCTCCATCGAGTGGCCCGCCCGGGATCGCCGGGCGGGCACGGGTCAACCGGCAAGCATGTCCTGATGCTTGCTGGCGAGGCCGAGGTAGGCCTCGATCACGCGCGGGTCGTCGGCCAGCTGGGCGGCGGGGCCCTGCATGGCGATGCGCCCGGTTTCCAGTACGTAGGCATAGTCGGCCACGCGCAGTGCCGCACGCGCGTTCTGCTCCACCAGCAGGATCGAGACCCCCTGCTGGCGCAGCGCGGTGATGATGCGGAAGATCTCGCGGGTGATCAGCGGCGCCAGGCCCAGGCTGGGCTCGTCGAGCATCAGCAGCTTGGGCTTGGCCATCAGCGCGCGGCCCACGGCGAGCATCTGCCGCTCGCCGCCGGAGAGGGTGGCGGCCAGCTGGTCGCGACGCTCCCACAGCCGTGGGAACAGCTCGTAGACCTCGGCCAGGGTGGCGGCGTGGCTGCGATCGCCCCGGCGGTGACGCTGGAAGGCGCCCAGCAGCAGGTTGTCGGCCACGCTCATGCTGGTGAACAGCTCGCGCTTCTCCGGCACCAGGCCGAGGCCGCGGGAGACCAGCACTTCCACCTCCGGTACCGCTTCCAGGCTGCCGTCGAACTCGACCCGGCCACGGGAGCCGAGCACGCCCATGATGGCCGAGAGCAGGGTGGTCTTGCCGGCGCCGTTGGGGCCGATGACGGTGACGATCTGCCCCTGGCCGACCCGCAGGCTGGCGTTGGACAGGGCTTCCACCTTGCCGTAGGCGACGCACAGGTCGCTGACCTCCAGCACGGCGTCGGCCACCTGGTTTTCCAAGGGCTTGCGGGGTTCGATCTGCATGTTCATCACTCTGCGCCTCCGAGATAGGCTTCCAGCACGGCGGGGTTCTTCTGCACTTCGTCGGGGAGGCCCTGGGCGATGCGCTGGCCGAATTCCATCACCACCACGCGGTCCACCAGGCCCATGACGAAGTCCATGTCGTGCTCCACCAGGAGGATGGCCATGCCTTCGCTGCGCAGGCGGCTGAGGAGGATGCCGAGGGCCTCCTTCTCCTTGTGGCGCAGGCCGGCGGCGGGCTCGTCAAGCAGCAGCAGGCACGGATCGGCGCACAGGGCGCGGGCGATCTCGAGGATGCGCTGCTGGCCGAGGGCGAGGCTGCCGGCCTCCTCGTGCAGGTAGTCGCCCAGGCCGACGCGCTCCAGCTGGCGGCGCGCCTCGGCCAGCAGGTCGGCCTCCTCGGCACGGTCCAGGCGCAGGGCCGAGGCCAGCACGCCCTTTCCGCCGCGCAGGTGCGCGCCGATGGCGACGTTCTCCAGCACGCTCATGCCCGGCAGCAGCTTCACGTGCTGGAAGGTGCGGCTCATGCCCATGCCGGCCACGCGGCGCGAGGCCAGGCCATTGATGCGCCTGCCCATGAACAGCACGTCGCCGCTGCTGGGGGTGTCGACGCCGGAGAGCTGGTTGAACAGGGTGCTCTTGCCGGCGCCGTTGGGGCCGATCAGGGCGAGGATTTCCCCAGCGCGGACGTCCAGGCTCATGTCGTTGTTGGCCACCAGGCCGCCGAAGCGCCGGGTGACATGGCGCGCTTCGAGGATCACCTCGCCGTGGGCCGGGCGTTCCCGCTGCGGCAGCGCGCGAGCCGGGGCCTCGGCCGCCGGCAGGCGCTGGCGGGTGCGCAGGCGGTTCGGCACCAGGCGCACCAGCAGCGGCCACAGGCCACCCGGCGCGCGCTGCATCAGCAGCACGATGAGCAGGCCGAAGACGATGGTCTCGTAGTTGCCGGTGCTGCCCAGCAGGTGCGGCAGCAGGTCCTGCAGCCACTGCTTGAGCAGGGTGAGGATGCCGCTGCCGAGCAGCGCGCCCCAGACGCTGCCAACGCCGCCGATCAGCGCCATGAACAGGTAGTCGATGCCCATGTTGAGGCCGAAGGGCGTGGGGTTGACGAAGCGCTGGGTGTGCGCATAGAGCCAGCCGGACACCGCCGCGAACACCGCCGAGATGAGGAAGATCACCAGCTTGGAGCGGAAGGTGTCGACGCCCATGGATTCGGCCATCAGCTGGCCGCCCTTGAGCGCACGGATGGCGCGGCCCTCGCGGGAATCCAGGAGGTTCTGGGTGATCAGCATGGCCAGCAGGAGCACCACCCAGATCAGGTAGAAGACCTTCTCGCCCTTGTCGAGCAGCACGCCGAACAGCGAGATCGACGGCAACCCGCTGACGCCGGTGTGGCCGCCGAGCGATTCCACCGTGCCGAACAGGTAGTACAGCGACAGGCCCCAGGCGATGGTGCCCAGGGGCAGGTAGTGGCCCGAGAGCTTGAGCGTCAGCGCGCCCAGCAGCAGGGCCACCAGGGCGGTGATGGCCACGCCCACCAGCAGCGTCAGCCAGGGGGAGGCACTGGCCCAGGCGAGCCAGGCCGGCAGTTGCTCGGCGGTGGTCAGGTAGGCGGTGGTGTAGGCGCCGAGGCCGACGAAGGCCGCCTGGCCGAAGCTGGTCATGCCACCGACGCCGGTGAGCAGGACCAGGCCCAGCACCACCAGGGTGTGGAGGCCGATGTAGTTGAGCAGGGTGACGTAGAAGGGCGGCAGCACCAGCGGTGCGACACCGAGCACGGCGACCAGGAGCAGGATCAGGTGGCGCGGTTTCATTCCTCTTCCTCCACGTGACGGCGGGTGAACGAGCGCCAGAGCAGGAAGGGGATGATCAGGGTGAACACGATGATCTCCTTGTAGGTGCTGGCCCAGAACATCGAGAAGGCCTCTATCAGCCCCACCGAGAGCGCGCCCAGGGCGGCCACCGGGTAGCTCGCCAGGCCGCCGATGATGGCGCCGACGAAGCCCTTGAGGCTGATGATGAAGCCGGAGTCGAAGTACAGCGTGGTGATGGGCGCGATGAGGATGCCCGACAGTGCGCCGATGAAGGTGGCGAGGAGGAAGGTGGCCTTGCCCGCCAGGGTCGGCGAGATGCCCATCAGCCGCGCGCCCATGCGGTTCACCGCGGTGGCGCGCAGGGCCTTGCCGTAGAGGCTGCGTTCGAAGAACAGGAACAGGCCGATGATCAGCCCCAGGGACACGGCGATCACCCACAGCGTCTGGCTGTTGAAGGTCACCGGGCCCAGCTCCAGGCCGGCTTCGGAGAAGGGCGCGGTGCGCGCGCCCTCCGGGCCGAACAGCAGCAGGGCGATGCCGACCATGGCCACGTGCACGGCGATGGAGACGATCAGCAGCACCAGGGAACTGGCCGAGGCGATGGGCTGGAACACCAGGCGGTAGATTTGCGGGCCCAGGGGCACCACCAGGGCCAGGGTCAGCAGCGCCTGCACCGCCATGGGCAGCTCGGCCAGTGGCAGCAGGCGGATGGCCGCGACCATGGCCAGGGCGTAGGCGAGCTTGGCGAGGATGCGCTTGGGAAAGCGGAAGGCGTGGCTGGCGCGCGCGGCGTCGTACAGGTCCAGCGCGCAGTCGACCAGGGTCAGGCCCAGCAGCAGCCAGACCAGGGCGGTGGGATGGCCGGCCTGCAGGGTGGCCATGGTCAGCGCGCCATAGGTGACGAATTCGCCCTGGGGGATCAGCAGGATGCGCGTGACGGTGAAGACCAGCAGGATCGACAGGGCCAGCAGCGCGTAGATCGCGCCGTTGGTGATGCCGTCCTGGCCGAGCAGCATGGCAATCTGGAAATTCATGGTGGGAACTCTTTATCGCAATGGAAGAGGCTGTGGCTTCGGAGCCCAGTGCGGCCTCGCCTGGTGGACATGAAGAGCGATGTCCACCCTACGGGGTGTGTCCGCGAGGGTTTCGCTCGTTGGCGGGCGTAGGGTGGATGACGCTTTTTCCATCCACCTTTCGGCGTTGAGCCGGGCTCCGCCTGGTGGACGGAAAAGCGCTGTCCACCCTACGGGGAACCCGTGCCTGCGATCAGTTGGCGCGCAGCAGCGTCCAGTTGCCGTTCTTCACCTGGATCAGCTCGCGGCCGCGTTCGTCGAAGCCGCTGTGGTCCTCGGGCGTCATGTTGTAGACGCCCTGGGTGGCGGCCAGCTCGTGGCTCTGCTCCAGCGCGTCACGCAGCGCTGCGCGGAACTCCGGCGTGCCCGGCGCGGCCTTGGCGGCGGCAACGGGGATGGCGTTCTGCAGCAGCAGGCCGGCATCGAAGGTGTTGGCGCCGAAGGTGGCCGGCTTGCTGCCGTTGAGCTTCTCGTAGGCGGCGATGTAGTCGGCGGCGACCTGCTTCGAGGGGTGGCTGTCCGGCACCTCGTCGAGCACCAGCATCAGGCTGGCGGCGAGGATGGTGCCCTCGACCTTCTTGCCGCCGAGCTTGAGGAAGTCGGGCAGGGCGGCGCCGTGGGTCTGGTACATCTGCCCGCGGTAGCCCTGGTCGAACAGGGTGGTCTGCGGCATCACCGCGGAGCTGCCGGGCGCGGCGACCAGGACCGCGTCGGGGCGCGCGGCCAGCACCTTGAGGCTCTGCCCGGTGACCGAGGTGTCCTGGCGCTGGAAGCGCTCGTTGGCGACCACCTTGATGCCGTGCTCGGCGGCCATCGCGCCCATCACCTTGGACCAGTTCTCGCCGTAGGGGTCGGCGGTGCCGATGAAGCCGAGGGTCTTCACGCCCTTGGCGACCATGTTGTCCACCAGGGCCTTGGCGATCAGGTCGTCGTTCTGGGTGGTCTTGAACACCCATTTCTTCTGCTCGTTCATCGGCAGCACCACGGCGGCGGTGCCCACCGGGGCCAGCAGCGGCACGCCGGCCTCGGCGGCGAACTGGATCACGCCCATGGCGTTGGGCGAGCCGCTCGGGCCGATGATGGCGTCGACGTTCTCCTCGCTGATCAGCTTCTTCAGCGCCTTGACCGTGGCGGTGGGGTCGCTGCCGTCATCCAGGGCGATGTATTTCACCTGCTGGTCGCCCGCCTGGGTCGGCAGCAGCGGCACGCTGTTCTTCTGCGGCAGGCCCACCAGGGCGATGGGGCCGGTGGAGGAGGTGATGACGCCGACTTTGACGTCGGCCTGCGCAAGGGCGGCGCAGGCGGCACTCAGGAGCAACGTGGACACAGCTTTCTTGAAGAGCATGACTTTCTCCGAAGAGTTGCAAGGCGATACGGGGCGGTTGTCCGACGGGCGTCGTGTGGCGGGCCCGTGGTCCTTCTTGTTGTGGTGCCCGTGCGCTGCACGCTGCCGAGGGCAGGGCGGCGCCGTCGAGCCCGTGTCGGGCCGAGTGGCGTGTAGGGCGATAGCAGGTTGCATGCCAGGAAAAATCGTTACCCCGTTGCGGCGCCGTCGGACAGGGGGCGTTTCGGCACGTCGTCTGCGGGGGCTGGGCGAGGGGCTGGCGCCGGGGTTTCCGTGGCCACTCGCGCACCGCTGCCGATGCGCTCCGATCCCGCAGGCGACAAGGCGTTGATCTGGATCAATACGGCTTCTGGAAAGCCGATTTCCTGACCAAAAAATCTCTATTTTTCAGGCTAAAAAACACCTGTTTTTTGATGGCATTTTTAGCCTGTTTTCAGGGGCTGAAAATTCTTTTTCCAAGGGGTTCATGCAGGGCCTTCGGGCCAGGTGCGGAAACACTTAATTGAATGATTGTGTTTCTCATTGGATATATAAAGCATTGAAAATAAACGATAAAAATACGATTGATGGGTGAAATATCCATTTTCATGCCTGTTACCGAAATGCACGGAAAGGGTGCGAAACAGAGAAAAATGCACCGAATCTACACACGGATTTATTTGCCAAAATTCAATTGACAATTCACGTAAATATTCCGATTTTAGATTTAAGCGTTCATCTGCTCAGGCAGGCGAAAGGCTTCCCTGAAAGCGCACAGCGCGAACAAAACGAATGCAGGTGAAGGCATGGCGACAGTCGTCGAGAAACTGCAGCTGGGAGGGTCCGGAAGGACCGTGATGGTGAAGGACACCATCGACATCGCCGGCTACCCGACCCGCGCGTCCAGCCGTGCTTTGGAAGAGGCCCCCGACGCCACCCGCAATGCCGATGTGGTCCAGGCGCTGCTCGACGGCGGTTGCCGCATCATCGGCAAGACCAGCCTCCATGAGCTGGCCTTCGGCACCACCGGGATCAATGCCTGGACCGGCACGCCGGACAACCCGCTGTACCCCGGGCGCATCCCCGGCGGTTCCTCCAGCGGCTCCGCCACGGCAGTGGCCGGTGGGCTCTGCGACTTCTCCCTGGGCACCGACACCGGCGGCTCGGTGCGCATCCCCGCCGCCTGCTGCGGTGTGTTCGGCCTCAAGCCCACGTTCGGTCGCGTGAGCCGCCACGGGGTGATGCCGGCGCAGTCGTCGCTGGATTGCGTGGGCCCCTTCGCCCGTGACATGGACATGCTGATCGAGGCCATGGGCCTGATCGCCCCCGACTTCGGCCCGCTGCCCTCCATAGAGGGTGTGCGCATCGGCGTGGTGCCGGTGCAGGCGCTGGACGAGGTGCAGTTCGCCGTCGACGCGGCCCTGGCCGCCGCGGATTTCCCCTTGCAGGCGCTGCCCTTGCCGGGCATGCGCGCCGCCTATGACGCCGGCCTCACGGTGATCAACCGCGAGACCTGGATCGCCTGCCGGCACCTGCTGGCCAGCGGCAAGGTCGGCGCCGATATCGCCGGCCGCCTGGAAGCCGCCGGCGCCACCACCGACGAGGCGCTGGCCGCAGCCGAAGCCTGCCGCGCGGCCTTCACCGCCGAGGTGGACGCGGCGCTCGCGCAGTGCCCGATTCTCGCCATGCCGACCATGCCCGACTACCCGCTGCTGACGGCGGATGCCGCCGACACCCGCGCGGTGATCGGCATGACCGCCTTCGTGCGCCCCTTCAACCTCACCGGCCACCCCGCGCTGAGCATCCCCCTGGTGGGCGCCTCGCAACTGCCGGTGGGCCTGCAACTGATCGCCGCCAAGGGCGCGGACGAACTGCTTTGCGCAGTCGCCCGCGAACTGGTGCGGCGCCTGGAGCCTTAACCCCATGCCAACCCTGGAGCACACCATGTCTGCGCTAAGCGAGCTGGACTACCAGCGCCCCGTGTCGATCACCGCCAACGACGCGTTCCAGGCGCTGCTCGCCGAGATCCGCGAGCGTGCCCGGAGCGAGGAATTCGACCGGCAGAAATACATCTCCCAGGACATCATCGAGCGCTTCAAGGCGTTGGGCGTTTACCGCGCCCTGGTGCCCAGGCGCTTCGGTGGCGATGAGCGTTCGCCCATCGAGTTCTGCCAGATGATCGAGGACATCTCCATCGCCGACGGCTCCGCCGGCTGGGTGGCGAGCTTCGGCATGAACCCCGTGTACCTGGCCTCGCTGCCCCTGGCGACCCTGGAACAGGTCTACGCCAACGGCCCGGACGTGGTCTTCGCCGGCGGCATCTTCCCGCCGCAACCGGCCACCTTCGTCGAGGGCGGGCTGGAGGTGAACGGCCGCTGGAAGTTCTCCAGCGGCTGCATGGGCGCCTCGCTGATCGGCGTCGGCATCGCCCCGAAGAACGGCGAGATGCTCGGCCTGCCGCGCCTGGCGGTGATGCCGCGAGAAAAAGTGAAGATCGAGGAAACCTGGGACGTGGTGGGGCTGATCGGCACCGGCAGCCACGACGTGGTGATCGACGGCGTGGTGGTGCCCGAGGACTGGACCTTCGTCCGCGGCGGCCCGGCCAACCTCGATGAGCCGATGTTCCGCTACCCGTCGCTGTCCTTCGCCACCCAGGTGCTGTCCGTGGTCGGCCTGGGCGTCGCCCGCGCCGCGCTGGACTACCTCAGCGGCATGGCCAGCGGCCGCTTCTCGGTGACCGGCGCCCCGGCGCTGTCCGACCGCCCCCTGGCGCAGATGCAGGTGGCCAAGGCCGAAGCCGAACTGCGCGCCGCCCGCGCCTGGTTCTACGAGGCGATGGAAAGCGCCTGGGCCAGCATCCTCGCCGGCGAGGCGGTGTCGGTGGAACAGACCAACCTGCTGCGCCTGTCCTCGACCCACGCGACCCGTGTTTCCGCCGAGGTGGCGCGCAGTGCGCAGATGCTCTCCGGCATGAGCGGCGTGTACCGCGACAACCCGCTGTCGCGCTTCGTCAACGACACCCTGGTGATCACCCAGCACGCCTTCATGGGTGACATGACCTACCAGAACGCCGGCGCGATCTTCTTCGGCAACAAGCCGCTGCCCGGCTACCTGTGAATTCCAACTGACTGATCGGTGATTGTGATGAGCGAGAAAAAAGCCCTGCGCGTGTTGTTCTGCATGGGAATCAACCAGAACTTCTTCGACGCCCCGCGCGAGGAGCAGCTGGAAGTCTGGGCCGCGTTCAGTGCCATGTGGAACGGCATCCACGACCTGCCCGGCGTGACCGTGTTCGGCAACATGGACGACGACCAGAGCATGGTCGGCCCGTCCACCGGCTACCCCTGGACCACCTACCTGCTGGCCGACGTGCCGGACATCGAGACCGTGCACGCCGCCTGCAACCTGTTCCGCACCACCGCTGTGGGCACCGGCCCCTACAAGCTGTGGCGCTACTGCAAGGTCGAGGCCCGCACCGGCCGCGAACTGATCATCCAGCGCGCGTGACCGCCATGTCGACCGAAGCCCTGGAGGCGCGCCTGCGCCAGCTGGAAAGCGAGAACGCCATACGCGCCTGCATGAATCGCTACATGGTGCTGTGCGACGCGCTGGACGCCAGCACCCCGCTCGACGAGCTGGCCGGGCTGTTCACCACGGATGCGGTCTGGGAAGGCAAGGGCGCGAAATACGCCAGGAGCTTCGGCGGCTACCGGGGCCGCGAGGCCATCGCCGGGATGTTCGCCACCTACATGGTCGAGCCTGCGCACTTCGCCCTGAACGTGCATTTCCTCTGTTCGGAACTGATCCGTGTGGAGGGCGGCGTTGCGACCGGCAGCTGGGTGATGTTGCAGACCTCGACCTTCGCCAGCGGCGCCTCGCACCTCAATGCGGCGCGCCTGACGGTGGAGTTCCGCGAGGAGGAGGGCACCTGGCGCATGGCGCACTTCCAGACCGAGAACCTGTTCAGCCGCCCGGTGGATACCTGGAACAGCGCCGCGCACCTGCCGGTGCCGGGCAAGAACCAACAAACGTAGGGTGGGCTTCAGCCCGCCACAGAAAGGCCAGACGTGGGCTGAAGCCCACCCTACAAAGATCGCGCCGACCGGAAGCTCCGACTTACGGGTACGGCGAGAAAAATCAAGTCGGCACCCAGCGCCGACGAGGAGTGATCGTGACCAACCTGATCGAAACCGTGAACCTGGCCGCCACCCCGGCCGACCTGGTGCTGCATGACCGCGTGCACACCTCGCTCTACACCGACGGGCGCATCTTTGACGAGGAGCTGGAGAAGGTGTTCTACAGCACCTGGATCTGGGTCGCCCACGCCAGCGAGATCCCCGATAACGGCAGCTACAAGAGCACCTACATCGGCAAGCAGCCGGTGATCGTGGTGCGTGATCGCAAGAAGGACGTGCACGTGCTGCTCAACCGTTGCCGCCACCGTGGCGCCACCGTCTGCGAGCACAAGAAGGGCAAGGCCAACAGCTTCGTCTGCCCCTACCACGGCTGGAGCTACGGCCTGGACGGCAGCCTGCGCGGCGTGCCGCACCCGGAGAGCTACGCCGACTGCCTGGACAAGGGCGAGCTGCCCCTGGTGAGCCTGCGCGTCGAGCAGTACAACGGCATGATCTTCGCCACCTTCAAGGACGACATCGAGCCGCTGGTGGACTTCCTCGGCCCGGCGAAGAAATGGATCGACCTGTTCATGAAGCAGGGCGCCGGCTACGGCGTGAAGGTCTCCGGCGAGCACCGCTTCCGCTTCCCCGGCAACTGGAAGATCCAGCTGGAGAACACCACCGACGCCTACCACTTCCCGCTGGTGCACAAGTCGTTCCTGTCCTCGGTGGACGAGCAGACCCTGGAACTCTTCGACTTCGTGAAGGGCCCGGGCTACGTCGAGGACCTGGGCAACGGCCACAGCGTGATGGTGATGATCCCGGACCTGGTCGACCTCGAGGCCGACCTCGACAAACCCATCCCCGAGCGCTTCGAGGCCCTGGCCGAGGAGCTGCGCGGCGAAGGCATCGACGAGCAGCAGGTGCGCCGCATCGTCCGCGCCGTCGGCGGCTCCGGCTTCAACCTCAACCTGTTCCCCAACGTCGCCTGCTCCATGGCCTTCTTCCGCGTGCTGCAGCCGATCTCGGTGAACGAGACCGAGATCCACCACGCGGTGATCACCATGGACGGCGGCCCGGCCGTGGCCAACCGCTACCGCCTGCGCCTGCACGAGCACTTCCAGGGCCCCATGGGCTTCGGCACCCCGGACGACTCCGAGGCCTGGGAGCGCGTGCAGAAGGGCGCCCAGGCCGGCACCGACCTGTGGATCATGCTCAACCGCGGCCTGCCGGGCGAGAAGCCCAGCGAGGACGGGCGGGTCAGCGACGTGAGCGCCGAGACCGGCATGCGCGCGGCCTACCAGCAGTGGAAAAAGATGATGTCGGCCTAGGGCGGATCGATATCCAACCCGGATGGCACATGCCTGTATGAGCTCAGCACTTCCGCGAGCGAAAGACGAGACGGCACCGCTGCTCGACGCACTACTTGAGAGACCGATCATGAACCTTGAATTGCTCAACCACGTCAGCGCCTTCATCTGGCAGGAAGCGGACATGCTCGACCACGGCGAGTTCGACGCCTGGCTGGACCTCTGGGCCGACAAGGGGACCTACATCATCCCCATCGACCCCAACGAGACCGACTTCGAGAACACCCTCAACTACGCCTACGACGACCATCACATGCGCAAGCTGCGCGTGCAGCGCCTGATCGGCGGCGAGTCCATCTCCACCAGCCCGCGCGCTCGCACCGTGCGCGCCCTGTCGCGCTTCCGCGTGCTGGGCGAGGAGGGCGGCGTGGTCACCGTGCGCTGCGCGCAGAACCTGCGGGAATTCCGCAAGGACGTGCTCAAGCACTACACCGCCGACATCACCTTCGAGCTCCAGCGCGAAGGCGAGGGCTTCCGCATCCAGCGCAAGCTGATCCAGCTCATCAACTCCACCGATACCCTCGCCGGTATCGGCTACATCCTGTGAGGGTCTGCCCATGAGCTGCTGCGCGTCGGCGATACGGCGTCATCAATGGCTTCGAGATGCTCATTTACAGCACGTAAATTCCGCTCTCTCAGCCATTGCTTCCTTGTCTTGCTCTAGCTCGCGAGCTCATGAACAGACCCTGGGGAGCCGGTCATGAGCCAGATCGCACTCGTCACCGGCGCCGCCCAGGGCCTGGGCTTCGCCATCGCCGGCCGGCTGTTCGCCGCCGGCCATTCGGTGGTGATCACCGACCTGTCGCTGGAGCGTGCCCAGGCCGCCGCCGACCGCCTCGACCCCAGCGGTGCGCGCAGCCTGGCACTGAAACTGGACGTGGCCAGCAAGGCCGACTTCGAGGCGGCCCTGGCGGCGACCCTGGAGCGCTTCGGTGCGCTGCATGCGGTGGTCAACAACGCCGCCATGACCCTGACCACGCCTGTGATGCAGATCAGCCCCGAGGAGTTCGACCGGGTGCTGAGCCTCAACACCCGCAGCGTGTTCGTCGGTTGCCAGGTGTTCGGCACGCACATGGCGGCGGCCGGCTACGGGCGCATCGTCAACCTGGCGTCCCTGGCCGGGCAGAACGGCGGCACCGCCACCGGCGCGCATTACGCGGCCTCCAAGGGTGCCATCGTCACCCTGACCAAGGTCTTCGCCAAGGAGCTGGCCGCCAGCGGCGTCACCGTCAACGCCATTGCCCCGGGGCCCATCGAGTCCCCGGCGGTGCGTGCGGCGGTCCCGCCGGAGCGCATGGACGGGCTGCTGGCCAATATCCCGGTCAGGCGCCTGGGCGATGCGGATTTCATCGGCGACCTGATCGTGCAGCTGGCGCGGCCGGAAGCCTACTTCACCACCGGCGCCACCTGGGATGTGAACGGCGGCCTGTACATGCGCTGAGCGACACCGAACAACGATGCGACGGCCGCCGAACGGCCGCCTTCTTTCCATGACGTGCAATGCGGGTGAACCCGAGATGACAGAACAACTCCTCAAGGTCGTGGTGCACAAGCGCCAGTTGCAGGGCGACGGCGTCGTCGTCCTCGACCTGCTTCCCGTCGGCGGCACGACGCTTCCTGCCTTCGAAGCCGGGGCCCACGTGGACATCCACGTCGCCCCCGGCCTGGTGCGCCAGTATTCGCTGTGCAGTGATCCGGCCGACTCCAGCCTCTACCGCCTCGGCGTGCTCAAGGACCCGGCCTCCCGCGGGGGCTCCCTGGGCGTGCACGACAGCCTGCTGGAAGGGACCGAGGTGCAGATCAGCGCCCCGCGCAACCTGTTCCCCCTGGCCACCGATGCGAAGCGTTCGATCCTCATCGGCGGCGGCATCGGCATCACCCCGATGATCGCCATGGCCCATGCGCTGCAGGCGGCCGGCAGCGAGTTCGAGCTGCACTACTGCGGCCGTTCGCGCGGCCGCACCGCCTTCCTCGACGAGCTGGCCGCCGCGCCCTTCGCCGGGCGCGTCGCCACCCACTTCGACGACGAGCCGGCCCAGAAGCTCGACCTGCCGCGCGTGCTGGGCACGTCCCAGGCCGATGTGCACGTCTACGTCTGCGGCCCGGCCGGGTTCATGGACTGGGTGATCGGCGCGGCGCGCGAGGCGGGCTACGCCGAGGCCAACATCCACCGCGAGTACTTCCAGGTCGAGGTCGACGCCAGTGGCGAAGGCTTCGAAGTGGTCGCTGCGCGCAGCGGCAAGACGGTGCAGGTGGCCGAGGGCCAGAGCATCCTCGAAGCGCTGGCGACCGTCGGCATCAAGGTGGAGATCTCCTGCGAGCAGGGCGTCTGCGGCACCTGCCTGTGCGATGTGCTGGAGGGCGAGCCGGACCACCGCGACGTCTACCTGACCGACGAGGAGAAGGCCGCCAACGACCAGATCCTGGTCTGCTGCTCGCGCGCCAGGACCCCGAAGCTGGTCCTGGACATCTGAATACCGGAGGGTAGAACCATGGTCGACACCACGGGATTTCGTAATGCGATGGCGCTGCTGGGCGGCGCCGTTTCGGTCATCACCACCAATGGCGCCGCCGGGCGCTTCGGCTTCACCGCCTCGGCGGTGTGCAGCGTCACCGACCAGCCGCCGACGCTGCTGGTGTGCATGAACCGCTCCTCGTTCTCCAACGTGCACTTCAAGAGCAATGGCGTGCTCAGCGTCAATGTGCTGAGCGCCGAGCTGAAGGACATCTCGGCGGTATTCGCCAACCGCGAACTGGATTCCGAACAGCGTTTCGCCGCCGCCAGCTGGAGCACCCTGGAAAGCGGCGCCCCGTTGTTGGACGGCGCGCTGGTGAGCTTCGACTGCCGCATCGCCCAGGCCCATGAAGTGGGCTCGCACACCATCTTCTATTGCGAGGTGCTGGGCATCCGCCACGGCGACAACCGGGAGGGGCTGGTGTACTTCGACCGCGCCTACCACCGCCTCGGCGATGCCTCCAAGGCAGCCTGCTGATAACGCTTCAAGGCCGGGGAAGAGCAACGTCCCGGTGTAGAAAGTTTCGGTGCTCATCGCCGGAAACTTTGCGAGTGATTCCCGCGCAAAGTCTGCTGTATGAAACACATAACAATAAAGGAGGGTGCCCGTTACTGATGTTCGGGTAATGGGTCTGTTTCGCCTTTTTGCAGTAAGTGGTCATAAAAACAACACTGCGGATTAACTGCCTGCGTTTGCTGATTTGCCAATTAATCTGCTCCCACTCTAGTGCCTTGCACATGTATTAAAGGAACATCCCATGTTTCAGAAAAGCTGGCTGGCCCGCGGCGTTGCTGCCGCGAGCCTGATGGGTGCGCTCGCGCCGATTACCGCCCAGGCGGACTTTCTCGATGATCGGCAAGTGAGCCTCGGCTTGCGCAACTTCTATATCGACCGTGATTACAAACAGAGCGATGCACCGAAGTCGCGTATCGGCAGTTGGACCCAGGGTTTCGACTTCCGCGCCATCTCCGGTTACACCGAAGGCCCGATCCAGTTCGGCCTCGACCTGTCCGCGCAATATGCCTATCGCCTGGATGGCGGTGGTGGCCGTGGCCCGGACAGCATCATTCCCTACGACGACAGCAAGGGCGAGCAGGTGCGTGACTACGGCCGCGCCGCGCTGACCGCCAAGGTCAGGTACTCCAAGACCGAGCTGAAGATCGGCGAGCACCGGCCGATGCTGCCGGTGGCCTTCATGGACGACTCGCGGCAGCTGGTCACCACCTACCACGGCTTCCTGGTCGAATCCCGCGAGATCGACAAGCTCACGCTCACCGGCGGGCGCTTCACCGAGATCAGCGGGCGCGAGTCCTCCGACCGGGAGAAGATGTACCTGTTCAACGGCCCGGACATCAAACGCCGCAGCGACGGCCTCAACTTCGGCGGCGCCACCTACGCCTTCAGCCCGGCGCTCTCGGCCACCTACTTCTACGGCCAGCTGGAGGACATCTACGAGCAGCACTACGGCGGCCTGACCTACAACGCCGACCTGGGCGACGGCTTCGGCCTGAAGACCGACCTGCGCTACTTCGACAACAAGGAGGACGGCAAGGCGCTCTACGGCGAGATCGACAACCGCTCCTACGGCGCCATGACCACCCTGCGCAAGGGCGCCCACGCCATCGGCGTCGGCTACCAGCGCATGCTCGGCGACAGCACCTTCCCCACGCTCAACGGCTACGCCCCGCAGCCGTACCTGGTGAACTGGTCCACCGTGGCCTTCGTCAAGCCCAACGAGAGCTCCTGGCAGCTGCGCTACGACCTGGACTTCGCCGGCTACGGCGTGCCCGGGCTCAAGCTGATGACCCGCTACCTGCGCGGCACCGGCATCGATCGCGGCAACAACGCGCTGGACGAGAACGTCGAGAGCGAACGCAACATCTTCCTCAGCTACGTGGTGCAGAGCGGCCCGCTCAAGGGCGTCGGCTTCGAGTGGCGCAACATCGACGTCAAGACCCGCTACGGCAACGGCGCGGCCTCGGGGGCGGACTACAAGGAGAACCGCCTGATCACCACCTACACCTTCAAGTTCTGAGCAGCAGGGCATGAAGGGCCGGCCCGGCGTTGTCGCTTCCTGCAAAGGCTGGAAGCGCACTGCCGGGCCGGATCACGTCACCTGTAGGGGCGAATTCATTCGCCCGGGGTCGCGTAGCGGCCCCGGAGCAGCACGGGTTTCGCTCCGTTCGCGGAACGTCGCCCGACCCATCCTGCAAAGTCGATGCAACACCTGGCCTGTGTACCAACCCCTTTGTTTTCACCTCGGCCCGGCCACTCCTTTGCGGGCCTTTTTTTATTTCGCTTCAACCTTCCAGCAGATGCATGCCGGCAGTCCTGGCTGCCTTTGCATCGAAGGTCATCACCTTCTCGCAGCCCGCCGAGTCGGCGCTACGTTCGATCAGGCAATCGGCGAAGTCGGCATTGGCGACGCTGAAACGATGCAGGGCCTTCCAGGCAAGGTCGGCCCGCTCGATCACCAGCTCCTGGCTGCGCAGAAGCGTTTCCAGCAGCGCTACCAGTTCCGCCTTGGGCAGCCGGTAGCAGGAGGTGAGGACCCAGACCAGCTCCACGAGCGAGACCTGGGATACATAACCCGGCGCGCTGACACTGAGCCCTTCCATCAGTCGAGTCGCCAGGGCGCTCTGCCGAGGATCGTCCTGGGCCAGATAACGGACCAGCACGTTGGTATCGAGCCCGATCATCGCGCGGATGAGCCACCTCGCTCGATGGCTTCGTTCATGTCCTCGATGCTGACCGGGGTGGTCGGCATGGGCACCGCGCCCTTGAGGCTGCGTATGGACGTGCCGGCGGCCATTACGGCGAACTTGCCGGCTTCGATCTCGATGAATTCGACGCGGTCCCCCTCCGTCAGTCCCAGGGATTCGCGAACCTGCAAGGGGAGAGTGATCCGGCCCTTTGCGCTGAGTGTGGCGGTCGGCATGTCATGGGCTCCTGCGGCAAACGATGCTCCGTACCTTGTGGCACCGGGCGAGGGGCGTCAAGGCAGCTCACTTCGCCACCAGCTCCTCGATCAGCGCCAGGCAGTCCCCCAATGCCGGGGAGCTGTCGCCGACGCGGCGGCTGATGATGATCGGCGAGGTGGCGTTGCCTTCCAGCAGGCGGGTGTAGCCGATGTCGTCGCGGTGCTGCAGCTGCACCGAGGCGGGCACCAGGGTGATGCCGATGCCGGCGGCGACCAGGCCGATGGCGGTCTGCAGTTCGTTGGTCCACTGCGCCACGCGGATCTGCAAGCCGTGGGTGGCGAACAGCGCGAGCACATGGTCGGCGTAGCTCGGGCGCGGGTTGCCCGGGTAGAGCACGAAGGGCTCGCGGGCCAGGGCTTCCAGGCTCGCCGGGGCGGCCAGCAGCGGGTGGCCGGCGGGGAGGGCGGCGACCAGTGGGTCCAGGGTCAGCACCTGCTGGTGGATGGCCGGGTCCTCGATGTGGATGCGGCCGAAGCCGATGTCGATACGCCCGGCCTTGAGCGCCTCCACCTGCTGCAGGGTGGTCATCTCGTTGAGCCCGAGCTCCAGCTCGGCGTCGCTGCGCAGGCGGCGGATCAGCTCCGGCAGCACGCCGTAGAGGGTCGAGGGGGCGAAGCCGATGCCCAGCCAGGTCTTCTCGCCCTGGCCGATGCGCCGGGTGTTGTCGCAGACCTTGGCCAATTGCTCCAGCAGGGCGCTGGAGTGCTCGTGGAAGAAGCGCCCGGCCTCGGTCAGGCGCAGGGGCCGGCCGCGCTCGAGCAGGGTGACGCCGAGCTCTTCCTCGAGCTGCTGGATCTGCCGGCTCAAGGGGGGCTGGGCGATATGCAGGCGCTCGGCGGCGCGGGTGAAGTTGAGGGTTTCGGCAAGGGCCTGGAAGTAGCGCAGGTGGCGAAGCTCCATGGGGATCTCTCTGTGCCTGGTTTGATACCTGGTGAGTATGGTGCCAGACAAACTCAATATTGGAACCGGTTGAATCGTGGATTTAGGCTCCAGTTCATTGAAAACAGAACCTGATGGGTATTGAAATGATTTCTAACGCGATCGAGTCCCTCGAAGCGATCATCGTCGACCTGCCGACCATACGCCCGCACAAGCTGGCGATGCACACCATGCAGAACCAGACCCTGGTGATCCTGCGCATCCGCTGCGCCGACGGCATCGAGGGCATCGGCGAAGCGACCACCATCGGCGGCCTGGCCTACGGCTACGAAAGCCCCGAGAGCATCAAGACCAACCTCGACCGCTACTTCGCGCCGCTGCTGGTCGGCCAGGACGCCAGCAACATCAACGCCGCCATGCAGCGCATCGACCGCAGCATCACCGGCAACACCTTCGCCCGTTCGGCGGTGGAAACCGCGCTGCTGGACGCCCAGGGCAAGCGCCTGGGCCTGCCGGTGAGCGAGCTGCTCGGTGGCCGTGTGCGCGACAGCCTGGAAGTGGCCTGGACCCTGGCCAGCGGCGACACCGCCCGCGACATCGCCGAGGGCGAGCACATGCTGGAGGTGCGCCGCCATCGCATCTTCAAGCTGAAGATCGGCGCCAACGAAGTGAACCAGGACCTGCGCCACGTCATCGCCATCAAGAAGGCCCTGGGCGATCGCGCCAGCGTGCGCGTGGACGTCAACCAGTACTGGGATGAAGCCGTGGCCCTGCGTGCCTGCCAGGTACTGGGCGAGAACGGCATCGACCTGATCGAGCAGCCCATCTCGCGCAACAACCGCGCCGGCCAGGCCCGCCTCGCGCTGCGCAGCCCGGCGCCGATCATGGCGGACGAGTCCATCGAATGCGTCGAGGACGCCTTCAACCTGGCCCGCGAAGGCGCCGCCCCGGTGTTCGCCCTGAAGATCGCCAAGAACGGCGGCCCGCGCGCCGTACTGCGCACTGCCGCCATCGCCGAGGCGGCCGGTATCGGCCTCTACGGCGGCACCATGCTCGAAGGCAGCGTCGGCACCCTGGCCTCGGCCCATGCCTTCATCACCCTGGCCGAACTGGCCTGGAACACTGAACTGTTCGGCCCGCTGCTGCTGACCGAGGAGATCGTCACCGAGCCGCCGCGCTACGAGGACTTCCAGCTGCACGTGCCGCGCCTGCCCGGCCTCGGCCTGACCCTCGACGAGGAGCGCCTGGCGCGCTTCCGTCGCACCTGATACCGCCTGAAGAAGGAGACCCACGCATGCTGTTCCACGTGAAGATGACCGTGAAGCTGCCGCTCGACATGGACCCGGACAAGGCCGCGAAGCTCAAGGCCGACGAGAAGGAACTGGCCCAGCGCCTGCAGCGCGAGGGCAAGTGGCGCCACCTGTGGCGCATCGCCGGCCACTACGCCAACTACAGCGTGTTCGACCTGGCCAGCGTCGAGGAGCTGCACGACACCCTGATGCAGCTGCCGCTGTTCCCCTACATGGAGATCGAGGTCGACGGGCTCTGCCGCCACCCTTCGTCGATCCACCAGGACGATCGCTGATCGCCGCCTAGCCCCAGCCAAGCCCGGCCAATAACTACAAGATGAGGTTCCAACCATGACTGTCAAACTCTCCCAGACCGAAAGCGTCCAGCAGTTCTTCAAGCAAGCCTCCGGCTTCGACAACGACCAGGGCAACCCGCGCATGAAGACGCTGGTGAACCGCATCCTCCTCGACACCGTGAAGATCATCGAGGACCTGGAGGTGACCACCGAGGAGTTCTGGAAGGCGGTGGATTACCTCAACCGCCTGGGCAGCCGCCAGGAGGCCGGCCTGCTGGTGGCCGGCCTGGGCGTCGAGCACTACCTGGACCTGCTGCTGGATGCCCAGGACGAAGCCGCCGGCTACAGCGGTGGCACCCCGCGCACCATCGAGGGCCCGCTCTACGTGGCCGGTGCGCCGCTGTCCGAGGGCGAGGCACGCATGGACGACGGCACCGACCCGGGCACCGTGCTGTTCCTCCAGGGCCAGGTGCTGGACGCCGAGGGCCAGCCCATCGCCGGCGCCACCGTCGACCTGTGGCACGCCAATACCAATGGCACCTATTCCTACTTCGACAGCACCCAGTCCGAGTTCAACCTGCGCCGCCGCATCATCACCGACGGCGAAGGTCGCTACCGTGCCCGCAGCATCGTGCCCTCCGGCTACGGCTGCCCGCCGGACGGCCCCACCCAGGAGCTGCTCGACAGCCTGGGCCGCCACGGCAACCGCCCGGCGCACATCCACTTCTTCATCTCCGCTCCCGGCCATCGCCACCTGACCACCCAGATCAACCTCTCGGGCGACCAGTACCTGTGGGACGACTTCGCCTACGCCACCCGCGAAGGCCTGGTGGCCGAGGTGCGCTTCATCGAGGACGCCGCAGCCGCCGACGCCCGTGGCATCGAAGGACGCTTCGCCGAGATCGACTTCGACTTCCAGCTGCAGGCCGCCGCCAAGCCGGATGAAGAAGCGCGCCGCGATCGCGTCCGCGCCCTGGAAGCCTGAGGCTCCTGGTTCCGGCGGGGATTCACCCGATTTTCCCCGCTGTTTTCAACCACGCCGGTGGTCATGCCGGCGTGGTTCTTTTGTGCCGGCGATGGGCCTTTCGCGGCTAAAGCCACTCCCACAGAGCGCCGCAGCACCGTGCCTTTTCCGATCAACGACGATGACCGGGGCGTGGGGTGGATGACGCGCTTCTCATCCACCAGCGGTGTTATGGCGTGCGGCGATGTGGGGCCTGCGCGAGGAGGGGACACGCGGGCCGCTGCGCGGCCCTTGGGCGAATGAATTGGCCCCTGCGGGATCGATTGCCGAACCGGCACCAATCCCTTGCACATTCCGAATCCTCGTTGCGCATTCCGCGCAGCCAGGTGCGGGTCGGGCCCCTAGGATCGAGGCTCTTGAACGAGGAGCTTGACCCATGAACATCAGCGTTATCGGCGGTGGACACGGTTGCTACGCAGCAGCCATCGAACTGGCGGAGAAGGGCCATCGCGTGTGCCTGTGGCGGCGTGACGGCGCGGCGCTCAAGGAGCTGGCGGCCATCGGCAGCCTGACCGTCAAGGACTACCGCGGCACCCGCCAGGTGGCCGTGGGCGGCGAGGGCGCGAGCCTCAGCCTGAGCGACGACCTGGCCGAAGCCGTGGCCTTCGCCGAGCTGCTGGTGGTGCCGCTGCCGTCCACCACCCACGAGAGCCTGGCGCGGGAAATGGCGCCGTTGCTGCGCGACGGCCAGGTGCTGTTCCTGCCGCCGGGCACCTTCGGCAGCTACCTGTTCGCCAAGGCCATGCACGAGGCTGGTAACCGCGCCGAAGTTGCCTTCGCCGAGACCGGCACCTTGCCCTACCTGGCCCGCAAGCACGGCGCGGCCGACGTGGTGATCAGCGGCTACGCCACGCGCCTGCCCACCGGGGTGTTCCCCAGCCGCCTGGCCGAGCCGGCCTTCGCCCTGCTGCGCCAGGCCTACCCGAGCGTCGAGCCCATCGAGGACGGCCTCAGCGGTGCGCTGATGAATGCCGGGCCGATCATCCACCCGCCGCTGATCATGATGAACGCCGGCCCCCTGGAGCACTTCGAGACCTGGGACATCCACAACGAAGGCACCCAGCCGGCCATCCGCCGCGTCACCACCGCGCTGGACGCCGAGCGCATGGCCCTGCGCGAGGCCCTCGGCTACCCGGCGCCGCATTTCCCCCTGGCCGACCACTACAACACCACCGAGGGCGATGAGTGGATGTACGGCCGCGGTGCCCACGGCACGCTCACCGACAGCGGCGACTGGCGCGAGGACATCGACCTGCAGCGCCACCGCTACATGCTGGAAGACACGCGCCTGGGCCTGTCCTTCCTGGTCTCGGTCGGCCTCTGGGCCGGTGTACCGATGCCCGTCGCCCAGGGCCTGCTGAGCATCGCCTCGGCGGTGGCCGGCTTCGATCTCTATGCCGAGGGTCGCACCCTGGAGCGCCTCGGCCTGGCGGGTTTGAGCCGCGCCGAGATGGTCGAGCTGCTGCGCGAGGGCATCCACTGATGGCCGCGCGCATCGCCGTGGTCGGCGCCGGGCGCATGGGCGAAGGCATCGCCCTGGCCTTCATGCACGCCGGGCTGCCGGTGACCCTCATCGACATCAAGGCCCGCGATGCCGAGCAGCAGCGGGGGTATTTCGACAAGGTGCGCGCCAGTCTCGCCAGCGAGCTGCAGACCCTGGTACGCCTCGGCGTGCTCGAACCCGGGCAGGCGGACGAGGCGTTGGGCCGCGTGCGCCTGTGCGACCGCGAGCAGGCGCGGGCCGACCTGGCCTGCGCCGAACTGGTGTTCGAGGCGGTGCCCGAGGTGCTGGAGGTCAAGCGCGAGTGCTTCGCCTGGCTGAGCCTGCATTGCAGCGGCGACTGCATCATCGCTTCCACCACGTCCACCTTCCTGGTCACCGAGCTGGCCGGGCTGCTCAGCCACCCCGGGCGCTTCGTCAACGCCCACTGGCTCAACCCGGCCTACCTGATCCCGCTGGTGGAGGTGAGCCGCAGCGAGGCCACCGACGGCACGGTGGTCGAGCGCCTGCTGGCGTTGCTGCGCCGGGTGGGCAAGGTGCCGGTGCTCTGCGCCCCGGCGGCGGGCTACATCGTGCCGCGCATCCAGGCCCTGGCGATGAACGAGGCCGCGCGCATGGTGGAAGAGGGTGTGGCCAGCGCCGATGACATCGACACCGCGATCCGCGTCGGCTTCGGCCTGCGCTTCTCGGTGCTGGGCCTGCTGGAGTTCATCGACTGGGGGGGCGGCGACATCCTCTACTACGCCTCGCGCTACCTGGCCGGTGCCATCGACCCGCGCTTCGCCTCGCCCCAGGTGATCGCCGACAACATGCACGAGGGCCGCAACGGTTTGCGCGAGGGGCAGGGCTTCTATGACTACGCGGGCGTGGACGTGGAGGCCTACAAGCTGCGCCGCCTCGGCGAATTCACCCGCAAGCTCGACCTGATGGGGCTCGCCCCGCGTTTCAACGGGGCCTTGAGGCAGGCGTGAACGCGCCCCTCGCGGCCCCGGTTGCGGGGTGGCGGGCACAGTGCCCGCCGCCTTATCTACATGAACCACGGACCACGAGGTAACGATGCGCCTGTTCGAACTGATCACATTCACCCTGCGTGTGCGCACCACGGCCGATGCCCTGGCACGCCTGGAAGAAACCCTGGCCAGCAGCGGCCCCGGCTGCACCCTGATGGGCTGCTGGGCCTCGGAAATCGGCCCGTTGAACCAGGTCATCGTGCTGCGCGGCTTCACCGACGAGCTGGCCCGCCAGGCCGAGCGCGAGCGCTACCTGCTGGCGCGGGACGCCTTCGGCATCGAATGCTTCATGACCGACATGAAGGTGGAGAACTACACGCTGTTCCCCTTCCTCGAACCCCTGGCACCGGGCGCCCATGGACCCTTCTACGAACTGCGGGTGTACGACCTGATCCCCTCCGGCCTGGCACCGACCCTGGAGGGCTGGAAGAAGGCCGTCGGCCCGCGCACCGGCGAGGGCTACTCCCGAGTCTACGCGGCCTTCTACGCCACCGACGGCCGCACCCCGCGCTACCTGCACATCTGGCCCTACGCGAGCCTCGAGCAACGCCTCGACGTGCGCACCCGCGCGGTGGCCGATGGCGTCTGGCCGCCGGAAAACTCCGGCCCGCAGCTGCGCGACATGCACTCCACCGCGTGCCTGCCGGCGCGCTTCTCGCCGTTGCGGTGAGCACCGCAGGGCGAATGAATTCGCCCCTACCAGGCAAACTGCGGTGTGTGGGTGATACATCGCTTGGTGGATGAAAAGAGCGTCATCCACCCTACACGGCGGTCAGCTCCGTAGGGCGGGTGAAACCCGCGAAAGTCTTGCACCGCAGGCGTCGGGTTGCACCCGACCTACGGTGGCACGGTGCGTAGGTTGGTGCCGAGCGCAGCGAGGCCCAACGCAGCGATGCATGGCCTCGCTGCGGCAATCCCAGTGGGAGCGGCTTCAGCCGCGAAAGACCTGCCGCCGGCACTGGGCCGCGAGTGGTCGGATGCTCCATCGCGAATGAATTCGCTCCCACGATGGGGCAGCGCGCCGGCTGGATTTCTTCAGGCAAAAAAAGCCCCGCGACAGGGGCACCGTCGCGGGGCGAGAGGTCGGCCGGGGGGCGGCCGAGCCAGGAGGAGAGGTCAGGCCTGGGGTTGCCAGCCGCCGCCGAGGGCCTTGTAGATGGCGACGATGCCGCTGTAGAGCTCCACTTCGGCCTGGGCCTGGGCGTCTTCGGCGGCCAGGCGCTCGCGTTCGGCGTCCAGCAGCACGAGGAAGTCCACGGTGCCTTCGCGGTAGCGCACGGCGGCCTGCTGGGCGGCGGCGCGGGTGGCCTCCGACTGGCGCACCAGGGCGATCAGCCGCTGCTGGCGCTTGGCGTAGTCGCTGAAGGCGTTCTCCGACTCTTCCAGGGCCAGCAGCACCTGCTGCTCGTAACCGGCCAGGGCGCCGTCGGCTTCGGCTTCGGCGCCGCGCAGGCGGGCCCGCACGCTGCCGAGGTCGAAGGCGGCCCAGCTGATGGTCGGCGCCACGCCCCAGGCACGGGCGGCGGAAGAGCCGATCTGCGAGCCGCGCCCGGCGGTGAAGCCGAGGAAGCCGGAGAGGCTGACGCGGGGGAACAGGTCCGCCGTGGCCACGCCGACATTGGCGGTGGCGGCGGCCAGCTGGCGCTCGGCGGCGGCGACGTCGGGGCGGCGACGCAGCAGCTCGGCGGGGTCGCCGATGGGCAGTTCCTTGGCGATCACCGGCAGCGGCTTGGGCGCCAGGTCCACGGTCAGCTGCTCCGGGCGCTGGCCGAGCAGGGTGGCGATGCGGTTGCGCGAGCGCACTTCGAGGGCCTGCAGTTGCGGTAGGGTGGCTTCGGTGGCGGCCAGGCGGCCGTCGGCGCGCAGCACGTCCAGCTCGTTGCCGACGCCGGCGTCACGCAGTTGCTCGGTGAGGCCGCGGGATTCCTGCTGGTTCTTCAGGTTTTCGCGGGCGATGCGTTCACGCAGCTGGGCGCCGCGCAGGTTGCCGTAGGCGTCCACCAATTCGGCGATCAGGCTGACCTGAAGCTGTTGCAGTTCGGCCTGGGCGACGCCGATCTCGGCGTCGCTGGCCTCGATCTGGCGCTGGATGCGGCCGAACAGGTCCAGCTCCCAGGCCATGTCCAGGCCCAGGTCGTAGCGCTCGGCGTTGACGCGCTGCTCGGTCTGGCCGGGCTGCTGGCCCTTGCCGACTTCGGCACTGGCGCGGCTGGTGATGGTCGGCAGCTGGTCGTTGCCGACGTCGTCACGGATGGCGCGGGCGGCGCGCAGGCGGGCGAAGGCCACGCGCAGCTCGCGGTTCTGTTCGAGGGACTGCTGCACCAGCTGGTTCAGGGTCGGGTCGTCGAACTGTTGCCACCAGAGGGTTTCGAAGCGGGCGCGGTCGTAGTGGCCGGCGTCTGCCGCAGCGAGCCGCACGGGCTCGCTGTCGGGGGCCTTGTAGTCCGGGCCCACGGCGCAGGCGCTCAAAGCGAGGGCCAGCAGGGCAGGGGCGAAAGCCTTGTTGATCATGCGTGCAGTTCCTTGAGTTTCTGGGCCTTGGCCGCCTTGCGGGCTTCGCCTTTCTCGACGAAGCCGCGGATCAGCACATAGAACACCGGGGTCAGCAGCAGGCCGAAGAAGGTCACGCCGATCATCCCGCTGAACACCGCGACACCCATGGCGTGGCGCATTTCAGCGCCGGCGCCGGAGGAGAGCACCAGGGGCACCACGCCCATGATGAAGGCGATGGAGGTCATCAGGATCGGGCGCAGACGCAGGCGGCAGGCTTCCAGTACCGCGGCCAGGCGGTCGAGGCCTTCTTCCTGTTTCTCCTTGGCGAATTCGACGATGAGGATGGCGTTCTTGCACGCCAGGCCCACCAGGACGATCAGGCCGATCTGGGTGAAGATGTTGTTGTCGCTACCGGCGAGCATTACCCCGACGATGGCCGAGAACAGCACGGTCGGCACGATCAGGATCACCGCCAGCGGCAGGCTCCAGCTTTCGTACTGGGCGGCCAGCACCAGGAAGGCCAGCAGCACGCAGAGCGGGAAGATGAAGATCGCGGTGTTGCCGGCGAGGATCTGCTGGTAGGTCAGGTCCGTCCATTCGTAGGTCATGCCGTTGGGCAGTTCTTCCTTGAGCAGCTTGGCGATCGCTTCCTCGGCCTGGCCGGAGCTGTAGCCCGGGGCGGCGGCACCGTTGATCTCGGCGGTGATGAAGCCGTTGTAGTGCATGACGCGGTCCGGGCCGGAGGCGTTGTCGACCTTGACGAAGGTGGACAGCGGGATCATCTCGCCACGGTTGTTGCGCACCTTCAGCTGGCCGATCTGCTCGGGTTCGAGGCGGAACGGCTGGTCGGCCTGGACGTTGACCTGGTAGGTACGGCCGAAGCGGTTGAAGTCGTTCGCATACAGCGAGCCCAGGTAGACCTGCATGGTGTCGAAGATGTCGCTGATGGCGACGCCGTGGGTCTTGGCCTTTTCGCGGTCGATGTTGGCATCCACCTGCGGGACGTTGACCTGGTAGCTGGTGAACACCGACATGGGGTTCAGCTCGGGAAGCTGGCGCGCCTTGTTGATGATGTTCTGGGTCTGCTTGTACAGCTCCTCGTAGCCCAGGTTGCCGCGATCCTCCACCTGCAGGCGGAAGCCGCCGATGGTGCCGAGGCCTTGTACGGGCGGCGGCGGGAAGATGGCGATGTAGGCGTCCTGGATACCGGCGAACTCCTTGTTCAGCTCGGCGGCGATGGCACCGGCGGACATGGACGGGTCACGGCGCTCGTCGAAGGGCTTGAGCGGGGTGAACACGATGCCGCTGTTGGGGCTGTTGGTGAAGCCGTTGATCGACAGGCCCGGGAAGGCCACGGTGTTTTCCACGCCCGGGTGCTTGGCGGCGATCTCGGACATGCGCTTGATCACCGCTTCGGTGCGATCCAGGGTCGCGGCGTCGGGCAGTTGGGCGAAGGCCACCAGGTACTGCTTGTCCTGCTGCGGCACGAAGCCGGCCGGGGTGCTGGAGAAGCCCATGTAGCCGAGCACCAGGATGCCGCCGTAGACCAGCAGGGCCACCGAGCTGCCGCGCAGCACGCGGCGCACGGTGCCGACGTAGCCGTTGCCGGCGCGCTCGAAGACGCGGTTGAACGGGCCGAACAGCCAGCCACCGAAGAGCTTGTCGAGGATGCGCGAGAAGCGGTCCTTGGGCGCGTGGTGGTCTTTCAGCAGCACGGCGGCCAGCGCCGGGGACAGGGTCAGCGAGTTGAAGGCCGAGATCACGGTGGAGATGGCGATGGTCAGCGCGAACTGCTGGTAGAACTGCCCGGTGAGGCCGGAGATGAAGGCGGTGGGCACGAACACGGCGCACAGCACGAGGGCGGTGGCGACGATGGGGCCGGTCACTTCCTTCATGGCCTGGCGGGTGGCGTCCACCGGTGATTTGCCGAGGCCGATGTTCCGCTCGACGTTTTCCACGACGACGATGGCGTCGTCCACCACGATGCCGATGGCCAGTACCAGGCCGAACAGCGACAGGGCGTTGAGGGAGAAGCCGAACAGGTGCATCACCGCGAAGGTGCCGATCAGCGAGACCGGTACGGCCACCAGCGGGATGATCGAGGCGCGCCAGGTCTGCAGGAACAGGATCACCACCAGCACCACGAGCACGATGGCTTCGAGCAGGGTGTGGACCACCGCCTCGATGGAGCCGCGCACGAAGATGGTCGGGTCATAGACGATTTCGTAGTCCATGCCCTGGGGGAAGCTCTTCTTCAGCTCGGCCATGCGGCCCCGCACGGAGTCGGAGATCTCGATGGCGTTGGAGCCGGGGCGCTGGAACACCGGGATGGCCACGGCCGGCTGGTTGTTCAGCAACGAGCGCAGGGCGTACTGGCTGGAGCCCAGCTCGATGCGTGCCACGTCGCGCAGGCGGGTGATCTCGCCGTCGTCGCCGGCACGGATGATGATGTTCTCGAACTCTTCCTCGGTCACCAGGCGGCCCTGGGTGTTGATCGAGAGCTGGAAGCTGTTGCCCGCATCGGACGGCGGCGCACCCAGGGCACCGGCCGCAACCTGGCGGTTCTGCTCGCGGATGGCGTTGACCACGTCGGTGGCGGTGAGGTTGCGCGAGGCCACCTTGTTCGGGTCCAGCCAGACGCGCAGGGAGTAGTTGCCCATGCCGAACAGCTGCACGTCGCCCACGCCGTCCAGGCGCGCCAGCTCGTCCTTCACGTTGAGCGCGGCGTAGTTGGACAGGTAGAGCATGTCGTAGCGGTTATCCGGCGAGGTCAGGTGCACCACCATGGTCAGGTCCGGGGAGGCCTTGTCCACGGTCACGCCGAGCCGCTGCACTTCGGTGGGCAGGGTGGGCATGGTCCGGGTGACGCGGTTCTGCACCTGCACCTGGGCGTTGTCCAGGTCGGTACCCAGGGCGAAGGTGATGGTCAGGGTCAGCTTGCCGTCGTTGGTGGACTGGGACGACATGTAGAGCATGCCTTCCACGCCGACGATGGCCTGCTCCAGGGGCGAGGCCACGGTTTCACCGATCACCTTGGGGTTGGCGCCGGGGAAGTTGGCGCGCACGACCACGGTGGGCGGGACCACCTCGGGGTATTCGCTGATGGGCAGCTGGAACAGCGAGATGGCGCCGCCGATCAGGATCAGCAGCGACAGCACGGCGGCGAAGATCGGCCGCAGGATGAAGAACTGGGAAAAATTCATGTCGTACTACCTCAACCGCGCGGAGCGACGGCAGGTTTGGCGTTCTGTTCGGCGACACGCGGTGCGTCACGGCCTTCCACGCTCTGGCGCAGGCGGGCCAGCTCGGCGAGGGTGCTCTCGTCGGCCATGGGCACGGACTGCGGGTCGACGGTGGCGCCGGGCATGGTGTGCTGCAGGCCGTTGACCACGATCTTCTCGCCCTTGGCCAGGCCGGTGCGGATGATGCGCAGGCCCTGGACCTTCGGGCCGAGCTCGATGGCGCGGTAGGCCACGGTGTTGTTCTCGCCCAGGACGAGGACGAACTTCTTGCCCAGGTCGGTGCCGATGGCATCGTCCTTGATCAGCGCAGCGGGGTAGGTGTCGCTGCCCACCAGCTTGATGCGGGCATAGAGGCCGGGGGTGAAGCGGCCGTCCTTGTTGTCGAACACGGCGCGGCCACGGATGGTGCCGGTGCGCGGGTTGACCTGGTTGTCGAGGAAGTCCAGCTGGCCCAGGTGCGGGTTGCCGGTCTCGCTGGTCAGGCCCAGGTACACGGGGCTGGCACCACGAGCATCGCCGCCGGCCTTGCGGGCCAGTTCGACGTACTTGAGGAAGACGCGCTCGTCGGCATCGAAGTAGGCGTAGACCTTGTCGGTGGAGACCACGGAGGTCAGCAGCGACTGGCCGGCGTTGACCAGGTTGCCTTCGGTGATCTCGGCGCGGCTGACGCGGCCGTCGATGGGCGAGGTGATGCGGGTGAAGCTGAGGTTGAGCTTGGCGTTGTCCAGCTCGGCCTGGGTGGCGGCGACGGCGGCCTGGGCTTCCAGGGCAGCGCTGCTGCGGGCATCGGCCAGCTCGGCGGAGATGGCGTTGCTCTGGCGCAGGCGGTCACCGCGGCGGGCTTCGTTCAGCGCGCGGGTCTGGCCGGCGCGGGCCTGTTGCAGCTGGGCTTCCAGGCGTTTCACTTCGGCCTGGAAGGGGCGCGGGTCGATCTGGAAGAGCAGGTCGCCCTTCTTCACCAGGCTGCCTTCGCGGAAGGACACGCTGTCGATGTAACCGGAGACGCGCGGGCGGATCTCGACGGATTCCGGCGCCTCCAGGCGGCCGGTGAATTCGTCCCATTCGTTGATCGGCTGTTGCAGCACTTCGGCCACGCTGACCTTGGCGGCAGCGGGTGCAAGCGTGGCTTCGGGGGCCTTACCGCACGCCACCAGCACCAGCAGGGATGCGAGGGTGAGGCCGGTTCGCCAGGTGGATTTCGTGGACTGTTCCATGTGTAGCTCCGCCAATTGGATTTGTAGATGGGCGGAGTCTGCTGGCTGGCTCGTTCATGCACGAATCGAACGCCACGAAGATAAATATCACCGTCAGTGATGAATCGCTTTTTTCCATTGATAGTAAGTGGCTTGCCCTGGAAAACCGCACTGGAATGGGGATTTCAGCGGTCCACTGCACGGTTTTCGAGCATTCACGGGATTGCTTGCAGGGAGGTATCCGGGGCGTTCTATCGATAGAAGCGAATGGCTGTTCTTTTCATCGATTCGGGCCTGCGCTGGCGCTCAGCCGTAGGCGCGAGCTCTGCTCGCGAAGCGCCGTGCCGTGGGTATTCGGTGGGCTGAAGCGGAACGCCGCCCGGCCCACCCTACGGGCCTGGTGGATGAAAAAGCGTCATCCACCCTACAGTCGTGCCCCCAACAGGACCCGGACGTTTCGACGGAGCGCTGCTCCCTGTAGGGGCGACTTCAGTCGCCAAGCGGTGCGTGGCTGGATTATTCGAGGCTGTCCGGGTCGCCGCAGTACATCTGGATGCGCGAGCGCAGCCAGCGCTCGGCGGGGTCGTTGTCCTGGGCGCCGCGCCAGGCCATGGACAGTTCGAAGGCACGGCCGCCGTAGGGCGGGTCCTCCACGCGCAGGCCGCCTGCGGCGGTGAGGGCTGCGGCGGTGTAGTCGGGCACCACGGCGACGATGTCGGTCCCGGCGAGCAGGGCACCGAGGCCATTGAACTGCGGCACGGCCAGCACCACGCGGCGCTTGCGTCCCAGTTTCTCCAGTTCCTCGTCGACGAAGCCGGACAGGTCGCCCGCATAGGAAACCAGCGCGTGGGGGCGCGCGCAGTAGTCCTCCAGGCTCAGCGGGCCGGGTACGGCATCGGCACGCAGGAGCTTGGACTTGGAGCGGCGGATGGTCTTGCGCTTGGCGTTGGCCGGCAGCTCGTCGGTGTAGCTGACACCCACTGAGATCTCCCCGGAGGCCAGCAGGTTGGGCATGAGCAGGTAGTTGGTGCGGCGCACCACCAGCACCACGCCCGGCGCTTCGGCACGCAGGCGGCGGAGCAGGGCGGGCAGCAGGCCGAACTCGACGTCGTCGGACAGGCCGATGCGGAACACCGCGTTGCTGGTGGCCGGGTCGAAGTCGGCGGCACGGCTGACCGCCGTGGAAATGGAGTCCAGCGCCGGGGAGAGCAGGGCGAAGATCTCCACTGCGCGGGCGGACGGCTCCATGCTGCGGCCGGTGCGCACGAACAGCGGGTCATCGAAGAGGGTACGCAGCCGCGCGAGGGCTGCACTGATGGCGGGCTGGCCGAGGAAGAGCTTCTCCGCCGCCCGAGTCACGCTGCGCTCATGCATGAGCGTCTCGAACACGATCAGTAGATTGAGGTCAACTCTACGTAGGTCGTTCCTGTTCATGCAGGGCTACTTCCGAAATGAGTGTGTGAAAAATGAGGCTCTGCAGCGCGGTCGTCAAGGCTCACATCATCCGTGTTTATGACAACTATTGATGCGCGCGGGTGGTTTTAGGGATAAAGCCCGGATAGAGTCCATGGCCATGACAGAGTCACAGGCGAGGTGTGTGATGTCCCGCATGATCCGTTTTCATCAATTCGGCGAGGCCGATGTGCTCAAGCTGGAAGAGCTGCCCACCCCCAAACCGGGGTTCGGCGAAGTTCTGGTGCGCACCCAGGCGCTGGGCGTCAGTTGGAAAGACGTGCTCTGGCGGCAGAACCTGGCCTCCGAACAGGCCCGTCTGCCTGCCGGGCTCGGCTTCGAGCTGGCCGGTGTGGTAGAGGCCGTCGGCGAAGGCGTCGACGACCTGCAGCCCGGCATGGCCGTGGCCAGCTTCCCGTCCGCCACCCCTAATACCTATCCGGCCTGGGGCGACATCGTGCTGATGCCGCGCCGTGCCCTGACCCGCTACCCCGACGTGCTGACCCCGGTCGAGGCCGCCGTGCACTACACGCCGCTGCTGCTGGGCTACTTCGCCCTGGTCGAGCTGGCCAAGGTCAAGCCCGGGCAGCACGTGCTGATCACCGAGGCCGGGCATTGCCTGGCGCCGCAATCGGTGCAGCTGGCCAAGGCGCTGGGGGCGATCGTCATCGCCTCCACCAGCTACCCGGAAAGCCGCCCCTTCCTCAAGGAACTGGGCGCCGACAAGGTCATCGTCACCGAGGAGCAGGACCTGGTCCTGGAGGTCGAGCGCTTCACCGCCGGCAAGGGCGTCGAAGTGGTGCTGGACCAGTGCGCCGGCCCGCAGATGAAGCTGCTGGGCGATGTCGCCTCGCCGCGCGGCAAGTTGATCCTCTATGGCATCAACGGTGGCAATGACGCGGCCTTCCCCGCCTGCGCCGCCTTCAAGAAGCACCTGCAGTTCTTCCGCCACTGCGTGATGGACTTCACCGGTGATCCGGAAACCGGCCTGGAGCGTGACGAGGCCGCCGTGCAGCGGGCCCTGGCGCACATCAACCAGATGACCGGTGACCGCCTGCTCAAGCCGAGCATCGACCGGGTCTTCGAGTTCGCCGACTTCGTCGAAGCGAGCCGCTACATGGAAACCTGCCCGGCCGGTGGCCGCGTGGTCATCCACGTCGCCGACTGATGGGGTGACCGCTGTACCGGATCCGGCGCCACGTGCGCCGGATTTCGTTTGGGTGGAGAACGGGGCGCCTGTCGGTGACGGCGATCGCCCAGGATCGAAGGGGTGGCAGTGTGCGACTCCCACCCCCCGCTTCGGTAGCAGGATTCTGCAGGATTATTGCCTGATCCTGCCGAAGTGTTTCCGGGCCCGAGACGCGCCCCGCGCGCGCAAGTAGAGTTGTCGCCTGATCCGGAGGGCTGAAACCATGACCACACCCGCAACCCTCGAAGAGCAGGGGCAAAGCGCCCCCCTGGGCGCGCAGGCACGCCTCGCACGATTGATTGAACGATTCACCCGGGAGGACGGCATCCACGAGACGCCCATCCCGCGCTTGTCGCTGTTCCGCGCCAGCACCGCCACCGAGCCCATCCACTGTCTCTACGAGCCTGCCCTGGGCATCGTGGTGCAGGGGCGCAAGCAGGCCATGCTCAACGACGAGACCTACATCTATGGCCAATCCCAGTACCTGATCGTCTCCCTCGACCTGCCGGTGATCGGCCAGATCCTCGATGCCAGCCCCGAGGTGCCCTACCTCGGCCTGCGCCTGAACCTGCAGCCCGCGCTCATCAGCCAGTTGCTCCTGGAGATGGAGCGTTCGCCCATGGTCGCCAGTTCCGCGCGCGGCATCTCGGTGTGCAGCCTGGACGAGCCGCTGCAGGACGCGCTGATCCGCCTGGTCGGCCTGCTCGATACGCCGGAGGATATCGGCGTGCTGGCGCCGCTGGTGGAGCGGGAGATCCTCTATCGCCTGCTGCTCGGCGAGCGCAGTGCGCAATTGCGCCAGATCGCCTGCGTCGGCAGCCACACCCAGCGCATCGCCAAGGCCGTCAGCTGGTTGAAGAACAACTATCACCGCCCGTTGCAGATCGGTGCCCTGGCCGGTGAGGTGAACATGAGCACCTCGGCGCTGCACCATCACTTCAAGTCGGTCACCGCCATGAGCCCGCTGCAGTTCCAGAAGCAGCTGCGCCTGCAGGAGGCGCGCCGGTTGATGCTCGCCGAGGCGCTGGATGCGGCCACCGCCGGCAGCCGCGTGGGCTACGAGAGCCCTTCGCAGTTCAGCCGCGAATACAGCCGCCTGTTCGGCGAGCCGCCGCAGCGCGACATCGCGCGCCTACGCCAGAGTGCCTGATACCCGCTCCGCTGGTCGTCCCGCCGTCGCAACGGCCGTGGGGCGGCCAGGGAGCTTCTACCCTGAAACAACCGTGCCCTGAACCGGCCCGCCCGTGGCCGGCGCCCCATGAATCCATACCCGTAGAGGTGGAGAAGCCGATGATCACCCTGAACCTGAATGGCCAAGACAAGGAACTCGATATCGCCCCCGACATGCCGCTGCTCTGGGCATTGCGCGATGTCGCCGAAATGACCGGCACCAAGTACGGCTGCGGCATGGCCCTGTGCGGTGCCTGCACGGTGCACGTGGATGGCCAGCCGACGCGGGCCTGCGTGACCCCGGTATCCATGCTGGTGGGCAAGAAGATCACCACCATCGAGGCGGTGGGCGAGGGCGCAGTGGGCAAGGCGGTGCAGGACGCCTGGCGCAAGCTCGACGTGGTGCAGTGCGGCTACTGCCAGTCGGGGCAGATCATGGCGGCCACGGCTCTGCTGGCGGGTAACCGCAAACCCAGCGACGCCGACATCGATGCCGCCATGAGCGGCAACATCTGCCGCTGCGCCACCTATGTGCGCATCCGCGCGGCCATCCACGAAGCAGCCGGCCAACTGGCCTGAGGAGCAACGACATGGGCAAGATCGAAACCCAGAGCACGCCGGGCAACGGCATCCTCAACATCAGCCGGCGGACCTTCCTGCAGGGCAGCGGAGGGCTGGCCCTGGGCGTGCTCTTCTCGCCGCTCCTGGACGCCGCCGAGATGTTCGCCGCCGACGCGCGCTTCGAACCCAACGCCTTCGTGCGCATCGCCCGCGACGGCACCGTGACCGTGGTCGCCAAGCATGTGGAGATGGGGCAGGGCGCCTACACCGGCCTCGCCACCCTGGTGGCCGAGGAACTGGACGCCGACTGGAGCCGTGTGGTGGTCGAAGGCGCGCCGGCCAACGCCGCCGTCTACAACAACCTGGCCTTCGGCACCCTGCAGGGCACCGGTGGCAGCAGCGCCATGGCCAACTCCTTCGAGCAGATGCGCAAGGCCGGGGCCAGCGCGCGGGCCATGCTGGTCGCTGCCGCCGCCAAGAAGTGGAAGGTGCCGGCGGAATCCATCACCGTCAGCGAAGGCGTGGTCGCCCATGCCGCCTCCGGCAACAAGGCCGGCTTCGGCGAACTGGCCGAGGCGGCCGCGCAGGAATCGGTGCCCACCGAGGTGAAGCTCAAGGCACCCAAGGACTTCAAGCTCATCGGCCAGATGACCGCCAAGCGCAAGGACAGCCACGACAAGACCAACGGCAGCGCCGTCTTCACCCAGGATTTCAAGCTGCCCGGCATGCTGGTGGCGGTGGTCGCCTACCCGCCGCGCTTCGGCGGCGTGCCGAAGACGGTGGACGCGAGCAAGGCCAAGGCCATCGCCGATGTGGTGGAGGTGGTCGAGTTCCGCGACCTGCCCCATGGCCGTGCCGGGGTCGCCGTACTGGCGAAGAACACCTGGGCCGCACGCCAGGGCCGCGACGCGCTGGTCATCGAATGGGACGAGAGCAAGGCCTTCAAGCTGGGCAGCGCCGAGATCTTCGCCAAGTACCGCGAGAGCGCTGGCAGGCCGGGGCTGATGGCCGCGCGCAGCGGTGACGTCGAGGCCGCGCTGGCCAAGCCGGCGAAGCTGATCGAGGCGGACTTCGAATTCCCCTACCTGGCCCACGCGGCGATGGAGCCGATGAACTGCCTGGTCCGGCTCTCCGACGGTGCCTGCGAGCTGTGGAACGGCGAGCAGTGGCAGACCGGCGACCAGGTGACGGTGGCCAAGTACCTGGGCATCCCCGTGGAGAAGGTCGCCATCACCCAGCTCTACGCCGGCGGCAGCTTCGGCCGCCGTGCCAACCCGCTTTCCGACTACCCGCTGGAGGCGGTGGCGGTGGCCAAGGCCGCGCGCGACAAGGGCATCAAGGCGCCGGTGAAACTGGTCTGGACCCGTGAGGACGACACCCGCGGCGGCTACTACCGCCCGGCCTACCTGCACCGCGCGCGTCTCGCGCTGGACGCCGAGGGCAAGCTGCTGGCCTGGCATCACCGCATCGTCGGCCAGTCCATCATCAAGGGCACCGGCATGGAGGCCTTCCTGATCAAGGACGGCATCGACAACACCTCCGTGGAAGGGCTGGCGAACCTCTCCTACGCCGTGCCCAACCTGCAGGTGGAGCTGTCCACCCCCGAGGACATCCACGTCCCGGTGCAGTGGTGGCGCTCGGTGGGCCACACCCACACCGGCTTCGCTGCCGAGGTGCTGATCGACGAAGCGGCGACCACCGCCGGCAAGGACCCGTACGACTACCGCCACGCGCTGCTGGAGAAGCATCCGCGCCATCGCGGCGTGCTGGAGCTGGTGGCGGACAAGGCCGGCTGGAAGCAGCCGCTCAAGGCTGGCGGCGAGGGTGAGAAGCGCGGTCGCGGGATCGCCGTGCACGAATCCTTCGGCAGCTATGTGGCCCAGGTGGTGGAGGTGACGGTGAAGGCCGATGGCAGCTACAAGGTGGACCGCGTGGTCTGCGCCGTGGATTGCGGCGTGCCGATCAACCCCGATGTGATCCGGGCGCAGATGGAGGGCGGTATCGGCTTTGGCCTGGCGGCAGCACTGCATAGCGCGGTGACGCTGAAGGACGGAGCGGTGGAGCAATCCAACTTCCACGACTTCCAGGTGTTGCGGATCAACGAGATGCCGGCCGTGGAGGTGCACATCCTGCCGTCCACCGAGCAGCCCACCGGGGTGGGTGAGCCCGGGGTTCCGCCCCTGGCCCCGGCACTGGCCAACGCCCTGCATGCGGCGGTGGGCGTGCGCCTGCGAACCCTGCCGTTCCCCGCCCAGGTCAAGGCCTGAGGCGGCGCGACCGGGCCGCCGGAATCAGGCGGCCTGGTTGCGGATCAGCTGGCGCAGGGCGCGACGCTCGGCAATCGGCGTCGGCGCCTGGAGCATCTCGAAGGTGCCGTCTTCCTGGCAGACGGCGACTTCGGTTTCGAAGTGCAGATGGAATTCATCCAGGGTGACGTGGGTGACCAGGTAGCTGCTGTCGACGATTTTCGAGTAGGCGGTCATGGCTGGCATCTCGGTTCATGGGGCACAAGGCCGATGAGCGAATCTTGCCGGTGCGCTGGCAATCGGAGAATTGAAAGGGGCTGATGGTGAGTATCAGTGACGTCGATGCTTGCCGTTGCGCTGCCGGAGGATGCGGTTTCGCCGCCTGTTTCCTCGCTTTCGCGGCGGCTCTATAGTGGGCGCCGGATGCCGGGGCAGACCTCGGCGAGACTGATTGCAAGGAGTGAAACCATGTCCAACCCCGTCACCATGCGCGCCCTCGTGCTCGAGGATTACCAGAGCGGCCGTTTCATCCAGCAGGAGATCGCCCGCCCGGTCGCCGGCGAGGGCCAGGTCCTGGTGCGTATCGAGGCCAGCGGGGTCAACCCCATCGACTACAAGATCCGCACCGGCCGGGCGCCCTATGCCGACCCGGTGCTGCCGGCGGTGCTGGGCACCGAGCTGGCCGGCGTGGTCGAGGCGGTGGGCGCGGGCGTCAGCCGCTTCAAGGTGGGTGACGAGGTCTACGGCCTGGTCGGCGGCGTGCGCGGCCTGCAAGGCACCCTGGCCGAATTCTCTGCGGTGGACTGGCGCCTGCTGGCGCTGAAGCCGAAGAACCTGAGCATGCGCGAAGCCGCGGCACTGCCGCTGGTGTTCCTCACCGCCTGGGAAGGCCTGGTGGACAGCGCGCGCCTGCATGCCGGGCAGACGGTGCTGGTCACCGGTGGTTCCGGCGGCGTGGGCCATATCGCCGTGCAGATCGCCAAGGCCTTCGGCGCCGAGGTGTTCGCCACCGCCTCGCCGGCCAAGCACGAGATGGTGCGCGGCCTGGGCGCCACGCCCATCGACTACCACACCACCAAGGCGGCCGATTACGTGGCGGCCTTCACCGGCGGCAAGGGCTTCGACGTGGTCTACGACACCGTGGGCGGCAGCTCCCTCGACGACGCCCTGGAGTCGGTGCGCATCCGTGGCCATGTGGTCAGCTGTGCCGCCTTCGGCACCCACAGCCTGGCGCCATCCTCGCTGCGGGCGGCGACCGTCAATGGCGTGTTCGTGTTGCTGCCGATGCTTACCGGTGAGGGCCGTGCCCACCACGGCGAAGTCCTCGCCGACGCCACGCGCCTGGTGGAGGCCGGCAAGCTAAAGCCGGTGCTCGACCCGCGTCATTTCACCCTGGCGACCGCCCACGACGCCCACGACGCGGTGGAGCAGGGCACCGCCTTCGGCAAGATCGTCATCGATATAGCCGAGTGAACCCCGGACAACGGCGGTGATGGGTTTCGCTGCGCCGGAGTTCAATTCGCAGGATGGGTAGAGCCGTGCGAAACCCATGCTGGGGGTCGCCGATGATCGTGGTGTTCCAGGTACGGATCGATGGGTTTCGCTGCGCTCTACGCCATCCTACGGGCCGCAGTTCGACTCGCAGGATGGGTAGAGCCGTGCGAAACCCATGCTGGGGGCGCCGATGATCGCGGTGTTCCAGGCTCGGATCGATGGGTTTCGCTGCGCTCCACGCCATCCTACGGGCCGCAGTTCGACTCGTAGGATGGGTAGAGCCGTGCGAAACCCATGCTGGGGGCGCCGATGATCGCGGTGTTCCAGGCTCGGATCGATGGTTTCGCCGCGCTCTACCCATCCGATTTGCCGGGAGGTCAGGGCTCCAGCGGAACCCAGGTCGGATCGGAAAGCCGTTCCACCAGCCGATCGAACACCCGCCGCACCCGGGGTGACACCGGGCCGCGCTGGGGCCGGTAGACGAACATCTGCCAGGACGGCGATTCGTCGTCGACTAGCACCCGCACCATGCGTCCGGCGCGGATGTGCGGCGTCACCAGGTAGCTGGGCAGTTGCCCGAAGCCGACGCCCGCCAGCACCGCCTCGCATTCGCACTCCTGGTCGTCGGTGGTGAAGGCGGCGCGCTGCGGTTGCAGCTGGCGGTCCTCGGCGAAGGTCCAGGGCCAGAGGCGCCCGGTATTGCCGTCGATCAGCGCGGTGGTCGGCAGCCGGTTCAGGGCATCGATGTCTTCCGGGGTGCCGACGCGCTCGATCAGTGCCGGCGCGCCCACCACGTAGAGCGGCACGGTCGCCGTGGGGCGGGCGATGTAGCGGCGATCGCGGATGAAGCCCATGCGCACGCCGATATCGATCTGCTCGTCGACCGAATCCGTCATCTGGTCCGACAGGCGCATGTCCAGCACGATCTCGGGGTGCTCGCGTTGCAACTCGGCCAGCAGCGGCAGCACGAAGCGCCGGCCGATGGAGCGGGGTGCAGCGACGCCCACGCGGCCGGCCATCTCGTCCCGGCCCCGGCGGACGTGGCGCTGGAACAGCTGGTCGAAGCTGCCCAGGGTCTCCCGCGCCTGGGCCGCCAGCAGTTCGCCGTAGGCGGTGATCTGCACCTGTCGCGTGCTGCGATGGAACAGCGGCTCGCCCACCAGTTGCTCCAGGTCCTTGATCGCCCGGGTCACCGTCTGCGGGGAGGCGCCGAGGCGCGTGGCGGCTTCGCGAAAGCTGGCGGACTCGGCGGCGATGCAGAAGATGCGCAGCATTTCCATTCGGTTGAGCATGTCGGCGGCCTTCGGACTGTTCCGGAATCTGGAATTCCGCAATCCTAATCCTTCCATTCCCTGGGCGTCATCGGATTTCCATACTGGCCTCCAGCAGCAGGAACCCCTCCTGCCGGCAGCCAACCTGAGGAACCCGACATGAGCAACAACATCAACGGCAAAGTCATCGTCATCACCGGCGCCAGCAGCGGCCTCGGCGAAGCCGCCGCCCGGCACCTGGCCGCCCTGGGCGCCTCGGTGGTGCTCGGTGCGCGCCGCGTCGACCGTCTCGACGCGCTGGTCAGCGAAATCACCGCTGCCGGCGGCAAGGCCGTGGCCTTCGCCACCGACGTCACCGACCCGGCGCAGGTCCGCGCCCTGGTCCAGGGCGGCATCGAGGCCTTCGGCCGCATCGACGTACTGGTCAACAACGCCGGCCTGATGGCCATCGCGCCGCTCTCCGAAACCCCGGTGCAGGAGTGGGACCGCATGATCGACATCAACATCAAGGGCGTGCTCTACGGCATCGCGGCGGCGCTGCCGGTGTTCCAGGCACAGCGCAGCGGCCAGTTCATCAACGTCGCCTCGGTGGCCGGCCACAAGGTGTTCAGCCCGGGCGGCACCGTGTACAGCGGCACCAAGTTCGCCGTGCGTGCCATCAGCGACGGCCTGCGTCATGAAGTGGGCGGCGATATCCGCGTCACCGTCATCTCCCCCGGCGCGGTGGATTCGGAACTGAAGCTGGGCAGCTCCCACGAGGAAAGCCGCCAGGCCCTGGGCGAGTTCTACAAGCTGGCGATCCCCGCCGAATCCGTCGCCCGGGCCATCGCCTACGCGGTGGGGCAACCGGCGGACGTGGACATCAGCGAAGTGGTGCTGCGCCCGACCGTGCAGGATTTCTGATCGAGCGGGTGTACCTGCGCAGCAAAACGAAACGGCCCCCATGGGCCGTTTTTCATTCGGTCTTCAGGCATCGCGTCCTAGGAGTGTTGCTGAGCTATCGGCGCTGCTGGTGAGGGCCGGAGTTCCGAACCCATCAGGACAAACGCGTGCCGTAGGGTGTGCCGTGCGCACCTCCGCTCGGTGCTTCCGGCGAGTCCAGGTGCGCGCAGCACACCCTACATCTGAGCCACGTGCTTCTCTGGCTGTTCGCCGACTCACTTCGACAGGCGCACCGCCAGCTCGTCCACCTCCACGGCCCAGTCGGCGTCCTGCACCAGGGCATTGCGCAGGAAGGCGCTCTGGGCTTCGTTCCAGAAGGGCGCTTCGTGGATCTTCTGGCCGTCGGCGAGGGGGTGGTCGGCGATGAAGGCCTCGATCCTGTCGTGCTCGGATGCCAGGCCGAGCTGCTCGAAGAGGGTGGCGAGGTTGTGCGGGGTCGTATCCATTGAGGGCTCCGTTACGGATGGGAAAGATGCAGGGACTATAGACCCATGCTCCGCGCTTTTAGTGTCGGTGAATCCTGCGCTAAGGTGGCGCGCCCGCCCATGCGGGGTGGGCATCTGAGCAAGGAACCCATCATGCATTTCAATGCCCTGGTCCCGGAGTTGCTGGTCGTCGATTTCGCCCGCAGCCTGGATTTCCATTGCCGTGTCCTGGGTTTCGACGTGGCGTACCAGCGCCCCGAGCACCGCTTCGCCTACCTGCGCTTCGGCGAGGCCCAGCTGATGCTGGAGGAGGACGACGGCGAGGCCTCGGAGTGGCGGGTCGAGCCCCTGGAACCGCCATTCGGGCGTGGGCTCAACCTGTCGATCCGTTGCGCCGACGCGCTCGCGTTGATCGCGCGCATCGAGGCGGCCGGGGTGTCCTTGCGGCGCGCAGCCGAGGAACGCTGGTACCGCCAGGACGAGCAGGCGCACGGTGAGCTCAACTTCCTCCTCCAGGACCCGGACGGCTACCTGCTGCGCTTCCACCAGAGCCTTGGGCTGCGCGCGTGCGGCGATGCTTTGCCGCCTGGGGCGTGACGGCGGCGCAGGCGCTGAGCTTCAGTGGACCCCCGCGAACGCGGGGGCCTGCTGGGCGGATGCGCTGGAAATCTTTGCCGACGCCACGGAACCCGTGCCGCTGGGCTGGTTCAAATCGGCACTGATTCCTTCACATGCCGATTCCGGAGCTGTCATGCGTACCCACACCAAACTTCTGTTGGCAGGCCTTTGCTTCCTTCCCCTGGCCGGTTGCTTCAAGGGGGAAGTCGACCAGTCTGTGCTTTGCACCTACAGCTCCGATGCCGAGGCGCGCCAGTGCAAGGAAGGCGAGCTGTCCTGGTTCAAGCCGGCCCGCTGGAGCAGCGAGCAGCTTCCCTTGAGCGTTGCCGCAGCGTACTGCAACTTCAACCACGAGGTGATGTACAACAACGCCGGGGTGATCTGCGTGTTCACCGAGAAGCGCATGAGCCTGGTCAAGAACAGCCAGTAACCCCGCCGGGCGCCCACAAAAAAGCCAGCATCACGCTGGCTTTTTTTGTGCCGGTGCGCCGGATCAGCGCTTGCCCATCGAGCGGCGCGAGCCGCGCGGTGCCGCGCCGGGGCGCTGGCCGCGGTCGTGGGACTTGAGGGTCTGGTACCAGGGCACGTTCTGCTTCTTCACGGCCTTGGCCGGGGCGGCCGCCTCGGCGCTGCCTTCGGTCTGGGGCTGTTGCTCGGGGCTGGTGGTTTCGCTGGTGTTCATGGTCGGTCCGGGGGCGCATGGGCGCCGGGTTGATCGTGGTTGGCCGTGTTCGAGGCGCGCAATCATACATCAAGTCGTTGGTGCCTGCCGTGGCTTCGTCTGGATGGACGTCGAGCCGGAAGGGGCGGAAAAAGGCCGACCTGACATGAGTCAATGTGACTCATTGCCGTTCGGCAGATGATTTCCCCCATCGAAATCCAGCCATTCGGGATACCAAGATGAAGCAGCCAAGCAAGCAGAAACTGACCTGGGCGGCGGCACTGCTGGCCGCCGTGGCGGTGGCCGCCGGCGCCTGGTGGGTGTTGCGGCCGGTCGGCCTGGGCGAGGGGTTCGCCAGCGGCAACGGGCGGATCGAAGCCACCGAGGTGGACGTGGCGACCAAGCTCGCCGGCCGCGTGTCCGAGATAATGGTCGACGAGGGCGACTTCCTCACCCCCGGCCAGCCGGTGGCGCAGATGGACACCCAGGTGCTGCAGGCGCAGCTGGCCCAGGCCCAGGCGCAGGTGCGCCAGGCCCAGAACGCGCGGCTCACCGCCCAGGCGCTGGTGGCCCAGCGTGAGAGCGAGCAGGCCACGGCCAAGGCGGTGGTCAGCCAGCGCGAGGCGGAACTGGTGGCCACCCAGAAGCGCTTCGCCCGTACCGAGACCCTGGTCAAGCGCAACGCCATGCCCCAGCAGCAACTGGACGATGATCGCGCGGTGATGCAGAGCGCCCAGGCGGCACTGGCCGCCTCGCGCTCCCAGGTGATCTCCGCCCAGGCCGGCATCGAGGCGGCCAAGTCCCAGGTGATCGAGGCGCAGTCGGCCATCGAGGCGGCCAATGCCAGCGTCGCCCGGCTGCAGGCGGACATCGACGACAGCCTGCTCAAGGCCCCCCGCGCCGGCCGCGTGCAATACCGCGTGGCGCAGCCGGGCGAAGTGCTGCCGGCTGGCGGCAAGCTGCTCAACCTGGTGGACCTGGGCGACGTCTACATGACTTTCTTCCTGCCCGCCGGCCAGGCCGGGCGCGTGCACCTGGGCGACGAGGTGCGGCTGATCATCGACGCGGTGCCGCAGTACGTGATCCCCGCCAAGGTCTCCTACGTGGCCAGCGTCGCCCAGTTCACGCCGAAGACGGTGGAGACCGCCAGCGAGCGCGAGAAGCTGATGTTCCGCGTCAAGGCGCGCATCGACCCGGCGCTGCTCAAGCAGCACATGACCGCGGTGAAGACCGGCGTGCCCGGCATGGCCTACCTGCGCCTGGATGCCGAACGGCAATGGCCGCAGCACCTGCAGGTGAAGGTGCCCTGATGAACGCCTCCGACGGCAGCGTCGCCCACCTGGCCGGGGTCAGCCTGGCCTACGGCCAAACCTTCGCCCTGCACGAGGTTGACCTGGCGATCCCGGCCAACCGCATGGTCGGCCTGATCGGCCCGGACGGCGTCGGCAAGTCCAGCCTGCTGGCGTTGCTGGCCGGCGCGCGGAAGATGCAGCAGGGCGAGATCGAGGTGCTGGGCGGCGACATGCGCTCGGCCCGCCACCGCCGCGCCATCTGCCAGCGCGTCGCCTACATGCCCCAGGGGCTGGGCAAGAACCTCTACCCGACGCTGACGGTGTTCGAGAACCTCGACTTCTTCGGCCGCCTGTTCGGCCACGACCGCGCCGAGCGCGAGCGGCGCATCGACGACCTGCTGCGCAGCACCGGCCTCGACCCGTTCCGCGAGCGCCCGGCGGGCAAGCTTTCCGGCGGCATGAAGCAGAAGCTCGGCCTGTGCTGCGCGCTGATCCACGACCCGGACCTGCTGATCCTCGACGAGCCCACCACCGGCGTCGACCCGCTGTCGCGCAACCAGTTCTGGGAGCTGATCGCCCGCATCCGCCAGGGCCGCGACGGCATGAGCGTGCTGGTGGCCACCGCCTACATGGAAGAAGCCGAGCGCTTCGACAGCCTGGTGGCGATGGACGCCGGGCGCGTGCTGGCCACCGGCAGCCCCGCCGAAATCCGCACCCAGACCGGCACCGACAGCCTGGAGGCGGCCTTCATCGCCCTGCTGCCGGAAGAGAAGCGCCGCGACCACCGGCGCCTGGTGATCCCGCCGCTGCCCGAGGGCGAGCGTGCCGTGGCCATCGAGGCGGACGGGCTGACCTGCCGCTTCGGCGAGTTCGTCGCCGTCGACCGCGTCAGCTTCCGCATCGAGCGCGGCGAGATCTTCGGTTTCCTCGGCTCCAATGGCTGCGGCAAATCCACCACCATGAAGATGCTCACCGGCCTGCTGCCCGCCAGCGAAGGCAGTTGCGCGCTGTTCGGCCAGCCGGTGGATGCCGGCGACATGGCCACCCGGCGGCGGGTGGGCTACATGTCCCAGGCGTTCTCCCTGTACCGCGAGCTGACGGTGCGGCAGAACCTGGTGCTGCATGCGCGGCTGTTCCACCTGCCGGCCGAGCGCATCGAGGCGCGGGTGGCGGCGATGATGCAGCGCTTCGACCTGGCGGGCGTGGCCGACGAGCTGCCCGACGCGCTGCCGCTGGGCATCCGCCAGCGCCTGTCCCTGGCGGTCGCGGTGATCCACGAGCCGGAGATCCTCATCCTCGACGAGCCCACGTCCGGGGTCGACCCGGTGGCCCGCGACGGCTTCTGGGAGCTGATGATCGACCTGTCGCGCAACGATGGCGTGACCATCTTCATCTCCACCCACTTCATGAACGAGGCCGAGCGTTGCGACCGCATCTCGCTGATGCACGCCGGCCGCGTGCTGGCCAGCGACACCCCGGCGAACCTCGTGGCCGCTCGCGGCCTGCCGAGCCTGGAGGCGACCTTCATCGCCTACCTGGAGGAGGCCGCCGGCATCGCCGGCAAGGCCCCTGCCGAGGCGGCCCCGGCGACCCGGTCGACCGAAACCGCCCGTGCCGGGCGCGGCTTCAGCCCGCAGCGGCTGTTCAGCTATGCACGGCGCGAGGCCATGGAGCTGCGTCGCGACCCGATCCGCCTGACCCTGGCCCTGCTCGGCACCGTGCTGCTGATGTTCATCATCGGCTACGGCATCAGCATGGACGTCGAGGACCTCTCCTATGCGGTGCTCGACCGCGACCAGACCACCACCAGCCAGGCCTACGCACTGAACCTCTCCGGCTCGCGCTACTTCATCGAGCGCGCGCCGATCCAGGACTACGCGGAACTGGACCGGCGCATGCGCAGCGGCGAGCTGAGCCTGGCCGTGGAAATCCCGCCCGGCTACGGCCGTGATCTGAAGCGTGGCGCCAGCCCCGCCATCGGCGTGTGGATCGACGGCTCCATGCCGACCCGCGCCAACACCGTCGCCGGCTACGTGCAGGGCATGCACCTGGGCTACCTCGCCGAACTCGGCCGGCAGTCGCCCGAAGGGGGCGGCCGGAGTGCCGCCAGCGTCGAGGTGCGCTACCGCTACAACCCGGACGTGGAAAGCCTCAAGGCCATGGTGCCGGCGGTGATCCCGCTGCTGCTGATCATGATTCCGGCGATGCTCACCGCCCTCGGCGTGGTGCGCGAGAAGGAGCTGGGCTCGATCACCAACCTCTACGTCACGCCGGTCACGCGGCTGGAGTTCCTGCTGGGCAAGCAGCTGCCCTACGTGGCGATGGGCATGGTCAGCTTCCTGCTGATGGTGGCGTTGGCGGTGTTCGTGTTCGGCGTGCCGCTCAAGGGCAGCTTCGTCACCCTGGTGCTCGCCGCGCTGTGCTACGTCACGGCCGCCACCGGGCTCGGCCTGTTCCTCTCCACCTTCATGCGCAGCCAGATCGCCGCGGTGTTCGGCGTCGCCATCGCCACCATGGTGCCGGCCATCCAGTTCTCCGGGCTGGTGCACCCGGTGTCGTCCCTGGAAGGCGCGGCGGCGCTCATCGGCCAGGCCTATCCCGCCACCCATTTCCTCATCATCAGCCGGGGCGTGTTCTCCAAGGCACTGGGCTTCGCCGACCTGGCCTACTACTTCGTGCCGCTGCTGCTGACCATCCCGTTGCTCACCCTGTTCAGCGTGCTCGCGCTGAAGAAGCAGGAGGCCTGACCCATGCGCAGCCTGGCCAATATCTTCAACCTGGGGCTCAAGGAGTTCCGCAGCCTGCAGCGCGACTACGCGATGCTGCTGCTGATCCTCTGGGCCTTCAGCCTGGGCGTGTACAGCTCCGCCACCGGCATTCCGGAAACCCTGCACCATGCACCCATCGCGGTGGTCGACGAGGACCGCTCGCAGCTCTCCACGCGCCTGGTCAACGCCTTCCAGCCGCCGTACTTCCGCGCGCCCGAGCTGATCGACCAGGGGCGCATGGACCGGGGCATGGACACCGGTCTCTACACCTTCACCCTGGACATCCCGCCCGACTTCCAGCGCGACGTGCTCGCCGGCCGCAACCCGGCGGTGCAGCTCAACGTCGACGCCACGCAGATCGGCCAGGCCTTCAGCGGCGCGGGCTACATCCAGAACATCGTTGCCACCGAGGTCAACGAATTCGTCGCCCGCTACCGGGGGGCGAACGCGATGCCGGCGGAGCTGACGGTACGCACGCTGTTCAACCCCAACCTGACCCAGGCCTGGTTCGGCGGCGTGATGGAGGTGATCAACCAGATCACCATGCTGTCGATCATCCTCACCGGCGCGGCGCTGATCCGCGAGCGCGAGCACGGCACCGTCGAGCACCTGCTGGTGATGCCGTTGTCGGCGTTCGAGATCATGCTGGCCAAGGTCTGGTCCATGGGCGCGGTGGTACTGGTGGCGGCCGCGCTGTCGCTGGTGTTCGTGGTGCGTGGCTGGCTGGCGGTGCCCATCGAGGGCTCGCTGGGGCTGTTCCTGGTGGCGGCGGCGCTGCACCTGTTCGCCACCACGTCGATGGGCATCTTCCTCGGCACCGTGGCGCGTTCCATGCCGCAGCTGGGGCTGCTGACCATCCTGGTGCTGATGCCGTTGCAGATCCTTTCCGGCGGCACCACCCCGCGCGAGAGCATGCCCGAGCTGGTGCAGCAGATCATGCTGGCAGCGCCCACCACCCATTTCGTCGCCCTGGCCCAGGGCATCCTCTACCGCGGTGCGGGGCTGGACATCGTCTGGCCGCAATTCCTCGCCATCATCGGCATCGGCAGCGCCTTCTTCTTCGCCGCCCTGACCCGGTTCCGCCGCACCATCACCCAGATGGCCTAGACGGCCAGAGCCCGCGCCAGCTGCCAGGCGGCGAAACCGAGCAGGAACAGCCCGGCCGCCTGGTCGATGCGCCGCAGCAGGCCGGCGTTCAAGCGGTGGCGTACGGCAGCCACGCCCAGCGCCAGGGCCAGCCACCACAGCGCCGAGCCGCAGAACACCCCGGCGACCATCAGCAGCGCGCTCGCCGTACCGGGCGTCGCGTCGGCACCGAGGCCGGCGAAGACCGCGATGAAGGCCAGGATCGTCATGGGGTTGGTGAGCGTCAGCGCGAAGACCGACGCCAGCGCCTTCCAGCCGTTGCCGGGCTCGACCAAGGCGGCGGCGTGGCGGGCCGGCGTGGCGCGCAGCAGGCGCAGGCCCATCCAGGCGAGGAAGCCCGAGCCGACCAGCGCCAGGGGCGTGGCCAGTGCCACGAAGGCCTGGATCAGCGCCTGCACCCCGAAGGCCCCCAGGGCACCGAAACAGGCGTCGGCGAGCGCGGCGCCCAGGCCGCTGAGAAAGCCGATGCGGGCGCCGTGGTCCAGGCTGCGCTGGATGCAGAGCAGGCCCACGGGGCCCACGGGGGCAGCGATGGACAAGCCGATCAGGGCGGATTTGAAGAACAGCGCGAGGTCCATCCGGGCCACCGGTGAGGTCATTGGAATGGCCTTATTCTGCGGCGCTGATACCGATCTTTGAATGCAATAACTATGGTAATTATCTGGCTTTGCCTGAATTGCTTATGTGAATTTCGATAGGGGCCTTAAAAATGGAGATCGATGCCAAATCCTGGAAAATCCTCCAGGCCATTCAGGACGAAGGGCGTATTTCGCTCACCGAACTGGCCAACCGGGTGGCGCTTTCGCTGCCGGCGACATCGGAGCGCCTCAAGCGCCTCGAAGAGTCCGGGGTAATCGAGGGCTATCGCGCCTGCGTATCCGCCGAACATGTCGGCTACGAGGTGATGGCGTTGATCGGCATGACCACGCCCCAGCCGGACAAGGCACGCCTGGTCGCGCTGCTGCAGCAGATGCCGGAAGTGCTGGAATGCCTGCATGTGACGGGGCAGGACTCGTTCATCCTGCGGGTGGTGACGCGCAACATCCGCCACCTGGAACGCTTCGTCGGCAGCATCAACCACTTCGGCGAGACGCGAACGTCCATCGTGATGTCGGCGCCGATCCCGCTGCGCCCTTTGCAGCCACCGGCTACGGCGTCGGAGTGACGGCGGGAAAAGCGGAAGGGTAGAAGCACTGAAGGCGCCTCGAGGGCGCCTTCAGCATTTACGGGCTGGGTACATCGCTCAGACCTCGCACGGGATTCCTGGGTCGGATTGCAACCTGTGCAGCGGCCTGTCAGGAGAAGCGGAAGCCCGGAGTGCGGTCGGAACCATCTTCGGCGACACGGAAGCCCGGAGTGCGGTCGGAACCGTCTTCGGCAACGCGGAAGCCCGGGGTGCGGTCGGAGCCGTCTTCGGCAACGCGGAAGCCGGGAGTGCGGTCGGAGCCGTCTTCGGCGACACGGAAGCCGGGAGTGCGGTCGGAGCCGTCTTCGGCAACGCGGAAGCCGGGAGTGCGGTCGGAACCGTCTTCGGCGACACGGAAGCCGGGGGTGCGGTCGGAACCGTCTTCGGCGACACGGAAGCCCGGAGTGCGGTCGGAGCCGTCTTCGGCGACGCGGAAGCCCGGGGTGCGGTCGGAACCATCTTCAGCCAGGCGATTGATGGTGCGCTCGGCGCCGCTGGCGACGGTCTGCTGGGTCTGCGCGGCGCCTTGGGGCAGGGCGAACGCGGTAGCGGACAGGGAAGCGATGAACAGGCTGGCAAGGATTTGCTTTTTCATTTTGGGTGCCTCGTGGTTTCAAGTGGGGTTGAAAGTGAACACGGGGCCAATGTTACGGATGAAAAATCGATAAAGAAGTGGATATCGGTAATGGTCTACATCGATCCCGTCGATAGTTGAGTTGGCATGCTTTTAAATCAGATACTTACGCAATCAAATGCGGTGTTGTTAGGCACTTGAAACCTTCCGCAAAAGACTTTTTCGCCAAATGATAACAATCTATTTATTCGATTGATTGGGTTGATCAAGGCATCTTCCGGGTGCCGTGGCCGGCTCGGCTGTTCAGGGAAGCGAACACTGCGTGCCCAGGGATGCGATGCGGTGCAAAGGAGCGGGGAGTCACGCTAGGCTATGGCCCTTTCCCACCATTGGATGGCGACATGTCCAGCGAGATCGAAACCCCCTTCAGCAACGAGCCCCTTTCCGCCGTCGAGGTCCGCCTGCTCGGCAGCCTGATCGAGAAGCAGGCCACCACGCCGGAGTCCTACCCGCTGACCCTCAACGCGCTGGTCCTGGCCAGCAACCAGAAGACCAGCCGCGAGCCGGTGATGAACCTGACTCCCGGCCAGGTGGGGCAGGGCATGCGGGTGCTCGAGGGGCGCGGGCTCGCGCGCCTGGTGATGGGCAGTCGCGCCGACCGCTGGGAGCAGCGTGCGGAGAAGACCCTGGAGCTGGTGCATGGGCAGCTGATCCTGCTCGGCCTGTTGCTGCTGCGCGGCCCGCAGACCCTCAACGAGCTGTTGACCCGCAGCGGCCGCATGCATGAGTTCGACGACGTCGAGCAGGTGCAGCACAACCTCGAACGCCTCGCCGCGCGTGGCCTCGTCACCCTGATCCCGCGCCAGTCGGGCCAGCGCGAGGATCGCTACATGCACCTGCTGGGCGAGAAGGCCGACCTCGAAGAGCTGCTGGCCGCGCGGCAGAGCGCCCCGGAGCGCAGCGAGAGCCGTGCCGCCAGCGACTCGCGCATCGAGCAGCTGGAGGCCCGCGTCGCCGAACTCGAAGAGCGCCTGGCGCGCCTCGAAGCCCGCTGATTACCCTTCTGCGCAACTCTTTGTCGCCTGGCGCGTTTCGCCGTGCCGGGCGACCTGCCATCCTTTCGCGCAACCCTGATACCCACGCCTGAGGTAGCCATGAAAATCAGCTCGGACTTCGATAGCGGCAATATCGAGGTGAAGGACGCCAGCAATCCGCAGCACCTGTTGCTGGCGATGCGCCCGGACCTCAAGAGCCATCACTTCCAGTGGTTCCATTTCAAGGTCGAGGGCATGACCCCCGGCCAACGCCACGACTTCAGCCTGGTGAACGCCGGCCAGTCGGCCTACGCCCACGCCTGGACCGGCTACAACGCCGCCGCCTCCTACGACCACGTCAACTGGTTCCGCGTGCCCAGCCACTTCGACGAGAAAGGCCTGCACTTCGGCCTGCAACCGCGCGAGGGGCAGATCTGGTTCGCCTACTTCGAGCCCTACAGCCGCGAACGCCACGACCGCCTGATCGCCGACGCCCTGGCCAACGCCGGCGCCGAGCTGTTCGCCACCGGCAAGAGCATCGAGGGCCGCGACATCCAGCTGCTGCGGGTCAGCCGCAACCCGGCGGCCCAGCGCAAGATCTGGATCATCGCCCAGCAGCACCCCGGCGAGCACATGGCCGAGTGGTACATGGAAGGCGTGATCGAGCGCTTGAAGAACAAGGACGACGCCGAGCTGAACGAGTTGCTGGCCAAGGCCGACCTCTACCTGGTGCCGAACATGAACCCCGATGGCGCCTTCCGTGGCCACCTGCGCACCAACGCCGCCGGCAAGGACCTCAACCGCGCCTGGCAATCGGCCAGCGAGGCCGAGAGCCCCGAGGTGTTCTTCGTCCAGCAGCAGATGCGCAAGGTCGGCGTTGACCTGTTCCTCGACATCCACGGCGACGAGGAGATCCCCCACGTGTTCACCGCCGGCTGCGAAGGCAACCCGGGCTACAGCAAGCGCCTGGAACGCCTGGAAGACGAGTTCCGCAACCGCCTGGTGGACATCGGCGCCGACTTCCAGACCCGCTACGGCTACCCGAAGGACGAACCCGGCAAGGCCAACACCACCCTGGCCTGCAACGCCGTCGGCATGGAGTTCGACTGCCTGTCGTTCACCATCGAGATGCCGTTCAAGGACCACGACGACAACCCCAACCCGGAAACGGGCTGGGACGGCAAGCGCTCCATGAAGCTCGGCCAGGACGTGCTCAGCGTTGCCGCCGCGATGGTCGACGGCCTGCGCTGACCGCCGCCGCGCCCCTGAAAGAACGCCGCCTCCCCGTTGCTGGGGAGGCGGCGTTTTTCGTTGTGCGGCCCTCCGATCGCGAGTGTTGCTGGGGCGGTTCGCTCTTCGGTGGAGCTGGGGCAGCCTGCGACCACTCTCGCCGTCAGGCGCGGGTCGGCGCCGCCGCACCGTGGAGGAAGATCTGCTCGAGGATCACCGCCGAGCCGGACCTGGCCATGCGGCCACGGCGTTCGGCGTCGACGATGCCGAAGATCAGCGAGAGGAACAGCTCCGAGAGCACTGCCGCGCTGATGTCGATGCGGAACACCCCCTCCTGCTGGCCGCGCAGGAAGAACCTGTCCAGGGCGACGCAATAGCTCTGCCAGCGATCGTCCTCGGCCTTCGGGTCGAGGGTGTCGGGGTTGTACTGGAACATCAGGAACACCAGCAGTTCGCGGTGCATCAGGTGTTCGCCGATCAGCCTGCGCAACGCGTCCAGCGGCTCGGCGTGCTGCAGGTCGCCGGCGGAGAGTATCTGGCCGATCACCGTTTCGCCGTGGGTGATGAGCATCTCCACCAGGTTGTCCCGGGTGCCGCAGAAGCGGTGCAGCGTGGCCTTGCTCACGCCGGCCGCTTCCGCCAGCTCCTTCAGCGTGGCGCGCGGCCGCTCGACGAAGGCGACGGCCAGCGCCTTGATGAGTCGTTCGTCTTGTGCTGTCAGCGCCATGGAAGGGTCCTGCGTTGATTTTCGGATTGGGCGCATTGTGCAGAAAAACCCTCGGGCTTCAACGGTGAACGACATGATTAATAACAAAAGATTCAAATGAGACAATATTGACTCATTTAGATCTATGAAAGATCATGCGCGCCTTTCCAGTCTAGGGTCCGGGTGAAACATGGGCAGATTGCGTGCAGTAGGAACCGTCTCGGTATGGGTTGCAGCCATGGCGCTGGCTGGTTGCGGGGCATCGGGCGAGCCGGAAGCGGCTGCCGAAGTGGCCAGGCCGGTGGACGTCGTGGCGGTGGTGGCCGAGCCGCTGGTGCTGACCACCGAGCTGCCGGGGCGCATCGAGCCCGTGCGTGTGGCCGAGGTGCGTGCCCGGGTCGCGGGCATCGTGGTGCAGAAGCGTTTCGAGGAGGGGGCGGACGTCAAGGCCGGCGACCTGTTGTTCCAGATCGACCCGGCACCGCTCAAGGCGGCGGTTTCCCGTGCCGAGGGCGAGCTGGCGCGCGCCGAGGCGACCCTCTTCGAGGCCCTGGCGCGGGTCAAGCGCTACGAGCCGCTGGCCAGGATCGAGGCGGTCAGCCAGCAGGACTTCGACACCGCCACCGCCGACCTGCGCAGCGCCAGGGCGGCGGTGCGTACGGCCCAGGCGGACCTGGAGACCGCGCGCCTGAACCTCGGCTATGCCTCGGTCAAGGCGCCCATCTCCGGTCGCATCGGCCGCGCGCTGGTCACCGAAGGGGCGCTGGTGGGGCAGGGCGAGACCACGCTCATGGCGCGCATCCAGCAGCTCGACCCCATCTACGCCGACTTCACCCAGCCGGTGGCCGACGCCCTGCGCCTGCGTGAAGCGCTCAAGGGCGGCACGCTCTCCGCCGACGACAGCCAGGCGCTGCGCATCCACGTCGACGGCACCGACTACGAGCGCCAGGGCGAGCTGCTGTTCACCGACGTCTCGGTGGACCCGGGCACCGGCCAGGTGTCCCTGCGTGGCAAGTTCGCCAACCCCGACGGGGTGCTGCTGCCCGGCATGTACGTCCGGGTGAGTGCGCCCCAGGGCAGCGATGCCAACGCCATCCTGGTGCCCCAGCGCGCCGTGCAGCGGGCGGCCGACGGCAGCGCCCTGGTGCTGGTGATCGGCGCCGACGAGCGTGTCGAGGCTCGCCCCGTGCACACCGGTGCCATGCAGGGCGCGCGCTGGCAGATCAGCCAGGGGCTGGCCAGCGGCGACCGCGTGATCGTCGGCGGCCTCACCGGCCTGCAGCCGGGCGCCAAGGTCGAGGCGCGTCCCACCCAGGAGCAACAGGCAGCCCGCCAGTAAGGCCGGTATCGCCACGAGGAAACGTCCATGTCTCTGTTCTTCATCAAGCGCCCCAACTTCGCCTGGGTGGTGGCGCTGTTCATCTCCCTGGCCGGCCTGCTGGTCATCCCGATGCTGCCGGTGGCCCAGTACCCCAACGTCGCGCCGCCGCAGATCACCATCACCGCCACCTACCCGGGCGCCTCGGCGCAGGTGCTGGTGGACTCGGTCACCAGCGTGATCGAGGAGGAGCTCAACGGTGCCAAGGGCCTGCTGTATTTCGAGTCCACCAGCAACTCCAACGGCACCGGCGAGGTGGTGGTCACCTTCCAGCCCGGCGTCAACCCGGAGCTGGCCCAGGTGGACGTGCAGAACCGCCTGAAGAAGGCCGAGTCGCGCCTGCCCCAGGCCGTGCTCACCCAGGGGGTCGAGGTCGAGCAGACCAGCGCCGGCTTCCTGCTCATCTACGCCCTCAACTACAAGGAAGGTGCCCAGCGCAGCGACACCACCTTCCTCGGCGACTACGCCGCGCGTAACATCAACAACGAACTGCGCCGGGTGACCGGCGTCGGCAAGCTGCAGTTCTTCTCCTCGGAAGCGGCCATGCGCGTCTGGATCGACCCGCAGAAGCTGGTGGGCTACGGCCTGTCCATCGACGACGTGAGCGCCGCCATCCGTGGGCAGAACGTGCAGGTGCCGGCCGGTGCCTTCGGCAGTTCGCCGGGCAGCACCGAGCAGGAGCTGACCGCCACCCTCGCGGTGAAGGGCACCCTGGACGATGCGACCGAGTTCGGCCGCATCGTGCTGCGTGCCAACCCCGATGGTTCCTCGGTGAAGCTGGCCGACGTGGCCCGCCTGGAAGTGGGCAGCGAGAGCTACAACTTCTCCTCGCGCCTCAACGGCAAGCCCTCGGTGGCCGGTGCCATCCAGCTGTCCCCGGGCGCCAACGCCATCCAGACCGCCGAGGCGATCAAGCAACGCCTGGCCGAGCTGTCGGTGAACTTCCCCGACGACGTCGAATACTCGGTGCCCTACGACACCTCGCGCTTCGTCGACGTGGCCATCGAGAAGGTGATCCACACCCTGCTGGAAGCCATGGTGCTGGTGTTCCTGGTGATGTTCCTGTTCCTGCAGAACGTGCGCTACACCCTGATCCCGGCCATCGTCGTGCCGGTGTGCCTGGCGGGCACGCTGAGCGTCATGTACCTGCTGGGCTTCTCGGTGAACATGATGACCATGTTCGGCATGGTGCTGGCCATCGGCATCCTGGTGGACGACGCCATAGTCGTGGTCGAGAACGTCGAGCGGATCATGGCCGAGGAAGGCCTGTCGCCGCGCGCGGCCACGGTCAAGGCGATGGGCCAGGTGTCCGGCGCCATCGTCGGCATCACCCTGGTGCTGTCGGCGGTGTTCCTGCCGCTGGCCTTCATGGCCGGCTCCGTGGGCGTCATCTACCAGCAGTTCTCCCTGTCGCTGGCCGTGTCGATCCTGTTCTCCGGCTTCCTCGCCCTGACCTTCACCCCGGCCCTGTGCGCCACGCTGCTCAAGCCGATCCCCCAGGGGCACCATGAGCAGCGCGGCTTCTTCGGCGCCTTCAACCGCGGCTTCACCGGCCTCACCCAGGGCTACACCCGCCTCAACGGCGGCCTGGTGAAACGTGCCGGGCGCTTCATGCTGGTGTACGCCGGCCTGGTGGCACTGCTCGGCTACTTCTACCTGCGCCTGCCGGAATCCTTCGTACCGGTGGAAGACCAGGGCTACATGATCGTCGACGTGCAGCTGCCGCCCGGCGCCACCCGTGCGCGCACCGATGTCACCGGCCAGCAGCTGGAGCAGTACCTGGGCGCCCGCGAGGCGGTGGCCAACACCTTCCTGGTCATGGGCTTCAGCTTCTCCGGCATGGGCGAGAACGCCGCGCTGGCGTTCCCCACCCTGAAGGACTGGTCCGAGCGCAGCGACGAGCAATCGGCCGGGGCCGAGGCGTTGCTGGCCAACCAGAACCTCGCCGGCGTCAGCGACGGCGCGATCATGGCCGTGACCCCGCCGCCCATCGACGGCCTGGGCAACTCCGGCGGCTTCGCCCTGCGCCTGCAGGACCGTGGCGGCCTCGGCCGCGAAGCCCTGCTGGCCGCCCGTGACCAGCTGCTGGGCCAGGCCAACGGCAACCCGAAGATCCTCTACGCGATGATGGAAGGCCTGGCCGAAGCGCCCCAGCTGCGCCTGGAGATCGACCGCGAGAAGGCCCGCGCCCTGGGTGTCGGCTTCGAGACCATCGGCAGCGCGCTGTCCACCGCGTTCGGCTCCTCGGTGATCAACGACTTCTCCAACGCCGGCCGCCAGCAACGCGTGGTGGTGCAGGCCGAGCAGGGCGCGCGGATGACGCCGGAAAGCGTGCTCAAGCTCTACGTCAGCAACGCCAGGGGCGAGCAGGTGCCGCTCTCCGCCTTCGTCACCACCCGCTGGGAAGAAGGCCCGGTGCAACTGGTGCGCTACAACGGCTACCCGTCGATCCGCATCGCCGGCGACGCCGCGCCCGGCGTCAGCACGGGCGAGGCCATGGCCGAGCTCGAACACCTGGTGGGCCAGCTGCCCGAAGGCATCGGCTACGAGTGGACGGGCCTGTCGTACCAGGAGAAGGTCGCCAGCGGCCAGGCGGTGCAGCTGTTCGCCCTGGCCATCCTGGTCGTGTTCCTGCTGCTGGTGGCGCTCTACGAGAGCTGGGCGATCCCGCTGTCGGTGATGCTCATCGTGCCCATCGGCGCCCTCGGCGCGGTGCTCGCGGTGACCTCGGTCGGCATGCCCAACGACGTGTACTTCAAGGTCGGCCTGATCACCATCATCGGCCTGGCGGCGAAGAACGCCATCCTCATCGTCGAGTTCGCCAAGGAGCTCTGGGAGCAGGGCCACAGCCTGCGCGAGGCCGCCATCGAGGCCGCTCGCCTGCGCTTCCGCCCGATCATCATGACCTCCATGGCCTTCATCCTCGGCGTGGTGCCGCTGACCCTCGCCACCGGCGCCGGTGCCGCCAGCCAGCGCGCCCTCGGCACCGGCGTCATCGGCGGCATGCTCAGCGCCACGCTCTTGGGCGTCATCTTCGTGCCCATCTGCTTCGTCTGGGTGCTGTCCCTGCTGCGCAGTCGCCCGGCGGCCAGCCAAGAAACCACCAAGGTCCTGGAGTGATCGCCATGCACAGAAACGTCTTCAGCGCATCGGCGCTCCTGATCGCACTGACCCTGGGCGGCTGCTCCATGGCCCCCACCTACGAACGCCCCGAAGCCCCGGTGGCCGCGCAATGGACCGGCCCCGCCGCCAGGCAGGGCCAGGCCGCCAGCGAGCTGGACTGGCGCACCTTCATCGTCGACGCCGACCTGCGCCGGCTGGTGGGGGAGGCGCTGGCCAACAACCGCTCGCTGCGCCAGACCCTGCTCGACATCGAGCAGGCCCGCGCGCAATACCGCATCCAGCGCGCCGACCGGGTGCCGGGGCTCGCCGCCAGTGCCTCGGGTAATCGCCAGCGGGTGCCGGGGGAGCTTTCCAGCACCGGTGCCTCCAGCGTCACCAGCAGCTACCAGGTGGGCGTGAGCCTGCCCGAGTACGAACTGGACCTGTTCGGCCGGGTCAAGAGCCTCACCGACTCGGCCCTGGAGCAGTACCTGGCCACCGAGGAAGCGGGCCGCAGCGCGCGCATCGCCCTGGTCGCGGAAGTCACCCAGGCCTACCTGACCTACGACGGCGCCCAGCGCCGCCTGGCCCTGACCCGGCAGACCCTGGAAAGCCGCGAGGACTCCCTCGACCTCACCGCCCAGCGCCGCGCCGCCGGTGCCGCCACCGCGCTGGACCACCAGGAAGCCCTCGGGCTGGTGGAGCAATCCCGCGCCGAACTGGAGGCCAATCAGCGGCAGAAGCAGCAGGCACTCAACGCGCTGGTGCTGCTGGTCGGCACCCCGGATGCCGCCCGCTCGCTGCCCGAGACGCCCCGTGACGAGCTGCTGCTGATCCAGGACATCGCCCCCGGCGCGCCCTCGGCACTGCTGGAGCGGCGCCCGGACATCCTCGCAGCCGAGCACCGGCTGAAATCGCGCAACGCCGATATCGGTGCGGCGCGGGCGGCATTCTTCCCGCGCATCAGCCTCACCGGCAGCTATGGCAGCTCCAGTGCCGAGGTGTCCGGCCTGTTCGATGGCGGCTCGCGCGCCTGGAGCTTCATGCCGACCCTGACGCTGCCGATCTTCGATGCCGGCCGCAACGCCGCCAACCTCGACCTCGCCGAAGTGCGCAAGGACGCCGCCGTGGCCGCCTACGAAGGCAGCATCCAGACCGCCTTCCGCGAAGTGGCCGACGCCCTGGCCGCCACCGACACCCTGCGCCGCGAGGAAGCGGCCCGCCGCGCCCTGGCCAACACCAGCAACGAGACCCTGAAGCTGGCCAAGGCCCGCTACGAAGGCGGCGTGGACAGCCACCTGCGCTACCTGGATGCCCAGCGCAGCGCCTTCCTCAACGACTCCACGCTGATCGAGACCAGCACCCAGCGGCAGCTCGCCCTGGTCGACCTGTTCCGCGCCCTGGGTGGCGGCTGGAGCGGTGCAGACGCCAGCCTGGAGAGCCGATGAGTTCGAGCCACCCTCCGGGCAACCGCTGGCTGATCCTGCTGGTGGTGGTCCTGGCCTACCTGCCCATCGTCATCGACATGACGGTGCTGCACATCGCCGTGCCGTCGCTGACCCTGTCCCTCGGGGCCAGCGGCGAGCAGGTGCTGTGGATCATCGACATCTACCCACTGATCATGGCCGGCCTGCTGGTGCCCATGGGCACCCTGGCGGACCGCATCGGTAGCCGCTTCATGCTGCTCGCCGGCCTGCTGGTGTTCGTCGCCATGTCCTGTGCGGCGGCCTACGCCCCCACGGCAGCGGCCCTGATCGCCGCCCGCGCGGGGATGGCGGTGGGCGGAGCCATGGTGCTGCCCTGCACCCTGGCGATCATCCGGCGCGCCTTCGAGTCGCCCAGGGAGCGGGGCATCGCCCTGGGCCTGTGGGGCACGGTGGCCTCCGCCGGTGCGGCCCTGGGCCCGCTGGTGGGGGGCGCGCTGCTGGAGCACTACTGGTGGGGCTCGGTGTTCCTCATCAACCTGCCGTTGATGCTGCTTATCTGGCCCCTGGCCCATGTACTGGTGCCCCGTGATGCCGGCAGTGGCAGCGGTGGCTGGAAGATCGGCCAGGCACTGCTGCTGATCGCCGGCATCATCGCCAGCGTCCATGCGCTCAAATCCGGCCTCACGCCGGGCGGGCCGTCCTGGGGCAGCGGCGTCACGTTGCTGGTGGGTGTCCTGTTGCTGGCCGACTTCGTGCGCCGCCAGCTCACCAGCGCCGAGCCGATGCTCGATCTCGGCCTGTTCGCGCGGCCCGCCATCCGCTCCGGGCTGATCATGGCGCTGGTGGTCTCCGGCGCCCTGGCCGGCACCGAACTCACCATCGCCCAGGAGCTGCAACTGGTGCTCGGCCGCACGCCGCTGCAAGCGGGGCTGTTCCTGCTGCCGCTGATGATCGCCGCCGGTGTCGGCGGGCCGCTGGCCGGCTACCTCGTCGCCCTGGTCGGCCTGCGCCGGGTGGCGACCACCACGCTGCTGTGCTCGGCCGTCGCGTTGGCGGGCCTGGGGTCGAGCGACCTGAACGACGGCGCCTGGGTGGCCGGCCTGCTGGTGTTGCTGGGCCTGGCCCTGAGCATCGGCCTCACCGCGTCCTCCATCGCCATCATGGGGGCCGCGCCGGCCAGCAAGGCGGGGGCCGCCGGCGCGCTGGAGGCCACCGGCTACGAGATGGGCACGGGGCTGGGCATCACCGCCTTCGGCGTGCTGCTCTCCAGCGTCTACGCGGCCGCCATCCAGCTACCCGGCGGTGTGCCCGAGGCGGTGAAGGACCCGGCGATGCGCTCGCTGGCGGACACCCTGGTCACTGCCGAACGCCTCGACGCCACCCTGGCCGCCTCGCTGGCCCAGGCCGGGCGCGAAGCCTTCGCCGCCGCCCACGGTACGGTGCTGCTGTCCGCTGCCGTGCTGCTCGCCGGCCTGGCGCTGGTGGTGTTCCTGTCGCTGGGCAAGGAGGAGGGGCGCGAACCCGCCGCGGCAGGGCGCTGACCCGGCGTGGCCGCTGTTCAACGCCTGTCACAATTACGCCGCTGCCGGGCTTCACGCCTTGCGCTATCGTTGCGCGCTTTCCATCCACGACAGGCGGGTTCCATGCCATTCGTACTGCCCCAGAGCATCGCGCGCTTCATCGACGGCGCGCCCCTGACGCGGGATTGCGTCGGTGAGTCCCCATGCGAAGTCCACGCGTTCGAGCGTGGCAACGACCGCTTCTTCCTCAAGGCGAGCGCCGCCATCTACGCGCCCACCACCTACAGCGTGATGCGCGAGGCCAGCGTCCTGCAGTGGCTCGACGGCAAGCTCCAGGTGCCCGAGGTGGTGGCCTGCGCCGCCGGCGACGGGCATGAGTTCATGATCACCCGTGCGGTGCCCGGCCGGCCGCTCGCCGAGCTGATGGAAGACGAGCCCTCCGTGTACCAGGCCTTCGCCGAAGCCCTGCGCCTGCTGCAGGCGGTGCCGGTCGACGGCTGCCCTTTCGATTCCTCGGCCGCCGTGCGCCTGCACGAGCTGGAGTACCTGGTCGACCAGGGGCTGATCGCCGATGACTGGGACCCGGACACCTGGCCCGAGCTGCCGACGCCCGAGGCGCTGATCGGCCACCTGCACGCCAGCGTGCCGACCGAGGACCGGGTCTTCTCCCATGGCGACCTGTGCGACGCCAACCTCTTTCTCGACGCCCGGGAGCGGCTGCACTTCATCGACCTGGGGCGCGGCGGCCTGGCGGATCGCTGGCTGGACATCGCCTTCGCCCACCGCAACATCGCCGAGGAGCTGTCGCCGGCAACCGCCGACCGCTTCATCGCCCGGCTGGGTATCCCGGACCAGCCGGCCAGGCGCCTGTTCTTCGAGCAGCTGGACGAGATGTTCTGAGCAGCGGCCGGCACGCTTGCCGAGCGTGCCGGCCTAGCCCATCCGCACTATTTCGCTGGCGCATCGGGGCGGTGACAATCGCCGATCCCGTCCCGGCCTCTATCAAGGATCGATGCATGCGACTGCCTCGCCCGCTTCTTGCCCTGCCTTCCGCCTTGCTGCTTGCCTTCTCCCTCGCCGGTTGCGTGCCCGAGCCCTACACCAGCGGCTACGGCATGGACGACCCGAGCAACGGGCCCTTGCTGGACAAGGTGGACGCCGCGCTCAAGGCGAACATGGCCGTGGTGCTGGTGGCCGACGTGATGCCGCACAAGACGCTGAACGACGCGCTGACCATGACCCAGTGGACGCCGACGGTGATCTGGCAGAACGAGAGCGACCCGACCATCACCTTCGGCCGCCGCTTCAAGACCAACGAGCTGCAGCGCGACCCCAAGCCCACCAACCTGTTCACGGCCTTCGAGGTGCACATCCTGCCGCCCGGCAAGTACCTGCTCACCGGGGGCGACGACTACCAGATTCGCGGGGTGCTCGACGAGGTCGGCGCCCGCAGCGGCCCGGCCGGCTCGGGCAAAGGCCCCAACGGCACCGCGTACCTGTCCACCGAGCTGTACCGCGAGTACTACCGCGAAGAGGTGTGGAAGGACGCCACCTACGGCAGCGAGCTGAAGAGCGAGAAGGTCTGCACCGCCGTGCACGTGGCCAGCGGCGCCTGCGTGGCCTGGGGCGAGCAGCAGTACAGCCAGACCACCCAGGGCGCGGGGGCCGGCTACTACCAGCAGACCGACTCCCGGGACGTACCCTCGATCAAGGTCCAGGCACGCCTGCCGGCGGACAAGGCCCTCGCCAGCTTCACCGTCCAGGGCGGGCAGCTGGTGCTGGCCCCGCGCATGCACCTGAAGAGCCCCAGCGCCCAGTACCAGCGCTCCAAGTGCCGGGCGACCGATGCGCAGAAGGTCGAGTGCCCGCTGCAGAACCTCACCGTCTACACCTGGCCGGCGCCCATGGACTTCGCCACCTCCGTCATCTCCCCGCGCTACCTGAGCGACAGGCACCGGGAGATGCTGTCCCGGCTCGTGCCCCTGCAGCTCACCCCGCTGCGCCAGCAGGGCAAGGAAGACCCGATCTGGGGCGTGCCGCTGTCGTTGACCCAATAAGCCTGCCCACCGGGTGGCGCGATCATGGCGGTGTCCGGCATGACCCCGAAGGGTGGACCGATGAAGCGCGGTCCACCCTGCGCCCGGTTCACCACCGTCATGCACCGTCACCCCGCGAGCGCGAAGCCTCCGAACCGACAACAGGGCCTCGCCGCGTAGGGTGGATGGCGCTCTTTTCATCCACCAGCGGAGTGACCGGCGAGCCCGAATGGTGGACCGATGAAGCGCGGTCCACCCTACGCCGGTTCACCACCTTCATGCGCCGTCACCCCGCGAGCGCGGGGCCTCCGAACCGACAACAGGGCCTCGCCGCGTAGGGTGGATGGCGCTCTTTCCATCCACCAGCGGAGTGACCGGCGAGCCCGAATGGTGGACCGATGAAGCGCGGTCCACCCTGCGCCCGGTTCGTCACCGTCATGCGCCGTCACCCCGCGAGCGCGGGGCCTCCGAACCGACAACAGGGCCTCGCCGCGTAGGGTGGATGGCGCTCTTTTCATCCACCAGCGGAGTGACCGGCGAGCCCGCAAGGTGGACCGATGAAGCGCGGTCCACCCTACGCCCGGTTCGTCACCGTCATGCGCCGTAACCCCCGCAAACGCGAAGCCTCCGAACCGACAATACGGCTTCGCCGCGTAGGGTGGATGGCGCTCTTTTCATCCACCAGCGGAGTGACCGGCGAGCCCGAATGTTGGACCGATGAAGCGCGGTCCACCCTACGCCCGGTTCACCACCTTCATGCACCTATGGCGCGCTGACGCTGGCTGGTATTCAATCGGCCCCTGGCACCAACCCCCGACGCATGGAGACAACCCGATGGGCAAGGACAGCAGCAAGGTGGAAGAGGGCGCCGTCGACGCCTCCCGCCTGATCGACGCCCGCATCGCCGAGCTCGCCGACTGGCGCGGCGAAACCCTGGCCAGGGTGCGCGAACTGATCCGCGCCGCCGACCCGGAAGTGGTCGAGGAATGGAAGTGGCGCGGCGTGCCCGTGTGGTCCCACGCCGGCATCGTCTGCACCGGGGAAACCTACAAGAACGCGGTCAAGCTCACCTTCGCCAAGGGCGCCGCGCTGGCCGACCCGGCCGGGCTGTTCAACGCCAGCCTGGAAGGCAACACCCGCCGCGCCATCGACATCCACCCGGGCGAGCGCATCGACGAGGCCGCCTTGCAGGCGCTGTTCCTCGCCGCCGTGGCGCTCAATACCGAGCGCCCGGCCAAGCCCCGGAAGCGCGCCGGATGACCGAGCTGCCCGGCACGCGGGACTGGGTGCGTCGCAGCGACCACCCGGCGCGGATCGAGCGCATCGAGGCCTACTTCGGCGGCCACGGCTACGACCCGCACCGCCACGACACCTACGCCATCGGCCGCACCCTGTCCGGGGTGCAGAGCTTCAGCTACCAGAAGAGCCTGCGCCACAGCCTGCCCGGCGGCACCCTGGTGCTGCACCCCGACGAACTCCACGACGGCATGGCCGGCACCGAGGCCGGCTTCCACTACCGGATGGTCTACGTCGAGCCGGTGCTGATCCAGCAGGTGCTTGGCGGTCGGCCGCTGCCCTTCGTGCCCGGTGGCCTCTCCGATGACCCGCGCCTGCGCCGGGCGACCGAAACCTTCATGCAGGCCATCGACCACCCGCTGCAGGCGCTGGAAGAGCAGGACGCCCTCTACGACCTGGCCCAGGCGCTGCAGGCCGTGGGCGGCAGGCGGCGAGGGCGCCGCGCCTTCGACTTCGCCTCGGCCGAGCGCGCCCGGGACTACATCCACAGCCACCTCGGCAGCAACCTCAGCCTGGAGGAGCTGGAGCGCGCCAGCGGCCGCGAGCGCTGGAGCCTGTCCCGCGATTTCCGCGCGCTCTACGGCACCAGCCCCTACCGCTACCTCACCCTGCGCCGCCTCGACCGCTGCCGGCGCATGCTTCTGGACGGCTTCAGCCTCGCCGATGCCGCCCTGGCCGCCGGCTTCTTCGACCAGAGCCACATGACCCGCCACTTCACCCAGTGCTACGGCCTGCCGCCGTCGCGCTGGCTGCGCATGCACGCCCGCTGAAGCTGCAGGATCGTACAAGAGCGCTACGGCGGGCCTCGCTACTCTCGCGGCTCAACCCCCAACCCGGAGCCGCACCATGGCCGTTCAGCCCAACCACCAGAGCATCAACCTGTTGCAGAAGACCTCGCTGTTCAGCGAACAGTGGAACCCCAAGGTCGTCGCCGAGATGAACGACTACCAGTTCAAGGTCGTGCGCATCGAGGGCGACTTCATCTGGCATGCCCACGCCGACACCGACGAAGCCTTCCTGGTGCTCGAAGGCCAGCTGCGCATCGATTTGCGCGACGGCGCCGTCCTGCTCGGGCCGGGCGAACTCTATGTCGTGCCCAAGGGCGTCGAGCACAAACCCTACGCCGAAGGCGAGGTGAAGATGATGCTCATCGAGCCCCGTGGCGTGCTCAACACCGGCGAGGAGGGCGGCGAGCGCACCGCGCAGAACGACGTCTGGATCTGATCGCCCGCCCGCATCGCGCCTTTGCAGGCGCGAACTCATTCGCGACAGGCGGGGGCAGGGCGCAACCACGACCCCCGCCACGTTGGGCTTCGTCCCTCAGCCCAACCTACAGGAGCTGCAAGCCCTTCCAGCTCGGCAGGTCGCGCAGTTCCGGCTCGTCATGAATGGCCAGGAACACCGGCAGGTCGCGCCGCGCGATCCAGATATCGCCCTGCCACTTGAGCACGCCCACCTGCTGGTTGGCCCAATGCATCAGGGCCCGTTGCGGCGCCGCCTCGGCGTCGCGGTGGCGGTCGTGCAGGGTGGGCAGCACCACCTCGCTCAACCACTGGCCGATGCAGCGGTGCTCCGGGTGGCGGAAGCGGTACAACGCCTTGTAGGCCCCGGCATCGCTGATCACCTCCACCTCCTCGCGCAACCCCGTGGCGTACTCCAGCAGCACCCAGCGCTTCTGGTTCGGGTCCATGCGCTGGGGCAGGCGATAGGGGCGCAGCGCACCGATCATCCGCGCGAAATCCACGGCGACGAACCAGGGCTGGTTGTCGATTATCACGGCGCGCAGGGGATAGGTGTTGCGGTGGAAGAAGAGCGGGGTGAGTGCTTCGTGCATGGTGTAGCTCCTATCAGTCAGTTCAGGAGCTGCCGCCATTCGCTGTCAAACGAAGGGTGGCAGACCGCGCGGGGTTGACAGACCGGCGATAGGACCCGGCAGACCCGAGGGTCTCCCCACGCGATCTGCCATAGAGCAGTGCAGTTAAAACTGCATGCGAGCACGTGCCTGCAAAAAACGTTCGCCGTTTCTCGCATGCACCTTGCGGCGCAATCGCGCCTATCGGAACGGGCTGTCAAACCCGGTCGCGGGATTGACCGCGACCGGCGAAGGATAGGGAGGTGGGGCGGGGAGGGCAAGAGAGGCAGGTGATCAGCGATTGTAAGAAATGAGTTGATAGCGCTTCAGATGTTGTGGCGCTTGTTCAACGTTCCGCATTGGGCATTTCAGGCGTCCAGCAGGACCTTAGAGGCACCCTTCTTGAGACCAAGGGTGACGGACCGCGCGGGGTTGACAGACCGGAGCTAGGGCCGGCAGACCCGAAGGTCTCCCTGCGCGATCCGCCATATAACAGTGCAGTTGTAAAAACTGCATGCGTACCGATGCCTGCAAAGAACATTCGCCGTTTTTTGCATGCACCTTGTGGCGCAATCGCGCCTATCGGAACGGGCCGTCAAACCCGGTCGCGGGACTTACCGCAGCCGGCGAAGGATAGGGAGGTGGGGTGGGGAGGACAAGAGGATATTATTAATGTGGGTTTTACGGTTAAGGTTTTTGAGCACTAAAGAGAGCTTTTTGTATCCCGGGCTCTTGTTTGAGTGTTTCAAGTAGGCTTTCAATGGTGGTGAGCTTGTCATTGTCTCCTTTTAACTCGTCAAGTCCTGAAATTTTTGGCCAATACAGGAAGTGATGATTGTATTCGCCTTGATTGATGGGTCTTATTTTTATTATTCCTGCTTTTTCTGACTCAATTTCAACGGCGTGCTTTTCGAATTTGCAATTTTCATCTCTTAGAGAAATTGAAAGCATTCCATCTGGTTCAGGGAACGCGGTGTAGGGCGTCCACCTACAGTTTAGTGGCCTTACTTCGTGGATCAGGCACGTTTTGGATTCGCTGCTGTGAAAGTAGCAGCCCTGTTTCTTTTCAAGTCTCTGTATTGCATATGCCAATATTTCTTTGTTTTTTCGAAGATGAGATTTTATTGTTTTTTGTTCTTCAGGGAATATCAAAAGATTTGATACGCCAATGCAGCAGGCGCCTCCATGAGGGCAGGATCTGCAGTTGCTCCAGGAACTCTCAATTCGTTCAAGTCTGGAGACATGCTGGTTTAATATCTTAATTGCGTCTTTTATCTTCATTGAAAGGCTTGGGATAGTTGTTGGGTGCGTGTTGTCGGTGTGCCGGCTGCACGCACTTTTCTAACCAATCAGCCACAAGGGCTGCGTGTTGGAGTGCGGTTGAACTCTACGTCCACCGCATTTTCCCATCACTCGTGCTCTTTCACCTCAGCCTGCGGCTGCGGCACGCCATTCCGTTCATGGCGGTACACGCTCACCGTTTCGTACACCACCTTGCGCAGGCGGTTGATGCCGCCGATGGGGCGGTGTTCGGGGAGGGCGTGCCAGGGGTTGAAGGAGAGGTTGTCGCAGAATTCGTTCTGCTCGCGGCTATCGAAGTCCTGCGCGGGGACCTTGATGGTGGCGACGGTCTGGAAGGGGGAGATCTTCTCGCTCCAGGCCACGCTGGTGTCTTCGATGGGCATGTAGTACTGCGGGTTCTGCACCTGCACCTGGAGGGCGAAGCAGGCCGGTACGCGGTCCAGGGAGAGGCGCTGGTACAGGGCGTTGCGCAGGAAGTTGGGCAGGTCGGTGTTCTGCTTGGGCAGGGTGTACTCGGGGCAGGATTGCGGGTCGGGGATGACGCGGTACTTGATGTTGGCCTGGCCGAGCTTGTACGGCGAGACGGAGCTGTAGACGGTGTCGGTGGGGCTTGCCGGCGCCGGGGCGAGGGTCTGCAGGGCGATCAGCATGTGGCGGATTTCCCAGGTGCGCGGGTCGAGGCTGGGGAAGAAGGCGCCGACCTTCTGGCCGTTGGCCTGGGCTTCGAAGTTGCTGCGGTATTCGGCCACGTCGCGGATGAAGAAGACGTCGTGGTTGAACATCACGAAGTCCTGTTCGTTGGCGTGGTCCGGGGCGTTGAGCAGTTTCTGGCCGGGCACGTCGAGCAGTTTGATGGCCATGCCGCGGGCGTCGCGGGCGCTGTCGAACTGCGGGTAGGCGTTGCCGTTGGAGAGGCGCATCCAGGCTTGCCAGGTCTTGCCCGGTTCGGCGAGCACGCCGGCGCGCAGGTCGCTGGCCAGGTCCTTCGCGACCGTGACTTCGGCCTTCACGCAGCCATGGGCCTTGGCGTGGGCGTCGCGCAGGACGCGGGTGTTGTCGCGGTGCTGTTCGACCACGCGCACGGCCGATTCCATGATGGCCTTGGCGTCGCTGGCCTCGGTCGGCGGGATCTGTTCGTCGGCGGAAACGGGGCCGGAGAATTTCCAGCTGTAGTAGAGCGAGCCGATGCCCCAGCCGAGCAGGCCGACGACGAGGAGGGTGAGGGTGAGCTTGCCGAGGAGGCGGCCGAGCCAGAGCCAGAAGCGCTTGAGCATGGGAGCTGGAGTCCTTGTTGTTCGTTCCCAGGCCCTCCCCGTGGCGGGGAGGGGTGTGACAGCGGTCTATCAGCCTTCGCAGGCGGGGCCGGGCGTCCAGGGCTTGGGCGCTACCGGGCTGAGCTTTTCTTCCAGGCTCTGGTTGCCCATGACCTTGAGGTATTCGATCAGCGCGAGGCGTTCGTCCGGCGAGAGGGCGCGGCCGATGACGCCGTTCTGGCGGCAGCCGTCGCGGAACTCGTGGCCCTGGTTGCTGTTGCCGGTGACGGAGGTCTTGAACAGGAACCCGCCAGGGAATTTGTCGTGCTTGAAGCCGGCGAACTGCGGGTCGTACTCGAAGTTGCCGACGTAGAACTCCTTGGCGCGCTCGGGCACGGGGGAAAGCAGCTGGAAGATCGTGGGCACCGAGCCGTTGTGCAGGAAGGGCGGGGTGGCCCAGATGCCGTCCAGCGGGCGGGCCTTGTAGGCGCGCAGTTCGCGCACGCCGATCTTCAGGCCGTAGCCGTCCATCTGCTTGCGTTCTTCTCCGCTGATGCCGGCTTCCTGGTAGGCGCGGTCTTCGACGTAGGCGGTGAGGTAGGCCAGGCCCTTGGCGCTGGAGATCTTGCTGAAGTCGAGGTCCTGCAACGGCGGCTTGCTGAACAGGACGACGTCGAGCTTGGAGAGCTGCTCCTTGGTCCAGCCGAGCTTGGTGATGTCGAAGCGGTGGTCGGCGATGTTGTCGGCGGTGGTGGGGTCGGTGCCGATCTTGTCGGTGGCGATCATGCGCATCTTCCATTCCGGGTCGCGGTCGGGCGCCAGGCGCTTGTCCACCGGTTGCGGGTTGGGGGCGTGGCAGTAGGCGCAGTTCTCGGCGAACAGGGCGCGGCCCTGGCTGGCGCGGGGCAGGTCGATCTTGCCGAGCACCTCTTCCGGCCAGGTCGGCGGCTTCAGGGTCTTGAGGGTTTCTTCCAGGGTGTGCAGGTCACGCACGCGCACGCTGGAGGCGTAGCGCTGGTCCAGCGGCACCGGCTGGCCGTTCTCCTGGTGCAGGGTGAGGCTGGCGCCGACGCCCAGGGATTCGCCGATGTTGCGCGCCATGGGCTGCATGGCGGAGCCGTTCCACTGCACCCAGTCGAACTTCCAGATGTCCCACAGCTGCGGGTAGCTCACCGGGGCGTTGGCGATGCGGTAGTTGGCGGGGTCGATGGCGTCGCCGAACACGCTGTTGGCGATGCGGCCGAAGGCGTCGGTGCGGCCGAAGCCTTCCTCGGTGGGGTAGAGGCCGCGGTGGGTGTCGTTCCAGGCGGTGCCGAGCAGGCGGTCGAGCACGTCCTTGAAGTCGCTGCGCAGCTCGTCCTTGCCCTTGGGGTATTCGCTGCCGAGCACGGCCTTGGCGAAGCGGTTGAACTTGAAGGGGTTGTAGTAGGTGAAGGCCATGCTCATGCCCAGCGCCTGGCCGAAGCCGCCGCCCCTGAGGGTGGGCACGGTGGAGGCGAGGGAGTGCAGGGCGGCGCCGCCGTCGATGCGCACGGCCTGGCCCTTGTAGTGCAGCTCGCCGGTGTGGCAGGCGGAGCAGGTGATGTCGAGGTACTGCTGGCCGGTGTCGTCGTCTTCATGGCGGGCGAAGCCGACGGGCAGGTTGCCGGGGTTGATCTCGGTGGCCTTCTGCAGCGGGTCGACGAGGAAGCCGAAGCGGGCGAGGTATTCCGGGCGGGCGAACCTGTCGCTGGAGAAGGGCAGTTCGAGCGCGGTGAACCAGTCGTAGCGAAGGCCCTTAACCGTGGTGCCCTGGGGCGTGTAGTAGTAGGTCTGGCGTGCCTGTTCGTCCCACTGGTTGAGGTAGTGCAGCTGCTCGGGGGCTTTGTAGGTCGGCAGGTTGGGGTTGGCGACGTAATAAAGGACGACGGCCAGGCCCAGGAGGATCAGAACGAGCAGAAGCACCAGCGTGCGACGCAGGATTCGCATCAGATACATCCTTGTAACTAGTGGGGAAAAGCCTACGTTATGCCAATCAATGCGCCTATTGGCAAGGTGCTATTACCAATGTCTTCGGTGCGGGGCGTTTTGTCGGCTGCGTCATGTTTTCGCGAGGCCGATTCTCCGGGCTTTTCCACTGCGCAGGGCCTGCGCCCGATTGCCTCGTCGTTTTAAGAACCCTTCGCGATGATGCCTATAAGAAATGGTTCCATAGCCCGTCAAAGATATTGCTAGCGTTACAGTTAGAAGCGCCAAACCATTGTTTTTATTGCATTAATCAAAAAATTGGCGCCAAGGATGGGACATGTTGGACACCATCACCCCGACTGCTCGCCGCGTGCTGATGATCGACCCTTGTGAGGAGTGCCGACAGCTGCTGCCGCGCCTTCAGGCCAGCGGCTGGACGGTGGAGAGTCGCGAGTCGCAGCAGGCGCAGGCGGGCGGCTATGACGTTGGCCTCTTGTGCTTGCGGCATGAGCACCTGGACAACCCCGAACGCATCAAGACGCTCATCAGCAGCAGCGGCACGGAGTGGATCGGCCTGCTGGGGCGGGATATCGCGCCCCAGGAACGGGTCGAGGATTTCGCCGGCGAATGGTTCTTCGACACGGTGGAAGTCCCGGTGGACTCCGCGCGCCTGCAGGGGCTGCTCGGCCGGGCCTTCGGCATCGCCCGGCTGCGCGGCCTCGGCAGCCGCCAGGGCGCCGACCACGAGCTGCTGGGGCAGAGCCGGCCACTGCGTGACCTGCGCAAGCAGCTGGCGAAGTTCGGGCCGCTGGACCGGCCGGTGCTGATCCTCGGCGAGAGCGGCACCGGCAAGGAGCTGGTGGCGCGCACGCTGCACCGCTATTCACGCCGTGTGGGCGGGCCCTTCGTGGCCTTCAACTGCGGGGTGCTGGACGAGGCCGGCTGCAACGCCGCGCTGTTCGGCCCGGCGGGGCGCCTGCAGGCGGCGAATGGCGGCAGCCTGTTTCTCGATGCGGTGAGCGAGCTGCCGCTGGAGGTGCAGCGCACCCTGATGCACTGCCTGCGTACCCGCAAGCTGCCGCAGCCCCAGGGCCCGGCGCGCGCCCTGGATGTGCGCCTGCTGGTGGCCTCGGACCGCGACATCGAGCTGATGGCCGAGCAGGGGCGCTTCCTCCCGGAGCTCTACCAGTTGCTGGCGCCGCATCAGGTGCGCCTGACGCCGCTGCGCCGCCGCCAGGGCGACATTGCGCTGCTGGCCAACTACTTCGCCGATCTCTACAGCCTGGAGTCCGGGCACAAGCCGCGGCAGTTCAGCGAGGAGGCGCTGACCGCGCTGGTCCGCCACCACTGGCCGGGCAACGTGCGCGAGCTGGCCAGCCGGGTGCGGCGCGGCTATGCGCTGGCGGAAGGGGAGCAGATCGAGGCGGCGGACCTGGGCCTGCACAGCGTGCCGATGGACAGCGTGCTGATCGGCACCCTGGACGACTACAAGCGCCGCGCGGAATACCAGGCGCTGTGCGATGCGCTGGCACGCTACGGCAACAATCTCAGCCTGGCGGCACGGGTGCTGGGCATCTCGCGGCCGACCTTCTACCGGCTGCTGCACAAGCATCAGCTTCTATAAGCAGCCAGGGAGCCGAGCCCGCGCGCCGATATGCTCTTGTAGGGTGTGCTGCGCGCACCTGGGAGTCTGCCGGAGGCACCGTGCGGAGGTGCGCATGGCACACCCTACGGCACGAGTTCGTCCTGCCGGGCTCTGAGGAGCCAATGACTCATGGCCACGTCTCAAGCAAACGAAAAAGGCGCCGGACAGGCGCCTTTTTCATGGGCATCACACCGTCAGCTCTGCATCGCCCAGCCGCCGACATCCATGGCGGCCTGGCGCAGCGCCTCGGATCGCGTCGGGTGGGGGTGGCAGATCAGTGCGATGTCTTCGCTGGAGGCGGAGAACTCCATCGCCACGCAGTACTCGCCGATCATCTCGCTGACGCTGGGCCCGACCAGGTGCACGCCCAGCACTTCGTCCGTGCGTTCGTCCGCCAGCACCTTCACGAAGCCTTCGGTCTCGTGGTTGATCTTGGCGCGGCTGTTGGCGGTGAAGGGGAACTTGCCCACCTTGTAGGCGCGGCCATCGGCCTTCAGCTGCTCCTCGGTCTTGCCCACGGTGGCCACTTCCGGGCGGGTGTAGATGACGTTGGGGATCACCTCGTAGTTCACCTCGGCCTTGTGCCCGGCGATGCGCTCGATGCAGACGATGGCTTCGTCCTCGGCCTTGTGCGCGAGCATCGGGCCGGAGGTGACATCGCCAATGACCCAGACGTTGGGCGTGGTGCTCTGGTGCTTCTCGTTGGCCAGCATGCCGCGCTTGTCGACGCTCAGGCCCACCGTCTCCAGGCCCAGGCCCTGGGTGTAGGGGCGGCGACCGATGGCCACCAGCACGTAGTCGGCCTGGAGGCTTTCGGCCTCGCCACCGGCGGCCGGCTCGACGCTGAGTTCGACGCCGCTCTTGCCGCTCTTGGCACGGGTGACCTTGGAGGCGAGCTTGAACTTCATGCCTTGCTTGGCCAGGGCGCGTTGCAGGGTCTTGCCGGTTTCCACGTCCAGGCCGGGGCAGATGCGGTCGAGGTATTCCACCACCGTGACCTCGGCGCCCAGGCGGCGCCAGACGGAGCCCAGCTCCAGGCCGATCACGCCGGCACCGATCACCACCAGGTGCTTGGGCACCTCGGGCAGGGACAGGGCACCGGTGGAGTCGAGGATGCGCTTGTTGTCGATCTCCACGCCCGGCAGCGGGGTGGGTTCGGAGCCGGTGGCGATGACGATGTGCCGGGTTTCCAGCACCTGTTCCTTGCCATCGGCGCCCTTGACCACGACGCGCCCCGGGCCGTCGATACGGCCCCAGCCCTTGATCCACTCGGCCTTGTGCTTGCGGAAGAGGAATTCGATGCCCTTGGTCAGCGCGCTCACGCTGTCGGCCTTCTGCTTCATCATCTGCCCGAGGTTGAGCGTGGGCTTGACCTCGATGCCGAGCAGTTCGAACTCCTTGCCGGTAGCGGCCTCGTAGAGCTCGGAGGCGTGCAGCAGCGCCTTGGACGGCATGCAACCGACGTTCAGGCAGGTACCGCCCAGGGTCTCGCGTCCCTCCACGCAGGCCACCTTGAGGCCCAGTTGGCCGGCCCGGATGGCGGCGTTGTAGCCGCCCGGGCCACCGCCGATGACAACCACGTCGTATTGGCTCATGAAATTTCCTTCTGTCTCGATTGATGGCTATCGACCCAGCAAGCGTAGTGGAGCTTCACGGCGCGTCCATCGGCTTTGGATGACGGGCGTAATATCCTCGCGCCTGAATGAACGGTCAAGAAAAGATCGTGCTGGTCAGGGGGGACAAGGGCTGGCACGGCCCGGTAGGTTGGGCTGAGGCGCGAAGCCCAACACAGCGGAGCCAGCGGGATTAAGCGATATCCATCAGGCGCAGTTGGCTTTCAAAGCGCAGCTCTGCACCGCTGACCGGGTCGATGAAGGCCAGTTCGCGGGCCAGCAGTTGCAGGGGGCGGCCATGGTCGTCGGGGGCCTGGGTGTCGTGCAGGTCGGGGTAGAAGCCATCGTTGAGGATGCCGGCGCCGAGGGCGGCCATGTGCACGCGCAGCTGGTGCTTGCGACCGGTCACGGGGTGCAGGGCGTAGCGCCACAGTTGCGGGCCGCGCTCGATCACTTCCAGGCGGGTTTCGGTGTTGGGCTCGCCGTCCACCTGTTGCATGCGGAAGAAGGGCTCACCCGGCTCCAGGCGCGTGCGCAGGGTGAGGGGGAATTCCAGTTGCGGCAGGGGCGCGGCCACCGCTTCGTAGCGCTTGTGCACGCGGCGCTCACGGAACAGCGCCTGGTAGGCGCCACGGGTGGCCGGCTCGCGGGAGAACAGCACCAGGCCGGCGGTGTGCCGGTCGATGCGGTGCAGCGGCACCAGGCCGGGGATGCCCAGGCGCCGCGTGAGACGCGCCTGCAGGGTCTGCTCGACGTACTCGCCAGCGGGCATCACCGGCAGGAAGTGCGGCTTGTCGACCACCACCAGGCGCTCGTCCTGGTAGAGCACGTGCTCCTCGAAGGGGATCTCGCGCTCCTGCGCCACCTCGCGGTAGTAGCGCACGCACAAGCCCACCTGATAGGGGCGCAGCGCATCCACCGGGTGGCCCTCGCCATCGGTCACCCGCCCACGCGCCATGCGGTCGAGCCAGGTGGCACGGTCGATGGCCGGGAAATGCGCGCAGAGGCAGTCGAGCACCGTCGCCCAGGGGCCCTGGGGCAGGTGCAGCGTGCTTGGGCGCACATTGGGTTCGGTGCTCATGGCCATCTCCGGTCAAGCCTGGCGGGGCGCGCATTAGGCCGCAGCGGGCGCGGGCGGTCAAACCCCGGCATGCCCGTTTCCCTTCGCCCGGCGTGGCGTCATCCGGCAGGGCAAGCGGACCCCTTCACCTGTCGAGCCCATCGGGCTTGAGCCTAGGATCACGGCTACTTCGTCGCACGGGCATCGCCCAAGGCACCCCACGCTTTTCGGTGGCGCGCGCTCGTCCCCGCTGTTGCAACGGGTGTCCGAGGCGGGGCCGGTGGGACGATCAACGCAAGCAAGGAGACTGACCATGGCACTGGATTTCATCATCGCGGGCGAGCGTCGCCTGGCCTTCGAACCCCGGGAACTGGTGATCGCCGGCTGGACCGGACGCGACCACGAGGCCGTCGGGCGTCATATCGCCGAGCTGCAGGTGCTGGGCATCTCTCCGCCGGCCCAGGTGCCGTGCTTCTACCAGGTGGCGGCCTCGCTGCTGACCTCGGACGAGGTCATCCAGGTGCCGCGCGAGCACTCCACCGGTGAGGTGGAGTGCGTGCTGATCGCCGGTTGGGACGGGCTCTACGTCGGCATCGGTTCCGACCACACCGAGCGCCAGGTGGAGGCGCTGGACATCACCCTGTCCAAGCAGCTCTGCGCCAAACCTGTGAGCCGCCAGTTGTGGCCCTTCGATGAAGTGGCCGGGCACTGGGACAGCCTGGTGCTGCGCTGCTGGCGCGAGCGCGAGGGGCGCCGCGAGCTGTACCAGGAGGGCGAGGCCGGCAGCATGCTCGACCCGCTGGATCTGATCGAACGGCGCCATGGCGCCATGTCCATGCCCCAGGGCGGCGTGATGTTCTGCGGCACCCTGGCGGCGCTGCAGCCGATCGCCCCCGCCGAGGCCTACACCGTCGAGCTGCACGACCCGGTGCTGGAGCGCACCCTGAGCCACAGCTACCGCGTGCAGGTGCTGGAGGTGGAGGCATGAGCACCCTCGTCACCCTGGCGGAGTGGTCCGCGCGCCTCGCCAATGGCCGCATCAGCAGCCGCGAGCTGACCGAAACCATGCTGGAACGTGCCCAGCGGCACTTCGCATCCGGCGGCCACGCCTTCATCGAGCTGGACGAGGAGGGCGCCCGCGCCGCCGCCGAGGCTGCTGACCATCGCCTGTCCCTGGGGCGGCGCCTCTCGCCCCTGGACGGCCTGCCGCTGTCGCTCAAGGACCTGTTCGACGTTGCCGGGCAGGTCACCCGCGCCGGTTCGCGGGTGCTGGAGGGCGAGCCCGCCGCGCAGGCCGATGCGCCGGTAGTGGCCAGCCTGCGGGAGGGCGGCGCGGTATTCGTGGGGCGCACCAACATGACCGAATTCGCCTATTCCGGCCTTGGCCTCAACCCGCACTTCGGCACGCCGCTGTCGCCGCTGGGGGAGGGGCGCATCGCCGGTGGCTCCAGCTCCGGGGCCGCCGTCAGCGTGGCGCTGGGCATGTCGGTGGTGGCGCTGGGTACCGATACCGGCGGCTCGGTGCGCATCCCGGCGGCCTTCTGCGGCATTACCGGCTTCAAGCCCACGGCGTGGCGGGTGCCCTGCGGGGGCATGGTGCCCCTGTCGCAAAGCCTGGATTCCGTCGGGCCGCTGGCGCCCACGGTGGCCTGTTGCGCCCAGGTGGACGCATTGCTGACCGGCGCCCAGCCCTGGCGCGATGCCGGCCTGCCGCTGCAGGGGCAGCGCTTCTTCGTCACCCCCGACCATGTATTGGAAGACCTCGCACCGGAGGTGGCGCAGGCCTTCGACTGGGCCCTGGCGCGCCTGGCGGAGCAGGGCGCCGAGATCGTCGAGTTCCGCTTCCCCGAGCTGCAGCGCCTCCCCGAGATCAACGCGGGCGGCGGTTTCGCGGCTGCCGAATCCTGGTACTGGCACCGCAAGCGCCTGCTGGCCGAAAGCGAGCGCTACGACCCGCTGGTGGCCATGCGCATCGAGCGGGGCAGCCGGCAGAGCGCCTGCGACTACCTGGAGCTGCTGCTGGAGCGCGCCGAGCTGAAGGCCCGCGCGGCGGAGGTGCTGCTGGGGGCGGATGCCTGGCTGATGCCCACGGTTTCCATCGCGCCGCCGCGCCTGGCGGAGATCACCGATGACGACGCCTTCCAGCGCATCAACGCGCGGGTGCTGGCCAACCCCGCCGTCATCAACTTCCTCGACGGCTGTGCGTTGTCCATCCCATTGCCGGAACGCCCCGGCATCGCCCTGAGCCTGTGCGGGCTCGGCGGGCAGGACGCCAACATCCTGCAACTGGGGGCTGCGGTGGAGCGCTGCCTGGGCTGACCCTTCACCTCTGCGGGCGGCCTGGCCGCCCCGGGAGCGATCGCATGTCCATTTCCGATCCGGCCCGTTCACTCCTGCGCGAGCGGGCCTACCGCAGCATCACCTGGCGCCTGGTGCCCTTCCTGGTGGCGCTGTTCATCCTCGCCTGGCTGGACCGGGTCAACGTCGGCTTCGCCAAGCTGCACATGCTCGACGACCTGGGCTTCAGTGAAGCCGTCTACGGCCTGGGCGCAGGCATCTTCTTCATCGGCTATTTCCTCTTCGAGGTGCCGAGCAACCTGCTGCTGGAACGCATCGGCGCGCGGCGCACCCTGGCGCGCATCACCCTTTGCTGGGGGCTGATCTCCACCGCCATGTTCCTGGTGACCACGCCGATGCAGTTCTATGTGCTGCGCTTTCTGCTCGGGGTGTTCGAGGCGGGCTTCTTCCCTGGCGTGGTGCTCTACCTCACCTACTGGTTCCCCACCGCGCGGCGAGCCCGGGTCAATGGCCTGTTCATGACCAGCTTCGCCCTGGCCGGGGTGATAGGCGGGCCGCTGGCGGGCTTGATCATGACGGGCATGGCCGATGTCGGCGGGCTGGCCGGCTGGCAATGGCTGTTCATCGTCGAAGGCGTGCCCTCGGTGCTCGCCGGCCTGCTGGTGTTGCGCTACCTGCCCGAGCGCCCGGCGGACGTGCGCTGGCTGAGCGCCGCGCAGCGCGCCCTGGTGAGCGCCGAGGTGGCCGCCGACGCCGCCGCACCAGGCAAGGCTTCAAGCTTGCGCGACGCCTTCTGCAACCCCCATGTGTGGCTGTGCGCGGCCATCTACTTCTGCCTGGTGAGCGGCAACGCCACCATCGCCTTCTGGGTGCCGACGCTGATCCGCGACCTGGGCGTGCAGGGCAGCCTGGATATCGGCCTGCTGGCCGCCTTGCCCTTCGCCGTGGGCACGGTGGCGATGGTGCTCAACGGCATCCATTCCGACCGCAGCGGCGAGCGGCACCTGCACTGCGCCGGTGCCGCCGCCCTGGCCGCGGTCGGTCTGGCGGCCTGCGCCGCATCCATGGGCCACGGCGTCGCGGCGATGCTGGCGTTGACCCTGGCGGCGGTGGGCATCCTCGCTGCCTTCCCGGTGTTCTGGTCGCTGCCCACGCTGTTCCTCACCGGCACGGCGGCGGCCGGCGGCATCGCGGTGATCAACTCGGTCGGCAACCTCGCCGGTTTCGCCGCGCCCTACCTCATCGGCTGGGTGAAGGACCGCACCGGCGCACTGGCCGGCGGGCTCTACATGGTCGCCGGCCTGGAGCTGCTGGCAGCGTTGCTGGTGGTGGTGTTCGTCCGCAAGGCGCGGCGCGGGTAAGCCCTTGCATGGAAGGGCGAGGTGGTTACCCGGGGCTGAGCGGCAGGCCGTCGCACCTTGTGCTCGTCCCGCATGCACTAGGCTCTGGCCGATAAATTCAGTATTTCGAAGATTAATGGCGCAATTACTCAATAATACGTGTTTTTATGAAGTTATAGAGCTTTCCGAATTTTCATATAACTCTATAATTCAGCGTATTAAAGGCGATTACTGGGTTTAACACTCGATATGATGAATTTAGGTCTGGTCAAACCGGCGGAAGTGGTCGAACTGCTCTGCACGCGTTTGCGCCAGGAGCGCCTGATCCAGGGGATGACCCAGGCCGAGGTGGCCGCCCGAGCCGGTATCGGTGTCGGCACCTTGTCGAATCTGGAGGCCGGGCGCAGCGTCGCGTTCGACAGCGTGGTTCGCGTGGCCATGGTCCTGGGGCGTCTCGAGGAGCTGGAGTTGCTGTTCATGCCGCAACTGGAAAGCCTGGATGACATCCTTCGCTATGAACAGGGCGCCCAGCGCCGGCGGGTGAAAAGGAAAGCCGGCGATGTCTAGGCGGGTCGACGTCTACTACGACGGCTGGGGCGCGCATTGGCGCTGGGGTTCGCTGGTTTCCTCGACCGCGCTCACAGGGCGTCCGTTGATCGCCTTCGAGTACAGCGAAGAGGCGCTGGCGTCGGGGCTGGAGCTGTCGTCCCTGCGCCTGCCCCTGAAAGGCCCACGGCTGCGCAGGGATTTTCCCGATCATCAGCTGTCGCTGCCTGGGCCGGTCTACGACTCGCTGCCCGACGGTTGGGGCATATTGCTGATGGATCGCCTGTTCAAGCGACGTGGGCTAAACCCCGCGCAAGTCGGCCCTCTGGAACGCCTGACCTACATAGGCTCGCATGCCATGGGGGCGATGTCGTTCGAGCCGGCGGCGGAGTCGCCCCTGTCCTGCGAAGAGGTTCCCCTCGAGCAACTGGCGGCGGAAGTCCAGGCGGTGCTCGATGGCGAGGGCGGGGAGTTCCTGCAGCAGTTGATGCTCATGGGCGGCTCGCCGCACGGAGCGCGGCCCAAGGTATTGCTCTATCGCGACCCTGTGAGCGGTCGCTTCAGCACGGCGGCGGCGCCTGGCCTGGACGCCTGGCTGATCAAGTTCCCGGCGGCCTGGGAACACCCCGAGGTGTGCGCCGTCGAAGCGCTCTACGCGCAATGCCTGCGCGCATGCGCCATCGAAACCCCGGACACCGAGCACTTCGAGCTACCGAACGGGCGGGCTGCCTTCGCCAGCCGCCGCTTCGACCGGCAGGGGGGCATGCGCGTCCCCATGCAGAGCCTGGCCGCCTTCACCGGCGCGGACTTCCGCACGGCCGGTGCGCTGGATTACACCCATTTCCTGCGGGCGACCCAGTTCTGCTGCAATGACGTGCGGGAGAAAGCGATCGCCTTCGAACGGATCGTATTCAACGTGGTGTTCAACAACCGTGACGATCACCCCAAGAACTTCGCCTACCTGATGTCCGCCACCGGCCAATGGACGCTGGCCCCAGCCTACGACGTGACCTTCTGCGAAGGACCGGGTGGCTACCACCAGATGGACGTGATGGGAGAGGCGCTGCGCATCACCCGGCAGCACCTGCTCGAGCTCGCGGCGGAGGAGGCGGATCTCACGGCCCGGGACGCTGCTGACATCATCGAGCGGATCCGCCAGGTGGCCAGTGGCTTCAGTGCCTGCGCCGAGGACCGGTTCCCCCACGGCATCACCCGTGACACCTTGCGCACGATCCAGGCGCGCATCGACGACAACATCGCGCGGCTCGCCTGAATCGCGAACCGCACCACGGATGTTCCACGCCTGCACGAGGCTGGCGCCACGCTACAATGCGCGCCTGCGTCGGGAACGGCGAGCCGGCTGCACGTGTCCCATGCACGCGGCCCGGGCCTTTCCCCGCCACCGATTTCAGCTTCGTTTTCACTATGAGGATCGCAGTATGTCTCGCACTTCCATCACCTTCGGCCTGGCGCTCATGGGCGCTCTGCTGGCCGGTTGCAGCTCCACCGACGCGCCGGCGGAGAAGCCCGCCGCCGCTGCCAGCGAGAGCCTGCCGGCCGCTGCGCCCTCCGAGGATGGCCGCTGCTCGTCCGGCCCCGTGCGTTCGCTGGTGGGCAAGGCCGCCACCCCGGAGCTGGTCGAACAGGCGAAGAAGGCCGCCGGCGCCAGCGACGTGCGCGTGCTCAAGCCGGGCAGCGTGATGACCCTGGAATACAACTCCCGCCGCCTGAACATCGACACCGATGATGCCAACCTGATCAAGGGCGTCAGCTGCGGCTGAGCCGACCCCCTCCGGGCCCGCGCCTGCGGGCCCGTTTCCTGCCTCGCTTTATCCCTTTCGCCAACCCGGGTTTCTGTCCACACACGTGGTGGTTCCGTCCTTCACGGGTTGCGGATTCTTCCTCTGTGCCCCTCCGTTCGTACGCTCTAGCATCGTGGCTTCCATCGCTTCCCGCCTGCCCGGACGTCTTCCGTCGCTCCGGCGCGACGCTGCGCGGGAACACTCGCATCAGTTCGACAGGAGTTAGCCATGACACTGCACTTCACCGTGGCCGGCGGGGAATCCCTCGCGTTCGATGTACGCAGCCTGGTGGTCGCCGGCTGGACGGGGCGCGATGCCGACAGCGTCGCCGCGCAGGTACGCACCCTTGGCGCGCGCTCGCCGGAGACGTTGCCCTGCTTCTATGAACTGTCCGCCGACCTGTTGTGCACCGACGACGGCTTCCAGGTGCCGGGCAGGGACTCCTCGGCCGAGGTCGAGTGCGTGCTCTTCTCCACGGGCACGGCGCTCTACGTCGGCATCGGTTCCGACCACGCGGACCGTCGCGTCGAGGGGTACGACATCGCCGTCTCGCGGCAGCTCTGCCTCAAGCCTGTGGGCCGCGAGCTGTGGCGTTTCCATGAAGTGGCGGGGCATTGGGACCAGCTGCGCCTGCGTTGCTGGCGCCATGTCGAGGGGCGTGACGAGCTGTACCAGGCCGGGCTCGCCGCGACGCTGCTGGACCCGCGCGAGCTGATCGCCCTGCGCACCGGTGATGCCAGCCTGCCGGCCGGCACCGCGATGTTCTGCGGCACCTTGCCCTTCATCGGCGACCCCGAGCCCGGGGAACACTTCAGCGTGGAGCTGTACGACCCCGTGCTCGGGCGCAGTCTCAGCCACAGCTACCGGGTGCAGGCGCTGGACTAGCCGGCTAGCCGAGCTTCATCACCACCACGCCGATGGCGATCACCAGGCAGGCCAGCAGGCGGATCGCCGGCATCGGCTCCTTCAGTGCCAGCCAGCCGATCAGCAGGGCGAATACCACGCTGGTCTCGCGCAATGCCGAGACCAGCGCCACCGGCGCCTGGGTCATGGCCCAGATGACGATGCTGTAGGCCAGCAGCGACATGGCGCCACCCGCCAGGCCGCTCTTCCAGTACGGACCGAGCTGCAGGAACACGCGCGGCCCGCGTTGCACCGCGATCACCCCCGCCATCACCCAGCCATTCACCGCGAACAGCCAGGCAGCGTAGGACAGCGCGTCGCCATTGCTGCGTGCGCCGACCGCGTCGGACAGGGTGTAGCCGGCGATGAAGGCCGCCGTCATCAGCGAACAGAACAGCATCGGCCGGTTCAGCCCGGCGCTGCCGTGCCCGCCGCGCCAGGCCATCAGCCAGATGCCGATCACCAGGGTCAGCAGGCCCAGCAGCTCGGCGTGGCCGAGCCCGTCATGCAGGAACAGCACCGAGAGCAGTGCCACGATCAGCGGCGAGCTGCCCCGCGAGACCGGGTAGACCTGGCCGAGGTCGCCGTACTGGTAGGCGCGGGACAGGAAGTTGTTGTAGCCGATGTGCAGCACGGCGGAGAGGAGGATCCAGGGCCAGGCGGCCGCGACCGGGAAGGCCACGAAGGGCAGGGCGAGCATCGCCACCAGGCCGGCGGCCACCTGGATCAGGGTGGCGGTGAGCAGGCGGTCGAGGCCGATCTTCAGCAGGGCGTTCCAGCCCGCGTGGAGGGCGGCCGCTGCCATCACCACGAGAAATACCGAGGTGTCCAAGCGTGACGTTCCTTGTACCGACGGAGGTGCGGCGCCCGGCGAGGGGCGCCGCGAAGGAGGCGCGATAGTGACACAGCCCGCGCCCAGCTGTGAAACCTGCGTGCCTTCTCCGTAGCCCGGGAAGCGCCTCAGTCGATCGGCAGCGCCACCGGGCGGATCGGCGCGGCGTCGGCGCCGCGGAATTTCAGCGAGGCGCCGATGAAGGCGAATTCGTAGACCTTGTCCCGCGACAGGCCTTCCAGGTCCACCAGCTCCATGATCGGCGTGCCCTGCTGGGCCAGCAGGTAGGTGTGCACGGGGATGTAGTTCTCCGGCACCTCGGTGGGGAAGGTCTCGAAGCTGAGGTTGTCCGCCCCCACCACCATGGCGCCGCCGTCCTCGACGAGGAACTTCGCCGCGTCCAGGCTCAGGCCCGGCGGGTTGGTCATGTAGCGCTGGGCGTCCTCGTAGTCGCGCATGCGTCCGGTACGGATCAGCACCACGTCGCCCTTCTGCAGGCGCACGCCCTGCTTGTTCAGCGCCTGCTGCAGGTCCAGGCGGGTGACGCGGTAGCTGTCCGGCAGCAGCTCCACGCCCTTGGCGGCGGGGATGTCGATCAGCACGCCACGGGCGACGATGGGCGGCAGCTTCTCCGCGCCGGTCACGTTCCAGCCGCGGTCGCCCAGGTGGTCGGCGGCGGCGTAGCCGTTCCAGATCTTGCCGTTGAGGCCGAAGTGGTTGAGCGCGTCGATGTGGGTGCCCATGTGGGCGTACATGGACACCGCCGAACCGGTGTAGCTGACGTGGCGGTTCATCGCCTCGCCGACGCCCATCGGGTCGGCCAGCAGGTTGCCGTGGGGCGTATGGGTCATCCACATCTGGTAGGGCGGGTCGCCCGCCGCCTGCCAGCTGGGCATGCCGATGAAGTACTCCACGGCCAGGTCGTAGGCCTTGCCACCGCTGAGGCGGCCGAGGATGGTGGCGCGGGACTCGGGGGTGATCAGGTTGAGGCGGCCGATCTCGTCCTTCGGCCCCCAGGGGCTCTTGCCGACTTCCTCGGCGGCGAAGGCGCCCTGGGCCAGGGACAGCAGCAGGGGCAGGGCGGCGAGGCGGGAAAGGGGGCGTGGCAGGTGCATGGCGGCATTCCTTGTGGGTGATGGATGCCGCGATGGTATTTGTCAGGCTTGAGGAGATAATCTCCGCCTCCGCTGAAAGACATTCAACCTGGGGGAAAATATGGACCTGCTCGTCGCCATGCGCACCTTCCGCCGCGTCGTCGAACTTGAGGGCTTCAGCAAGGCTGCCGTCGACCTGGGCCAGTCCACCGCTGCGGTGAGCAAGCAGGTGCGCCAACTGGAGGCGCGCCTGGGCAGCCTGTTGCTGCTGCGCACCACCCGGCGCATGAGCCTCACCGACACCGGGCGCGCCTACTTCGCCGAGTGCTGCCGCCTGCTGGACGAGCTGGACGCCCTGGAACACGCCACCGCCCTGGGCACGGGCGAGGTGAGCGGGCGCCTGCGGGTCAACGCACCGCTGTCGTTCAGCCTCAAGGTGCTGTCGCCGCTGCTGGTGGAGTTCATGGCGCTGTACCCGCACCTGAATGTGGAGTTGACCCTGGACGACCACCTGCTGGACCCGGTCTCCGAAGGCTTCGACGTGTCACTGCGCATCCGCTCCAGCCTGCCCGACTCCAGCCTCATCGCCCGGCGCCTGGGTGAGGTGGAGCAGGTGATCTGCGCCGCCCCCGGCTACCTCGCGGCGCGGGGCACGCCCCGGCAGGTGGAGGACCTGTGCGGCCACGATTGCCTCGCCTACCGCCTGGCCGACAACCCCGGCGGCTGGCGCCTGGACGGCCCCAAGGGGCGCGGGGTGGAACTGCGCACCCGGCTCTCGGTGGACAACAGCCTGATGCTCTGCGACCTGCTGCTGGCCGGCGCCGGCATCGGCGCGCTGCCATCGTTCATCGCCGACCCGCACCTCGCCAGCGGCCAACTGCAACGGGTGCTCCCGCAACAGCCACTGGCCCGGCGCAGCATCTACGCCCTGTACGCCAGCAACCGCCATTTGCAGCAGAAGGTGCGGGTGTTCGTCGACTTCCTGGCACAGCGGCTGGCCGGCTGAGGGCGTTTCACGGCGCGCTGCGGTGATCGTCTGGATACAGGTGGGGTGCAGCCCGGCGGCGTGATCGCCGAAAGCGGCTTTCACCCGCCCTGCGGGGGTGTGCCGGGCATTGTGCACCGAGCGTTGAAAACGGCCCGGCACCACCCTGAAGGTGAGTACCGGTGTTTTTGTGCGTGCGATTTGACTGAGGTCAGGGTGGTCATTCGCCTGTTGCTGCCCAATAGCCGCGATTTCAGAAAACTCTTACGGAGGGACAGGCGATGTCCTCGATAACCCGCTTGGGCCCCGGCAGCAGGGGGCGCCGCTGATGAGCCGCTTCGAAAAACCTGGCAACCCGGGCCTGGATGCCGCCATGAAGGTCATCGGCGGCAAGTGGAAGGCACAGATCCTCTACAGCCTCGGCGACGAGGCGCGCCGCTTCGGCGAACTGCGCCGGCAGGTAGGCGGCATCAGCGAAAAGATGCTGGTGCTGCAATTGCGCGAGCTGGAGCTGGAAGGCCTGGTGCTGCGCCGCGACTACCAGCAGGTGCCGCCCCGCGTCGAATACCGCATCACTCCCCTGGGCGCCTCCCTGGTGGATGCGCTCAGGGTCCTCGATGACTGGGGCCGGCGCCACGGCGGGCAGATCGGCCTGCCGCCCCGGGTGATGGAGGACGAGTAGCGGCACGCGGGTTTCACCCGCCCCACGGAGCTGCGCCGGTCGGGGTTGGGCATCGGACGTAGGTCGGGTGCAACCCGACACGCTTGCCGGAAACGCGGGCTTCAATCACTCAGTGAGGCTATGCAGGGCGTAGGGTGGAGGTCGCTTTTTACCTCCACCAGGCGAGGTTGCAGGACTGCACCGACGGTACCGCCGGCGGCTCCCATCGCGAATGAATTCGCTCCCACTAAGGGTGGGGGCGGGATGCTGTTCAGTGGGCCCCCGCGTGCGCGGGGGTGACGGTGTAGAGGGATGGTGTGTGCCCCCTCGTCATCCTCGCGCACGCGGGGAACCACTCAAGCCAGGGGGCACGGCGTTGCCTGGTGCGCCGAATCGCGAATGAATGCGCTCCCACGGGTGGGGGCGGGATGTTGTTCAGTGGCCCCCCGCGTGCGCGGGGGTGACGGTGTAGAGGGATGGTGTGTGCCCCCTCGTCATCCTCGCGCACGCGGGGAACCACTCAACCCAGGGGGCGCGGCGTTGCCGGTCAGATGCGGAAGCTGCCTACCAGGTGCTTCAGGCGTTCGGCCTGTTGCTCCAGGTCGGCGCAGGCGCGCAGGGTGGCCTGGAGGTTTTCCACGCCTTCCTGGTTGAGGGTGTTGATCTCGGTGATGTCCATGTTCAGGGCTTCGACCACGGAGGTCTGTTCCTCGGTGGCGGTGGCCACGGACTGGTTCATGCCGTCGATCTCGCCGATGCGCTGGGTGACGCTGGAGAGGCGTTCGCCGGCCAGGTTGGCGATCTCGACGCTCTGCTGGCTGTAGCGCTGGCTCTGGGTCATGGTGCCGACCGCCTCGCGGGAGCCGACCTGCAGCTCTTCGATCATCTGGTGGATCTCCTGCGCCGACACCTGGGTGCGGTGGGCGAGATTGCGCACCTCGTCGGCGACCACGGCGAAGCCACGGCCGGCCTCGCCGGCGCGGGCGGCTTCGATGGCGGCGTTGAGGGCCAGCAGGTTGGTCTGCTCGGAGATGCCCTTGATCACGTCGAGGATCTGGCCGATGTCGACCGTCTTGCCGGCGAGGGTCTCGATCTGGGTGCTGGAGGCGCTGATCTTGGTGGACAGCTCGTGCATGGCGGTGAGGGTCTTGCCGACCACCTGCTTGCCTTCCTCGGCCAGTTCTCGGGCGTCGGAGGCCTGGTGCGAGGCGTCGGCGGCGTTGCGGGCGATCTCCTGGGCGGCGGCGCCCAGCTGGTTGATCGCGGCGGCGACGCTGTTGGTACGCTGGGCCTGCTCGTCGGAGTTGTGCATCGAGGAGTTGGAGGCGTTGACCACCAGCTTGGCCACTTCGTTGACCTGGATGGTGGCCGAGGACACCTCGCGGATCGACGCGTGGATGCGCGAGACGAAGCGGTTGAAGGCCTGGGCCAGCTCGCCGAATTCGTCCTGGGAGTGCACCTCCAGGCGCCGGGTCAGGTCGCCTTCGCCCTCGGCGATGTCGCCCATGGCGCGGCCCATCACCCGCAGCGGCTGCATCAGCACGCGGATCAGCATGCCCAGCAGGAAGAAGGTGACGACCACGGCGATGAGGGTGGCGATGATGGCCGAGGTGCGGAACTCGCCCAGCATGGAGAAGGCGGCGTCCTGGTCCAGCACCAGGGCGATGTACCAGTCGGTGGACGGCACGCCCTCGATGGGTGTGAAGGAGATGAACTGGGTGCGACCGTCCACCTCGATCTCGGAGACACCCGGGCGGATGGCCGGGGTGGCGCCGGGGTAGAGGTCGCTGAGGTTCTTGAGGATGTACTGGTTCTGCGGGTGCAGCAGCACCTTGCCCTGGGCGCTGACCAGGAAGGCGTGGCCGTTGCCCTTGAAGTTCAGCGAGTTGATCAGGCGGGTGATGCTCTCCAGGTCCATGTCGGCGCCGGCGACGCCGACGAAGCGGCCATCGACGCGTACCGGGGTGGCGATGGTGATCACCAGCTTGCCCGAGGAGGCGGCGATGTACGGCTCGGTGAGGATGGTGCCTTGGGCGGCGCTGGCGGCCTTGTACCATCCGCGCTGGCGCGGGTCGTAGTCGGCGGGGCGATTGCCGGCCGGCACCGAGAACATCAGGCCGTCTTCACCGCCGAAGTAGCTGAGCTGAAAGCGCTGGCCATACACCGGCAGGCCGATGGAGCGGGCCAGTTGCTCCTTCTCGGTGCCATTGGCGGCGACCTGCTGGCCGAGGGACTCGAGCAGCTGGATGCGGCCTTCCAGCCAGTTCTTGATGTTGCTGGTGGTCAGCGCGCCGAGGTCCTGCAGCGAGTTGTGCACGTCGGTGCGCAGGGTCTGGCGCTGGCGATAGTCGTTGAACAGCACGAAGCAGGCGAAGGCGGTGATCATCACCAGCGACGCTGCCAGGAGGATCTTGTGGCTGAATTTCAGGTTGTTGGGCATCGCAAGGTATCCACGTGTTCTGGCAGCGGGTGTGCCTGTTATTCGACAGCCGGGTTTTGCCAGGCTGCGGGATAGTCGTTACAGCGCGGAGTACGGGGTCGCCGTCTGGCCGCGAACACAGCCAGGGCCGGGCCGACGCACGAAGCGGGCCTTGGCTGGACGCTGTGGGGGTTCCGCAGGACGCGGAGAAGAGCCCGGGCGCGTTGGCGCCGTGGGGCATGAGGCCGGGTTGCGGGCCTTCGTATCTGTGGGCATTCCATCGCCGAACGTGCCGGCGCGGGAAGCCCGGCGCCGGGCGGCGCGCATGATGGCATTTTGGCTGTGACTGGTGAATCCCCCTCGGTCACTTTTGCAGCATGAGACGGACGAGCGGGTGCAACCGGGTGATACCCCGGCCCAACGCGCTCACACCGCGAAGGCAGGGGCAGTCCGACGCCTAGGGCAGCTCCTTCACCAGCTCCGCCGGCGCGGTCCAGGGCAGGTTGTGGGCGTCGGCGACACCCCCGTTGGCCAGGCGGCCACGGGCGACGTTGAGGCCGTTGCGCAGGTGCGCGTCGTCCGCCAGGGCCTTGCGCGTCCCCTTGTTGGCCAGGGCGATGACGAAGGGCAGGGTGGCGTTGTTCAGCGCCAGGGTCGCGGTGCGCGCCACGGCGCCGGGCATGTTGGCCACGCAGTAGTGCACCACGCCGTCGACCTTGTAGGTGGGCGCCGCGTGGGTGGTGGCATGGGAGGTTTCGGCGCAGCCGCCCTGGTCGATGGCGACATCCACCAGCACCGCGCCCTCGGCCATCAGCGCCACCATCTCGGCGGTGATCAGCTTGGGTGCGGCGGCGCCGGGGACCAGCACGCCGCCGATCACCAAGTCGGCGGCCAGCACCTGCTCGCGCAGGGCCGCATGGGTGGAGCAGAGGGTGGTGATGCGGTTGCCGTAGAGGGTGTCCAGGCGGCGCAGGGCATCGACGTTGCGGTCCAGCACGGTGACGTCGGCGCCCAGGCCCACGGCCATGGCCACCGCGTGGCTGCCGACCACCCCGGCACCGAGCACCACCACCTTGCCCGGGGCCACGCCCGGTACGCCGCCGAGCAGCACGCCGCGCCCACCCCGGGCCTTCTCCAGGCAACTGGCGCCGGCCTGGATGGACATGCGCCCGGCCACCTCCGACATCGGGGCCAGCAGGGGCAGGCGGCCGAGGTTGTCGGTGACCGTCTCGTAGGCGATGCAGGTGGCGCCGGAGGCCATCAGCTCCTCGGTCTGCGGCCGGTCGGGGGCCAGGTGCAGGTAGGTGAACAGCGTCTGGTCGGGGCGCAGGCGCGAGCGTTCGGTGGCCAGCGGTTCCTTGACCTTCACCAGCAGTTGGGCGGTGTAGAAGAGTTCGTCGGCACTGGCGGCGATATGCCCGCCGGCTTCCAGGTAGTCGGTGTCGCTGAACCCGATGCCGGCGCCGGCGTGGGTCTCGATCCAGACCTCATGGCCCAGCCGGTGCAGTTCCGCGACGGACTGCGGCGTCAGGCCCACGCGGTACTCGTGGTTCTTGATCTCCTTGGGCACGCCTATGCGCATGGTCGTCTCCTCTCCAGTCGGGAAGGGTTCCTGTCTGGAGTGTAGAAAAGCTCAGGGTGAGCGAGTGGCTAATTCGTAGGATGGGTAGCGCAACGCGAAACCCATCGCCCTGCACGCCGGGCATGGGCACGTGCCTTGTGGAAGGGCACGGCGCGCGGGTAGTCCGGGGAGTCTCGGCGCTCCGTCAGCATGGGTTTCGCTGCGCTCTACCCATCCTAGGAGGCGGGCTTGCGTCAGCGCTTTTGCAACCACTGCAGGAAGCCGCCCTTGCGGATGGCGGTGGGCTTCTGCAGCAGTTCGTAGGATGGGTAGAGCAGCGCGAAACCCATCGCCCTGCACGCTGGGCATGGGCACGTGCCTTGTGGGAGGGCGCGGCGCGCAGGTAGTCCGAGGAGTCTCGGCGCTCCGTCAGCATGGGTTTCGCTGCGCTCTACCCATCCTACGAGGCGGGCTTGCGTCAGCGCTTTTGCAACCACTGCAGGAAGCCGCCCTTGCGGATGGCGGTGGGCTTCTGCAGCAGCAGGGAGTGGCTGGCCTGTTCGCGGAAGGTGTGCAGGCGGTTTAAGGCGGTGCGGATTTCGCTGCGCTGTTCCAGGCAGGCGCGGATGTTGTCGCGCTCGATGCGGTACAGGCGGCAGGAGGTGAGGGCGGTGAAGCGGGCGCTGGAAGGGGCGTCGTCGATGATGCCTTCCTCGCCCATGATCTCGCCGGGGCCCATGCGCCCGGCCTCGACCCAGGCGTCGCCGTCGGGCACCGCCGCCGAGATCACCCCGGTGCCGATCACCAGCAGGTGCCCGGCCACCTCGCCGGCATCCAGCACCACCTGGCCGGCCAGGTAGTCGCGGGCATCCATGGCCTGGGCGATCAGGTCCTTCTCCTCGTTGCCCAGGGCACGGAAGATCTTCACCTCGTCCAGCAGCAGGCGCTGGCGCGGCTGGGGCAGGGCATCGGCCTTCCACACCACGCCGCTGGCCTCCAGGTGGCGATGGGCGAGGTCGAACATCAGGTTGCGCACCTCCACCTTGCTGGTCTTCGGTCCGACGAAGCCGCTCGCCTCGTAGACATTGACCGAGGCGCCGGCGCTCTTGATCGCCACCTTGGGCGCGGGGGCGGCGAGCAGGGCGCTGCAGCCCTGCAGGGTCTTCTCCAGGGCGTCCAGCACCCGGCGCGGGCGCACGCTGGCGGGCACCTCCAGGCTGATGGAGACCCCGTGGGCATCGTTGGGGCGGCTGCTGTTGAGGATCTTCGCCTTGGCCGCCACCGAGTTGGGGATCACCGCCGTGCTGCCCTGGCTGGTGAGCAGGTGGGTGGCGCGCCAGTCGATCTCGATGACCTTGCCCTCGGTGCCGTCGATGGAGATCCAGTCATCCAGCTGATAGGGCTTGGTGGTGTTGAGGATGATCCCGGAGAACACGTCCGCCAGGGTGCTCTGCAACGCCAGGCCGACGATGATCGCCATGGCGCCGGAGGTGGCCAGCAGGCCCTTGACCGGCAGCTGCATCACGTAGCCGGCGGCGGCGACGATGGCGACGAGGAAGATCACCGCGCCCATCACGTCCTGCAGCAGGCGCCCGGTGTGGCCGCTGCGGGAGATCAGCAGCAGGCCCAGCACCACGGTCAGGGTGCGCGCGCAGTACAGCCACCAGACGATCTCCAGCAGCGTGCCGGTCAGTGCCTGGGCCGTGTCGGCGCCGGGCGGCGGCAGCAGCGGGCTGAGCCCCGCGTTGATGATCAGCGCGCTGTAGGCGAGGAACAGCCCGAGTCGCGCCAGGACCCGCCACGCCGCCGGGTTGGCCGGCAGCAGGCGCCAGGCGATCAGGTCGGCCAGCACCAGGGCGATGCCGAAGATCAGCGGGTAGTTCTGCAGCATGTCGGGCATTCGGAGTGGGCCTCGGGTGGTGGCGGGGGCGCGCAGCATCTCGCCGGCTCGCGCGTGGCGCAAGGGGGCGATGCCATTCTGGCCCAGTGCGCGGCGTTCGCCAGCCCCCGAACGCGGCCCGGTCGCCAGGATGGCCACCGCGAGGGCACATCGGGACCAAGCCAGCACATCCATACAAGTCGTTCCCGGCCTGGCGCGGCACCATGGCCGCCAATCCAACCGACCGGAGCGACACCATGGCGAACGCCGCCACGACACTGCCGCCGGCTGGGCCGAGTGACTGGGGCCTGCTGTTCCTGCGTGCCAGCGGCGCGCTGCTGCTGCTCTGGGTGCACGGCCTGCCCAAGCTGCTGGGCTTCAGCCAGGAACTGAGGCTGATCGAGGACCCGCTGCACCTGGGCGCGCTGCCGACGCTGCTGCTGGCGATCTTCGCCGAAGTGGCCTGCCCGCTGGCGATCCTCTGCGGCACCCTGACCCGCCTGGCCTGCGTGCCGATCCTGGTCGTGCTGCTGGTCTCGCTCGTCGTCGTGCACCCGGGCTGGTCCATCGCCGAAGGCCAGTTCGCCTGGCTGCTGCTGATCGTCTTCACCACCCTCCTGATCAGTGGCCCGGGCGCGCTCGCCTGGCCCCTGCCGCGCCTCGGCGGGCAGGGCGCAACGGCACTGCTACGCTGATTTCTCCGGCGCCGGCTGCCGGCGCTCAACCCCTCGACAGGAGCTGGACATGCCCGATGAACTCACGCGGGAAGTCGTCACCCTGCTGGTACGCCACCGTATCCGCGCGGGTAGCGAGGCCGACTACGAAGCCTGGTTGCGCCGCACCATCACCACTGCACGGGGCTACCCCGGGCACCTCGGCATCGACGTGATGCGCGGCCACGAAGCCGGCCTCGCGCTGTTCACCTGCGTGCTGCGCTTCGCCAGCACCGGGCAGCTGCAGGACTGGCTGGACTCCAGCGAACGCCGCGCCCTGATCGCCGAAGCCGAGCCGCTGCTGGCCGATGGCGACTGCATCGAGGTGCAGGACGAGCGCGAGTTCTGGTTCACCCCGCAGGCGCCGGACGCGCCCCAGCCGCCGCGCTGGAAGCAGGCTTGCGTCACCTTCCTGGTGATCCTGCCGCTGAGCCTGGTGGTGCCGCTGCTGTGGCAGCCGGCCTTCGCCCGCCTGCCCTGGCTGGGCAGCTACCTGGGCAGCAACCTGGTGATCACCGCGAGCATCGTGCTGCTGGTCGTCTACCTCTTCATGCCCCGTGCCACCCGGCTGTTCGCCGGCTGGCTCAACGCCCGCTGACCGGAGAACACCATGGACAACGACGACACCAACCGGGGCCGCCGCCGCTTCCTCGCCAACAGCTCCGTGCTGGGCGCGGCGGGTGCGCTCTGGTCCGCCCTGCCTTTCGCCGGCATGCCCGGCGCCTCTTTCGCCGCCACTTCGGGAACCGACATGAAAGCCGATCTCATCCTCTTCAATGGCCGCCTGCACACGGTGGACCGCGACAACCCCAGCGCCACGGCCGTGGCCATCAGGGACGGCCGCTTCATCGCCGTCGGCAGCGACGCCGAGGCCATGGCCCTGCGCGGCGACGCCACCCGCGTCGTCGACCTGAAGAAGCGCAGCGTCATCCCCGGCCTCAACGACTCGCACCTGCACCTCATCCGGGGCGGCCTCAACTACAACCTGGAGCTGCGCTGGGAGGGCGTGCCGTCCCTGGCCGATGCCCTGCGCATGCTCAAGGAACAGGCCGACCGCACGCCGACGCCGCAGTGGGTGCGCGTGGTGGGTGGCTGGAACGAATTCCAGTTCGCCGAGAAGCGCATGCCGACCCTCGATGAGCTGAACAAGGCCGCGCCGGACACCCCGGTGTTCGTGCTCCACCTCTACGACCGCGCGCTGCTCAACCGCGCCGCGCTGAAGGTGGTCGGCTACACCAAGGACACGCCCAACCCGCCGGGCGGCGAGATCGTCCGCGACAGCCGTGGCGAGCCCACCGGCATGCTGGTGGCCCGCCCCAACGCGATGATCCTCTACTCGACCCTGAGCAAGGGCCCGAAGCTGCCGCTGGACTACCAGGTCAACTCCACCCGCCAGTTCATGCGCGAGCTCAACCGCCTGGGCATCACCAGCGCGATCGACGCCGGCGGCGGCTACCAGAACTACCCGGAGGACTACCAGGTGATCGAGCAGTTGGCCAAGGCCGACCAGCTCACCGTGCGCATCGCCTACAACCTGTTCACCCAGAAGCCCAAGGAAGAGCTGGAGGACTTCAAGCGCTGGACCGGCTCGGTGAAGTACGGCCAGGGCAACGACTTCCTCCGCCACAACGGCGCCGGCGAGATGCTGGTGTTCTCCGCCGCCGATTTCGAGGACTTCCTCGAACCGCGCCCGGACCTGCCGCAGACCATGGAGCAGGAGCTGGAACCGGTGGTGCGCCACTTGGTGGAGCAGCGTTGGCCCTTCCGCCTGCACGCCACCTATGACGAATCCATCTCGCGCATGCTCGACGTGTTCGAGAAGGTCGACCGCGACATCCCCTTCAACGGCCTGCCCTGGTTCTTCGACCACGCCGAGACCATCACGCCGAGGAACATCGAGCGCGTGCGCGCCCTGGGCGGCGGCATCGCCATCCAGGACCGCATGGCCTTCCAGGGCGAATACTTCGTCGAGCGCTACGGCTCCAAGGCCGCCGAGAAGACCCCGCCTATCCAGCGCATGCTCGCCGAGGGCGTGCCCGTGGGCGCCGGCACCGACGCCACCCGCGTCTCCAGCTACAACCCCTGGACCTCGCTCTACTGGCTGGTCAGCGGCCGCACCGTCGGCGGCCTGGAGCTGTACCCGCAGGGCCTGAGCCGCGCCACCGCGCTGGAGCTGTTCACCCACGGCAGTGCCTGGTTCTCTTCGGAGCAGGGCAAGAAGGGCCAGATCAAGGTGGGCCAGTTGGCCGATTTGGTGGCGCTCTCGGCGGACTTCTTCAGCGTCGAGGAAGAAGCCATCAAGTGGATCGAATCCGTGCTCACGGTGGTGGACGGCAAGGTGGTGCACGCCGCCGCCGAGTTCGACGACCTCGCGCCGCCGACCGTGCCGGTGCTGCCGGACTGGTCGCCGGTGGCCAAGGTGCCCGGGCACTGGCGCCCGAGCGCGCCGCTGGTGGCGCAGGTGCACCAGTGCGTCGGCCCGTGCGGCGTGCACGCCCACAGCCACGAGCGGGCGCGCCTCTCCAGCGTGCCGGTGAGCGACTTCCAGGGCTTCTGGGGCGCGTTCGGCTGCTCGTGCTTCGCCTTCTGATCCGCACTGTCCCCTGCAACCTCCCGCCGGCCCTCGGGGCCGGCGTCCAACCGAAGCAAGGAGAAATGCCATGGCTTACCGCTATAACCGCCTCGACAAGGACAACGCCGCCGTGCTGCTGGTCGACCACCAGGCCGGCCTGCTGTCGCTGGTGCGTGACTTCACCCCCGACGAGTTCAAGAACAACGTGCTGGCCCTGGCCGACATCGCCAAGTTCTTCAACCTGCCGACCATCCTCACCACCAGCTTCGAGAACGGCCCCAACGGCCCCATCGTGCCGGAGCTCAAGGCCCTGTTCCCGGATGCGCCCTACATCCCGCGCCCGGGCCAGATCAACGCCTGGGACAACGCCGATTTCGTCGACGCAGTGAAGGCCACCGGCCGCAAGCAGCTGATCATCGCTGGCGTGGTGACCGACGTCTGCGTGGCGTTCCCGACCCTGTCGGCCCTGGAGGAGGGCTTCGAGGTGTTCGTCGTCACCGACGCCTCCGGCACCTTCAATCCGGTGGTGCGCGACGCCGCCCTCGATCGCATGAGCCAGGCTGGCGCCCAGCTGATGAACTGGTTCAGCGTCGGCTGCGAGCTGCACCGTGACTGGCGCAACGACATCGAGGGCTTCGGCGGCATCCTCGGGGGCCACCTGCCGGCCTACGCCAACCTGATCCAGAGCTACAGCCAGAAGCCCTGATCCGCCGACGGCCCCGCAAGGGGCCGTTTGCTGCACGAATCTTCCAGACGCGTTTTTTCCGACGACCGATAATGGCCTTCCAACCGCGCCCGGTGCAGGCTTGCAGCCTGGCCCCTGGAGAGCCCCTTGGAAAATCGCAACTGGATCGATCTCGCGCAGGACGGTGACACGGGCATCGAGACCATCCGCGCCCATTTCCAGGGCCACGCCTACGACCCGCACTGGCACGACAGCTACCTGGTGGGCGTCACCGAGCAGGGCGTGCAGCAGTTCAACTGCCGGCGCCGGCGCAACGTCAGCACACCGGGGCAGGTGTTCCTGCTGGAACCGGGCGAGATCCACGACGGCCACGCGCCCACCGAGGAAGGCTTCACCTATTCCACGCTCTACCTCGACCCGCACTGGATCGAGCGCGAGATGCACGCGCTGTTCGAGGACGCCCCGGCCGGCTGCCAGCCGAGCTTCGCCGACACCCTGGCCCACGACCCGACCCTGGCGCATGCCACCCTGCAGGCCTTCCACGCCCTGCACGGCAACGAGGTGCGCATGCTGCGTCAGGCCGCCATCGACAACCTGCTGGCGAAGATGACCGGGCACCTGCACTGGCGCCTGTGCCAGCCACAGGACCCGCGCCTGCCCCGGGTGGCGCTGCGTGCACGGGACTACCTGCACGCGCACCTGGACGAGGAGATCGGCCTGGACGACCTGGCCCGCATCACCGGTGTCGACCGCTTCCGCCTCACCCGTGCCTTCAAGGCCGCCTTCGGCCTGGCCCCGCACGCCTACCTGATCCAGCTGCGCCTGGCCCGCGCCCGCACCCTGCTGGCCCGGGGCGACACGCCGGCGCAGGTCGCCAGCGCCCTCGGCTTCGCCGACCAGAGCCACCTCGGGCGCTGGTTCCGCCGCGCCTACCGGCTGACCCCGGCGGACTACCGCAAGCGCTGCTCAAAGCTTCCAGACTGAGCCGGGCGCGGCGGTGACCATGGGGCTCGTCTTCACAGGAGCCCTTGCCGATGCCCCGTTCCCTCTCGCTTCACCCTCGTTGCGGGGGCTGACCATGGAACAGCTGCTGCCTTTCCTGCTGTTCGCCTTCGTCGCCTCCATCACCCCCGGGCCCACCAATATCCTGGTGCTCAGCAATGCCTCGCGCTTCGGCCTGGGCGCGGCGCTGCCCATCGTCCTCGGCGCCTGCTGCGCCGCAGCGGCCATCGTGCTGCTGGTGGGGCTGGGCCTGGGCGAGGTGCTGGCCCGCCACCCCATGCTGCAACGGGCCATGGCCTGGGCCGGCATCGCCTGGCTGAGCTGGCTGGCCTGGCAGATCTTGCGCAGCGAGGCGCGCTCGCTGGACGACCCGGCCGACCCCGGCACGCGCCTCGGCCTGGCCGGCGCAATCGGCCTGCAGCTGGTCAACCCCAAGGTGTGGATGATGGCCCTGGCGGTGGTCGGCGTATTCGCCGGGGAGGGCGCCGACAAGGCCGCGCGGGTGGTCACGCTGTCCCTGGCCTTCCTGCTGGTCTCCATCCCCTGCATGGGCGCCTGGGCGCTGCTCGGCTTCGGCAGCGCCCGCCTGTGGCGCAGCGCCGCCGCGCAGAAGCGCTTCAACCAGGCAATGGCAGTGCTGCTCCTGGCCTCCGCCTGGCTCAGCCTGGTGGTATGAGGCACAAACCCTTGTAGGGGCGAATTCATTCGCCCATCGGCCTCGCTGCGGGCTTCCCTTGTGGGAGCGGCTTCAGCCGCGAAATACTCTCAGCCGGCACCTGGCTTCGAATGGCCGGATGATCCATCGCGAATGAATTCGCTCCCACGAGGCGTGGCATGCGTGTGGGCTGGAAGGTCGCTTGGTGGATGAAAGAGCGCCATCCACCCTACACAACGGTCGGCTCCGTCGATCAGGCAGGGCATGTAGGTTGGCGCTGAGCGCAGCGAGGCCCAACACAGCGATATCCGGCCTCGCTGCGGGCTTTCCCTGTGGGAGCGGCTTCAGCCGCGAAAGACCTACCGCCGGCAACTGGCTTCGAATGGCCGGATGATCCATCGCGAATGAATTCGCTCCCACGAGGCGTGGCATGCGTGCGGGCTGGAAGGTCGCTTGGTGGATGAAAAGAGCGCCATCCACCCTACACAACGGTTGGCCCGGCGTCGTAGGTTGGCGCCGAGCGCAGCGAGGCCCAACACAGCGATGTCCGGCCTCGCTGCGGGCTTCCCTTGTGGGAGCAGCTTCAGCCGCGAAAGACTCCCCGCCGGCACCTGGCTGCGATTGAGCCGGCACTCCATCGGCTCCCACACTGGGCCACCGCAGCCCAATAAAAAGCCCGCCATGAAGGCGGGCTTGAAAGGGGCGGGGCGCTCAGTAGTCCATGCCGTCCTCGATGGGGATGCCCTGCTGGCGCATCCGTGCGATCAGCTCGGCGCGGGTGCCGGGCAGGTTGAGCATGTTCACCTTGCGCAGGCGGGCGACTTCCTCGGCGCTGTAGGGCACGTAGCGCGCGGGCATGCTCTTGCCGGCCATGCCGTCCTCGCGCATCAGCCAGTTGAGCAGGTCGGCCAGTTGCGCGTCGTTGAGCGCGGACTGAGACATGCCCGGCACGCGCACGAGGAACTCGCGACCGCCCTCGACCTTGAGGAAGTTGCCGACGAAGTCCTTCATCCGTGGCGTGTCGTTGGCTTTCGAACCGGTGCCGTCACCCAGGTGGCAGCCGGCGCATTGCAGCTGGTAGTTCACCGGCGTGCTGTAGCCCGCCTGGGCGATCGGCTTCTGCTGTGCCTCGTTGCCGGGCGCGGCCCGCTGGTGCGGGTCGGGGATCGCCCGGGCGAACGCCGGCGGGGCTGCCATGGCGCAGGCCAGCGCGACGACGAACAGTGCTCGCATGACAACCCCTCCGTTCATATCGCCACGCCGCGGATCACCGAGATGGTGCAGTGGTAGATGTGCGACTTGGCGGCCAGGCACCAGTTCACGTCGTTGTTGTTGAAGGGGCGGTAGGCCGGCTCCTCGCTGTCGTTGCGGGTACAGGCGCACTGGGCGCAGCTGTGCTTACCGCAGCAGTCGTTGTAGGAAATGATGTAGTCCTTGCCGTCCGCCGGGTTGCGGCAGGTGCCGATCCAGGTCACCTGGGACACCTCGGTGCCCGGCGGGCAGGAGGTGACGGTGCCGCCGCAGCAACTGCAGAGGAAGCCGTCGATGGAGCAGTAGCGCCAGTAGTCGCAGCTGGTCGGGTCGCCCGGGTCGCCGGCCTGGGGCGCTTCGGCGGCCAGGGCCTTGGCGGTGCGGTCGATGGGCAGCAGCACCGGCAGTGCGGCGCCGGCCACCATCAGCGAGCCGAAGCGGGCCAGCAGCTTGCGCCGCGAGGTGGTGTCGGCGACGTGCCGGGCGGAGCGTTCGAACAGGAGGTCGAGCAGTTTCATGGAAGTCTCCCTTCCTTATTGTTGTGCGGAGTGCGAGTGGCCATGGGAATGGCCGCCGTGCAGGTACTGCTGCAGGGTCGCGCTGCCCAGGTGTTCGGTCTCGAACAGGCTGTCCAGGTGCTCGCGGGAATTGACCAGGCCCTTGGCACGCAGGGTGCCGGCCTTGTCGATCAGTGCGGCGTAGGGGAGCTTGCCGATCTGGTAGGTCATGCCCACTTCCGGGCCGACCACGTAGGTGACGTCTTCCAGCTTGTGCTCGCGGATCAGCGCGGCCTGGGCGTCCATGTCGCCGTCGCTGACGTAGACCACTTCCAGGCGGTCGGCCTGTTCCCTGGCGATGGAGCGGATGGCCGGCAGCAGGGATTTGCAGATGGGACAGGTGGGCGAGAGGAAGAACAGCAACTGCGCCTTCTCGCCGGCATAGCCGAAGTTCACCGGGCGGCCGTTGCGGTCGGCGGCGGTCACCTTGGGCGCGGCGTCACCGACGGCGACGCCCTTGTCCATCATCAGCGCGCCTGCCGGGGCCAGGCGTGCGTGGAGCACGCCGATCTGGCGCACCAGGCCCATCACGGCGAAGGCCAGGGCGAGCAGCAGGCACCAGAGCAGGATGTTGGAAACGATCAGGCCTTCCATATTTCACCTTCCAATGAGTTTGAGCAGACGGGGGCTGTTGGCCAGCAGGCCATCGGCCGCGGCATAGATGAGCAGGGCGACGGCCGCCGCAGCGATCACCACGAAGCCGTCGAAGACGCCCAGTTCACGGACGCCGGGGGTGAGGGTGGCGACCAGCGCCAGGGCCACCAGCACCGCGTTGCGCAGCAGCAGCTGCGGGCGGATGGGCTGGGACTGGTCCGGGCCGGAGCAACCGCAATCGATGTCGCGACGGCCGCGCCACAGGTTCAGGCCGATGGCGCCGGCGTAGGCGGCCAGCAGCAGGGCCGCACCGAGGGCGGCGATGGCGCGGCTGGCGGGCACCAGCAGGGCGAAGGCCAGGGCCACCTCCAGCAGCGGCAGCAGCCGGGCGAAGGGCTTGAGCAGCGCCTTGGGCAACAACTGGTAGGCCTCCACCTGGTCGCGGAACCGGGCCGGCGCACGCAACTTGTGGGTCGCGGCGCTGGCCAGGATCACCGCGACGGCGAGGGCGCTGGCGATGACGAAGATCGGGTCGCTGTACATGGCGGACCTCCTAGTGGCTGAGGATCTGGATCGGTGTCTTGGCGATCTTTTCCATGGTGCCGGTGTGCTTGCCGCTGGCCAGGTCGAAGACCTCCAGGCCGCCGGTGATGTTGGTGCCCAGCAGCAACGGCTTGTCGTCGTTGGTGGCGGCCAGGCTCCAGATCGGGTTGGGCGCTTCCAGGGTGGCGACCTTCTTGCCGGTCTTCAGGTCGTAGACCCAGACGAAGGGGCTCGGGTCTTCCCATTTCATCGGCTCGTGGGCGTCGTGCATCAGCACGTACAGGCGGTTGAGCCTGGGCGCCACCGCCAGCAGCTGCCAGCCGCCCGGTGCCCAGCCGGCCTTGCGCTCGGCCTCGGTGGTCAGCGACCAGGGTTCGAGCATCTTCGGCGTGTCGCCGGAGAAGTCCACGCCACGCACCTCGCCCTCGGTGGTGGTGAAGTAGTAGCGGTCGCCCACGGCGATGCCGCGCTCCACCAGCTTCTCGGCGTTGGGGTCGAAGAACGGCGTCTGCGTGCGCGAGGCTTCCTTGCCGTTGTCGTCGAGCTTGATCACCTGCAGCTTGCCGTCGCCGCACAGCGAGGCGAAGGCGCGCTTGCCCACCGGGTAGTTGAGCACGCAGCCGGGGATGGCGATCTCGGCGGTCACCGCCTTGGCCTGGGTGTCGACCACGGTCACCGAGGTGGACGGGGTGAAGTTGTAGACGTAGACGAAGCGGTCGTCGCTGCTGGTGCCCAGGGAGTAGCGCTGGGTCAGCATCTCGGCGCGCTTGGTGGGGATCAGCACTTCCCAGGACGGCGACAGGGTGGAGGTGTCCCAGGCGGTCAGCACGTCGGTGCGGGTGCCCCGGGTGCCACGCGAATAGAACAGGTCGGCGGTGTACAGGCGCTTGCCGTCACGGCTCAGGGTCGAGGGCGCGGCGAAGCCGGTGCTGACCATGCCGAGCATCTTCTTCTTCTCCGGGTCCACCACCGTCACACGGCCGGCGACGAAGTTCTCGAACTCCACGTCGACGATGTAGGCGCGGTGCGGTTCGGGCGGGAAGGGCAAGGTCACCTGGCCGATGGTGTCGGCGGGAAGGTCCGCATGGGCGTTCAGCCCCGCCAGCGCAAGGCCTAGGCTCAGCGCTGAATGGACGAGGATCCTGTTTATTCGCATTAGGGGGGCTCCCTGAATTATTGGTCTGGCGGATCGCGGGTACGTTGGCAGATTTCTGCAGTACCAGTCTGCCTTGTGGCTGTGCCAGGGAAATTGCTCTGTCTGCCAACCCGTTGTCTGCCTGTGCCAGCCGTTGTGCCGGCGTGCCAGGGGCTTGCGTAAAGGTGCAGCGGGCAGGTGAGAGTGTAGTGCCGGTTGTCCAGTGGGCCCCCGCGTGCGCGGGGGTGACGGTGTAGAGGGATGGTGTGCGCCCCCTCGTCATCCTCGCGCACGCGGGGAACCACTCAACCCAGGGGGCGCGGCGCTGCCGGTCAGATGCGGAAGCTGCCCACCAGTTGCCGCAGGCGCTCGGCCTGTTGTTCCAGGTCGGCGCAGGCGCGCAGGGTGGCCTGGAGGTTTTCCACGCCTTCCTGGTTGAGGGTGTTGATCTCGGTGATGTCCATGTTCAGCGCTTCGACCACGGAGGTCTGTTCCTCGGTGGCGGTGGCCACGGACTGGTTCATGCCGTCGATCTCGCCGATGCGCTGGGTGACGCTGGAGAGGCGTTCGCCGGCCAGGTTGGCGATCTCGACGCTCTGCTGGCTGTAGCGCTGGCTCTGGGTCATGGTGCCGACCGCCTCGCGGGAGCCGACCTGCAGCTCTTCGATCATCTGGTGGATTTCCTGGGCCGACACCTGGGTGCGGTGGGCGAGGTTGCGCACCTCGTCGGCGACCACGGCGAAGCCACGGCCGGCCTCGCCGGCGCGGGCGGCTTCGATGGCGGCGTTGAGGGCCAGCAGGTTGGTCTGCTCGGAGATGCCCTTGATCACGTCGAGGATCTGGCCGATGTCGACCGTCTTGCCGGCGAGGGTCTCGATCTGGGTGCTGGAGGCGCTGATCTTGGTGGACAGCTCGTGCATGGCGGTGAGGGTCTTGCCGACCACCTGCTTGCCTTCCTCGGCCAGTTCTCGGGCGTCGGAGGCCTGGTGCGAGGCGTCGGCGGCGTTGCGGGCGATCTCCTGGGCGGCGGCGCCCAGCTGGTTGATCGCGGCGGCGACGCTGTTGGTGCGCTGGGCCTGCTCGTCCGAGTTGCGCAGCGAGGCGTTGGAGGCGGCCAGCACCCGTTGTGCGACCTCGTTGACCCGTCCCGTGGCCGAGGCCACCTCACCCATGGCGGCGTGGATGCGTTCGACGAAACGGTTGAAAGCGCCGGCGAGCTTGCCCAGCTCGTCACGGGAGTGCACGGCCAGGCGACGGGTGAGGTCGCCTTCGCCCTGGGCGATGGCTTCCAGCATGCGTGTCAGGCCTTGCAGCGGGCGGGTGATGCGGAAGGCGGCGAACCAGATCAGCAGCACGCCGAACAGGGCGGCGCCACTGCCCAGGCCGAACTCCAGGGCGGAGCTGGCCAGGCGCTCGGCGTCCAGCTCCTTCTGCAGGGCTTCGGCCGGGGCCAGCAGCACGCGCTGCGGCACCGTCGCCAGCACACCCCAGGGCGCGGCGCCGGGGATGGGTTCCAGCGGCTCCAGGACACGGATGCGCTGCTCGTCCACCAGGGTGCGTGCCTTGGCCTGGCGCAGGCTGTCGAGCACCGCGTCGGCGCCGTCGGGCAGGGCCTGGTCGAGGCGCTTGCCCAGGGCGGTGGCGTCGGCGCTGTAGCCGGCGACCACGCCACCGTTGCTGAGGATGCCCAGCTGGCCGGCGCCGTCGAACAACTGGGCGCTGCCGTCCAGGGCGCTGCGCTGCAGGGCGTCGAGGCTGATGTCGAGGCCGACCACGGCGATCACCTTGTCGTTCTCGATCAGCGGGAAGGCGACGCTGGTGACCAGCCGGCGGGTGCCGGAGGCGTCGTCGAAATAGGGTTCCAGCAGGCAGGCGCGGCGGTTGTCGCGCGGGCAGGTGTAGAAGGCGTTGTAGGGGCTGCCGCTGGGGCCGGGAGAGGTGTCGCCGAGGATCTGCTCCGGGCCGACCACCGGTTGCAGCTCGCCCGGCTTGCCCTGCACCCAGTACAGCGAGAAGCGCCCGGCGTCGTTGCCGAAGGCCTGGTCCTGGCCGACGAACTGGCTGTCGGCGCCGTCCAGTGCGTCGCGCTCGAAGATGACGAAAAGCCCGAGCAGGTCGGGCTTGGCGAGGACGGCGCTGCGCATCTGTTCGGCCATGCGCTGGCGCAGCTCGGCGGCGGTCAGCTCGCCGGCCGTCGCCCGCGCCCGCAGGTAGAGGAGGACGCGCGAGAGGCCCTGGCCGTATTCGTAGGTTTGCAGGAAGGTGCGCTGGATCTGCAGCGCCTGCACGCGGGCCTGGGCCTGCATGTGGGCTTCGGCGGCGTTGGCCAGCATGCGGCCGCTGGAGGCCTTGACGCGTTCGGTGCTGAGCCGGGTCTGGTACAGCGAAAGCCCCACCAGCAACGCCACCACGAGGATCAGGCAGGCGCTGGCGAGCAGGGTGATGCGGCTCTGGATGCTCAGGGAAGGTGTACGCATGGCGTGCTCGGGGGAAGGGCGGCGGGAGGCCCGCCGCCAGGGGCTCAGAAGTGGCTGGCGAAGACCAGCTGGGTGTAGAGGTTGCGGTCGTTGCTGCCGAGCTGGGTGCCGCCGTTGTCGGCGCTGCGGCTGGGCTCGTACACACCCACCACCGGCATGATCACCAGGTTGTCGTTGACCGCCCACTCGGCGTAGAGGTCCAGCTCGCGGCCGTCGAAGTTGCCCAGGTCGCGGTCGAGGGTGTCGAAGTCGAAGTACAGCGCGCCGATGCTCAGGTTCTCCAGCGGAGTGGCCTTGAGCGCCACGTGGTGCACGCGGGTGTTGCTGTTGAAGGGGCCGGCGTAGTTGGCCGCCACCTCGCCCTGGAACCAGGTGCCGTAGCCGCGGTTGAAGCCGAAGAACAGCGGGTCGAAGGCTTCGGAGAAGCGGCTGTAGCGGTAGCTGACGCTGGGACTCCAGGGCGCATCGGCGAAGGTCCAGCCGGCTTCCAGGTACCAGGCGTCCTCGTTGTCGGCGGTCTTCTTGTCCTGCCAGGCGTATTCGCCGGAGAGGAACAGGTTCTCCACGCCGGCATTGCCCTGGGCGCGCAGGCTGTAGGTCTTCATGCCGTCGCGGTCGAGCTGGATGGGCGAGGCGTATTCCTCGTCGACGTCGCGGATGTCGATCCAGGTCAGGCCGACGGTGCCTTGCTCGGCCACGTGTTCCAGGGTGCCGACGAACAGCTCGGGCTTGGCCTGGGAACGGTTGTCGGACTTCAGCCACATCAGGTCGCCGCGCCAGCCGTCCTTGCCGCCGATGCGCAGCACGGCGGTCTGGTCGAAGGCCTTGCGCGCCGCCAGCCAGTAGGCGCCGCCCCGGTCGAACTCGCCGTCGGCCAGGCCGTTGCCCAGGTTCAGGGCGTCGCCGTTGATCAGGAAGCCGTCGCCCACCGAGATGTTCTGGCGGCCGAAGGAGAAGTCGATGCCGTCCTCGCCCAGGGCCTCGAACAGGGTGCCGGAGCGCCAGCCCAGGTAGGCGTCCTCGATCTTGGTGGTGCGTTCGTCACCGTCGGTGAAGCCCGCCGCGTCGCCATCTCCCCAGGTGGCGGAGCTGAGCAGGTTGAATGCGCCGTAGCCGGTACCGGCGCCGCCCAGGCCCTGGTCGCCGCTGATGCCGTACTTGATGTAGCCCTCGCGCCAGCTGGAGGAGCCTTTCGACTGGGTGCCGGTGGTGGCGTAGTTCTCCTGGCTGTGGAAGACGCCGAACACCGCTTCCAGGTCGGCATTGAGGTGGGTGTCCTCGTCGGCGTAGAGCTCGTAGGCCCCGGCCTGGGTGGCGCAGGCCACCAGCAGGGCCAGGGTCGAAAGGCGGAACAGCGGCGTGACGCGGGTGAGTCTTTGCATGCGTGGGATTCCCGTTGTTGTTGGTGTTGGCGTGGGGGCTCTACGCGGATCGGCCCATGGGGCGATGGTACGTATCGCCCTCGCGCCAGCCTTGTGCCTGCTTGCCAACCGTTTGGCTGTGCATGCCAGATTGCGTGGGAATCGTTCGGGTATCGCGGTGGGGAGAGGAGAAGAGATGATGGGTTTCGTACCTCGCGGAACGTCGCCCGACCCATCCTGCGATTGAGTCTCCGTAGGATGGGTAGAGCGAAGCGAAACCCATGCTGTGCCGTGCAACGCCCGGATCAGGTGTCAGGCAGGACGCTTGAGCACCAGGGTGAGGATGTCGTAGCTGGCCACCAGCTCGCCGTCCTGGTTGGTGACTTCCACGTCCCAGGCCACCACGCCCTGGGGCTCGCCCTTGGCGCTCTTCTTGCCCTGGTCGATCTTGCGCTTGCAGGTCAGGCGCGCCTGAATGGTGTCGCCGATGCCCACCGGGTTGACGAAGCGCAGGGTGTCGAGGCCGTAGTTGGCCAGCACCGGGCCGGGGGCCGGGGAGACGAACAGGCCGGCAGCGGCGGAGAGCACGAAGTAGCCGTGGGCGATGCGCTTGCCGAACTGGGATTCCTTGGCCGCCAACTCGTCGAAGTGCATGTAGAAGTGGTCGCCCGAGAGGCAGCCGAAGTTGACGATATCGGCCTCGGTGACGGTGCGGCGGTGGGTGAGCAGGGATTCGCCGACCTGCAGCTCGTCGAAGTAGCGGCGGAACGGGTGCACCTCGGTCTCGATCAGCTTGGCGCCGCGCACGTATTCGCCGGTGACGGCGGCGAGCATGGTGGGCGAGCCCTGCACGGCGGCGCGTTGCAGGTAGTGCTTCACGGCGCGCAGGCCGCCCAGCTCCTCGCCACCGCCGGCGCGGCCGGGGCCGCCGTGCTTGAGCACCGGCAGCGGCGAGCCGTGGCCGGTGGATTCGGCGGCGGACTCGCGGTCGAGGATGTGCAGGCGGCCGTGCAGGGCGGCGGCGCGCGGCACCACGTAAGCGGCGACGGCGGGGTCGCGGGTCACCAGGCTGGCCACCAGGCTGCCCTTGCCACGGGCGGCGAGGGCGATGGCTTCGTCGATGTCGTCATAGGCCATCAGCGTGCTCACCGGGCCGAAGGCCTCGATATCGTGGGCGCCGCCTTCGGCATGCGGGTCGCGGGCGCGCAGCAGGGTGGGGGCGAAGAAGGCCCCTTCGGCCACGCCTTCACCTTGCGGGGCGAAGCCGTCGCGGGCACCGAACAGCAGCTCGCTGCCGGCCAGCAGGGTTTCCACCCGCGCGGCGACGTCGGCCTGCTGGGCATGGGAGGCCAGGGCACCCATCTTCACGCCGTCCACGGCCGGGTCGCCGATCACCACCTTGGCCAGGCGCTCGCGCAGGCGCTCGGCCACGGCGTCGATGTGTTTCGCCGGCACGATGGCGCGGCGGATGGCGGTGCACTTCTGCCCGGCCTTCACCGTCATCTCCCGGGCCACTTCCTTGACGAAGAGGTCGAACTCCGGGTCGTCCGGGGTGATTTCCGGGGCGAGGATGGCGCAGTTCAGCGAATCCGCCTCGGCGTTGAAGGGAATGGAATTGCGCACCAGGTTGGCGTTCACCCGCAGTTTGGCGGCGGTGTCGGCGGAGCCGGTGAAGGTCACCACGTCCTGGCCCTGGAGGCGGTCGAGCAGGTCGCCCGTGCCGCCGATCACCAGCTGCAGGCTGCCCTCTGGGAGCAAGCCGGACTCGTGCATCAGGCGCACGGCGGCTTCGGTGAGGTAGCTGGTGGCGGTGGCCGGCTTGACGATGCAGGGCATGCCGGCGAGGAAGCTCGGCGCGAACTTCTCCAGCATCCCCCAGATGGGGAAGTTGAAGGCGTTGATGTGCACGGCGACGCCGCCGCGCGGCACCAGGATGTGGCTGCCGGCGAACAGGCCCTGCTTGCCCAACTGCATGGCCGGGCCTTCATGTACGACGTTGCCGGAGGGCAGTTCACGGGCGCCGACGCCGGCATAGGCGAACAGGGTGCCGCTGCCGCCCTCGATGTCGATCCAGCTGTCGGCGCGGGTGGCGCCGCTGTGGCGCGACAGGGCGTAGAGCTGCTCCTTGCGCTCGTTGAGGTAGAGGCCCAGGGCCTTGAGCCGCGCGGCGCGTTGCTGGAAGTCCAATGCCATCAGTGCGGGGATGCCGCGGCGGCGGCCGAACTCGACGGCTTCGGCGAAATCCAGGTGCTCTTCATGGGTGCGGAACAGCGCGCTGCCGTCGATGGCGCTGCGCAGGGTCTGGGCGCCGTGCTGGCCGATCCAGCGGCCGGCGATAAGGCTCTGCAGGGTGGTGACGTTGCTCATGGTGGCTCTCCTTGAGGCGGTGTTCGAGGGGGTGGGGCCGCCCCCGCTCGGGAGCTGGGGGCGGCCGAGGAGTCAGTGGCGGCTGGCGGCGGCTGCGCCGATGCCGGTCATGGAGCGGATGAACTGGGCCAGGTAGCGCCCGCGTTCGCGGGTGGCGCGTTCGGAACGGTCGGTGACCGAGAACAGCCAGGCGCTGGAGAAGGCCAGGGTCATGGAGAACAGCGCCGGGTTGGCGTAGGGGAACAGCGCCTGCTCGTGGTGCAGCACGTTGACCCACACCGCCGGGCTCGCCACCAGCAGGGCGATGGCCGACGCCAGGCCGGCCAGGCTGCCGGCCACGGCGCCCCGGGTGGTCAGGCCCTTCCAGAACATGGAGAGGAACAGCACCGGGAAGTTGACCGAGGCGGCGATGGCCAGCACCAGGCCGGAAAGGAAGGCGATGTTCTGCGACTCGAAGAGCAGCCCGAGGATCACCGCCAGCACGCCGATGCCGAGGGTGGCGATGCGCGAGACGCGCATTTCCTCCCGTTCGCTGGCCTGGCCCTTGCGGAGCACGCAGGCGTACAGGTCGTGGGACACCGCCGAGGCACCGGACAGCGCCAGGCCGGCGACCACCGCGAGGATGGTGGCGAAGGCCACGGCCGAGATGAAGCCGAGGAACAGGCTGCCGCCCACTGCGTGGGACAGGTGCACGGCGACCATGTTGCCGCCGCCGATGATGGCGCCGGCGGCGTCGCGGAACTCCGGGTTGGTGCCGACCATGACGATGGAGCCGAAGCCCACCACTATCAGCAGCAGGTAGAAATAGCCGATGAAGCCGGTGGCATAGAACACGCTCTTGCGCGCTTCACGGGCGTCGCTGACGGTGAAGAAGCGCATGAGGATGTGCGGCAGGCCGGCGGTGCCGAACATCATGCCGAGCCCGAGGGAGATGGCGTCGACGGGGTTCGACAGCAACCCGCCCGGGGCCATGATCGCGGTGCCCTTGGCGTGTACCTCGGTGGCGGCGGCGAACATCGCCTCGGTGCTGAAGCCGAAGTGCCGGAGCACCATGAAGGCCATGAAGCTGGTGCCCGAGAGCAGCAGCACCGCCTTGATGATCTGCACCCAGGTGGTGGCGAGCATGCCGCCGAAGGTGACGTAGCAGACCATCAGCACGCCCACCAGCAGCACGGCCTGCAGGTAGCTGAGGCCGAACAGCAGCTCGATCAGCTTGCCGGCGCCGACCATCTGCGCCACCAGGTAGAGCAGGGCCACGGTGAGGGTGCCGAAGGCGGCGGTGATGCGGATCGGGCTCTGGTCGAGGCGGTAGGAGACCACGTCGGCGAAGGTGAAGCGGCCCAGGTTGCGCAGGCGCTCGGCGATCAGGAAGAGGATGATCGGCCAGCCGGCGAGCACGCCCAGGGCGTAGAGCAGGCCGTCGTAGCCGTTCATGAACATCATCGCGGAGATGCCGAGGAAGGACGCCGCGCTGATCATGTCGCCGGCTATTGCCAGGCCGTTCTGGAAGCCGGTGAGGCCGCCACCGGCGGTATAGAAGTCGGCGGTGGAGCGGGTGCGCAGGGCGGCCCAGCGGGTGATGCCGAGGGTGAACACGACGAACGCCAGGAACATATAGATGGCGGGCCAGTTCAGCGGCCGCGCGCCGGCATCGGCAGCCAGGGCGCTGCCGGAGGCCAGCAGGGCGGTGAGGGCGAGGAGGGCCTTCATGGCGCGCACTCCTGCTTGAGCTTGTCGTTCAGCGGGTCGAGCACGTGGTTGGTGCGCACCACGTAGATGCCGGTGAGCCCGAAGGCCAGGAGGATGATGACCACGCCCACCAGCATGCCGACGCTGGTGACCCCGCCACTGAGGGAACGACCGAGCAGCTCCGGGGCGAAGGCCACCAGCAGCACGAAGCCGTAGTAGATCGCCAGCATGGCGGCGGTGAGGGACCAGGTCAGGCGCTGCTTGCGCTTGACCAGCTGGATGAAATCCGGGTGCTGCCGGATGCGGTCGAGGTCTTGCGGGGTCATGGCTGCTCTCTCTTGTTGTGGTTGTCGAGACGGTGCGGCACGCAGGTGAAGCGGGTGGATCTGCTCTCGTAGGGTGGGCTTCAGCCCACCGATGGGGGGGCGTAGCGTGCTGGTGGGCTGAAACGGAGCGCCGCCCGGCCCACCCTACGGTTCGGGATCAGAGCTGGTCGAAGTCGAGGACCACCTTGTCTGTCAGCGGATAGGACTGACACGAGAGCACGTAGCCGGCGGCCACCTCGTAGTCCTCCAGGGCGAAGTTGCTGTCCATCTCCACCTCGCCCTCGACCACCCGGCACTTGCAGGTGGAGCAGACGCCGGCCTTGCAGGAATAGGGGAGTTCCAGGCCCTGGGCGTTGCCGGCGTCGAGCAGGCTCTGGCTGTTGCGGGCCAGCTCGAAGCTCACTTCGCGGCCGTCGCTGATCACCGTCACCCGGCTTTGCGCGCTGCCTGCTTGCTGGGCAGCCTCGCGGGCTTCGCGCCGGTGCTCGCTGCCGGCGGCGGCGAACAGCTCGAAGTGGATGCGCTCGGCCGGCATGCCGTTGGCGCGCAGCTGGTCGCGCACGGTCTCGGTCATCGCCTGCGGGCCGCAGATGAAGGCGGCGTCCAGGGCGCGCACGTCGATCCAGCGCTGGAACAGCTGGCCGCATTTGTCGGCGTCGATGCGGCCGTTGTAGAGGTCCACGTCCTGCTGCTCGCGGCTGAACAGGAAGATCAGGTTGAGGCGCTGCAGGTAGCGGTTCTTCAGGTCCTCCAGCTGTTCGCGGAACAGTGCCGAGGCGCTGGAACGATTGCCGTAGAGCAGGGTGACGCGGCTGTGGGGCTCGGTCTGAAGGGTGGTCTTGACGATGGAGAGGATCGGCGTGATGCCGCTGCCGGCGGCCACCGCCAGGTAGTGGCCGTGGCGCGCCGGGTCCAGCGGCACGTTGAAGTGGCCGGAGGGCGGCATCACCTCCAGGCTGTGGCCGGCCTTGAGCTGCTCGTTGGCCCAGCTGGAGAAGCGCCCGCCCGCCACGCGCTTGACCGCGACGCGCAGCTCGCCGTCGTTGACGCCGGTGCAGATGGAGTAGGAGCGGCGCACTTCCTCGCCATCCAGCTGGGTGCGCACCACCAGGTGCTGGCCCTGGGTGAAGCGGAAGCTGTCGCGCAGCGCGGCGGGAATGTCGAAGGCGATGGACACCGCGTCGCGGGTTTCCGGGCGCACGTCCTTGATGGTCAGGCTGTGGAACCTGCTCATTGTTGTTCTCCTGCGACTTTACCGCGCGGAGGACGAATACAAGCGGTGCCAGTGGCAACGGCCTGTGTTCGCTCTCCTAGATGCACTTGAAGTAATCGAACGGCTCCAGGCACTCCTTGCAACGGTGCAAGGCCTTGCAGGCCGTGGAGCCGAATTCGCTCAACTGTTCGGTATGCACGCTGCCGCATTGCGGGCAGCGGATATCCGGGGCGTCCCCCAGCAGGGCGCGCTTGCTGGTGCTGCCGCTGGGCGGGGCGATGCCGTAGGCGCGCAGGCGTTCGCGGCCGTCGTCACTGATCCAGTCGGTGGTCCAGGCCGGCGCCAGGCGGCGTTCCAGGTTCGGCGCGGCGAAACCGGCGCCTTCCAGCGCCTGTTCGATGTCGCGTTCGATCACCTCGGTGGCCGGGCAGCCCGAATAGGTGGGGGTGACCACCACGTGCAGGTGGCCGCCTCGCCAGTCGAGGGCGCGGACGATGCCGAGGTCGACCACGCTGACCACCGGCACTTCCGGGTCCATCACCTCGCCGAGCACCGACCAGGCGCGGGCCAGGTCGACGGGTACGCCGGGGCGGGCGCCACGGTCGCTGGCGATCAGCTCACCAGGACGCATCGGGATGGGCCCTTTGCAGGAACTGCATCTCGGCCAGCAGCAGGCCCAGGTGCTCGGTGTGCAGGCCACGGCGGCCGGAAAGGTAGAAGTGGCTGGCCGGCTCCGGCAGCGGCAGGGTGGCGCTGGCGAAGGTGTCGGCGACCCTGGCCTTCCAGGCGGAGGCGATGTCCGCAGGCTCCGGTGCGCTGCCGGCGGCGGCCAGGCGTTGTTCCACCTCGTCGCCGTTCACCAGCTCGACGGTGAAGCGCCAGAGTTCACCGATAGCCGCCAGCATGCGCCGGTGGCTTTCCTCGGTGCCGTCGCCCAGGCGCTGTACCCATTCGCTGGAGCGGCGCAGGTGGTAGGTGACTTCCTTCAGCGCCTTGGCGGCGATGCCGGCGATGCGTTCGTCACGGGAGCTGCTGAGGCCGTGGAGCACCTGGAAATGCCAGGCATCAAAGAGGAACTGCTTGGTGAGGGTCACCGCGTAGTCGCCGTTGGGTTGCTCCACCAGCAGCAGGTTGCGGTAGGCGCGCTCGTCGCGGCGGTAGGCCAGGTGGTCGGCGTCGCGGCCGTCGTCCAGCAGCTCGGCGGCGTATTCCAGCCAGTTGCGGGCCTGGCCCACCAGGTCGAGGCCGACGTTCATCAACGCCAGCTCCTCTTCCAGGGCCGGGGCCTTGCCGCACCACTCGCAAAGGCGCTGGCCCTGCACCAGGGCGCTGTCGCCGAGGCGCAGCAGGTATTCGATCAGGTCGTGCTTGGCAGTCATGGCGTGCGCCTCACATGTGGCCGACTTCGGCCGGCAGCTCGTAGAAGCTGGCGTGGCGGTAGACCTTGTCTTCGGCCGGGTCGAACAGCGGTTCCTTCTCATCGGGGGAGGAGGCGGTGATCAGCGCCGAGGGCACCACCCAGAGGCTCACGCCCTCGTTGCGGCGGGTGTACAGCTCGCGGGCGTTCTCGATGGCCATGGCGGCATCGGCGGCGTGCACGCTGCCGACATGCTTGTGGTTGAGGCCGTGCTTGCTGCGCACGAAGACCTCGAAAAGGGTCCATTCACTCATTGTGTTCTCCTGCTCATCAGGTGTGAGCTGCTGCGCGTCGGCATAACGTCGCTGGAAACAGCCCCGGGCTTGCTCATCTACAGTCGTAAACTCCGCGCCCGCGCCTGTTTCCACCTCGTTCTGCTCTAGCTCGCAAGCTCACAGGTGGCGGTGGGTTAGGCGGCGTCTTTCTTCTGATTCTTGCGGGCATGGGCCACCGCGGCTTCGCGGACCCAGGCGCCGTCTTCGATGGCCTTGCGGCGGGTGGCGATGCGCTCGTGGTTGCAGGGGCCGTTGCCCTTGAGCACTTCGTAGAACTCGCTCCAGTCGATTTCGCCGAAGTCGTAGTGGCCGCGCGCCTCGTTCCACTTCAGGTGCGGGTCCGGCGCGGTGCAGCCGAGCAGCTCCAGTTGCGGCACGGTCTGGTCGATGAAGCGCTGGCGCAGCTCGTCGTTGCCCTGGCGCTTGATCTTCCAGGCCATGGACTGGGCACTGTTGGGGGAGTGTTCGTCGCTGGGGCCGAACATCATCAGCGAGGGCCACCAGAGGCGGTTGATGGCGTCCTGGACCATGTCCTTCTGCGCCTGGGTGCCGTTGCGCATCATGTGCAGGAGGATTTCGTAGCCCTGGCGCTGGTGGAAGGACTCTTCCTTGCAGATGCGGACCATGGCGCGGGAGTAGGGCCCGTAGGAGGTGCGCTGCAGCACCACCTGGTTGACGATGGCGGCGCCATCCACCAGCCAGCCCACCGCGCCCATGTCGGCCCAGCTCAGGGTCGGGTAGTTGAAGATGCTCGAATACTTGGCGCGACCGCTGTGCAGCTTGGCGATCTCCTCGTCGCGGCAGGCGCCGAGGGTTTCCATGGCGCTGTAGAGGTACAGGCCGTGGCCGGCCTCGTCCTGGATCTTCGCCATCAGCTGCAGCTTGCGCTTGAGGGTGGGCGCGCGGGTCACCCAGTTGCCCTCCGGCAGCATGCCGACGATCTCGGAATGCGCATGCTGGGAAATCTGCCGGATCAGCGTCTGCCGGTAGGCGTCCGGCATCCAGTTCTTCGGCTCGATCTTGATTTCCGCATCGATCCTTTCCTGGAAGGCGCGCTCTTCCGGGGACATCTCCTCCAGCGCCTTCACGCGCTTCACGCCGGTCTCAACCAATTGTGCGTACATGCCGTTCTCCAGCCATGCGGGTTCGTGGGGTGGCTTGGCCATGGCGCTAGTTTTAAATGATACAAAAACAAATATCAAATTAAAAAATAGGTGTCGGATTGGAAAAGCGGCAAGTGGCAAGCTTCAAGTGGCAAGCTAGGAGCTAGGAGCTGGAAGCTGGAAGCTGGAAGCTGAGAGCCAGAGCCAGAGCCAGAGCCAGAGCCAGAGCCAGAGTCGTGGGCTGGGGCGCTTTTGGCTTTTTCTTCCAGCTTCAGGCTTCAAGCTTCCAGCTAAGGGGAAAGAGATTCAAAATTTCAGAAATGACTACATTGTTCCGTTCCCTTTACTCTTTTTAACAATTGCCCCCCAAAGCTTAAAAGACCGGCGCTGCGCGCCTTTGCATACTGCCGGCCTGCCATTGGCATTGGAGGCCTTCATGTTCAGGCGCGGGTGTTCATCCTTCTGTTTCCATCCGGGTTCCGGCACGGTGTTGGTGGCCTGGCGGGACATGGGGCCGTGGTCGTTTGCGGCGCCTTCGTCGGTGGCGCTCGGGCGCCTGGCACTGGCGCTGCTGGCCTCTGGGTTGGGGGTGGTGGTGCTGGTCGCGGTGCTGCGCCCGTTCCTCGCCTGTGCCGATGGCGGGCTGTGCCTGCCGCTGTTCTCGGCCGAGCTCGGTGAGCTGGTGGGCGTGCTGGTGGCGCTGGAGCTGATGGCCATCGCCTGGCTGGTGCGCTCGCTGCGCGGGCTGCTGCGGGGCTGAGCGGCCTCGCATTCCACTCGAACCCATCATTCAGGGATGTTCGAAATGACCACGAAGGCGAAGGGCTGATGGGCGCGGGTCTAGAAGCCATCGAGGTGCTGCTGGTCACCCCGCGCGTCGCGGAACTGCACGCCCAGGCCCTGGCAGAGGGCGCCACCGAGCTGGCCGCGCCCGCCCGCGAGGACTCGGGCCGTCTTGCCTCGCGCCTGCGCTGGGCTGACGGCGTGCTAGTGGCGCTGCAATCCCCGGCGCTGGAGCCCTGATCGGGGTGAGGTGTCGGGCGGGCGTAGGGTGGGTTTCAGCCCGCCTTTACGTTTAGTAGGCCCCCGCGTTCGCGGGGGTGACGAGGTGGCGGGGATACCGCAGCGAGCACCGTCATCCTCGCGAACGCGGGGATCCACTGAACAGTCCGGGCTACCCGTGCCCATCAGGCGTCGACTATCACCTCGAAGCCGCCATAGATCATGCGCTGCCCGTCGAAGGGCATCTTCTCGGGATCGGGATGCAGGCGCGGGTCCTCCATGGATTTCTTCATGCCTTCGTCGCGGGCCTGGCGGGACGGCCAGGTGATCCACGAGAACACCACCGTCTCGTCGTCCTTGCGTTTCACCGCCATGGGGAAGGACGTCACCTTGCCCTCCGGCACGTCATCGCCCCAGCACTCGACGACGCTGAGGGCGCCATGGTCCTTGAACACCTGGGCGGCGGTGCGGGCGAGGGCGATATAGGCCTCGCGCTTGGCGGTGGGCACGGGGACGACGAATCCATCTACGTAGCTCATGAGCGATCTCCTGGGCGGTGGCGCGTGGCGATCCACGTGCCGGTCTCATCCGGTAGTCGATTCAGGATTGGCGATTGAGACAATTCCTGGGCGAATGCCCGGGCTGTTCCGACGAGCGGCGCGGCGGCTGCAGGTTGTGAGGCAGTATCAAGGGCAATGACTATCGGCTGGTGGTGGCGGTTGCCTACCGCTTCGGTGCGCTCTATATCAAGTTCGTCGGTACTCACAGGGAGTACGACGCCATCGATGCCAACACTGTGGAGATGGACCCGGGATCATGAACATCCGCCCGATTCGCACTGACGATGACTACCGCGCGGCGCTCGAGCTGGTGGCGCCGCTGTTCGAGAACGAGCCTGAGCCGGACACGCCCGAAGGCGACTTCTTCGAGGTGATGCTCACCTTGATCGAGGCGTACGAGGCGCGTCACTTCCCGGTCGACCTGCCCGGGCCGGTGGAGGCCATCAAGTTCCGCATGGAGCAGTCCGGGTTGACCGTGGCCGACCTGGTGCCCGCCATCGGGCGCCCCAACCGGGTCTATGAGGTGCTCAACGGCAAGCGCTCCCTCACCTTGCCGATGATCTGGAAGCTGCACGAGATGTTCGGCATCCCTGCGGAGAGCCTGATCAAGCCACCGACCGCCGTCTGAGTGGTTCCAGCACGGCAAAAAGCCCCGCTTCGGCGGGGCTTTTCATTTGCACGTGAGCAGTCACCTCCTTAGGCCGTGGTCATGTGTCATCGGCTTTGCCTGTGACGACTCGAACTGAGGGCACGACAGGATGAGCTCGAGCCGTAGGGTGTGCCGTGCGCACCGCCGCAGGGTGCTTCCGGCGAGCCCAGGTGCGCGCAGCACACCCTACGTCCGGAGTGAGCGGCGGCCGCAAACTCCGAGGACTGTCTGTGCCCCTCCACGTTCTAAAGGCGTGGGCGGCTCACGCCTTGGCGCGGTTGTCGTAGACGTGGCAGGCCTTGCCTTCGGAGCGCTTCAGCGAGTAAGCCGGGCGCAGCACGATGCGCGAGGTGATGCCGATGTAGGTCTTGATATGGCGGCCCAGTTCGGTGCACAGCGCCAGTTCCTGCGCCTGGTCCAGCGGCTCCAGGCCATGGCGGGGTTCGACGTGGACTTCCATGCTGTCGAGGTTGCCGGTGCGCGAGAGGTGGATCTCGTAGGTCTCGGCCAACTGGCGGACCTTGAGCACCTGCTCCTCGATCTGCGTGGGGAAGACGTTGACGCCCCGGATGATCAGCATGTCGTCGCTGCGCCCGGTGATCTTGTCGATGCGCCGCATGGGGCGCGCGGTGCCCGGCAGCAGGCGGGTGAGGTCGCGGGTGCGGTAGCGGATCATCGGCAGCGCCTCCTTGGACAGGGAGGTGAACACCAGCTCGCCCATCTGCCCGTCCGGCAGCACCTGGCCGGTCACCGGGTCGATGATCTCGGGGTAGAAGTGGTCTTCCCAGATGGTCGGGCCGTCCTTGGTCTCGGCGCATTCCATGGCCACGCCCGGGCCCATGATTTCCGAGAGGCCGTAGATGTCCAGGGCGGTGATGCCCAGGCGCTCCTCGATGGCGCGGCGCAGTTCGGCGGTCCAGGGTTCGGCGCCGAAGATGCCCAGGCGCAGGGCCAGCTTGTGCGGGTCCAGGCCCTGGCGCTCGATCTCGTCGGCGAGGTTCAGCATGTAGGAGGGCGTGACCATGATGATGTCCGGCTGGAAGTCGCGGATCAGCTGGACCTGCTTCTCGGTCTGGCCGCCGGACATGGGGATCACCGTGCAGCCCAGGCGCTCGGCGCCGTAGTGGGCGCCAAGGCCGCCGGTGAACAGGCCGTAGCCGTAGGAGACGTGCACCTTGTCGCCCTTGCGGCCGCCGGCGGCGCGGATCGAGCGCGCCACCACGTTGGCCCAGGTGTCGATGTCGTTCTGGGTGTAGCCGACCACGGTGGGCTTGCCGGTGGTGCCGCTGGAGGCGTGGATGCGCACCACCTCTTGCTGGGGCACGGCGAACATGCCGTAGGGGTAGTTGTCGCGCAGGTCGGACTTGCCGGTGAAGGGGAAGCGGGCGAGGTCGTCGTGGCTCTTCAGGTCCTCGGGGTGCACGCCCAGTTCGTCGAAGCGCTGGCGGTACAGCGGGACGTTGCGGTAGGCGTGGTCAAGGCTCCAGCGCAGGCGTTCCAGCTGGTGCTGGCGGAGCTGGTCGACGCTGGCGGTTTCCATCGGGTCGAGCAAGGCGGCATTGGCGATCATGTTCATTTCATCACTCGTATTGTTCTTGTGCGTGGCGCTGGGCGCCTGAGTGCAGGAAGGCAGGATACTCCCGGCCTTCCCGGCCCGGTGTGGCGGTTACAGTTTTTCGATGATCAGGGCGATGCCCTGGCCGACGCCGATGCACATGGTGCAGAGGGCGTAGCGGCCGGAGCGGGCTTCCAGTTCGTGCAGCGCGGTGGTGACCAGGCGCGCGCCGCTCATGCCCAGCGGGTGGCCCAGGGCGATGGCGCCGCCGTTGGGGTTGACCCGGGGATCGTCGTCGGCCAGTTCCAGTTCGCGGAGCACGGCCAGGCCCTGGGCGGCGAAGGCTTCGTTGAGTTCGATCACGTCCATGTCGGCGAGCGACAGGCCGGCGAGCGCCAGCACCTTGCGCGTGGCCGGCACCGGGCCGATGCCCATGATGCGCGGCTCGACGCCGGCGCAGGCCATGGCGACCACGCGGGCGCGGGGCTTGAGGCCGAAGCGGCGGGCGGCATCGGTGCTGGCCAGCAGCAGGGCGCAGGCACCGTCGTTGACCCCGGAGGCGTTGCCGGCAGTGACGCTACCGCCTTCGCGGAAGGGCGTGCCGAGGCGCGCCAGCTGCTCCAGGGTGGTGTCGCCGCGCGGGTGCTCGTCCTGCTCCACCCATTTCGACGGGCCCTTGCGCTGGGCAATCTCCACCGGGACGATCTCCTTCGCCAGGCGCCCGCTGGCCTGGGCGGCGGCCGCCTTGAGCTGGCTGCGCAGGGCGAAGGCGTCCTGGTCGGCGCGGCTGATGCCGAACTGCTCGGCGACGTTCTCCGCCGTCTCGGGCATGGAGTCGATACCGTACTGGCGCTTCATCAGGCCGTTGACGAAGCGCCAGCCGATGGTGGTGTCGAATAGCTCCGCGCTGCGGCCGAAGGCCTGTTCGGACTTGCCCATCACGAAGGGCGCGCGGGACATGGATTCCACGCCGCCGGCCAGCATCAGCCCGGCCTCGCCGCAGCGCAGGGCGCGGGCGGCGCTGCCGATGGCGTCGAGCCCCGAGCCGCACAGGCGGTTGAGGGTGGTGCCGGGCACGGTGACCGGCAGCCCGGCGAGCAGGGCTGCCATGCGCGCGACGTTGCGGTTGTCCTCGCCGGCCTGGTTGGCGCAGCCGTAGATCACGTCGTCGATGGCGCCCCGGTCCAGCTCGGGGTGGCGCTGCATCAGGGCGCGGATCGGCACCGCGCCGAGGTCGTCGGCGCGAACGGAGGACAGGGCGCCGGCGTAGCGCCCGATGGGCGTGCGCACGGCGTCGATGATCAGGGCGTCATTCATGCAGGGATTCCTCGTCGAGCAGGGTGCCGCGCACCTTGTAGGACTTGCCGTGGAACAGGGCGATCAGTTGCCCGTTCTGGTTCTCGATGCGCACGTCGTAGTTGCCGGTGCGGCCGCTGCGGCTCTGTTCGGTGGCCTGGGCGGTGAGGGTGTCGCCCAGGTGCGCCGGGGCCACGTAGTCGATGCTGCAGCCGATGGCCACGGTGACTTCGTTGTAGGTGTTGCAGGCGAAGGCGAAGGCCGAGTCGGCCAGGGCGAACAGGTGCCCGCCATGGCAGGTGCCGACGCCCTGCAGCATGTCGGCGCGCACGCTCATGCCCACCCGGGCGGCGCCGGGGGCCACCGAGAGCAGGCGCATGCCCATGCGCCTGGCTGGCGGCGTCGCGTTCGTACAGGGTGCTGGCGCAGGCCTCGGCCAGCGACAGGGCTTCACGGTTGGTCATGCAGTGTCCTCCCTTCGGCCACCCGGCGGCGCAGGGCCAGCGAGGGGCGGTAGCGCGGCTCGCCATAGGCGGCCTGCAGGTTGTCCAGGGTGCGCAGCACCTGGGCCGGGCCGATGGCGTCGGCCCAGGCCAGCGGGCCGCACGGGTAATTGACCCCGGCGCACATGGCCAGGTCGATGTCGGCGGCGCTGGCGACCCCGTGGAGCAAGGCGTCGGCGCCTTCGTTGGCGAGCATGGCCACGGTGCGCAGCACGGCGAGGCCGGGGACGTCGGCCAGCGGGCTGGCACTGATGCCGGCGCGGGCGAGCAGGGCGACCGCTGCATCGATGGCGGCCTGGGAGGTGCCCGCCGCCCAACTGATGCCGAGGCGTTCGGCGCGGCCGTAGTCGAGGGCCAGGTCCAGCAGCACCAGGTTGTCGAGGCCGTCCTCGCGGGCGCGCTGGGCGGCCAGGCGGCCGTCGCTCAGCGCCAGGGTGGCGTCGCCGACCCGCAGCAGCCCGGCACCGTCACGGCGGGTGACCCGCACGCCGGTGCTTTCCAGGCGCTGCACCAGTGGGGCTGCGACACCGAGATCGCCTTCGATGGCGCAGGTGTCCACGGTGGCGGTGCTGGCGAGCGTCGCCGCCTGCGGGCGCTCGGCGCCTTCGGCGTAGTCGTAGAAGCCCCGGCCGCTCTTGCGCCCGAGGCGGCCGGCGTCCACCAGCTCCTTCTGGATCAGTGAGGGCTGGAAGCGGGCGTCGCCGTAGTAGGCGTCGAACACCCCGCAGGTGACGGCGTAGTTGACGTCATGGCCGATCAGGTCGGTGAGTTCGAAGGCGCCCATGCGAAAGCCTCCGGCCTCGCGCAGCAGGGCGTCGAGGGTGGCGCAATCGGCGGCGCCTTCCTGCAGCAGGCGCAGGCTTTCGGCATAGAAGGGACGCGCCACGCGGTTGACGATGAAGCCGGGGGTGGAGCGGGCGTGCACCGGCTGCTTGCCCCAGGCGCGGGCGGTTTCGAACAGGCAGCTGGCCAGTTGCGGGTCGCTGTCGAGGCCGCAGACGACCTCCACCAGCGCCATCAGCGGTGCCGGGTTGAAGAAGTGCATGCCGAGCACGCGGCCCGGGTGCCGCAGGCCGGCGGCGAGGCGGGTGATGGACAGCGACGAGGTGTTGCTGGCGAGGATGCAGTCGGGGGCGCACAGGGCCTCCAGGCGCTGCAGCAGCTCGCGCTTGATCTCCAGCTTCTCGACGATCGCCTCGATCACCAGGCCGGCGTCGGCCAGCTCCTCCAGCTCATCGGCCGGGCGCAGGCGGGCGAGGGTGGCGACATGGGCGGCGGCCTCCAGCTTGCCTTTGTCCACCAGGCGGGCGAGCTGCCGGTCGATGCCGGCGATGGCCTGGGCGGCGGCGCCGGTACGGGTGTCGTACAGGCGCACCGGGTGCCCGGCCTGGGCGGCGACCTGGGCGATGCCGGCGCCCATGGCGCCCGCGCCGATCACGGCCACCGGGGTTTCTCTGTTCAGGGCGTGCATGGCTCAGCGTCCTTTGAAGCTCGGGGTGCGTTTCTCCATGAAGGCGCCGACGCCTTCGCGGTAGTCCTCGCTGCGGCCGGCCAGGCGCTGCAGGTCGCGCTCCAGCTCCAGCTGCTGGTCGAAGCCGTTGTCCAGGCTGGCGTTGAGGGCGCGCTTGATCAGGGCCAGGCCGTAGGTGGGCTGGGTGGCCAGGTGGCGCGCCAGCTTCAGGGCCTCGTCGCGCAGCGCGGCGTCATCCACCACGCGGTGGATCAGCCCCCATTGCTCGGCCTGCTCGGCGCTCAGCCGCTCGCCCAGCAATGCCAGGGCCTTGGCACGGGCCAGGCCGACCAGGCGCGGCAGGCTCCAGGTGCCGCCGGAGTCGGGCACCAGGCCGATCTTGCAGAAGGCCTGGATGAAACTGGCCGAACGCGCCGCCAGCACCAGGTCGCAGGCCAGCGGGATGTTGGCGCCGGCACCGGCGGCCACGCCGTTGACCGCGCAGATCACCGGCAGCGGCAGGTCGCGCAGGGCGCGGATCAGCGGGTTGTAGAAGCGCTCGATGGACAGCCCCAGGTCGGGCATCTCGGCGCTCGGCGCGACGTTGCGGTCGGCCAGGTCCTGCCCGGCGCAGAAGCCGCGGCCCTCGCCGGTGAGCAGCAGGACGCGCACCTCCGGGTCCTGGCGCACGCGCTTGAGGGCCTCGCGGACCTCGCCGTGCATGGCGGCGTTGAAGCTGTTGAGCTGTTCGGGGCGGTTGAGGCTGAGGGTGGCGACCCCGGCCTCGATGGAAAACAGGATGTGCTCGAAATTCATGGCGTGCGCTCTATGGAGTCGAGTGGTGGGCGGCCGGGTCAGCGGCCGGTGAATTCGGGGGTGCGTTTCTCGCGGAAGGCGGCGAGGCCTTCTTCGCGGTCACGGGTGCCGGCCAGCAGGGTGAAGGCGTGGCGCTCGAAGCGCAGGCCGCTGGCGAGGTCGGTGTCTTCGGCCTTGAGCAACGCCTCCTTGGCCAGTCGCAAGGCGAGAGGTGCCTTGCCGGCGATGACGCGGGCGATGGCCAGGGCGCGCTCGACGGTGAATTCCGGCTGGGTCACTTCGCTGACCAGGCCGGCGCGCAGGGCGTGGCGGGCGTCGATGGCCTCGCCGCCGAGCACCATCTGCATGGCCAGGGACTTGCCTACGGCGCGCAGCAGGCGCTGGGTACCGCCGGCGCCGGGCATGATGCCGAGGTTGATTTCCGGCTGGCCGAAGCGGGCGTCCTCGCCGGCGATGAGGATGTCGGCGTGCATGGCCAGTTCGCAGCCGCCGCCCAGGGCGAAGCCGTTGACCGCGGCGACCAGGGGCTTGGGGAAGCGGGTGATGCGCTGCCAGTGGGCCTGGCGCGGGTCGTCGAGGATGCCCACCAGGTCGCGCTCGGCCATCTCGTTGATGTCGGCGCCGGCGGCGAAGGCCTTGCGGCTGCCGGTGAGCACCACCACGCGGGTCTCCGGGTCGCGCTCGGCGGTGTCCAGTTCCAGTGCCAGTTCGCCCAGCAACTGGGTGTTCAGGGCGTTGAGCGCCTCCGGGCGTTGCAGGGTGATGAGGCGCACGCCTCTATCCGGTGGCAGGACGACGAGAGTCTGGGGCATGCAGCGGGCCCTCACGGCGCACGCACGGCATCTGGGCCGGCATTTGTTGTTGGGTTGCCAGGCATTCGTCCGCTGGGCGGGCTGGCGTTTTTCCGGAGTATACGCGTGAAGCGATACAAAACAATAAGCATTGAATTGATTTTGTGTGTCTTTAATGAGGTGTTTCCTTGCGCGTCCTGGCGTTCCGATGCTGGCTTCTCGCCAATGCGAGTCGGCGAGTTCCAGTATTGGTGCGGGCTTCTGGCGGTGAAGGGTGGATTTGTGTCAACCGATACGCGATTGCTGGCTTTATCCGATAAAAATGATGTGATACAAGTTGCGTCACCTGCCGCATCGCTTTTTTGTCGCGGTATTCGCTTGCGAGGATCGACCATGAGCCGCCTTTTCCTGCTTCAACCCATCGCGCGGGGTGTTGCGCCATGACCTGCTACAGCCTCGACGGGCTGGTTCCGGTGGTGGACCCGAGCGCCTACGTGCACCCGTCGGCGGTGCTGATCGGCGACGTGATCATCGGCCCCAACTGCTATGTGGGCCCGCTGGCCAGCCTGCGCGGCGACTTCGGGCGGATCGTCCTGGAGGAGGGCGCCAACATCCAGGACACCTGCGTGATGCATGGTTTCCCGGAAAGCGACACGGTGGTGGAGCGCAACGGCCACATCGGCCACGGCGCGGTGCTGCACGGCTGTCGCATCGGCGAGGACGCCCTGGTGGGCATGAATGCGGTGGTGATGGATGGCGCCCATATCGGTGCGCGCTCCTTCGTCTCCGCCGCGGCCTTCGTCAAGGCGCGCTTCGAGTGCCCGGAGCAGTCCCTGGTCATGGGTGCGCCGGCCGAGGTGAAGCGCCGGCTCGGCGACGAGGAGGTGGCCTGGAAGCAGCGCGGCACCCGGGAGTACCAGGCGCTGGCGCGGCGCTGCATGGCGAGCATGGTGGCCTGCGAGCCGCTGTCGGCGGTGGAGCCGGATCGCCCGCGCAACCGCGTCGACGGCCTGCGCCCGAAGGGGGAATCGGCATGAGCGCGACTGTGGTCAGCGCGCCGATGCGACGGGTATATTCGGCAACTTTCCAGCGCCCGGTTCGCCCATGACGTCCCTCGCTCCCCTGCAGCACCTCATCACCCGTTTCCAGGAGCAGACGCCGCTGCGCGCCAGCTCGCTGATCATCACCCTCTATGGCGATGCCATCGAACCCCATGGCGGCACCGTGTGGCTGGGCAGCCTGATCCAGCTGCTGGAGCCCATCGGCGTGAATGAGCGCCTGATCCGTACCTCGATCTTCCGCCTGACCAAGGAAGGCTGGCTCACCGCCGAGAAGGTCGGCCGGCGCAGCTACTACAGCCTCACCGGCACCGGGCGGCGGCGTTTCGAAAAGGCCTTCAAGCGCGTGTACAGCTCCAGCCTGCCGGCCTGGGACGGTTCCTGGTGCCTGGTGATGCTCTCGCAGCTGCCCCAGGAGAAGCGCAAACAGGTGCGCGAGGAGCTGGAGTGGCAAGGTTTTGGTGCGATTTCCCCGATCGTGCTGGCCTGCCCGCGCTGCGACCGCATGGATGTGAACGCCACCCTGCAGGACCTCGAGGCCCTGGAGGAAACCATCGTCTTCGAGACCACCGCCCAGGATGTGCTCGCCTCCAGGGCTCTGCGCATGCAGGTTCGCGAGAGTTGGAACATCGACGAGCTGGCGGCGCACTACAGCGAATTCATCCAGCTGTTCCGCCCGTTGTGGCAGGCGCTGCGCGAACAGGAGGCGCTGCAGCCGCAGGACTGCTTCCTGGCACGAACCCTGCTGATACACGAGTACCGCAAATTGCTGCTGCGCGACCCGCAGCTGCCCGACGAGCTGTTGCCGGGCGACTGGGAGGGGCGTGCGGCGCGCCAGCTGTGCCGCAATATCTACCGCCTGGTGCAAGCCAAGGCCGAGGAGTGGCTCAATGGCGCACTGGAAACCGCAGACGGTCCGCTGCCGGATGTCGGCGAAAGTTTCTATCGGCGATTCGGCGGGCTTAAATAGGGCTCCTGTCTCGAAATGCCCAGGAGGGCGAAGTGCTTGGCGTGATCCGCCGGGCCGCACCGCAGGTCGCGGGATGGCACGGAGGAAGAATGAACGAAGGTCGCCTCGATGCGGCCTTCAATAACAATAAGAAAGCTAGCCAGAGGCTCCATGGCCATGACTGCACGTGCACTGAGAACCGACCGCTTCGACGAGTGGTTGCAGCGGATCAACCAGGTATGCGGGCGCTTCTGCGCCAAGACCCTCGGGGATGAATTCTCCGGCGCGGTCCGCGAATACAAATCCGGCGCCATCAAGCTGAGCTTCGTCGATGTCGCCCAGGCGCGGCTCTATCGCACCGAGCACGAGGTGGCGCAGAGCGACGGTCGGCACTTCTTCGCCGCCTTCCAGCTGCAGGGCGAGGCGAACATGGAGCAGGGCGGCAACCGCGTGCGCCTGGCGCCCGGCGACATCACCCTGATCGACTCCTCGCTGCCCAGCGACTTCACCTACGGCGCCAATTCCCGGCAGCTGTCGCTGATCCTGCCGCGCCACCTGGTGGAACAGAACCTGCGCTATGGCAGCGTGCGCTGCGCGCAGAAGATCGCCGCCACCTCGCCCATCGCGCTGCTCACCCATCGCCTGGTGCTGGAGGCCAGCCAGCACGAGTGCCTCAGCCAGCACGAGAGCGAGGCGACCCTGGATGCGGTGGTCAGCCTGTTGCGCCCGGCCATCAGCGCCGTCGATGCCGAGGGCGACGTGCACGAGCGGGTTTTCCGCAAGACCCTGGACTTCATCGATGCGCACATCCGTTCCGAGGAGCTCTGCCCGGAGCTGCTGGCGCGCGAGGTGGGGGTTTCGGTGCGTGGCCTGTACCGCATGTTCTCGCGCAAGGGGCTGGTGGTGGCGCAGTACATCAAGAACCGCCGCCTGGACTTCTGCGCCGAGTCCCTGCGCCTGGGCGGCGCCGAGCAGAAGCTCTCCGCTCTTGGCTATTCCTGGGGGTTCTCGGATTCCAGCTATTTCTCCACCGCCTTCAAGGCGCGCTTCGGCGTTTCTCCCGGCGAGTACCGCAAGCGTTATCAGCACTAGGTGGACTTGGGCTGCGCGTTGCTAGAGGACTTGAGCCCAGCTGATTGCAGGGTTTTGGTGGGGCTTTTGGTTTCGCCCACCCGGGCGAGTCCCTTTTGACAATCGTCGGAATGCCGAGCCACTTAAAAGCAACCAAAAGGGCCTGCCCCGCCATACGGGTCTGGCTGAAGCCAGACTTCCCTCGCTCCATCGCCAATGGGCCATCCCTGGCCCGATGCGCCTCTCGCGACATCCATGTCGCTCAACCCCTTGATTCGCTTCGCTCACCCTTCGGGCCAGCCTTCTTCGCTCAAATCCCAACATTTCTGCGCGCACCGACCCAGTACGCACGTGGCGGCGGCTTTCGTAGGATGGTGTAGAGCGAAGCGAAACCCATGCTGTGGAAGTGGCACAAACCCTTGGTGCCCGAAAAGCACCGTGCTTGACGGCTTGCTTCAAAACCACAACAGCTAACGCAGACAGAGCCAATGAACTCGCCCCTACGGGTGTTCCCGGGCGGGTTGGTGTCGGCATTTTTCGCACAAATGAAAACGGCAGCGCCTGGGCGCTGCCGTTGGGTGACCGTGGTGGGCGGATCACATGCCGTAGTTGCGGCGGAACTGGGCGATCAGCTTTTCCGGCTTGGGCTCTTCCTTGGTCAGGACGTAGACCACGCGCTGGCCGTCGGGGCCGCCGCCGATGTCGACGTAGCTGAAGGTGGGCTCGCCGATCTTGTACATGTCCATCATGTCGCCGTAGCGGCTGAACACATAGATGATGCCTTCTTCGTCACGCAGCTCGCCGTAGAACGGCTGGGCCGGCGGCAGGCTGACGTCCAGGAAGCGCTGGGCGCTGGTCTTGGCTTCCTTGCCCTGGTCGTCGGCCTTGAGGATCAGGGTGATGTCGCGGTCGAAGCCGTCTTTCTTGCCGGTGGCTTTCTTCAGCGGGGCGGTACCGTTCTGCATGAAGCCGCGATAGGTGGCGTAGTCGTCGAAGACGAACAGCTCCTTCTCGGTGCGGATCTGATACCAGTCTTCGTTGTTCAGCGCCTCGACCTTGGCCGGGGCGGCCGGCTGGGTGCTGCAGGCGGAAACGGCGATGGCCAGCGCGGCCAGGGTCAGCGATTGGATCAGGGTTTTCTTGTAGGGCATTTCATGGTCCTCCCCAGGATTGGTGAGACGCGAATCTGCCCGAGTCGTGTGACGGCGAGATGACGGTGATATGCCAGAAGTATTACGGCAAGGTTTCGGCGCCGGAATCGCCTGCTTTCAAACGTATGCAGGCAAAAGTTAAAGTAAATTCTAGATTTTTCATTTATATGAAAATCAATGAGTTACGTGCTTTTTGTAATCTTTAAAGTGAGAATTCGAGTGATCGGCAGGCCGCCGTCCGTACCCGCCTTTGCAGGAGCGAATTCATTCGCGAATAAGCACCCGGGCGGCGCGGATTTCGTGCCATGAATCTTCCTTCGGCACGCCTCACGCGGGTTTCACCCGCCCTACGCAGCCCACCTCCGATTCCACCTCGCAGGAGCGAGCTCTGCTCGCGAACGGCCCTGGCACCTTCCCATTGACCCCCGTTGGGCTTCGCTGCGCTCGACGCCAACCCACGGCGGTGTGCCACGGCTCGGAATTGGGTTGTGGCACCGGGCATCGCCGGTGGAGGTAAAGGCCGACCTCCACCCTGCATCCCGGGATAGGCCCTGCCTTGGGTGGAGTGCCGGAAAAAGAAAAGGCGACGGTTCGCACCGTCGCCTTGAGGGCCCGTTCGGCTGGGGGAGCCTGCGGGGCATCGAGGGTAAAGGGTCAGCCGCGGTAGTAGCGCTGCGGCACGAAGGGGGTCTTGGCGACCTTCATCGCCACGCGCTTGCCGCGCACCACGGCCCAGATCTCGCTGTCGAGGGCGGCATGGGCGGCATTGACGTAGCCCATGGCCACCGGGCCGCCCAGGGTGGGGCCGAAGCCGCCGCTGCTGACGCGGCCGATGACGGTGCCGTCGGCGTCGACGATCTCGGCGCCTTCACGCACCGGTACGCGCTCCTGGGGCAGCAGGCCGACGCGCTTGGCGGCGACGCCCTCGCGCTGCTGGGCGAAGATACGCTCGGCGCCCGGGAAGCCACCGGCACGCTCGCCATCGGCGCGGCGCACCTTGGAGATGGCCCAGGCCAGGCTGGCGTCGATGGGGGTGGTGGCAGTGTCCATGTCGTGGCCGTAGAGGCACAGGCCGGCTTCCAGGCGCAGCGAGTCGCGGGCACCGAGGCCGATGGCCTGGACTTCCGGTTCGGCCAGCAGGGCGCGGGCCAGGGCCTCGGCCTTGTCGGCAGGCACGGAGATCTCGTAGCCGTCCTCACCGGTGTAGCCGGAGCGGCTGACGTAGCACTCGACGCCCAGCAGGCGGGCGCTGCCGAACTGCATGAAGGTCATCTTCGCCACCTCGGGCGCCAGGCGTGCCAGCACGGTGACCGCTGCCGGGCCCTGCAGGGCGAGCAGGGCGCGCTCCTCGAACAGTGGCTCGATCTCGCAGCGCTCGCCTATGTGCGCGCGCAGGTGGGCCAGGTCCTGGTCCTTGCAGGCGGCGTTGACCACCAGGAACAGCTCGTCCGCACCCAGGCGCGCCACCATCAGGTCATCGAGGATGCCGCCGTTGGCGTCGGTGAACACGGCGTAGCGCTGCAGGCCCACCGGCAGGTCGATGATGTCCACCGGCACCAGGCTCTCCAGGGCCTTGGCGGCGTCGCTGCCACGCAGGCGGATCTGCCCCATGTGGGACACGTCGAACAGCCCGGCCTGTTCACGGGTGTGCAGGTGCTCCTTCATCACGCCCAGCGGGTACTGCACCGGCATGTCGTAGCCGGCGAAGGGAACCATCTTGGCGCCCAGTTCGAGGTGCAGGGCGTGCAGGGGGGTCTTTGCGAGGGTCATGTAAATCTCCTTCGGAAGCTGCAAGCCACAAGCGGCAAGCCGCAAGCAGGTGGCAGCAAAACGGTGTTTTCACTTGAAGCTTGCGGCTTGAAGCTTGCCGCTGCTCTCAACATTCAATGATGTTCACGGCAAGACCGCCGCGAGCGGTTTCCTTGTACTTGCTCTTCATGTCGGCCCCGGTCTGGCGCATGGTGCGGATGACCTTGTCGAGGGAGATGAAGTGCTGGCCGTCGCCGCGCAGGGCCATGCGGGCGGCGTTGATGGCCTTCACCGAGCCCATGGCGTTGCGCTCGATGCAGGGCACCTGGACCAGGCCGCCGACCGGGTCGCAGGTCAGCCCCAGGTTGTGTTCCATGCCGATCTCGGCGGCGTTCTCCACCTGCTGCACGCTGCCGCCCATGACTTCGCAGAGCGCGCCGGCGGCCATGGAGCAGGCCACGCCGACTTCGCCCTGGCAGCCCACTTCGGCGCCGGAGATGGAGGCGTTCTCCTTGTAGAGGATGCCGATGGCGGCGGCGGTGAGCAGGAAGCGCTCCACGCCCTCGTCATTGGCGCCGGGGACGAAGCGTGCGTAGTAGTGCAGCACCGCCGGGACGATGCCGGCCGCGCCGTTGGTGGGCGCGGTGACCACGCGGCCGCCCGTGGCGTTCTCCTCGTTCACCGCCAGGGCGTAGAGGTTGACCCAGTCGAGCACCGTCAGGCTGTCGCGCAGGGCCGCTTCCGGGCGCTCGCTGAGCTGGCGGAACAGGGCGGCGGCGCGGCGCTTGACCTTGAGCCCGCCGGGCATGATGCCTTCCTTGCGGCAGCCGGCCTTCACGCAGTCCTGCATCACCTGCCAGATGCGCTGCAGCCCGGCGCTGGTCTCCTCGGGGCTGCGCCAGGCCTTCTCGTTCTCGCGCATCAGCGCACTGATGGAGAGGCCGCTGGCGGCGCAGTGGGCGAGCAGCTCCTTGCCGGTCCTGAAGGGGTAGGCGAGCGGCGTCTGGTCTTCGACGATGCGGTCGTGCCCGGCGGCTTCCTCGTCCACCACGAAACCGCCGCCCACCGAGTAGTACTCGCGCGAGCGCAACTGCAACCCGGCGGCATCGAAGGCGCGGAAGATCATGCCGTTGGGGTGGTAGGGCAAGGGCCGGCGGATCATCGCCAGGTGGTCCTTCTCGACGAAGCGGATGGTCTTCTCGCCACCCAGGCGCAGCTCGCCGTCCTTGCGCATGCGCGCCAGGCGCGTGTCGATGTGCTCGGTGTCCACGGTGTCGGGCTGCTCGCCTTCCAGGCCGAGCAGCACGGCCTTGTCGCTGCCGTGGCCCTTGCCGGTGGCGCCGAGGGAGCCGTAGAGCTCCACGCGGAGGACTTCCGTGGCGGCCAGCAGGCCTTCGCGGCGCAGGCCGTCGACGAAGCGCGCGGCCGCCCGCATCGGGCCGACCGTGTGGGAGCTGGAAGGGCCGATGCCGATCTTGAACAGGTCGAAGACGCTGAGGGACATGGTGTCGCTCCTGAGCCTGGATCGCGCTCGTTGTTATTGGGTCAGCGTAGACACTGGGGGATATCGGGCCTCGCGGCCCGACGGCTGTTCGGTGGGCCCCCGCGTTCGCGGGGGGTGACGGGGCGCCCGCCAGGCGCCCCGTGCATCGTCATTCCCGCGCAGGCGGGAGCCCACCGTGTGGGTCAGGCGTCCTGGTACGCCTCGATGGACGGGCAGGCGCAGACCAGGTTGCGGTCGCCGAAGACGTTGTCGACGCGGCCCACCGGCGGCCAGTACTTGCCGTCCACCAGGCTGGCGGTCGGGTACACGGCCTGTTCGCGGCTGTAGGGGTGGGCCCACTCGCCGACCAGCTCCGCCGCGGTGTGCGGGGCGTTCTTCAGCGGGTTGTCGTTGGCGTCCAGGGCGCCGGTCTCCACCGCGCGGATCTCGTTGCGGATGCGGATCATGGCGTCGCAGAAGCGGTCCAGTTCTTCCTTGGACTCGCTCTCGGTCGGCTCGATCATCAGCGTGCCGGCCACCGGGAAGGACATGGTGGGGGCGTGGAAGCCGAAGTCGATCAGGCGCTTGGCCACGTCGTCGACGCTGATGCCGCTGCTGTCCTTGAGCGGGCGCAGGTCGAGGATGCACTCGTGGGCCACCAGGCCGTTGGTGCCGGTGTAGAGCACCGGGTAGTGCTCTTCCAGGCGACGGGCGATGTAGTTGGCGTTGAGGATCGCCATCTGCGAGGCGCGACGCAGGCCGGCGCCGCCCATCATGCGGATGTACATCCAGGTGATGGGCAGGATGCTGGCGCTGCCGAAGGGCGCGGCGCTCACCGCGCCTTCCTTGCGTGCCAGATGGCCGTGGCCGGGCAGGAAGGGCGCCAGGTGGGCCTTGACGCCGATCGGGCCGACGCCCGGGCCGCCGCCGCCGTGGGGGATGCAGAAGGTCTTGTGCAGGTTCAGGTGGGACACGTCGCCGCCGAACTGGCCCGGGGCGCAGAGGCCGACCATGGCGTTCATGTTGGCGCCGTCGATGTACACCTGGCCGCCGTTGGCGTGGATGATCTCGCAGATTTCGCGGATGCCTTCCTCGAATACGCCATGGGTGGAGGGGTAGGTGATCATGATCGCGGCGAGGCGGTCGCGGTGTTCCTCGGCCTTGGCCTTGAGGTCGGCGATGTCGACGTTGCCGCGGGCGTCGCAGGCGGTCACCACCACGCGCATGCCGACCATGTTGGCGGTCGCCGGGTTGGTGCCGTGGGCCGATTGCGGGATCAGGCAGATGTCGCGCTGGTCGTCGCCACGGCTCAGGTGGTAGGCGCGGATGGCCAGCAGGCCGGCGTACTCGCCCTGGGAGCCGGCGTTGGGCTGCAGCGACACGGCGTCATAGCCGGTGGCGGCGCAGAGCATGGCTTCCAGCTCGCAGGTCAGCTGCTGGTAGCCCTCGGACTGCTCGGCCGGGGCGAAGGGGTGCAGGTTGCCGAACTCGGCCCAGGTGACCGGGATCATCTCGCTGGCGGCGTTCAGCTTCATGGTGCAGGAGCCCAGCGGGATCATGCTGCGGTCCAGCGCCAGGTCCTTGTCGGCCAGCTTGCGCATGTAGCGCATCAGCTCGGTTTCCGAGTGGTAGCGGTTGAATACCGGGTGGGCGAGGATCGCCGACTCGCGCAGCAGTGCGGTGGGCAGGCGGCTGGGGATGGTCGCGGCCAGCTCGGCGAAGGCGGGCAGGGCCTGGCCGTCGGCGAAGATCGCCCACAGCGCTTCGACGCTGGCCTGGGTGGTGGTCTCGTCGAGGGAAAGGCCCAGGCGCTGGTCGTCGACCACGCGCAGGTTGATGCGGTGCTCGCGGGCCTTGGCGTGGATCTCGGCGGTGCGCGCGCCGGTGGCCAGGGTCAGGGTGTCGAAGAAGCTCTGCTGCTCGACGGTGACGCCCAGCTTGGCCAGGCCCTGGGCGAGGATGGCGGTGAGCTGGTGCACGCGCTTGGCGATGCGGGTCAGCCCCTGCGGGCCGTGGTAGACGGCGTACATGCTGGCGATGTTGGCCAGCAGCACCTGCGCGGTGCAGATGTTGCTGGTGGCCTTCTCGCGGCGGATGTGCTGCTCGCGGGTCTGCATGGCCAGGCGCAGGGCCGGCTTGCCGTGGCGGTCGATGGAGACGCCGACGAGGCGGCCCGGCATGTCGCGCTTGAACGCATCGCGGGTGGCGAAGTAGGCCGCGTGCGGGCCACCGAAGCCCAGCGGCACGCCGAAGCGCTGGGCGCTGCCCAGGGCCACGTCGGCGCCGAACTCGCCCGGGGCCTTGAGCAGGGTCAGGGCCAGCAGGTCCGCGGCCACGGCCACCAGGGCGCCGGCGGCGTGGAAGCGCTCCACCAGCTCGGCGTTGTCGAACAGGTCGCCATTGCTGGCCGGGTATTGCAGCAGCGCGCCGAAGTAGGGCGCGGCGTCGGTCAGCTCGCGCTCGTCACCCACCACCACTTCGATGTCCAGGGGCTCGGCGCGGGTGCGCAGCACGTCGAGGGTCTGCGGGTGGCAGTGGCGGGAGGCGAAGAAGGCGTTGCTGGCCTTGTTCTTCGACAGGCGCTTGCAGAAGGTCATGGCCTCGGCGGCGGCGGTGCCTTCGTCCAGCAGCGAGGCGTTGGAGATCGGCAGGCCGGTGAGGTCGCTGATCAGGGTCTGGAAATTGAGCAGCGATTCCAGGCGGCCCTGGGAGATTTCCGGCTGGTACGGGGTGTAGGCGGTGTACCAGGCGGGGTTTTCCAGCAGGTTGCGCAGGATGGGCGAGGGCGTGTGGGTGCCGTAGTAGCCCTGGCCGATGTAGCTGGTGAACAGCTGGTTCTTGCCGGCGATGGCCTTGATCGCGGCCAGGGCGTCGGCTTCGCTCTGGCCCGGGCCCATGTCGAGCACGCTGGTGCCCTTGATGCTGTCCGGGATGACGCTGGTGCTCAGGGCTTCCAGGTCGGCGTAGCCGAGCTGGTCGAGCATGGCCTGGGTGTCGGCGTCGCGCGGGCCGATGTGGCGGGCGATGAATTCGTTGGCGGTGCCGAGGGCGTTGGTCTGGATGGGCATGGTCGGGCTCCTCAGGCGTTCTTGATCAGGGCTTCGTACGCGGCGCGGTCCATCAGGTCGGCCAGCACGGCGTTGTCGGCCAGGCGCATGCGGAAGAACCAGCCCTTGCCGAGCGGGTCTTCGTTGACCAGTTCGGGGCTGTCGTTGAGGGCCTCGTTGATTTCGAGCACGTCGCCGTCCAGCGGCATGACGATGTTGCTGGCGGCCTTGACCGATTCCAGCACCGCGACTTCCGCGCCCTGCGCATAGGCCTGGAGCTCCGGGAGCTGCACGAAGACCACGTCGCCCAGCGCCTCCTGGGCGTACTCGGTGATGCCCACGGTCACCTGGCCATCGGCCTCCAGGCGCAGCCATTCGTGTTCGGCGGTGAAACGCAACTCGCTCATTCGGAACTCCTCGATGCTTTGGCCCGGTTCTTTGCCGGGCGCTCTATGGACCCCCGCACGGGACGACGTCCCGTGCTGTCTGGTCGGCTAGTTAGCAAGGGTGGTGCCAGGATGGTCATGGCCAGATAAAACAAGGGCTTGGGCGTGATTCGCGAGGTCTTGCGCGAAGAGGGGTGTAGCGAAAACGCTACAGAAAGTGGGGCTTTTGGGCGGGATGCAAGGGAAACGGCAGGAACGACGGGGTGCAGGGCCGGATGTTACGGAGTCGTTACGCTGTAGCGAATTCGCTACGGATCAGTTCGAGTCATGATTTAATTATTTATAAATCAATATATTGGGTTGTTTTTATAGAAATTAGATGAGGTTATGCGCCGTAGGATGGGTAGAGCGAAGCGAAACCCATGCTGTGTTCCAGCACATTCACGATGGGTTTCGCGTTGCTCTACCCATCCTACGTGGTGGTTTTAATAAAAAATGAATGAAAACAGATGGATATACATAATTATTGAGGTGCTGTATCAACTCTTGCCGGGTATCCCGTACTTGCGCAAACGGTGGGCGATGGCGGTGTGCGAGGTCTGCAGCCGTGCCGCCAACTGGCGGGTGGAGGGGTAGCTGGTGAAGAGCTTTTCCAGCAGCGCGCGCTCGAAGTTCTCCACGGCCTCCTCCAGGCTGTTCACCTCGCCGTCGTTCTGCCGGGCGACGGCGGTGCCGGCGATGTCCAGGTCGCCTATCTCGACGATGCTGCTCTCGCAGATGGCCGCGGCGCGGAAGATCACGTTCTGCAACTGGCGCACGTTGCCGGGCCAGCGGTTGCCCAGCAGCGCCGGATAGGTGCCCGGCGCCAGGCGGCAGGGCGGGCGCTGGATCTGGGTGCAGGCCTGCTGCATGAAGAAGCGCGCCAGCAGGAGGATGTCCTGCCCGCGTTCGCGCAGCGGCGGCACGTCCAGGTTGAGCACGTTGAGGCGGTAGAACAGGTCCTCGCGGAAGCTGCCCTCGGCCACCATCTTCTCCAGGTCGCGGTGGGTGGCGCTGAGGATGCGCACGTCCACCTTCACCTCGCGGTCGCCGCCCACCCGGCGGAAGCAGCCATCGCTGAGAAAGCGCAGCAGCTTGGCCTGCAGGTAGGGCGACATCTCGCCGATCTCGTCGAGGAACACCGTGCCCTGGTTGGCCAGCTCCAGCAGCCCCGGCTTGCCGCCGCGCTGGGCACCGGTGAAGGCCCCCGGGGCATAGCCGAACAGCTCGCTTTCGGCGAGGTTCTCCGGCAGGGCCGCGCAGTTCAGCGCCAGGAACGGCTGGTTGTGTCGCGCGCTGACGGCATGGCAGGCCCGCGCCACCAGCTCCTTGCCGGTGCCGGTCTCGCCGTTGATCAGCAGGGGCGCATCCAGGGCCGCCACGCGCAGGGCGCGGGCCTTGAGGGTGCGGATGGGCTGGGAGTCGCCCAGCAACGCGTCGAAGCCTTCGGCGTGATCGTGGTGCAGGGCCGAGAGGCGTTCGCCGATGCGGTTGGGCAGATAGAGGGTGAGCAGCGCACCGGCCAGGTGCTCGCCTTCGGTGATGGGCACGGCGTCGAGCATCAGCGCCTGGCCCTTGAGCGTCACCTCGCGCAGCGGCAGGCGGAAACCCTGCTCGCGCAGCACGTTGTGCAGGCTGTCGTCGGCGAACAGCTGGGCCAGCGTCGCGCCTTCCAGTTCGCCGCCATGCAGGGCCAGCAGCGCCGGGTTGGCCAGCAGCACGCGGCCGTCCTGGTCCACCGCCAGCACCGGGTCGGTCATGGCCGCCAGCAGCGCATCCAGCTGCAGCCGGTGGCGCTGGCCGGGGAGGATGTCCACCACCGTCACCTCCTGCACGCCGTGGACCTTGTGCAGCGCGCCGCGCAGCTCGTCCAGCACCTCGGCGCTGAGGGTGGGCGCGTCGATGTAGACGTTCGGCGGGACCATTTCCACCGCGTCCAGGTTGAGGTTGCGCCCGCCGAGCAGGGCGAGGACTTCCTGGGTGATGCCGACGCGATCGATGAAGGTGACGTGAATGCGCATGGAAGGCGGAGCCGCTGGATGAAAGCCGTGGATTATGCCCGCTCCGGACGGTGTGGGGCCATGGCCAGTGCCCGGGCGCAGGGGATTGTCGATCCGCACACGAAAGTTCGAACTTTTGCCCGCCCCCCGGGCTCGGAACTAGCACACCACTTCCGCAACCCGGCGCGGCCCCAGCCGGCCTCCATGCGCCGGTCAGAAGGAGCCAGCCCGATGTCCCTGAACACCCCAGCCGAGTCCGCCGCGCGCCTTTCCGGGGCGCTGCAACTGGATGAGGCCCTGGCCTTCCCGCGTATCGCCATCGAGTCCGTCGAGCCCCAGCTGGAGGGCGGTCGCTTCGCCGCCAAGGCCATCGAGGGCGAGGCCCGCACCGTCACCGCGGTGATCTTCGCCGACGGCCACGACAAGCTCGCCGGCCAGGTGCTCTGGCGCCTGGTCGAGGACCCCGAGTGGCAGCGCGTGCCCCTGGAGTTCCTCGGCAACGACCACTGGCAGGCCAGCTTCGTGCCGCCACGCGTGGGCCGCGTGGTGTTCGCCGTGGAAGCCTGGTGGGACCTCTACGGCAGCTACTGCTACGAGCTGTCGAAGAAGCACGGTGCCGGCGTGCCCATCAAGCTGGAGCTGCAGGAAGGCGAGCTGTTGCTGCGCCAGGCCCTGGAACAGGCCCCGGCGGGCCTGGTGGACGAGCTGCAGGCGCTGCTCGCACGCCTGGAAGAGACCCCGTCCATCGACGCGCGCGTGGCCCTGCTGCTGGCGCCCGAGACCGTGGCCGCCGTGACCCGGGTCGAGGCCCATCCCCATCGCGTGCGCAGCCCGCTGTACCCGCTGGACGTGGAACGCAAGCAGGCCGAATTCGCCAGCTGGTACGAGCTGTTCCCACGCTCGGCGGCCAACGACGGCAAGCGCCACGGCACCTTCCGCGACGTCATCGCGCGGCTGCCGGAGATCCAGGCCATGGGCTTCGACGTGCTCTACTTCCCGCCCATCCACCCCATCGGCCGCACCCACCGCAAGGGGCCGAACAACTCATTGAAGGCCGGCCCGGACGACCCCGGCAGCCCCTACGCCATCGGCAGCGCCGAGGGCGGCCACGAGGCCATCCACCCGCAGCTGGGCAGCCGCGAGGACTTCCAGGCCCTGGTCCGGGCCGCCCGCGAGCACGGCCTGGAGATCGCCCTCGACTTCGCCATCCAGTGCTCCCCCGACCACCCCTGGCTGGCCCAGCACCCCGGCTGGTTCAGCTGGCGCCCCGACGGCAGCATCCGCCACGCCGAGAACCCGCCGAAGAAGTACGAGGACATCGTCAACGTCGACTTCTACGCCCGTGACGCCCAGCCCGACCTGTGGCTGGCCCTGCGCGACGTGGTCAAGGGCTGGGTGGAGCAGGGCGTGACCCTGTTCCGCGTCGACAACCCGCACACCAAGCCGCTGCCGTTCTGGGAATGGCTGATCGCCGACATCCGCGCCGCCCACCCCGAGGTGATCTTCCTCGCCGAGGCCTTCACCCGGCCGGCGGTGATGGCGCGCCTGGGCAAGGTCGGCTTCACCCAGAGCTACACCTACTTCACCTGGCGCAACACCAAGGAGGAGCTCGCGCAGTACTTCACCGAGCTCAACCAGCCGCCCCTGTGCGACTGCTACCGGCCGAACTTCTTCGTCAACACGCCGGACATCAACCCCTTCCCGCTGCACGGCCAGGGCCGCGCCGCCTTCCTCATCCGCGCCGCACTGGCCACCATGGGCTCCGGCCTCTGGGGCATGTACTCGGGCTTCGAGATCTGCGAGTCGGCACCGGTGCCGGGCAAGGAGGAATACCTGGATTCGGAGAAGTACCAGCTGCGCCAGCGCGACTACCGCGCCCCCGGCAACATCGTCAGCGAGATCGCCCAGCTCAACCGCATCCGCCGCGCCAACCCGGCCTTGCAGACCCACCTGGGGCTGCAGGTCTACAACGCCTGGAACGACAACATCCTGTACTTCGGCAAGCGCACCGCCGACCGCTCCAACTTCATCCTCATCGCCATCAGCCTCGATCCGCACAACGCCCAGGAGGCGCATTTCGAGCTGCCGCTGTGGGAGCTGGGCCTGCCCGAGGACGCCGCCACCCAGGGCGAGGACCTGATGAACGGCCACACCTGGACCTGGTACGGCAAGACCCAGTGGATGCGCATCGAGCCCTGGCACCAGCCCTTCGGCATCTGGCGCATCCGCGCCGCGACCTGAGATCAGCGCCATGGCCAAGAGACAGCGGCCCGCCGCCTTCCTCAACGACCCGCTCTGGTACAAGGACGCGGTGATCTACCAGGTGCACGTGAAGTCGTTCTTCGACTCCAACAACGACGGCATCGGCGACTTCCCCGGCCTGATCGACAAGCTCGACTACATCGCCGAGCTGGGCGTGAACACCATCTGGCTGCTGCCGTTCTACCCCTCGCCACGGCGCGACGACGGCTACGACATCGCCGAATACCGCGGCGTGCACCCCGACTACGGCAGCATGGCCGACGCCCGTCGCTTCATCGCCGAAGCCCACCGGCGCGGCCTGCGGGTGATCACCGAGCTGGTCATCAACCACACCTCCGACCAGCACCCCTGGTTCAAGCGTGCCCGCGAGGCGAAGAAGGGCTCCAGGGCGCGTGACTACTACGTCTGGTCCGACACCGACCAGCACTACCTGGGCACGCGGATCATCTTCCTCGACACCGAGAAGTCCAACTGGACCTGGGACCCGGTGGCCGGCCAGTACTTCTGGCATCGCTTCTACTCCCACCAGCCCGACCTCAACTTCGACAACCCCCAGGTGATGCGCGAAGTGCTCGGGGTGATGCGCTTCTGGCTCGACCTGGGCGTCGACGGCCTGCGCCTGGACGCCATCCCGTACCTGATCGAGCGCGACGGCACCCATAACGAGAACCTGCCCGAGACCCACCAGGTGCTCAAGCGCATCCGCGCCGAGCTGGACGCCAAGTACCCCGACCGCATGCTCCTGGCCGAGGCCAACCAGTGGCCCGAGGACACCCAGCTGTACTTCGGCGGCAACGAGAGCGGCGAGGGCGACGAATGCCACATGGCCTTCCACTTCCCGCTGATGCCGCGCATGTACATGGCCATCGCCCAGGAAGACCGCTTCCCCATCACCGACATCCTGCGGCAGACCCCGGACATCCCCGCCAACTGCCAGTGGGCCATCTTCCTGCGCAACCACGATGAGCTGACCCTGGAGATGGTCACCGACCAGGAGCGCGACTACCTCTGGGACTACTACGCCGCCGACCGCCGTGCGCGCATCAACCTGGGGATCCGCCGGCGCCTGGCGCCCCTGGTGGAGCGCGACCGCCGGCGCATCGAGCTGCTCAACAGCCTGCTGCTGTCCATGCCCGGCACGCCGACCCTCTACTACGGCGACGAGATCGGCATGGGCGACAACATCTTCCTCGGCGATCGCGACGGCGTGCGCACGCCCATGCAGTGGTCCATCGACCGCAACGGCGGCTTCTCCCGCGCCGACCCCGCGAGCCTGGTGCTGCCGCCGATCATGGACCCGCTCTACGGCTTCCAGACCATCAACGTCGAGGCCCAGGCCCGCGACCCGCACTCGCTGCTCAACTGGACCCGGCGCATGCTCGCCGTGCGCAAGCAGCAGAAGGCCTTCGGGCGCGGCAGCCTGAAGATGCTGTCACCGGCCAACCGCCGCATCCTCGCCTACCTGCGCGAGTACACCGGGCCCGACGGTCGCCACGAGATCGTCCTCTGCGTGGCCAACCTGTCCCGCGCCGCCCAGGCCGCCGAGCTCGAACTCTCCGCCTACGACGGCAAGGTGCCGGTGGAGATGGTCGGTGGCTCGCCATTCCCGCCGATCGGCCAGCTCAGCTACCTGCTGACCCTGCCGCCCTACGGCTTCTACTGGTTCCTTCTCGCAGACGAGGCGCAAATGCCCACCTGGCACGTACCCCCCGTGGACCGGCTGCCCGAGCTGCCCACCCTGGTCATCAAGCACGACCTGCAGGAGCTGCTGCGCGGCGCCGCCGGCGGCACCCTGGCGCGGGAATCCCTGCCGGCCTACCTGCCCAAGCGTCGCTGGTTCTCCGGCGACGGCGCGGGCGAGGTGCGCCTGCTCTATGCCGTGCCCTTCGGCGAGGCGGACGCGCTCTGCGTGCTGGCCGAGGTGGAGTGCCGCGACGGCGAGCGCCGCGAGCACTACCAGCTGCCCCTGGCGTTCGTCGCCGAGCACCAGGGGGGCAGTGCCGTGCCCGAGCAACTGGCCCTGGCGCGCCTGCGCCGGGGTCGCCAGGTCGGCCTGCTCACCGACGCCTTCACCCTGCCGGGCTTCGTCCGCCAGGTGGTGCGCCAGCTGAGTCGCGGCCAGGTGCTGCGCTGGCAGGGCAGCGAGCTGCAGTTCGCCCCGACCTCGCGCCTGGTGGACTTCATCGGCGCCCTGGACGGCGACGTCAACCTCGTCTCCGCCGAGCAGTCCAACAGCTCGGCGGTGATCGGCGAGAGCATGGTGCTCAAGCTGGTGCGCCGCGTGCTGCCCGGCATCCACCCGGAAACCGAGATGGGCGGCTACCTCACCGAGCAGGGCTTCGCCAACATCCCGCCGTTGCTGGGCGAGGTGCGCCGGGTCGACGAAGCCGGCACGCCGCACACGCTGATGGTGCTGCAGGCCTTCCTCAGCAACCAGGGCGATGCCTGGCAATGGACGCAGAACACCCTGGAACGCGCCGTGCGTGACGAGCTGGCCGGTGGCGTGTCCGGGCTGGAGAGCCAGTACACCGCGCTGGTGGAACTGGAGGCCTTCGCCCGCATGCTCGGCCGCCGCCTCGGCGAGATGCACGAGGTGCTCGCCCGCCCCAGCGACAACCCCGACTTCGGCTACCGGGGCAGCGACACGCCGGAAACCGACGCCTGGGCCCACAGCGTCGGCGTGCAGCTGCGCGAGGCCCTGGAGCGGGTGGCCGAATCCCGCGAGGGCCTTTCCGATTCCGCCCGGGCGCTGGCCGACTGGCTGGGCAGCCACCAGGCCGGGCTGCTGGAGGTGGTCGACAGGCTGGCCCGGCGCAGCGCCGGCGGCATCCGCATCCGCGTGCACGGCGACCTGCACCTGGGGCAGGTGCTGGTGGCCCAGGGCGACGCCTTCATCATCGACTTCGAAGGCGAGCCGACCCGCAGCCTGGAGGAGCGCCGCGCCCACCACAGCCCGCTGAAAGACGTGGCCGGCATGCTGCGCTCCTTCGACTACGCCGCCGCCATGGCGCTGCGCAACGCCCAGGGCGCCGATGCTTCCAGCGAGGCCCAGGCGGCCCGCCAGCGCATCGCCAGCGCCTACCGCAGCCAGGCCCGCACGGCCTTCCATGAAGCCTATCGGCTGGCCGCCGCCAACCTGCCGCACGCCTGGCACGAGCGTGACGGCGAGGTCGCCGCCCTGGCGCTGTTCAGCATCGAGAAGGCCGCCTACGAAATCCTTTACGAAGCCCGCTACCGCCCCGATTGGCTGGATGTGCCGATGCTGGGGCTGGTGGAACTGGGTCGCCATCTCCTGGGGAGCAAGAAATGAATGACGTAGCAATGGAGCAGGGCGCCGACCGGGCCCAGATCGAGGCACTGGTGCGTGCCGAGCACGGCGACCCCTTCGCCTTCCTCGGCCCGCACCACGACGACCAGGGCCCGGTGGTCCGCGCCTACCTGCCGGGCGCCCTGGGCGTCGAGCTGCTGGATGGCGACAGCGGGCAGACCCTGTGCCCCTTCGAACAGGCCGCCACGCCGGGCCTGTTCATCGCCCGGCCCGCGCAGCTGCAGCGCTACCGCCTGCGCATCCACTGGAGCGAAGGCGTGCAGGAAACCGAGGACCCCTACGCCTTCGGCCCGCTGCTGGGCGAGACCGACCTCTACCTGTTCGCCGAGGGCAACCACCGCGAGCTGGGCAAGGTCTTCGGCGCCCAGCTCACCGAGCACGAGGGCGTGCCCGGCGTGCGTTTCGCCCTGTGGGCGCCCAATGCCCGGCGCGTCTCCGTGGTGGGCGCGTTCAACGGTTGGGACGGGCGCCGCCACCCCATGCGCCTGCGTCACCCGGCGGGGGTCTGGGAACTCTTCGTGCCCCGCCTGCAGGCAGGCGAGGTGTACAAGTACGAGCTGCTCGGCCAGCACGGCCTGCTGCCGCTCAAGGCCGACCCGGTGGCCCTGGCCACCGAGCTGCCGCCGGCCACCGGCTCGGTGGTCAGTGCGCCGCTGGACTTCCACTGGCAGGACCAGGACTGGATGGACGGCCGCCAGCGCGGCCAGGCCCACGACCGCCCGCTGTCGATCTACGAGGTGCACGTCGGCTCCTGGCGCAAGGAGGGCGGCAACGACGGCCGCGTGCTCAACTGGCACGAGCTGGCCGAACAGCTGATTCCCTACGTGCTGGAGCTGGGCTTCAGCCATATCGAGCTGCTGCCGATCATGGAGCACCCCTTCGGCGGCTCCTGGGGCTACCAGCCGCTGTCGCAGTTCGCGCCCACCTCGCGCTACGGCAGCCCGCGTGACTTCGCCGCCTTCATCGATGCCTGCCACCGCGCCGGCATCGGCGTCATCCTCGACTGGGTGCCGGCGCATTTCCCCACCGACGCCCACGGCCTGGGCCGCTTCGACGGCACCGCGCTGTACGAGTACGAGCACCCCTTCGAGGGCTTCCACCAGGACTGGGACACCTACATCTACAACCTCGGCCGCACCGAGGTGCACGGCTTCATGCTGGCCTCCGCGCTGCACTGGCTGCGCGCCTACCACATCGACGGGCTGCGCGTGGACGCCGTGGCCTCGATGCTCTACCGCGACTACTCGCGCAAGGACGGCGAGTGGATCCCCAACCGCCACGGCGGCCGCGAGAACCTGGAGGCCATCGACTTCCTCCGCCATCTCAACGACGTGGTCGCCACCGAGGCGCCGGGCGCGCTGGTGATAGCCGAGGAATCCACCGCCTGGCCCGGTGTCAGCCGGCCCACCCGCGAGGGCGGCCTGGGCTTCGCCTACAAATGGAACATGGGCTGGATGCACGACAGCCTGAAGTACGCCAGCGAGGACCCGGTCAACCGCAGCCATCACCACCACCAACTGACCTTCGGCCTGCTCTACGCCTTCTCCGAGCACTTCATCCTGCCCATCTCCCACGACGAGGTGGTGCACGGCAAGCGCTCGCTGCTGGACAAGATGCCCGGCGACCGCTGGCAGAAGTTCGCCAACCTGCGCCTCTACCTCAGCTTCATGTGGAGCCATCCGGGCAAGAAGCTGCTGTTCATGGGCTGCGAGTTCGGCCAGTGGCGCGAGTGGAGCCATGACAGCGAACTGGACTGGTACCTGCTGCGCTACGGCGAGCACCAGGGCGTGCAGACCCTGCTGCGCGAACTCAATGCCCTGTACCGCGCCGAGCCCGCCCTGCACCAGCTGGACGGCGTCGCCGAAGGCTTCCAGTGGCTGATCGGCGACGACAAGGCCAACAGCGTCTACGCCTGGCTGCGCAAGGGCCGGGATGGCGCGCCGCTGCTGGTGGTGCACAACTTCACCCCGGTGCCGCGCTCGGGCTACCGCATCGGCGTGCCGCTGCCCGGCACCTGGCAGGTGCTGCTCAACAGCGACGCCGAAGGGTACGCCGGCAGCAACGCCGGCACCCTCGCCGAAGCGCACGCCGAGGACGAGACCAGTCACGGCCAGCCCCACTCCCTGGTGCTCGACCTCCCACCGCTGGGCGCGCTGATCCTCAAACCGCAGTAAAGGTGACCCTGTCGACGTTAGCCCGGGCTTCAGCCCGGGAGCGAGGCGGCCGGTATCCCCGGGCTAAAGCCCAGGCTACAGACTGCGGGTGGAGGTCGCTCTTTACCTCCACCAGCGGTGTTGCACGGGGCCGCGATGGTGGATGGGTGGAGCGTCATCCACCCTACACACCGGTTATCACCGTGGTCCGGGATAAGCACGGTGCCGTAGGTTGGCGCCGAGCGTAGCGAGGCACCAACGGTGCGGGGTTCGGCTCTGCTGCGTTGGGCTTCGTGCCTCAACCCAACCTACATCCGTGCCAGGACGGCTCCAATGTGTGGGAGCGGCTTCAGCCGCGAACGACCTGCCACCGGCAACAGGCTGCGAGCGACCGGACATTCCATCGCCAATGAACTCGCTCCCACGGGGTGTGCCCCGGGGTTCACTCGAACGGCCCCATCACCTGGCGGTAATGCTCGGTGCCTTGCGCTGTCTGGCGGGTGAGGGTGAGTTCGAGGCCGCCGGGGTTCTCCACCGGGGTGCCGGTGAGGGCGGCCCAGCCCTTGCCGGGGCGCCAGGTGCGCAGGTCGAAGTCGCTCACGCCACTCATCACCGCCACGCCCTTGCCGGGGGCCGGCAGCGGGTAGCGCGTGCCGGGGGAGGAGGCGGCGCGGTACAGGGTGTCGCCTTCCACCCACCAGCGCACCCGCAGCAGGCGACCGGGGCGGGAGGGGGCCACGCGCACCAGCTCCAGGCGCGGCGGGCCATTGCCGCCGCCGCGCAGCACCAGGGCCGGCGGCCCGGAGCGGATCGGCAGCGCGCCCGCGTCGGCGTCCGGGCGCAACGGCTCCAGCAGCTCGGTGGTGGCACGTTGGGCCAGGTCGCGCTGCAACTGGTTGAGCGCGCGCAGTAGTTCATCGTTGCGTTCGGCCGTTGCCTGCAGGTGCGCGTCGCTGCGGCTCACGCTGTCCAGGCCGCGCCAGGCCACCAGCGACACCAGGGCCATCAGCAGGATCGCCACCATCACCTCGATCAGGGTGAAACCGCGCTGCCCCCTCATCACTGCACCTCGATGCGGCCGGAGGGCTCGCGCACGACCCTGACGCTGTTGTGCCCATCCGACAGCTCGATGCGCGCCGGCTCGCCGATCCACTCGGCGTCGATCAGCAGCCAGCGGCCACTGCTCAGGCGCACCTCCAGCGGGCTCACCTGCCAGGTGCGCGGGCGCAGCTGCGGGTCGCCGGCGAACACCCGCTCATCGGCACCGCCATCTTCCAGGCGCAGGAAGCGGTAGCCGCGTTCATCCGGCTGCCAGGCGATGGCGCGGCCGTCGGCACGGGCCTCGTCCTGGGCGCTCTGCAACAGCAGCGCCAGGCGCTTGGCGTCCTCGCGCAGCAGGCGCGCCGGGTCGGGGCGGATGCTCAGGCTCACCGCTGCCGTGGCGATGCCGACGATCACCAGCACCACCATCAGCTCGATCAGGGTGAAGCCCCGTTGCGCGTGCGCGGCACACTCGGGAGGAGATGACATAAAACCGTGAAGATCGGCTGCTAGCGTCGGCGCCAGGAATTTCCGGAGAACCGTCGCATGCGCCTTGTCAGCCGCTTCAACCCCGCCGCATGTGTCCAGGGCGCCGCGCTGGCGGCGACCCTGGCCGGCCTCGTCACCTGGGGCTTGCTGCTGGGCGACCCCAGGCCCCAGCAGGCCCAGGCGCTCAGCCAGGCCCCGCAGCCGGCGCCTGCCGCCGCCCGGGAGGCGGCGCAATGGTTCGCCAGCCGCGCCAGCCAGCTGGACGTGCGCCTCACCGGGCTGTTCGCCGGGGAGCGCGGTGCCGTGGCGATCCTCGCCATCGACGATGCACCGCCACGCGCCTTCCTCACGGGCGAGAGCCTGGGCGAAGGCGTGCGCCTGGACGCCATCGAAGGCGATGCGGTGATCATCGCCCGGGGGGGTGAAACCCAGCGCCTGTCCATCGCCCGCCTGCCCGAGGCACCGCCGCTGCCGTCCCTGCGCTGAGTTCACGGCGTCACCTGCAGGCGGTCGCGTGCCACCAGGGTTTCCAGGCGTGCCAGGGGCGGGCCGCCACGTTCGCGGTCGTACACGCGCAGGCTCAGCTGCACCAGGTCGCCCAGCGGGGTGACGCGCTGCTCGCAACTCAACCGCAGGCGCCCCTGATCACACTCCAGCACCTTGCGGCCGACACCCGGCAGCCCCTCCAGGCGCAGCTCGGCGAGGCGCGACTGGGCCGCCAGCAGGGCGATGGAGCGGTCGCGCAGCAAGCCGTCGGCCTGGGTCATCTGCCCGGCGGCACGCACCGCCGCCGACATCGCCACGGCGACGATGGCCAGCGCCACCAGCACTTCGATCAGGGTGAAACCGGCCGCTGGCCGGGGCGTTGCGTGGGCCTTGCGCATGAGCGGGTCACGGGGCGGGGAAGAAGGCTCCAGCCTAGCGCCGGCGTCTGACGAAACGCTGACGGAAACACCGGAGGACGGTGCGCCGAAGCCCTGGCCCGCCGGCCCGCAGCCCCCATGCCACGGGCGTCGTGGCCGGACGCGGGGGAAATCCTCCCGAGGATTTTCAATACCAGTGACATATGCGCTTGGAACAATCCGGGTCGACAGGACAGGCCCGCCTCCATGGAAGCGGGCCGAGGCAGACCCAAGGAGTGTCGAGATGGATATCGCGCGGTTCAGCTCCCCGGTTCGCGGCCGGAATGGCCAGCAGGGCTTCACCCTCATCGAGATCATGGTGGTGGTGGTGATCCTCGGCATCCTCGCCGCCATGGTGGTGCCCAAGGTGCTCGACCGTCCCGACCAGGCCCGCGCCACCGCCGCGCGCCAGGACATCGGCGGGCTGATGCAGGCGCTCAAGCTTTACCGCCTCGACCAGGGCCGCTACCCGAGCCAGAACGAGGGCCTGAAGGTGCTGGTGGAACGCCCGGCGAATGCCACCTCGAGCAACTGGCGCTCCTACCTCGAACGCCTGCCCAACGACCCCTGGGGCCGCCCCTACAACTACCTCAACCCCGGCGCCAACGGCGAGGTGGACATCTTCTCCCTGGGGGCCGACGGCCAGCCCGAGGGCGAGGGCGTCAATGCCGACATCGGCTCCTGGCAGCTGTAGGCCGCGCCGTGCATCCCCTGGCCAGCCAGCGCGGCATGGCGGTGATCAGCGCCTTGCTGATCGCGACCGTCGTGGCGGTGATCGCCGCCGGCATGATCGCCCGCCAGGCGCGCATCACCCGCGCCGTGGAGAGCGAGCAGCAGCGCCTGCAGGGCGCCTGGGCCGCACGCGGTGCCCTGGAGTGGAGCCGCCAGCGGCTCTGGGAGGCGCGCCTGCGCGAGCCGGCTACCCGTCTCGACCAGGCCTGGGCACAGCCGTTGCGCAACCTGAACCTGGGCGAGGGCGCCGCCTTCGAGGGCGCGATCATCGACGAACAGGGCCGCTTCAACCTGCGCAACCTGGTGCAGGACGACCAGCTCGACCCGCTGGAGATGGCCACCTTCGAACGCCTCTGCGCGCTGCTCGGCGTGCCGCAGGATGCGGCCTCGCGCATCGCCCGCCGGGTGATCGACGGCTATGCCTACCGCCTCCAGCCGCCCCGCAGCGAGCCGGCCGGGGGCAGCGGTTTCGACAGCGGCCGGCTGACCTCGCCCGAGGCGCAGGATCGCGCCATCGAAGCCAAGCGCCCCATGCTGCGCCGCCTGGAGGACCTGGCCGGGCTGCCCGGCGTGCCCGCCGATGCCCTGCAGCGCCTGGCACCCTTCGTCACGCTGCTGCCCGTGCCCACCTGGGTCAACGGCAACACCACCAGCGCCGAGGTGATCGCCGCGCGGGTGCCCGGCCTTGGCCTGGAGCGCGCCCGCGCCCTAGTGGCCGAGCGCGACCGCGGGCAGTGGTTTATCAACAGCGGTGACGTGCTCAACCGCCTGCGCATGCCGGACCTGACCACCGAGCGGGTGCGCATCGGCATCACCAGCGAGTGGTTCCTGGTGCGCGGCCTGGCCCGGGCCGGCGAGCGCCGCAGCCCGGTGGAGGCGCTGTTGTTCCGTGCCGAGGAAAGCCAGCCGCGCATCGTCTGGACGCGGGTGGGCGCATGAGCGCGTCACTGCGGATCGCCTTGCCACCCCTGGCCGGGCTGCGCCCCGAGGCCGAGGTGGAGTACGCCTGGCTGGATCGCCAGGGCCACCTCGCCAGCGAGGGCCGGGCCAGCCTCGCCGAACTGGGTCGCCAGGCCCGGGGCAAGGCCGTGGAGCTGACCCTGCACCCGGACGACAGCCTGCTGGCCAGCCTCGAACTGCCGCCGCTGCCCGCCGCGCGCCTGGGGGATGCCGTGCGCTGCGCGGCGGACGGCCTGGTGCTCGGCGGCTGCGAGGGGCTGCAACTGGTGCACGGCCCGCGCCAGGCCGATGGCCGGGTGCAGCTGGCCTGGCTCGAACGGGAGCGCCTGCAGCGCCTGCTGCAGGGCCTGCGGCAATGTGCGCTGGAGCCTCGCGGCCTCTACGGCGCGCCGTTCTTCCTGAACGTCGACGCTGGGGCCGCCTGCGCGCAACTGCGTGACGGCCAGTTGCTGGTGCGTGAAAACGTTCAGGGCGGCTGGGTGCATCCCTTGCCCGAAGATTGCCTGCCGCGCCTGCTGGAGAGCGGCGAGGCACCGCGCTGGCCTGGCGATGTACCCGAGGGCCTGCCGGGCGAGGCCGTCGCCGCCAGCCGCCGCTGGACCGGCCCGGCACCCGCCTGCAACCTGCTGCAGGGGCTGGAAGGGCCCGCCCGGGGACCACGGCGCTGGGGCAGGGCACTGGCCTGTTGCGCCCTGGCCGTTGGCGTCTGGACCCTCGGCCTCAACCTGCACGCCACCCAGATGGCCCACCAGGGGCTGGCACTCAAGCAGCAGATGTCGCAGCGGGTGAAACAGGTCTTCCCGCAGCTGCCGGTGGTGCTCAACCCCTTGCAGCAAGCCCGCCAGCAGCGCGACGCGCGCCTTGCCGGCGGCACCCAGGATGGCCCCGGCCGCTTCGCCGCCCTGGTGCAGCAGGCCGTTGGCGCCATGCCCTTCGCCCTGGGCGCCATCGAGTCCATCGATTACGACGGCGAGACCCTGCGCCTGGTGCCCCGTGCCGGCGCGCGCAAGCCCCCGGCGGACCCGGCCTGGCAGGCGACCCTGGCCCAGGCTGGGTTGCAGGCGGCCATCGGCGCGGACGGCTGGAGCCTGAAGCCGCTGCCACCGGGCGACGCCCCCAGCGGCGAGGCCGGCCGCGATGAATGAGCGCCTGCTGAAACTGCGTGGCACCTGGCGCGAACAGACGGCACAGGCCCGCCAGCGCTGGCAGCGGCTGGGCCCGCGCGACCGGCGCATCCTGCGCCTGGCGGCCATCGCGCTGCCGCCGATGCTGCTGTGGTTCGCCTTGATCGAACCGCCCCTGGCGCGCATCGAGCACTGGCAGGCCGAGTTGCCGCGCCTGCGTGCCCAGGCACAGACCCTCGAAGCGGTGCTGGCCGAGGTGCAGGGGCCCGCCGCCCTGGCGCCCGGTGCATCCCTGGAAGCGTTGCTGCGCCAGGGTCTGGATGGCAACGGCCTGGCCGGGCACTACCAGTTGCGGGCGGAAGGCCCGCACTGGCAGCTGGAACTGCAAGGCGCCCCGGCGCAAGGGGTGATGGACTGGCTGCTGGGCGTGACCCCGAGCCTGCCGCTGGAGCTGCGCCAGGTGCGGCTGCGGCGCGACGGCGGGACAGAAAGCGAACGGACGGACGCCCGGCTTTCCGGCGTCGTCGGCATGGAACAGGCGCCAGGCGCTAAGGAATCCTCATGAAGCGGTTCGATGGACAAGGGCTGCGGCGGACGCTGCGGCACGGGGCGGCGATTTCCCTCGCGGCGGTGCTCGTTGCCTGCAGTCAGTCCGGGGGCACGCCGCCGCCGCTGCCGATCCCTGCCGCCAGCGAGCTGGGCCGGCCCATGGCCCAGGTGGGGCAGGGTGATGCCCTGGCGGAGCGCGAACGCATCCAGGCCCAGGCCGAGCGCCAGCAGCAGGTGGCGCGGGCGCAGCGCGCGCAACAGGCCGCCCGGCACCCCGGCACGCCGCCCCGGGACACGCGCACCGCCGGGCTGGGCGAGCAGCCGGTGCAGCTGAACTTCGTCGAGGCCGACATCCCCGCCGTGCTGCGTGCGCTGTCCCGCGCCACCGGCCGGCAGTTCCTCGCCGACCCCCGGGTCAAGGGCCAGCTGACCCTGGTCTCCGAGGGCGAGGTGCCGGCCCGCACCGCCTACGACATGCTCCTGGCGGCGCTGCGCATGCAGGGCTTCTCGGTGGTGGAGGTGGGCGGCGTCAGCCAGGTGGTACCCGAGGCCGACGCCAAGCTGCTCGGCGGCCCGGTGAGCGACGCCGACCGTCCGGCGGGCAACGGCATGGTCACCCGTACCTACCGCCTGCAGTACGAGAACGCGGTGAACCTGATCCCGGTGCTGCGCCCCATCGTCTCGCCGAACAACCCGATCAACGCCTACCCGGGCAACAACACGGTGGTGGTCACCGACTACGCGGAGAACCTCGAACGGGTCGCGGCGATCATCGCCAACATCGATGTGCCCGGCTCCATCGACACCGACGTGGTGCCGGTGCAGAACGGCATCGCCACCGACATCGCCGCCATGGTCGCCGAGCTGATGGAGAGCCCGGGCAACGACGCCACGCAGAAGGTCGCGGTGATCGGCGACCCGCGCTCCAACAGCATCATCCTGCGCACCGGCAGCCCCGAACGCACCGAGCTGGCCCGCCAGCTGATCGCCAAGCTCGACAGCGCCCAGGGCAACCCCAGCAACCTGCACGTGGTGTACCTGCGCAACGCCCAGGCCAACAAACTGGCCCAGGCGCTGCGCGGCCTGCTCACCGGCGAGGGCGAGAGCGCCGGGCAGGGCGACAGCAGCCGTGCCCAGCTCAATGGCGGCAACCTGGGGGGCAGCACGCAGAGTGGCACCGGCAGCAGCGGTTCCAGCTCCGGCACCGCCACCAGCAGCAACGGGCAGAGCGGCAGCTCCGGTGGCTACGGGCAGTCGGGCGGCGGCCTGCTGTCGGCAGCCAAGGGGCAGGGCGGCCAGGAGGGCGCGGTGGCCTTCTCCGCCAACGGCGTCACCGTGCAGGCCGACACCACCACCAACACCCTGCTGATCTCCGCGCCCGACCCGCTGTACCGCAACCTGCGCGAGGTCATCGACCTGCTCGACCAGCGCCGTGCGCAGGTGGTGATCGAGAGCCTGATCGTCGAAGTCAGCGAAGACGACACCAGCGAGTTCGGCATCCAGTGGCAGGCCGGCAACCTGGCCGGCAACGGCTGGATCGGGGGCGCCAACCTCGGGGGCGCGGGCCTGAACACCGCCGCCAAGAACAGCATCGACGTGCTGCCGGGCGGCCTCAGCATCGGCAAGGTGTCCGGGGGCGTGGACATCCCCGGCATAGGCCGCGTGCTCGACCTCAAGGTCCTGGCCCGCGCGCTGAAGAGCAAGGGCGGCACCAACGTGCTGTCCACGCCCAACCTGCTGACCCTGGACAACGAGGCGGCGAGCATCTTCGTCGGCCAGACCATTCCCTTCGTCAGCGGCAACTACGTCACCAACGGCGGCGGCACCAGCAACAACCCCTTCCAGACCATCGAGCGCGAGGAAGTGGGCCTGCGCCTCAACGTGCGACCGCAGATCTCCGAAGGCGGCACGGTGAAGCTGGACATCTACCAGGAGGTCAGCAGCGTCGACGAGCGCGCCGACAACGATGCCGGCACCGTGACCAACAAGCGCGCCATCGACACCAGCATCCTCCTCGACGACGGGCAGATCATGGTGCTCGGCGGGCTGCTGCAGGACAGCTTCGTCCAGAGCAGCGACGCCGTGCCCGGGCTCGGCAGCCTGCCCGGCATCGGCGCGCTGTTCCGCAGCGACCGCCGCGCGCGGACCAAGACCAACCTGATGGTGTTCCTGCGGCCCTACATCATTCGCGACGACGGTGTGGGCCGCAGCATCACCCTGAACCGCTACGACTTCATCCGCCGTGCCCAGGGCGCGTTGCAGCCCGAGCGCAAGTGGTCCCTCAGCGACATGCAGGCGCCGCAGCTGCCGCCGGCCGAACAGGCCATGCCGCCGGAGCCGGCAGCGCCCCTGCCGGCCCCGCAGCCCCGGCCCATGCGCGCCGTGCCGCTGCGCCCGGGCGAGCAGCCATGAGCGCGCTGCCCTACGCCTGGGCCCGCGCCCAGCGCCTGCTGCTGCAGGGCGAGGGGGAGGGCGCGGTGCTGCTGGTGAGCCCCAGCACCCCCGGCTGGGCCATAGGCGAGGTGCGCCGCCGCCATGGCGCTACGCCCATCCAGCGGGTCACCGAGGCCGAGCTGGAAACCCTGCTGGCCAGCGCCTACGCCGACACCGGCAGCGCCGCTGCGGTGGTCGGCGCCGCCGAGAGCGAGGTGGACCTGGACCGCCTGCTGCAGGACATGCCCGAGGTCACCGACCTGCTCGATACCGAGGACGGCGCACCGGTGATCCGCATGATCAACGCCCTGCTGACCCAGGCCGCGCGGGACGAGGCCAGCGACATCCACATCGAGCCCTTCGAGACCCATTCGGTGGTGCGCTACCGGGTGGACGGCGCGCTGCGCGACGTGGTCGCCCCGCGCAAGGCGCTGCATGCGGCGCTGGTGTCGCGGATCAAGATCATGGCGCAGCTGGACATCGCCGAGAAACGCCTGCCCCAGGACGGCCGCATCGCCCTGCGCGTGGCCGGGCGGCCCATCGACGTGCGCGTGTCCACCGTGCCCACCGGCCATGGCGAGCGGGTGGTGATGCGCCTGCTGGACAAGCAGGCCGGGCGCCTGCGCCTGGAGACCCTGGGCATGGCGCCGACGCTGCTGGAGCGGCTCGACCGGCTGATCCGCCAGCCCCACGGCATCGTGCTGGTCACCGGGCCCACCGGCAGCGGCAAGACCACCACCCTCTACGCCGCCCTGGCGCGGCTGGACGCCGCCACCAGCAACATCCTCACGGTGGAAGACCCGGTGGAGTACGACCTGCCGGGTATCAGCCAGATCCAGGTCAACGCGCGCATCGACATGAGCTTCGCCCTGGCCCTGCGCGCCATCCTGCGCCAGGACCCGGACATCATCATGATCGGTGAGATCCGCGACCTGGAGACGGCGCAGATCGCCGTGCAGGCCTCGCTCACCGGGCACCTGGTGCTGGCCACGCTGCACACCAACGATGCGGTTTCGGCCGTCACCCGCCTCACCGACATGGGCGTGGAGCCTTTCCTGCTGGCCTCCAGCATGCTCGGCGTGCTCGCCCAGCGCCTGGTGCGCCGCCTCTGCATGCAATGCCGCGAACCCGACCCGGCCTTCCCCGGGCAATGGCGCGCGGTGGGCTGTGCGGCCTGCAACAACACCGGCTACAGCGGCCGTACCGGCATCCACGAACTCTTCGTGATCGACGACGACATGCGTCGCCTGATCCACCAGGGCGAGGCTGAGCAAAGCCTGCGCGAAGCCGCCCGCGCCGCCGGCATGGCCAGCATGCGCGAGGACGGCGAGCGTTGGGTGCAGGGCGGCTTCACCACGCCCGAGGAAATCCTCCGCGTCACGAGGGACGCCTGATGCACCGCTATCGTTTCGAAGCCGCCGATGCCAGCGGGCGCATCGAGAGCGGCACCCTGGAGGCCGACAGCCCGCGCAGCGCCATGGGCCTGCTGCGCACCCGTGGCCTGACGCCCCTGGAGCTGGCCGAGGAGGAGGGCGGTGGCAGCGCCGCTGGCGGCCTGTTCGCGCCGCGCCTGTCCGATGGCGACCTGGCCTGGGCCACGCGCCAGCTGGCCAGCCTGCTGGCGGCGGGGCTGCCGCTGGAGTCGGCGCTGTCGGCCACCGTCGACCAGGCCGAGCGCCGTCATATCGCCGAGACCCTGGGCGCGGTGCGCACCGACGTGCGCAGCGGCATGCGCCTGGCCGAGGCCCTGGCGGCGCGCCCGCGCGACTTCCCCGACATCTACCGCGCGCTGATCGCCGCCGGCGAGGAATCCGGCAACCTGGCCCAGGTGATGGAGCGCCTGGCCGACTACATCGAGGAGCGCAACAACCTGCGCGGCAAGATCCTCACCGCCTTCATCTACCCGGCGGTGGTGGGGCTGGTGTCCATCGGCATCGTCGTCTTCCTCCTCGGCTTCGTCGTGCCCCAGGTGGTCAGCGCCTTCTCCCAGGCGCGCCAGGACCTGCCGGCGCTGACCCGGGTGATGCTCCAGGCCAGCGACTTCGTACGGGCCTGGGGGGTGCTCTGCTTCGCCGGCATCGCCGGGGCCTTCTGGGGCTGGCGGCTGTACCTGCGCGACGCCGCCGCGCGCCTGGCCTGGCACGCCCGGGTGCTGCGCCTGCCGCTGCTGGGGCGCTTCGTGCTGGGGGTGAACACCGCGCGCTTCGCCTCCACCCTGGCGATCCTCGGCAGCGCCGGCGTGCCGCTGCTGCGCGCCCTCGACGCCGCCCGCGAGACCCTGGCCAACGACCGCCTGGCCGCCTGCGTGGCCGACGCCACCCTCGCCGTGCGCGAAGGCATCAGCCTGGCCAGCGCACTCAAGGCCGGTGGCGTGTTCCCGCCCATCCTCATCCACCTCATCGCCAGCGGCGAGAAGACCGGCTCCCTGCCGCCCATGCTCGACCGCGCCGCGCAGACCCTGTCCCGCGACATCGAACGCCGCGCCATGGGCATGACCGCACTGCTGGAGCCGCTGATGATCGTGGTCATGGGCGGCGTGGTGCTGACCATCGTCATGGCCGTGCTGCTGCCCATCATCGAGATCAACCAGTTGGTGCAGTAGGGCGTTCGTCTCCCCTGGGAGAACCGTTTCACAAGTGCCCCGGACGTAGGGTGTGCTGCGCGCACCTGGGATTTTCCGGAAGCACTCTGCGGCGGTGTGCACGGTGTTCATCCTCGGGCCATCACCGACAGTACCCAATTCATTCGCGAATGAATTGGCGCTGTCGGCGTTAGCTATTGTGGTTTTAATGCAAGCGCTCAAGCACGGTGCTTTCCGGGCACCAAAGTATTTCTGCCACCGCCACCGCATGGGTTTCGCTTCGCTCTACGCCATCCTACGAAAGCCCGTGCGCACCACGTGGCGATGCGCTGGCCGAAAAAGTTGGAGCAGCCGCCAACGCCCCTCCAGGAGGCCGAACGCAGTCGTTGCGCAGGGGGACGAGCGGCATGGATGCCGCGAGAGGCGCGCCAGGCCATGGATGGCCCATCGCGCCGGCCCCCGATAGGACGATGGAGTGAGGGAACCCCGGCGAAGCCGGGGCCGGATGATGGGGCAAGCCCTTTTGGTTCCTTTTAAGTGGTTCGGCATTCCGACGATTGTTAAAAGGGACTCGCCCGGGGGGGCGAAACCAGAAGCATCACCAGAACTCGGCAATCAGCTGGGCTCAAATCCTCTAGCAACACTTAACGCAGACAGAGCCAATGAATTCGCCCACGTCCAGCCTTGCCCCTCACTCCAGAGCCCCGTCTTCGCGCCACTCGGGTTCATCCTTCCGTCATGCAACGTGGGCCCGGCTCAGCAATGGCGGGAGAGGGCGATCCGCACCCCGTGGAAAATGGCTGGAGGGACTGGCCGACATGTCAGGAAAGTTTCGCTAACTCCCGAGAAATACTGGAAAAAATCCGCACAAGCTCCCGAGGTTTTTTCCTTTCTCTGTCACCGGAAGTTGAGAACGTCTATCTCGTGGCCAGCCCACCGACGAGCAGGGGAATGTGGCTCGGGGCCAGGCCGCAGCGTGATGCAAGAGCGAACCACTCAACGTCCAGACACGATGAAAGGAGATTCTTCATGTTCAAGCGCAATGTTCTCGCTGTTTCCATGGCCGTCGCCGGCCTGTGCTCCGCCCAGGCCATGGCTGCCGTAGTCGGTGGCGGCGCCACTCTGCCGCAGAACCTGTATGGTATTCCGAGCACTCCCGCCAAGCCTGCTCCCCTGGGCATTCTCAATGGCTCGTCTCCCTACCCGGGCTTCAACAACTACATCGGCGTGGGCAGCGGCGCTGGCAAGACTGCTTTCCTGACCAACAACTCCAACGGTTTCGTTTGGGACCTGGATGACAACGGCACTCTGGACCAGGTCTACAGCCCCGCTGTAAGCGTCGACTACGCAGGCAGCGATTCCATCCTGTCCGCTACCGAACTCAGCACCTATCAGGCTGCTCACCAGTCCCCGGCCGTTCCCACTTCCAGCGCCGCCAACTGGGGCCCGATCATCCAGGTTCCGTCCGCCGCTACCTCGGTCACCTTCCCCTACAAGCTGACCCTGGCCAACGGCACCGCCGTCAACAACCTGGACCTGACCAGCGCCCAGCTCTGCGACATCTTCTCGGGCACCATCACCACCTGGAACCAGGTCAACGCCAGCTACCCGAACACCGCCATCAAGGTTCACTACCGTTCCGGTAGCAGCGGCACCAGCGAAATCTTCACCCGTCACCTGAACAGCCAGTGCTCCAGCAAGTTCTCCACCAGCAGCACCTTCCTCACCGCTGTAGGTGGCACCGCACCGGCTGGCTCCGTCGCTGTTGCCAGCAGCCCCGCCATGGCCAGCACTGTTCTGGCTACCGAAGGCGCTATCGGCTACGTCGGTCCGGAAGATGTCAACGCCACCAGCAACGCCGTAGTCTCCAGGGTCAACGGCCTGCTGCCCACCGTCGGCAACGTCACCACCGCTCTGAGCACCATCGCCCCGCCGTCGAACGCTGCCGGCGTGCCTGCAGAAGATCGTTCCAAGCCGGAAAACTGGGCCAAGGTACTGGCTAACCCGTCCAGCGGTTACAAGGTTGTTGGCTACACCTTCCTGGTGTTCAACCAGTGCTACAAGGACAGCACCGACACCTCGGCCGTGCGCACCCTGCTGGCCCGTCACTACAGCACCACCACCAACAACGACGCAGCCATCATCGCTGCCAAGTTGATCCCGCTGAACAACGACTGGAAAAACGCCATCCGCAACACCTTCTCCCTGGCGACCAGCTCCCTGGCCGTGGGTAACACCACTGCCTGCAACGGCATCGGCCGTCCGCTCTAAGCCCTTAACCGGGTCCTCGCTCCACAGAACCGGCAATGGCCTCGCGCCCTTGCCGGTTTTCCTGTTTCAGCCGCCTGCCGGGCAGATGAACTTTGCATGACAAAAGTTCGGTCGGAGGCCGCTGGCACCGCCTTGGGATATAGCCATGGCGCGTACCTCAGGGGAGGGCGATGCGCCCGTCTTTCGCGAGAACACAAGGATCCGTAGTGATGCGTTCCCAGCCGAGCAAGCCCGCTTCCCGCACCGCCACCCGCCACGACGGCTTCCTGCCGCTCAAGCCCCTGGCCCAGGCCATCGCTCTGATGCTGCTGGCCGGCGGCGCCCAGGCGGAGCCGGCCTTCAGCGCCGCCTGGTTCGCCGCCAAGGGCGCGGCCCAGGCCTCGGGCACCATGCGGCCGACCACCCCGGCGCCGGGCACGCCGCCGCCCCTGGCCCAGCAGCAACGGGTGCAGGAGCGCCTGGGGCGCAGCTTCGCCAACATGAACAACACGGTGGCCGCCATCGCTGCGGCCCAGGCCGCGCAGGCGGCGGGGCGCGCTGCCGCCTCCAGCGGGCCGCAGACCATTCACAACGGCCTGGGCGGCAACGGCCTCAATGTGGTGATCGGCCCGGACGGCAAGCCGCTGTTCGTCAACGCCGAGGGGCCGGTGCAGACCGACGCCAACGGCAAGGTGCTGGTCTCCATCAAGCAGACCGCCGACAAGGCCATCCTCAACTGGGAGACCTTCAACGTCGGCCGCGACACCACCGTGGCCTTCCAGCAGGACGCCAGCTGGGCCCTGATGAACAAGGTCAACAACAGCACGGCGCCGAGCCAGATCCAGGGCCAGATCAAGGGCGACGGCACGGTGATGATCCTCAACGGCAACGGCGTGGTGTTCAGCGGCAGCAGCCAGGTCAACGTGCGCAACCTGGTGGCCGCGGCCACCGACTTCAGCGACGAGCAGTTCAAGACCGGCGGCCTCTACAGCGGCAGCAACCCGGCCTTCACCAACGCCCAGGGCGCCATCCGCGTGGAGCAGGGTGCGCAGCTCAACACCGCCGCGCCGGCCACCTCCACGGCCGGTGGCGGCTACGTGCTGCTGCTGGGCAAGGAGGTGGACAACGCCGGCACCATCGCCACGCCCAAGGGCCAGGCGCTGCTGGCGGCGGGCGACAGCTTCACCATCCGCAAGGGCTATGGCACCGACGGCAGCCCGACCTCCACCACCCGTGGCAACGAGGTGACCGTCGGCGGCACCGGTACGGTGACCAACAGCGGGGTGATCCTCGCTGCCAGCGGCGACGTGACCCTGGCGGGCAACCAGGTGCGCCAGAACGGCGCGGCAATGGCCAGCACTTCGGCCGATGCCCGCGGCACGGTGCACCTCACCGCAACCGGCGCCAACGGCAGCGTGACCCTGGGCGAGGGCAGCACCACAGCCATTTTGCTGGATGCCAGCGCCACGGCCCTGGACAGCCAGCGCGATGCGCTGATCGCGCCGGCGGTGACTCTGGACGGCAAGGTGATTCCCGGCGATACCTTCCGCCGCGACCTGTCCCTGGTGCAGATCGACAGCAGCGGCACCGTGGACTTCCAGAAGGGTTCCATCACCCTGGCCACCGGTGGCCAGGTGGCGGTCAACGCCGGCCAGCGCAGCCTGGTGCGCGATGGCGCGGTGATCGACGTCTCCGGTGCCACCGGGGTCAAGGTCGCGATGGAGTCCAACAGCGTCAAGGTCAACCTGCAGGGCAACGAGCAGCGCGATTCCTCGGTCAACCGCGACGGTGGCGGCCTGAACAACAACGATGTCTGGGTCGATGTGCGCGACCTGGTGTTCGTGCCCGCCGGCACCAACGGCTACGCCACCGACCGCTGGTACACCGCCGGCGGCCTGCTGGAGGTCAGCGGCTACCTGGGTACCCAGGGCCACAGCGTGGCGGAGTGGATGGCCCAGGGCGGCACCGTCAGCTTCACCGGCAACGAGGTGGTGACCCAGGCGGGCTCGCAGATCAACCTCTCCGGCGGCACCCTGGATGTGCAGGCCGGCACTATCAAGCAGACCTGGCTCAAGGGCGCCGACGGGCGCCTCTACGAGCTCTCCAGCGCTCCGGGGGACATCCTCTACACCGGCCTCTACAAGGGCTACGAAGACCACAGCCAGCGCTGGGGGCAGACCGACTACTACTACACCCCGCTGATCGCCCCGAACGAGCGCAAGGAAGGCGGCTACACCGTGGGACGCGACGCCGGCACCCTGGTGATCGGCACCCGCAACGCCGTGCTGGAAGGCACCCTGGCCAGCGACACCTACCAGGGCGAGCGCCAGACCCGTGGCGCCCAGGCCGGGCTCGACGGCTACAGCCAGTCGCAGAAGGCCGTGGCCCGCGGCGCGCAACTGGTGGTGGGCAGCTACACCCCCTGGTACGTGAAGAGCAGCGGCACCCTGGAATACACCCTGGGCGCCGATGCCAACACCCTGAAGAACGTGATCCTCGGCGAGGGCGGCACCCGCATCGCCGATGGGCTGGACCTGGGTTCGGCCCTGCCGGCCGGCCGCCAGGGCACCCTCTACCTCGACAGTGCTCAGCTCAACGGTTTCAACCTCGGGGCGGTCAAGGTGGCCGCCAGCGAAGGCATCCGTGTCGATGGCGACCTGCAGGTGGCCCCGGCGGGCAGCGTCACCCTGTATGGCCCGAAGGTGGAGGTGAATGCCGACATCACTGCCCATGGCGGCAGCATCCAGCTGGGCAACGTGCTCAACCAGATCACCGCCAACGGCAAGGCCGATACCACCCTGGCCGGGGCGGCATCCGTCAAGGTCGCCGAGGGCGTCAAGCTCGATGCCAGCGGCCTGTGGAGCAACCAGCTGCTGGACCCGAACGACAGCCGTGCGCTGCCTTACCTCAATGGCGGCAGCATCTCCCTGCGCAGCAGCGGCAGCACCCTGCTGGGCAGCGGCAGCCTGGTGGACGTCTCCTCCGGTGCCGCTTTGCTGGCCAACGGCAAGCTGCAGGGTGGCAAGGGCGGCAATGTCACCCTGGCGGCCAACGCCGGCAGCGGGACGGGCGATAGCGGCGTATTGAGTCTGGGCGGCGACCTGCGCGGCCAGGGCGCCAAGGGTGGTGGCACCCTGGCGTTGCAGGCCGGCAAGGTGCTGATCAGCGACAGCGCCACCTCGGCCGATGCCGGCACCCTGCTGCTGCGCGGCGACTTCTTCGACAAGGGCTTCTCCGCCTACGAGGTGGCGGGCAACCGCGGCCTGGAAGTGGCCGAGGGCACCCGGGTGGACGTGAGCATGCCGGTCTACCGGCAGGGCGATGGGGCGATCAGCCTGGCCACCGGCGGTGCACCCCGCGATGCCCTGGAAACCTGGACGCCCCCCGTCTACCTGGAGGATGCTGCCAAGGGTGTGCTGACCCAGCGCCAGGGCGCGAGCCTGTCGTTGCAGGCGGGCAGTGACCGCACCAGTGCCGCGAACATTTCCGCCACGGAACTGCTGATCGGCAAGGGGTCCGTACTCAACGTCGACCCTGGGCAGTCGATCAAGCTGGCGAGCGTGGGGCGGGTGACTGTAGACGGCACGCTGAATGCCTGGGGCGGCTCCATTGCAATCAATTCAGTCGCTCCTGGGGTCGTGGCGGCTGCCCAAATGTCGATGGGCACCTACCGCCCGATCTGGATCGGCGACCACGCCGTTCTGGATGCCGCCGCCCGCGCAGCGACAGCGGTGGATAGCCGTGGTAACCACTATGGCTTCGTGCGTAATGGCGGCAGCATCGTTATCGGTGGCGAAATCGATCACGCCAAGGGTGACACTACCGGGGCGGGTTCGTTCGTCGTGGTCAGTCAAGGAGCCCGGCTGGACGCATCGGGTACCCAGGCTGTCCTGGATATTGTCGGGATGGGTGCCACGCCTGTTGCCAGCCACGGTGGCAGCATCGCTTTCTCCGGGGCCAACGGGCTCTATCTGGATGGTCAGTTCAAGGCCTCGGCCGGAGGCGCCGGGGCGGCGGGCGGAAGTCTGTCCGTTGCGCTCGGATCCAGTGTCTACGCTAACAACTCGTCGCTCCCGGACAGCCAGCGCAAGGAAAGCGAGCTGATCCTGGGGCAGCACAAGCAAGGTCCGGAACTGCCGGCAGGGGTCAGTCCTGATCAGGGTGCTCCGCTGCTGGAATTCGGTCACGCCCGCCTGGCGGTGGACCAGGTGGAGCAGGGTGGCTTCGACAACCTCTCGCTCATGAGCTCCGGGCTGCTGAGCTTCGATGGCAGCCTGGACCTGACCATGGCCAACGCGCTCAACCTCTATGCGGGTGCATATGGCCTGGCTGAGGTCGCTGCCGGTAACTCGACCGTCAACCTGCACGGTAACTCCGTGCGCTTCGCCGCGTCGGCCGAAGTGACCGGTGTGATAACGGGTACCACCAGTACGGCGATCCAGGGTGGGGTCTCGCAACAGGCGGCAGCTGGTCGGTTGAACCTTTCAGCCGATGGCCTGCTGGACATCCGCGATCTGGTCAAGGTGGGCGCGTGGGGCAATCTGGTGATGTCTGACGGATCGATCCGGACGGTCGATCGGCGTGGCTTCGCGGATATGCAGTTGCGCAGCCATGGCGATATGCGCCTGCTGAGCACCCGCAGCGATAACGGGGCACAGCTATCCACGCCGGGTACGCTGGGACTGGTCGCTGCGCAGATCTACCCGGGGACGGGGGTCAAGGGAGCCGTCCGGGCATCGAGGATCGATATCGGTCGTATCGGTACCAACGCCCCTGCCGTTCCTTATTCGGCCTTCGGCGAGCTGCGTCTGCAGGCAGACGTCATCAACCAGGGGGGCGTGCTGCGCGCACCGCTCGGTAACCTGATCCTGGGTTACTCGGGCACGCCCACCACTCCGGCCAGCACCGTCAACCTGCTACCGGGCAGCCTGACTTCGGTCAGTGGCGCCGGATTGGTGATTCCCTACGGCGGCACGGTGGACGGCAAGACCTGGCTCTACGACGGTGTCTCCCTGTCCAACGACCTGCTCAAGGAAGGGCAGAGCCTGATGCCGGGCAAGGTCGACCTCGTTGGGCAGGTCATCAATGTCGAGCAGGGTGCGGTCGTGGATGTTTCCGGCGGCGGTGAGTTGGTGGGTGCCGGCTTCGTCTCCGGCCGTGGTGGCTCCACCGACGCGCGTTTCAGCCCCCTGATGCAGTACGGTGCCGATGGCTTCCTGCTGCCGGCCCTTGGCAGTAACCCGGTGTACGCCATCGTGCCGGGCGTGCAGGCCGGCTACGCGCCCCAAGGGGGCAAGGGCGGCGCGGTCGACCCCAGGGTGGGCCAGCAGATCACCATCGGCGCCGGCGTGCCGGGCCTGCCGGCGGGCACCTATACGCTGCTGCCATCCACCTATGCGTTGCTGCCGGGGGCCTTCCGCGTGGAGGTCAACGGCCTGGCTGGGCAGGGCGGTGCCATCACCACCCAGGCCATGCGCAATGGCTCCTGGTCCACTGCCGGCACCCTGGGCCTGGCCAGCGGCGCGCGGGACAGCCTGGCCAGCCAGGTGATCATCACTTCGGCCGATATGCTGCGCCGCTACTCCCAGTACAACGAAACCAGCTTCAGCCAGTTCCTCCTGGCCGACGCCGCGCGCCTGGGCATTCCCGCCGCGTTGATGCCCAGGGATGCCAAGGCCTTCAACCTTAGCTTCGCGAACAACACCACCGACCAGCCCAGCTTCAGTTTCGCTGGCGAGCTGCTCAAGGCGCGCGGCGAGGGGGGGCGTGGCAGCACCTCCAGCATCACCCAGACCTCCACGGGCAACCTGGAGATCGTCAAGGCCGGGCGAGGGCCCACTGCCGGTTTCAACGGCGTGACCCTGACCGATGAGTCCCTCAACGCCATCGGCGCCGGCAGCCTCAATATCGGCGCCTATGCGCGCTCCTTCTACGGCCAGGGCGGCAACTTCATCCAGTTCGACGACGGTGCCAGTAGCTCGGGGGGGAGTGTGGCCCGCACCGCCAACCTGGTACTGCGCAGCGGCGCGATCCTCAAGGCCCCGGAGGTCTTCCTGGTTACCGCCGGGCCCACCGGTGGCATCACGGTGGAGCAGGGCGCCAGCATCGACACCCTGGGCCAGGGCGATGCACCTCGCGACTCCCGCGATGGCTATATCTACAAGCCGGGGCGTAACAGCGTGCTGGCGGTTTCCAACGGTTACCTGAACATGCTGGCCCCGGACGCTGCCAACCCGCAGGAGCCGCAGAAGGCCCCGGGCAGCATCCGCATCGGTGTGTGCGACGGCATCTGCAGCGGCACCACCGGGCTCTACTCCGAGGGCACCATCGGCACGGCCACCGACAATGCCTTCGAACTGGGCGAGGCGGTCAACTACGGCACCCGCAACCTGACCCTGGCAGTGGGCGGCATCAATGTCGGCAGCGCCGAGGCACTGGCCGATCTCGCGGCCCGCAACCTGCTGCCCAGCGGCCTGACCCTCAACCAGCAGGTGCTCGACCGCCTGCTGCGCGGTGATACCAGCACCGGCGCGCCGGCCCTGGAGACCCTGGTGCTGGGCGCTCGCGACTCGCTCAACTTCTTCGGCAACGCCAGCCTGGATACCTACGGTGCCGACGGCAAGTCGCGGCTCAAGGAACTGGTGCTGACCACCCCGGCCCTCTACGGCAAGGGCGAGGCGGGCGAGACCGCGCGCATCCACACCTCCAACCTGATCTGGAACGGCGCCCACAACGAGGCCGGTTCCATCATCACCGGCGGTGCCGGCACGGGTGCGGGCAACCTGGTGATCGACGCCGAGCGCATCGAGTTCGGCTACCAGCCGGACGCGCAACCCACCGCCGCGACAATTCGCGATCGCCTGGCCGTGGGCTTCGCCAACGTCAACCTCAACGCCAGCGAGCGCATCACCGCCAACCACAAGGGCGGCCTGTCGGTGTACCAGCGCCAGGACGGCTACGTCACCGGCAAGGGCTTCCAGTACAGCGGCGGCAACCTGAACATCAGCACCCCGGTGATGACCGGCGGCGCCGGCTCGGTCAACCGCATCACCGCCGGCGGCGATATCCGCGTCAGTGCGCCGAACGGCAGTGCAGTGCCCAGCATCGGCGGAGACGGTTTGGGTGCCGAGCTGTCCCTCAGCGGCCGCAACCTGCTGCTGGAGGGGGCCGTGGTGCTGCCCAGCGGCAAGCTGAGCCTCAAGGCCGAGGCGCAACTGAGCCTCACCGATGCCGCGCGCATCGACCTGGCCGGGCGCAAGGTCACCTTCAACGACGTGAACAAGTACAGCTGGGGCGGCGACCTGATCCTGGAAAGCCGCAACGGCGACATCCGCCAGGCGGCCGGCTCGGTGATCGACCTCTCGGCCACGAACAACCAGGCCGGCAGCCTCAAGGCCACCGCCCTGGCAGCGGGTGCCGGCAGCGTCGACCTGCGCGGCAGCATCCTCGGTGGCAGCAGCGGCTATTACGACGCTGGCGGCACCCTGGTGCCGTTCAAGGCCGGCAGCGTCGATATCCGTGCCCAGCACCTGGGCGATGGCAGCCTCAGCGACGACTTCGCCACCCTCAACCAGCGGCTCAACCAGGGCCAGGTGTTCGGGGCCCGCAGCTTCCAGCTCAAGCAGGGCGACCTGGTGATCGGCGACGGCCTCAAGGCCGGGCAGATCGACGTCTCGGTGGACGGTGGCACGCTCACCGTCAACGGCACCGTGGACGCCAGCGGCGAGCGGGTGGGTTCCATCCGCCTGGCCGGCAAGCAGGGGCTGACCATCGGCGGCCATGCGTTGCTGGACGCCCACGGCACCCGCCTGCGGGTGGACAGCTACGGCAAGATCATCGACTCACCCAACCGCGCCATGGTTGAGCTGGGCTCCGGCGACGGCCTGCTGACCCTGGCCGATGGCGCGCGCATCGACCTGCGCCACGGCACCGCCGCCACCAGCGGGCATGACGGCAAGGCCCGCGGCACCCTGGAACTGAACGCCCCGCGTCTGGGCGACGCCACCGCCGGCGATATCGCCATCGACGCCAGCGGCAACCTGGATATCCAGGGCGCCAAGCTGATCGCGGTGAACGGCGTGCAGCGCTACGACGACGCCATCGAAATCACCGACCCCGTCAACGGGCACAAATACCAGCAGATCGACCAGAACTACCTGGACCAGAAACACACCGACAGCCTGGCCTTCATCGACAACGCCCTGGCCAATGGCGCGCTGGTCAACGGCAAGCTGGCCGGCCTTAACAACGGCGCCTATGCCGACGCCTTCCACCTGCGCCCGGGCGTCGAGATCGTCAGCAAGACCGTCGATGGCGACCTGGTGGTACAGGGCGACCTGGATCTTTCCGGCTATCGCTATGAAAGCCTCAACCCCAATACCCAGAAGCTGAATGGCGTCTACGGCTCGGGCGAGGTGGGCAACCTGGTGATCCGCGCCGGTGGCGACCTCTCCGTGTTCGGCAGCGTCAACGACGGCTTCATGCCGCCGCCGGAGACGACGGACGATGATGGCTGGGTGCTGACGCCCGGCAAACAGCTGTTCAACGGCGATGTAGTGGTGCCGCGCGGGGGTATCGAGTTGCAGGATGGCACTACCTATCTCTCTGGCGTGGCGCTCAATTTCGACCTGCCTCTGCAGGCGGTTACCCTGGCTGCTGGCACCCGCCTGCCGGTAGCCGGTGAGCTGACAGCGGGGATCTCCCTGCCAGCCGGCACGGTACTGGCGGGAGACATCCTCAACCCGGATCACACGGTTGCACATGCTGCCGGGACCCGCCTGAGCGCCGACCTCGTCCTGGCCCCCGGCATGATTCTTGGCAGCGGCTCGCTGCTGCTTGGCGACACGGCCCTGACCGGGCTGATATGGCCCAAGGGCGTGGCGTTGCCAAGCCGCCCAGCGAACACGATCACTGTTTCCAACCCCAGTACCGTTGCTCAGTTGGGTGCCTTGATATTGCCGTTGGGGGCGCTGATCCCGGCGGGCACCGATGTGAAGCTGGCGGCAGGGGTGGAGAAGATCAACCTGCGCGGCGGCGATGGCAAAGGCCGCAACTGGGCGGTGGCACAGATGCTGGCCGAGGGTACCCAGTCCTGGTCGCTGCGCGCCGTGGCCGGCGCCGACCTGCAGGCGGCGGACACCCGGATGGTGGACCCCTATGCAGAGCGTGGGGAGCTTCGCGTGGCTGATACTCACTATGGCTTTTTGGCGACGCCTAAGCCTGGACAGCCATCGGGCGGCGGCAGAGTGCTAACCGTAGAAGGCTCAATGATTTTCTATGGTGATGAGACTCACGCGGGAAAACCTGTCAGTGAGGTTGCGCTGGAGTTTCAAACCGACGAGGCAGGTGTCTGCGCGTGGGAAAGCCTGTGCATGGCGACCGGACGGGTGCTGACCGCTGAAGGCTCCATGATTTTCTATGGTGATGAAACTCACGCGGGGAAACCTGTCGCCGAAGTCGCGCTGGAATTTCAAACCGACGAAGCGGGTGTCTGCGCCTGGGAAAGTCTGTGTGAGGGGGGGGGCGACGAAGGTCCGATCGAGTACGACTATGCGTTGGGCACCAGTCGCTTCAGTGTGCTCCGGGTCGGTACCGGCGATCTGGACCTGATCAGTGCTGGCGATTTCAAAATGCAGTCCCTGTACGGCATCTATACGGCCGGCACCTCTTCTCTGGATCTGGCAGCGTCAGCCGCTTTCAATCAACCGCGAAGCCTCAGCCAGATATCCGGTCGTACAACGCTAGACACCACAGTGCTGGGCAAGAATGGCGGCAGCTACGAGTCCCTGGTCGATGGTGGCGCCAGCAGCCTCTACCGGGCCTGGTACCCGGATCATGGCGGCAACCTGCTGCTGTCCGTCGGCGGCGACCTGACGGGCGATATCCTCGGCTCCAAGCTGATGGGCAGTGGCGGACTCGACCAGCCCGAAAGCTCCAGCGTCAGCAGTTGGCTGTGGCGCCAGGGCGGTGGAATCAATGGCGAGGTGCCCACCGCCTGGTGGATCAACTTCGGCACCTACATGTCCTTCAACGACAACGTCGCCTTCACCGGTTTCACCGGGTTCGGAACCCTGGGGGGCGGCAACCTCGATGTACGTGTCGGCGGTGACGCCGGCATGCTGGCTGCCCGGGGCACCCTGGACAACACCATCGCCACCCGCAGCCAGGGATTGGTACTGGCGGTGGGCTCGACGGGGCGCATGGTGGGCGGTGAGCTGGTTCTCACCGGGGGTGGTGACCTCGATCTGAAGGTAGGTGGGGGTCTTAACCCGGCCCTGGAAGCGCGCGCGATGGTGGACGACAGGGGCCGTCCAATCGCACAGCGCCACGACTTGAATGGCAGCCTGGCCAACCTGCGTGGCGCCGTGCGTGCCGGCGCGGGCTCCTTTGGCGGCATCGAGCAGGTCAATGGGCCGATGCAGATGTTGCAGGACCCCCGCGAAAGCCGTGCCTACGATCCCTTCAAGGCCACCATGGCCAGCGCCACCGGCGGCCTGATACTGGTGCCGGGAGACGCCACCATCAGCCTGGACGCCCGGGGTGATCTGGTGCTCGGCGCGGCGTCCGATGCAGGGCGGACCCAGGCACGCAACTGGCAGCCGGTGGATCTCGATGGCGGCAAGAGCATTGGCCGTTCATGGTTCAGCCTGTGGACCGACCACACGGCCATCGACCTGTTCTCCGCAGGCGGCAACCTCACCCCCTCGACGCAGGTCGGTGAGTTTTCAGTCGGCTTCAGCGACAGCGTTCGTGGTGGCCTGGACTTCTCCGCCACCGATGGCCGATTCGTCTACCCATCGATCCTGCGTGCAGCAGCTCCAGGTGGCAGCCTTTACTACGGCCCATCGGCGCTGTGGACGGACAACAGCCTGAACACCACCCACTATTCGTTGTTGCTGGCACCCGGCAGCCGAGCGCAGCTGGAATTCCTGGCAGGCGACTCGATCTATGCCGGTGGTTATGCCGTCACGCCCAGCAACGCACCGGTTTCCAGCCTGGCCACACCCTTCAACCCGGCGTTCTACTACCTCGATTCCAGAGGCGCCAACCAAGGAGACTTGTCGGGTGTCGGTAGCCTGGGGCGCAGCCTGTTCGCCTTCGGTGGCACGGGGGCCAGCAGCGCCTACCGCGGCGCCGACGAGCCTGCACGCTTCTATGCCCTCAACGGCGACATCATCGGGTTGCGTACCGGTGAGCTCATCACCTTCGCCAGTGCACCGAGGGCGGGCGAGACCTGGTACGAAGCGTCTCGGCCGGCGCGCATCATGGCCGGCCGCGATATCGTCAACAGCGGCCAACTGACCGGCACCTTGCTGCCGCAGTTCGCAGGCCTGGCCACCAGCACCGGCAACCTCTTCATCCACGACGACCCCACCGACATCTCCATCGTCTCGGCAGGCCGCGACATCCTCTACAGCACCTTCAACGTCGCTGGCCCCGGCACCCTGGAGATCAGCGCCGGGCGCAACATCCTGATGGAAGACAAGGCCGCGGTGACCAGCCTCGGCGCCATCGTGCCGGGCGACAACCGGCCGGGGGCGGATATCGTCATGCAGGCCGGCATCGGCGCCGGGCCGGACTACCTGGCCTTCGCTCAGCGCTACCTGGACCCAGCCAACCGTGTCGAAGTCGGTGGCAGCCTGGCGGGTGGCGGCGTGGCCAAGACCTACGAGGTGGAGCTGGCGGCCTGGCTCGCCGAGCGCTTCGGCTTCAGTGGCAGCGGCGAAGAGGCACGCGCCTACTACGCCGCGCTGCCGGCGGAGCAGCAGCGGGTCTTCGCCCGGGAGATCTACTTCGCCGAGCTGCGCGCCGGTGGCCGTGAATACAACGATGCGGAGAGCCCGCGCTTCGGCAGCTACCTGCGGGGCCGCAACGCCATCGCCGCGCTGTTCCCCACCCACGACGTGGCCGGCAACCCGATCCTCTACCAGGGCGACATCACGATGTACGGCGGGGCCGGGGTGCACACCAACTTCGGTGGCAGCATCCAGATGCTCACCCCGGGCGGGCAGCAGGTGTTCGGCATCGAGGGCGAAGCGCCGCCGTCCACCGCCGGGGTCATCACCCAGGGCGCGGGCGACATCCAGCTGTTCGCCAATGGCAGCGTGCTGCTGGGCCAGAGCCGCATCATGACCACCTTCGGCGGCGACATCCTGGCCTGGTCCGCGGCCGGCGACATCAACGCCGGGCGTGGCTCCAAGACCACCCTGGTGTACACGCCGCCGCGCCGGGTCTACGACAACTGGGGCAACGTCACCCTGTCGCCCACCGTGCCCAGCACCGGCGCCGGTATCGCCACCCTGGCCCCCATCGCCGAGGTGCCGCCGGGCGACATCGACCTGCTGGCGCCCCTGGGCACCATCGATGCGGGCGAGGCGGGCATCCGCGTCTCCGGCAACGTCAACATCGCAGCGCTGCAGGTGGTCAACGCCGCCAACATCCAGGTGCAGGGCAAGTCCAACGGCATACCGGTGGTGGCCGCGGTGAACACCGGCGCGCTGTCCTCGGCCAGCTCGGCGGCCAGCTCCGCCAGCGACGCCGCCGAAGGCGTGGCCCGCGACCAGCAGGCCGCCTCGCGCCAGCGCCAGCCGTCGATCTTCACCGTGCAGGTGCTGGGCTTCGGCAACGAGCGCGTGGCGCCCTCCGGCGAAGGCGCCGGCCGCACCCCGACCTACGACTCCGGCAGCAGCGTGCAGGTGCTCGGCGCCGGCCAGCTGGACGACCAGGCACGCAACCAGCTGACCACGGAGGAACAGCGCAACCTGACGCTCTGACCCCACCCCCGGCCGCCCCTCGGGGCGGCACCCCTTTCCCGAGGGCGGCAGGCGACTGCCGCTCTTTTTTTACCTGCGATTCGGAAATTTCCCAGCGAGCGGGTAGGCCCTGCTCGGCCTCCATCGGTTTTGTAGTTGGCTATTATCTGCCGCCCTTCATGGCCGGCCGAAGTGACGAGCGGTTCGCATTTGGTCGGA